>CAUVBV010000005.1:0-66039 GCA_963550405.1 uncultured Atopobium sp. | reverse complement strand
TAGCAGCCATATAAACTGCTACGCTAAAAAAGTCTAACTTTTGGGGGTCACATCATAATCGGGTGCCTTTTTATTCGAGGCTTTAGCCTGTTGAGCGCGAGAAGCGCGCGAAACACAAAACCACCCGCTATGCGGGTGGAGAATACTTTTTGCTTTGCAAATTAAAATCCTTCCTTCTAGCATAGCGATTGTTCAGGTCACTAATAGCCAAGAAGGAAGGAGTAGCTATGGCACATAAGGCCAATAGCCTTGCGCACACAAAATGGTTATGTAAATACCACATTGTGTTTACACCAAAGTATAGAAGGAAAGTCATTTATAACAAATACAGAGAAGACCTTCGAGAAATACTCAAGATGCTTTGTGACTGGAAAGGGGTAGAAATTCTTGAAGGACATCTCATGCCAGATCATATACACATGCTTGTGAGTATCCCACCTAAGATAAGCGTCTCAAGTTTTATGGGTTACTTAAAAGGTAAAAGCTCACTGCTCATGTTCGACAGACATGCAAATCTTAAATACAAGTATGGTAATAGAAAGTTTTGGGCCGCAGCTACTATGTATCAACCGTAGGTCTTAATGAGGCGACAATAAGAAAATATATTCGAGAACAAGAAAACGCCGATATAGCTCAGGATAAATTAAGTTTGAAGGAATATGAAAATCCCTTCGATAAATAACCTCGCTGGATAGCCAGTTTAACTGGCTGCCGGTGTTACATTGCTATTGTGACCTGAACGAAGTGAAGGGCAAAGGACTTGAGTCCTGGGCAAGTATAATTAGGGTTATACCCTAAGAGCAAACCACCCGCTATGCGGGTGGTTATGATTTGGCGAGAAACCCCTCAGGTCAGCTGATTTCAAAGAAAATCAAAAAAGAGTTTGAAAAATCTGCGTTTCTCGCTTGCATCTTTTTCTGATTCTGTAATAATGATTTAGCTGCGTTTCATGAGGTGGCCAAATGGTGGGAGTAGCTCAGTTGGCAGAGCGACGGACTGTGGCTCCGTAGGTCGAGGGTTCGAGCCCCTTTTCCCACCCCATTCGAAACGTTAATTGGATCGTTAGCTCAGCTGGTAGAGCAGGGGACTCTTAATCCCAAGGTCCAGGGTTCGAACCCCTGACGATCCACCATTTGAATTTCAAACCCCGGCTTGCGTCGGGGTTTTTATTTTTTGTGAGTCGCTAGTTTCTAATTGTTTGTTGAGAGCGATTGCGTCATACTGAAGTCTCCATGATTTTATTGTAGTTCGGAGGACTCGCCGTGATTTACACAATGACGCTTAATCCCGCGCTTGACTATGTCATGCATCCAAACACATTGGACATGGGCTTTACTAACCGCTCCTCCTCAGAAGAGTTGCACTGCGGCGGTAATGGTATTAACGTCTCCACGCTCTTAAATGAGCTTGATAAAGTCACCGTTGCCATGGGTATTGTTGGTGGCTTTACTGGTGAATACCTGCTCAGTGACCTGCAGCGTCAGGGAATTCCAAGTAACTTTGTCAAGCTGGATTCTGGCTTTACTCGTATTAATGTCAAGCTTAACGGCATTGTTATGACCATGGTCAACGGCAATGGCCCACGCATTCCAGAGAAAAAGGTTGATGAGCTGCTGGAGCGCATGGATGTTGTTGGCGCAGGTGACACCCTGGTTCTTACGGGATCTATTCCAAGCTCACTTCCAGAGGATATCTATACTCGCCTTATGGCTCAGCTTGCAGGTCGCGGCATCCAGTTTGTTGTCGATGCCCCTGGTCAGCTGCTTATGGAGGCTATCAAGGCTCAGCCATTCCTGATCAAGCCTAACAACCACGAGGTTGGCCGTATCTTTGATGCCAATCCAGAGACCCCAGAAGAGTGCATTCCATTTGCAAAGAAGCTCCAGGATGGCGGCGCTCGCAACGTTATCGTTTCTTGTGGTGGTGCAGGTTCTCTGCTTCTGGACGAGTACGGAACCGAGCACATTGTTCCAACCGCTAAGATTCGCCTGGTTAACGCAACTGGCGCTGGTGACTCCATGGTCGCAGGCTTCCTTGCAAAGACTACTGCTGGCTACGATTACGACACCGCGCTTATTTACGCTTCAGCTTGTGGTACTGCAACTGCAGCAAGTCGAGGAATCGCAAAGCGCGCAACCATTGATCGCGTTGTCACCGCTCTTTACAAGAAGATGGGCCGAGAAATGCCTGCTTCTATCGCAGAAGAGATTCAGCTTGCTCGCCAGAAAGAGGAGAGCCGCGAGGCTAAGTCTTCTTGGCTTGCAGATTCTGAGTAGTAATCGCAGCTAGAACGCATAGTTCTTTTGGCGAGAGACCCTCAGATGGTGTGCTCTTTCCGCGTGGAGTAAACAGAGCGGCTTTACTATCGTGAACGTACAAACACTTGGCAAGAAAGATTTTCTCGCCAAGTGTTTTTTATTGAAATTTATTTAAAGATACTCACAACGTAACAGGTCAAAAAAATGTTACTCTGTACAAAGACAGGTTTGTTTCTGCGACTATTGTCCTGTGTGGATAGGCTTGCAGAACGTTATACACCGCTAAACGGACAATGATAGGAGCAAGTATGTTTGAGGGAGTCAATGCATCCAACGGAATCGGCATCGGTATTGCTCAGGTTGCCGTAGATCCAGACCTCACTTTTACTCCGCACACTGTTGAGGACACTGCTGCAGAGAAGGCTCGTTACGCAGAGGCTGTAACTAAGTTCATTGCACAGACTAACGCACAGATTGAGCGCATGACCAAGACAGTGGGCGAGGAAGCCGCTGCTATTATGGGTGCCCACATTGAGTTTGCTGAGGATGAGGGTATCAAAGAGGCTGTTAACGGTGCTATTGATGGCGGCACCTGCGTTGAGCAGGCTGTAAGCGACGCCTACGACATGTACTACAACATGTTCCTTGGCATGGAGGATGAGCTCTTCCGTGAGCGCGCAGCAGACGTTGCTGACGTCAAGACCGGTCTTCTCGCTGACCTCCTTGGTAAAGAGGTTGTTGACCTCTCCACACTTCCAGAGAACTCCGTCATTGTCTGCCATGAGCTGACTCCTTCTATGACTGCAGACATCGATAAGGACCACGTTGCAGGTATTGTTACCGAGACTGGTGGTCGTACTTCTCACTCCGCAATCATTGCTCGTGCTCTTGAGATTCCTGCAGTTCTTTCTGTTCCTAATATCACTTCTGAGGTTGCAACTGGCAACGCTATTGTTGTCGACGGCACTAACGGCAAGGTTGTTGTCGATCCATCCGAGGCTGAGCTTGCTGAGTACAAGGCTCAGGCTGAGGCTTATGCTGCAGAGAAGGCTGCTCTTGAGGCTTATCGCGGCAAGGAGACCGTATCTGCTGACGGTATCAAGGTTCTGCTTGTTGCTAACATCGGTAATCCAGATGACGCTAACGGCGCAGTTGACGCTGACGCTGAGGGCATTGGTCTTTTCCGCTCCGAGTTCCTGTTCATGGATGCTAAGGAGCTCCCAAGCGAGGAGGAGCAGTTTGCTGCTTACCAGAAGGTTGCTCTTCGCATGAAGGACAAGCCAGTCATCATTCGTACGCTTGATGTCGGTGGCGATAAGGAGATTCCTTACCTCAACATGAAGGCTGAGGAGAACCCATTCATGGGCTTCCGCGCTATCCGTTACTGTCTCAACAATGCTGAGCAGTACAAGGTTCAGCTCCGCGCTCTTCTCCGCGCATCCGCATTTGGCGACATTAAGATTATGCTTCCTCTTGTTACTACCGTCGATGAGGTCCGCCAGGCAAAGGCTCTTGTTGAGGAATGCAAGCGTGAGCTTGACGCTGAGGGCGTAGCTTACAACAAGGACATCGAGGTCGGTACCATGATCGAGACTCCATCTGCATCCCTGATTGCAGACAAGCTGGCTCGTGAGTGCGACTTCTTCTCCATTGGTACCAACGACCTTATTGGTTACACCATGTGCGCTGACCGCGGCAATGACCGCGTTGCCTACCTCTACGAGGTCTACCAGCCATCCGTCCTCCGTTCCCTCAAGTACCTCATTGGCGAGGGCAATAAGGAGAAGATTATGGTTGGTATGTGTGGTGAGGCAGCTGCAGATCCACTGCTCATTCCAGTCCTGCTTTCCTTTGGTCTGGACGAGTTCTCCGTTTCTGCACCATCTGTCCTGCGCACCCGCAAGACCATTGCTGCTTGGACAAAGGCTGAGGTAGACGAGCTCACTGCTCGCGTCATGGAGCTTGACACCGCAGCTGAGGTTAAGGCTCTGCTTGAGCGTGAAGCTCGCTAAGTTCTAGTCGTAAAGTCTTAGCCTACACGATACAAATTCAGGGGCATCTGCGCTGGCAGGTGCCCCTGTTTCTTTAACGTTAGACCTTCTGGCGAGAAGAAGCGATCGCTAGAAGACCGCTGACGAGAAGACCGATGGCGAGAAAACCGATCTTCTCGCTACATGACACGACGTGTTGCGCTCGTCATCACCCGTGAGCCACGTGGTGCGCTACGGAACAATCACAGAAAGCGCGGCAGGAATGACTTCAATGACAAACTTTTCTGCAAAGGGGAGCTCTTCGCCGTCAACCTGAACAGGAACGGGCTCGTGGAAAGTTACCACTGCTTGCTTGAGGTGACGCTCCTCAATGATGCGGGAGTTGACGTGTTTACCAGCCCTTGCCAGGCCAAACAAAGCCAGCAGGTGCGGAATGTTGGGCACCTTGGTGTTGTAACAGACCGTGAGCAGGCCATCATCTGGTAAAGCGTGTGGACAGACCTTAAAGCCGCCGCCATACGTAGGACCAATCTGGAAAGCCATGATAAGCGCCTGAAGATCAATGCTCTTCTCGCCATCAAACGAGACAGTGCAGGGATAGCCCTTGCTACCAGCAGCCATAAACTTGAGGCCCGAGGTTAAAAAGAGCGCTTCTCCCTCAGTTGATGAGTTATTTGCGCGACGCTTTGTGGTATCGGCTGCAATAGCTGCATCAAGTCCAAACGACATGGTCTCCATGAAGTAGACGTCGTTGATGCGACCAATCTCTAGCTGCTTAACTTTGCCGCGAACCAGCTGTGCAAAAGCGCCTTCCGGATCGTTGATCTTCATGCCAAGCGTGCGTGCATAATCGTTTCCGGAACCCATAGGAATAATGCCAAGTGCTGGACGAACCTCTGGGGATAAGGTCATGAGGCCGTTGACTACTTCATGAATGACACCGTCTCCGCCAAGTGCGACAACCGTATCAAAATCTGCAGCTTCTGCAGCCATAACACGAGCATCTCCCATGGCTGTAGTGAGTTTAAGCTCATATCCTTCAGTCGCAGCAGAATAGCTGGTCAAAAAGTGACGAGCAAACTCTGCACCGGCAGCACCTTTACCACTGTGAGCAGCAGGATTAGCTATGATAAGCGTGCGTCCAAGAGGGGATTGAGACATTTTGCACCATTTCTACAAGCGCTGCTGTTGAGCGCGCTGTTACTAAATAGTCTTGTCACCACATGTACAAACAAAATAGTGGAGAAAACAGTTCAACAACGTTTCAAGTTTAAACGGCTTTGTCTGTCTGTGCTAGGATAAACCATATAGAAATCGGTAGAAAAGGATAGTGCGTGAGCGAGTCTTCAACACAAACCAATAATGCGCAGGATGCAAGCATAGTTTCTGCTAATACTAATGGTGCAAGTGCAAGTCTTGTAGCTGTTTCTGCTCGAGATGCATGGTACCCAACACACCAGCGCGATCAGTTCATTTTGCGTCAGCTGGTAAGCAAAGACTTCAAGCTTAAGTATCGTCGTTCTATCCTGGGCGTTGTGTGGTCGGTTTTGAACCCACTTTTGATGATGACCGTTATGGCAGTTGTCTTTTCTACCTTTTTGGGTAACCGTGCCGAGGATGTTGTGAACTATCCTCTGTATCTTATTCTTGGTAACACGGCGTTTCAGCTGATGAACGATGCAACTACTATGGGAATGCGCTCAATTATTGATGCATCCAGTCTGCTTAAAAAAGTCCGCATCAACCGCGTTGTATTCCCTGTTCAGAAGGTACTTTTTGCGGTTGTAAACTATCTTTTCTCGCTCATTGCTGTTGGCATCGTCATGCTTGTCTTCCGCATCCCGCTCACAATTTATGCCCTGCTCACACCTGTGGCTTTGCTGCTTTTAACCTGTTTCTGCATTGGCCTCGCAATGCTTCTCTCGGCCCTTGCGGTCTTCTTTAGAGACGTTATCCACCTGTGGAGTGTTGTGACCACCGCCTGGATGTATGGTACGCCTCTGTTCTACTCCGTTAACATCATGTCGCCTTGGATGCTTCAGATCGAACGTTTTAATCCAATGTTCCACTTTGTAACATTTATTAGAGACTGTCTTCTTTTCCAGAAATTCCCTGCAACAAGCACCATTTTAGGTTGCCTTGTTTCTGCAGTTCTTGCCCTAGTTATTGGCTACACTGTCTTCCACAAATTAGAAAAGAAATTTATTCTGCACATTTAACGCCAGGCTACCTCTTTGAAATAACTTTATAGCAGAACGTTTCTGGGTGGCTACGAGTTTGCGTAAAGCCAAACATAACGCCTCTCGAGTTAAACGAATGACTCTCTACCACCGCTACGCAATTAAAATCTCCAAGCTCTAAATGTTGCTGGTCTTCTTCAGTTGCCAGCTCAACACTGATGGTTCTTTTGCTCTTTAGAATTTTCATGTGAAGCGTGTTCTCTAAATACGCAAAAATCGAGGTTGCCGCATCGTCTTTGCCTAAATTTCCCACTGCGGATGCCAAGAGATAATCGTTATCTATTTGGCGAGAAGATCCGTTGAGTTTGCGGATTCGAACAATGTGAATAAGTTCTTCTCCCGCCCTAAAACCAGTTTGATGAGAAATGTCATCTGTGCATGGTACATGCTCAAAGACAATGACATCCGTATCAGGTATAAGATGATTTCTATGGGCATATTCTTGAAAGGACTCAAGTCCTTCTAGTGAGCCAATAACTTCACTTGGTTTTTTCTGCCATATGACACGTACGCCCCTGCCATGAATTGGTTGAAGGAGCGCTTCATCCGATAGGAGAGTAAGTGCTCGTCGAACAGTGTTTCTTGAGCAAGAATATGTTTTGGTCAGCTCCATCTCGGTGGGTAAAAAAGACTCATAGGCGTAGGTACCGTCTAAGATTTTATTTTTCAAATCCTGATAAATCGTATCGAATCGTGCACTTGGCATAGTATTTCCTTAACAGGCTGCTGAAGTTCAAAGTTACGTGTTCAAACTACCCTTGATTAGATAGTAGCTTTATAAAAATGAAACAAACATAAAATGGTTCCTTTCATACCATTTACCGACAATTTCATACCGTTCGGAAGTGAGTTGTTTAAACAACTTGATACTACAAATATACTTTTCTTTGTAGACGTAAGCAAAATTGTTTTGACAGTGTGTCAAAGCATGGCTTATGAAAATCATGAGAAGAGACGTCAACCTAGCAAAGGGTTAGGAGCGCTCTCTAAGGAGGAGTCTTATGTCTGGTATCAATCGTAGGCAGTTTGTCACCTTAAGTGCGTCAGCTCTTTGCTCACTGGGTCTTGTTGCTTGTGGCGGAAATAACCCCTCAAAGCAGGGAGATTCTGATTCAGCAAAAGGCTCAGTTTATTTTCTAAACTTCAAGCCTGAGTCTGATCAGCAGTGGAAAGATCTTGCAGCTAAGTATACTGAGGAAACTAAGGTTCCTGTAAAGGTAGTAACTGCTGCTTCTGATACTTATGCACAGACATTCCAGTCTGAGATTAACAAGGATGCTTCTGTAGCACCAACACTGTTCCAGACAAATGGTCCTTCTGGTCTTATTGGCGTAAAGGACTACTGCATTGACCTTAAGGGTGCCAAGATCCTGGATGAGCTCACTAATGATGCTCTTAAGCTTCAGGAGGATGGCGTTGTCTACGGTGTTGACTACGTAGAGGAAGACTACGGCATTATCTACAACAAGAAGCTGCTTGAGAAGGCAGGTTATAAGGGAGACGATATCAAGGACTTTGCTTCCCTAAAGAAGATTGCTGAAGATATTCAGGCTCGCAAGGCAGAGCTTGGCGTAAAGGGCGCATTCACCAGCGCTGGCCTTGATTCCAGTTCTGACTGGCGCTTTACCACACACCTTGCAAACCTTCCTTTGTACTATGAGTTCAAGGATACTGGTGATCCAGAGGCTAAGGAAATCAAGGGAACCTATCTTCCTAACTACAAGCAGATTTTTGACCTCTATATCAACAACGCTACATGCAGTCCAACTGAGCTTTCTGGCAAGACTGGCGATGACGCTGTTGCAGAGTTTGTTAACGGTGAAGCAGTCTTCTACCAAAATGGTACCTGGGCATACAATGACATCAAGAAACTTGGCGACGATGCCCTTGGTATGATTCCAATTTACATCGGCGTTAAGGGTGAAGAGAAGCAGGGTATGTGCTCTGGCGGCGAGAACTATTGGTGCGTAAGCTCCAAGGCAGACGACGCTTCCCAGAAGGTAACGCTTGACTTTATCTATTGGTGCGTAACTTCTGATACTGCTACCACTGCAATTGCTGAGGAAATGGGCTTCACCATTCCATTCAAGAACGCAAAGGCAACTAAGAATGCACTTGCAAACATTGCAGCTGAGTATGCAAAGAAGGGCAATGAGCCCGTGGCTTGGGACTTCATTTACATTCCTTCTCAGGAGTGGAAGAACAACCTCTCCAGTGCGCTTAAGGGCTATGCAGCAGGAACAGAGGGCTGGGATGCTGTTAAGTCCGCATTCGTTGATGGTTGGAAGACTGAAAAAGAGGCTAACGCATAGTAGCCCTTCTAGTAATGCTTTGATTGGTGAGAGACGAGAAGAGAGATCTCTCTTCTCGTCTCTTGTTATTGGAGGGTATCTCTATGGCTAAGATGTTGAAGCGGTGGTGGCCATTATTTGTTCTGCCCACAGCGCTCTCTTTTTTGTTTGGCTTTATGATCCCGTTTGTTCAGGGATTCTATCTTTCATTTTGTAAATTTATTACCATCAGTGATGCTAAACCAGTTGGTCTAGATAACTATGTAGCAGCTTTTTCTGACCCACAGTTTGCTCATGCTTTTTGGTACACCGCATTATTTGCGCTTGTCTCAACAGTTCTTATTAACGTGTTGGCGCTTGCAATTGCACTCGCTTTAACTCGCAAGAATCTTAAGGGCACCAATTCATTTAGGACTGTCTTTTTTATGCCAAACCTTATCGGTGGCATTGTTTTGGGTTACATCTGGAATATTTTGATTAACTGTGTGCTCTCTATTGTGGGCGAGCAGCTTCTTGCGCTTAATAGCATTGCTGGATTCTGGGGAATGATTTTCCTTACCCTTTGGCAGCAGGTTGGTTACATGATGATTATTTATATTGCCGGCCTGCAGTCTATTCCAAGTGACTATCTTGAAGCAGCGCGAGTTGATGGAGCAAATGCTTGGCAGACACTTTGGAAGGTAAAAATTCCAAACTTAATGTCTACTATTACCATTTGTCTTTTCTTGACGGTAACAAATGGCTTTAAATTATTTGATCAGAACCTGGCACTTACTGCAGGTGAGCCTAAGCATGCAACCGAAATGCTTGCTCTTAATATTTACAATACCTTCTACGCTCGACAGGGAGCAAAGTGGATGGGTATCGGCCAGGCTAAAGCTGTTATTTTCTGCATTCTAGTTATTTGTATTGTCATGATTCAGCTGAGAGCCACCAGGTCAAGGGAGGTGCAGCAATAATGAAGCGCGATCAAATCATTAATAAAATTCTTGCTGTATTCTTTACCGTTCTTTCTCTTGCATGGATTTATCCAATGGTTATGATCTTGATGAATTCATTCAAGGAAGAAACAACTATTACTACATCTACGGCATTTGATTTTGTTACATCAGAGAACTCTGCAGGTTTTGTTAACTACATTGCCGCTTTAGAGAAGCAAGGTTTCTTAGCAGCCTTTGGATATTCTCTAGTAATTACCATCACATCTGTTGCACTGATTTTGGTGTGCTGCTCAATGTGTGCATGGTTTATTGTCCGTGTAAAAAATCGCATTAGCAACATTTTGTACTACCTGTTTGTTTTCTCGATGGTAGTGCCTTTCCAGATGCTTATGTTTACGCTGTCCAATATGGCAAATACGCTTGGATTTAATACTCCTTTCAATATTTGCTTTATTTATTTGGGCTTTGGCGCTGGTCTAGCAGTATTTATGTTTGCTGGATTTGTTAAGACCATTCCACTTGAGATTGAAGAAGCTGCAACTATTGATGGTTGCAACCCACTTCAGACGTTCTTCCATGTTGTTTTGCCTATTATGAAGCCAACGTATATTTCTGTTGGTATTCTCGAAACCATGTGGGTCTGGAATGACTATTTGCTTCCATATCTTGTACTGGATAGGACTAAATACCAAACTATTCCAATTTTGATTCAGTACTTTAGAGGTGGATATGGAAAAGTAGAGATGGGTCCAATGTTTGCCTGCATCATGATGGTTATTATCCCCATTGTCATTATGTATTTGCTGTGCCAGCGCTACATCATCAATGGTGTCATTTCTGGCGCGGTAAAAGGCTAAATCTCAATGTATTGCAGCAGACTATAGGCATTTCTGAAAGGTTTTATCATGGCAGAAATCGTTTTAAAGAATATAAAAAAGATTTATCCAAATGAGAAAAAGCGCAAGTCTCTCTTTGGTAAGAAAACCGAGCAGAAAAAGAGCAACCTTGAGGTAACTGAAGAGGGCGTTGTCGCTGTTCAGGATTTCAATCTCACTATTAAAGAGCACGAGTTTGTAGTCCTCGTTGGTCCTTCAGGTTGTGGAAAATCTACTACGCTGCGTATGATTGCAGGTCTAGAAGATATTTCTGCTGGTGAGCTTTATATTGACGGAAAGCTTGTTAATGACGTTGCGCCAAAAGACCGTGACATTGCAATGGTCTTCCAAAGCTATGCGCTGTATCCAAATATGACCGTCTACGACAACATGGCGTTTACCCTTAAGCTTAAAAAGGTTGATCCTCAAGTCATTGACGAGAAGGTCCGTGCAGCTGCAGAAACACTGGGCATTACGCCATATCTTGATCGTAAGCCAAAGGCGCTTTCTGGTGGTCAGCGTCAGCGTGTTGCAATTGGTCGTGCAATTGTCCGTGACCCAAAAGTTTTCTTGATGGACGAGCCACTTTCAAACCTTGATGCAAAGCTAAGAAATCAGATGCGTACAGAGATCATTAAGCTTCGTCAAAAGGTTAATGGAACTTTTGTCTATGTTACACACGACCAAACAGAAGCTATGACCTTGGGCGATCGTATTGTCATTATGAAAGATGGCTTTGTTCAGCAAATTGGAACTCCTCAAGAAGTTTTCAATAGGCCTGCAAACCTCTTTGTTGCTGGTTTTATTGGCATGCCTCAAATGAATTTCTTTGATGCGCATCTTATCCGTGTGGACAATGAGTTCCATGTAGAGACAGAAAACATGTCATTTGATATTTCTCCTGAGATGGCCAATCTGTTAGCACAGTCTTGGGTAGCTGCACCTGCAACAGATGTTATTGTTGGCATTAGACCAGAGCAGATTTATCTGACTGAGCCAAATGAAATTGGTGCTTTCAAGGGCAATCTTGAAGTAAGCGAGCTTATGGGTTCCACAGTTCACCTTCATGTTCATACTGATGACGGCAACTTTGTTCTTATCGTTCCTGCAACTGAACTTGCAAAACGAAACCTCAACATTGGCGATCAGGTATGGTTTAAATTTGAAGATAATGCCGTTCATCTCTTTGATAAGAACACGCAAGATAATCTAGTTAAGTATTAAAGCTTTGTACTGGCTTATCTTGAAAGAGATAAGCCAGTACTCTTTTTGCGAAAGAGGCAACTATGGGACGAGCAAGCGGAGTACTTATGGCCGTTTCTTCTCTTCCAAATTCATATGGGATTGGCACGTTTGGTAAAGAAGCCTACGATTTTATCGATTTTCTCGTCAGAACTAAACAAAGGTATTGGCAGGTCTTACCCCTTACTACTACAAGTTATGGCGACTCTCCTTACCAGTCGTTTTCTGCAGCAGCAGGAAGTCCTTACTATATTGATCTAAAAGATCTTGAAAAACTTGGATATTTAAAGTCAGATGACTTTGAAGATATTTCTTTTGGGACAAGCAAAACTTGCATTGATTATGGTGCGCTTTTTGTGAACCATCGTCGCTTGCTTAATCGTGCTTTTAATAGGTTTGTGCAGGATATGCCTGCTGACTTTGAGAGTTTCTGCCACGATCAGGCAGAGTGGCTTGATCCTTATGCGGAGTTCATGTCCTTGAAGGAAGAGTTTGGTCATAAGGCCTACTGGGAGTGGCCAAAACATTACCAGCAAAGAAATGAAACAACTGCACAAGAGATTAAGAAACTGCAAAAGTCAGTTTTGTATCACAAGATGACTCAGTATTTCTTCTTTACTCAATGGGCAAAGGTTAAGTCTTATGCCAATAAAAGGGGAGTACTTATAATCGGTGACCTTCCCATTTATGTCTCGCGCGATTCTGTTGAGATGTGGGCACAGCCAGAACTGTTTAAAACGGATGAAACAGGACGGCCTATTACGGTTGCGGGTACTCCTCCCGATCAATTTTCTTCTACCGGTCAATATTGGGGAAACCCCATTTATAACTGGGAGTATATGAAAAAATCGCACTATGCATGGTGGGTTTGGCGAGTACGAACAAATCTTGAAATGTTTGATGTGCTTCGAATCGATCATTTTAGAGGCTTCGAGGCATACTGGGAGATTCCTTACGGAGCTGCAAATGCCACAGAAGGCAAATGGACTAAAGGTCCAGATATGGAGCTGTTTGAGGAGCTAGAGAAACAGCTTGGAAAGCTTCCAATCATTGCAGAGGATCTGGGTTTGATTACACCAGAACTTATTGTCATGCGAGAAAAAACTGGTTTCCCAGGAATGAAAATCTTGCAATACGGATTTGACGGAAAGCATGATTCAAGAGATCTTCCTCACAACTACACTGCAAATACCATTGCATATGTAGGAACACATGACAATCCAACGGCTCGTGGTTGGTACGAGACACAGGCTACTGATAGAGAGCGTGAGCAGGCAGATATCTACCTGCATCGATCAAAAGATGAGCCAATTGGTGAGGCGCTTTCGCGTGGAATTGCAGCTTCTGTGAGCGACACTTGTATTCACACCATGCAAGATCTTCTCGGCTTAGATGATTCTGCACGCATGAATATTCCGGCCACTGTTGGCGGTAACTGGTGTTGGCGTATGAAGCAAGGGGCTATCACGCGTCACACAGAAGATTTCTTAAGAACTATCACTGAGATGTACTTCAGGGTGTACAAAGAGGAGAAGTAATGAACTTAGACACCTTATCTCTTCAACAATTTGGTCAGCCACTGTCTGAAATTACTGACAGTCAGGTTTTTGAATTACTGCTTCAGGTGGTTAAGAGTAAGTCAGACGCTCTACCATTAAACAATGGTAAGAAGAGGCTTTACTACATCTCTGCAGAGTTTCTGATTGGAAAACTGCTTTCAAATAACCTCATTAATCTGGGAATTTATAACGAGGTAAAAGAGCAGCTCTCCAAGGCAGGCCATTCATTAGAAGATATTGAAGAGCTTGAAGTTGAGCCTTCGCTTGGAAACGGTGGCCTTGGTCGATTGGCAGCTTGCTTTATCGATTCTATGTCCACACTTGGTCTACCAGGCGATGGTGTGGGTCTTAAGTATCATTTTGGCCTCTTCCATCAGAAGTTTTCAGACAGACAGCAAACCGCTGTTCCAGACGCTTGGCTTTCTGATGACAGGTGGCTTGAAGATGAGAAGACGTCATTTACCGTGGAATTTGGGGATTTCTCGGTGACGTCTGAGCTCTATTCCATTGACGTTTTGGGATATGACCGAACAAAGAAAAACAGACTTCGCTTGTTTGACTTGCAAAGCATTGATGACTCATTAGTTTCTGATGACGCTATTGATTTTGATAAGACTGCATTAAAGAAGAATTTAACGCTCTTTTTGTACCCCGATGATTCTGATGAAGATGGCCAGCTTCTTCGTGTTTATCAGCAATATTTTATGGTTTCTAATGCTGCACAGCTGATTGTTAAAGAGGCGGTTGAGCGCGGCAGTAATATTCACGACCTTGCTGACTATGTTGTGATTCAGATTAACGACACGCACCCAACAATGGTAATTCCAGAGCTTATTCGTATCTTGACCGAGAAATACGAAATCTCGTTTGAAGAGTCTGTAGACATTGTTTCTTCACTGGTCGCGTACACAAATCATACGATTTTGGCAGAGGCTCTTGAGAAATGGCCCCTTAAATTCATCGAGGAAGTTTCTCCAAAGATTGCTTCGATTATCAAAAAGCTTGATCAGCGCATCCGCAGTACCGTTGCTGATCCAAGCGTACAAGTCATCATTGATAAGAAAGTTCACATGGCTAACCTTGCCATTCATTACGGCTTTAGTATCAATGGTGTTGCGGCACTCCATACTAAGATTTTGGAAGAGACAGAGCTCAAGCCATTCTTTGATTTGTACCCAGAAAAGTTCTCAAACAAGACTAATGGAATTACGTTCCGTCGCTGGTTAATGGGCTGTAATCCTGAGCTCGCAGAGTATCTTGATACGTTATTAGGAGATAGTTGGAGAACAACTGCTCATCTCGAGGGACTTTTAGAGTATCGAGACAACGAAGAGGTTCTCAATCAGCTGCAGCAAATTAAGCAAGCAGCAAAAGATCGAATGGTCAAATTTTTGCTGGACAATCAAGATGCAAAAGTTAATGCCGACTCCATTATTGATGTCCAGGTGAAGCGTTTCCACGAATATAAGCGTCAGCAAATGCTGTTGCTCTATTTGATTTGGAAATATTTTGATATTAAGTCTGGCCATCTACCAAAGCATCCTATTACTGTCATTTTTGGTGGTAAGGCCGCACCAGCATACGTGGCTGCTCAAGATATCATTCATGCAATTCTTGTTCTCTCGTCTTTGATTGCAAACGATGCAGATGTTTCACCATATCTTCAGGTGATAATGATCGAGAATTACAACGTTACTGCAGCTGAGCATGTTATTCCAGCAGCGGATATCTCAGAGCAGATTTCGTTAGCTTCTAAGGAGGCTTCTGGAACTTCCAACATGAAGTTCATGCTTAACGGCGCCATTACAGTTTGCACTATTGATGGTGCAAATGTAGAAATTGCCGACTTGGTAGGCGAGGAGAATATCTACACGTTTGGCGCTTCAAGCGATGAGGTTGTGGACCTCTATGAGCGCAAAGGGTATAAAGCAAAAGAGTTTTATGAGAAACCTCAGATTAAACCACTCGTTGATTTCTTAATTAGCCCAGAGTTTATTTCTCTTGGAAATAAGGAACGCCTGGAGCGACTTCACAAAAACTTGTGCTCAAAAGACTGGTTTATGACGCTTCTTGATTTGGAGGCATTCATTTCAACAAAAGAGCGCGTGTTTAATGACTATGAGGATAGGAGAACGTGGCTTCAGAAGTCTCTTGTCAATATTGCTATGGCAGGAACATTCTCATCTGATAGAACTATCGCTGAATACAACGATGAGATTTGGCATCTTACCCCTGATAAGTAATGTAAGCAGTATGAACTAGTGAGTTAAATCAGTAACTTAAACTGGCAGCCTAAACGGGTAACTCAAAGCGGTGAATTAAGTCAGCGGACTAAAGCAATCTAAACGAGCGGCCTAGACTAGTAGTCTAGGCCGTTTGAATGTGTCCCTTTAGCGGTTTAATGTACGAAAATGATAATTGATATGTCCTCATCTGCACGAGAATGTATGAAATGAGCTATGGTATATGCATAAATATTCACCCTTCACGTTGAAAGAAGGATGTATGAACGGTACTTCTGTTAGAAGCGTAAGAAGCGCTTGGTTTTCTCGCTTTACGGTTTTAGCAATTTGGATGCTTTTTGTGGGCGCAATTCTGGCGTTTGCCCTTCCACGCACGGCATTTGCTGCTGACCCAACAGTTTATTCTGAAGATGTGGATGGTGCTCCGCTGGACGGAACACATACCTCAGCAAATCCATTCCCAGATTTTATCTCTGATGCTGAGATTCAGGCAGAGATTAATGCTCAGGCTGCCAAGCCGCGAGAGGACCGTACAGGTGTTATCGCGCGTTATTACTGGGTAAAGCCTGATGGCACTGCGCTCAAGCTGGACATGGATCCAACTAAATATTCCGTTGCGCAGATGATTGCTGAAGGCGGAGAAATTCGTGCGTACTACGTCCTTCTCGGTAATGCAGAGAATTTGATCAACTTCCCACAGAACGATCCAAATGGCTATGGTCTGCGTAAGGTGGCTGTTTCGGCGCATGCTGCTGTTGATACGTACAAGCCAATGGATGCAACAGGTGCTCTTTCGGGTGGTGGTCCAAAGACTAACTTGATGTTCACTGTCAAGGTAAATGGCCAGTCCATCATGGGTGGTAATTCATATGAGGAGCCCGCTGCTGTATTTACTGCACCAGTTACAGCTCGTCAGTACATTGAGTTCTCCGCGCCATTGAACATCTCTGATAGGTCTTATCAGCTGGGAATTCAGGGTGGCATTAAGAAATCTTGGGGAGGCACTCACGCATACACCAAGCGTTATCCTGCGCGAGTTATTGATACCGCAACAGCTGTGTATCACTATGTCGATGACCTTGCGTATAGGCAGCTTAACGGCCTTGGCCTTAGTGACCCTATTGCACAAAGAAATGCTGGTCTTCCTATTTATGGTAACGGCGCAGTTAGCGTTCTTGGTCTTGATGATCTTGCTGCTACGTATACAACTTCTGCAGCGTTTGAGGATCGTCAGGTGTCTGCTCGTTACAACACAAAGGGTCATGTCGTGTATATGCCTGAGTATGCTGGCGTTACTGCAGATGACTCTGTTGCTGGCGGTAATAAATTTGAGACCGATCCATCAACCAACATGTTGCTGACTACTGTTCGCAAGTCAGTCGACGAGATCAAGGCTGCAGGACCTGGTGATTCTTACGTCTATATCGCAAATGATATTGACGTTCCAGAGGGAACATCTCTTGCGATTGGCACGTATAACTCTGGTCCTCGCGATAATTCCGTTTTGGCTCCTGGTTTCAATGCAGACGGTTCTGTAAACCGCACCAGGCAGTATTACCTCACGTATCGTGCCGTTCCGTCTCCTTTAAAGCTTGTGAAGACTGACTCAGACGATGCTTCTAAGCCTGTCGCCGGTGCAACTTATAGTCTCTATAAGGCTGACGGCACATTGGTCAAAGAGGGAATCACTACTGATGCTGATGGTACTTTCACATCCGGCGATATTCTTACAAAGACAGAGCTAACTGCACTGGTTCAGAATACCGCGGCAACTGCAGACCTACTAACTAAGGGCATTTATCAGGATGGAGATAAGTTCTATCTGACGCCGGGCGATTATTATCTGGTTGAGACTGCATCTCCAGAGGGATATGAGCTCAATACAAATCAGATTCCATTTACCGTAGCTCCTGCAACGTTTAATGCTGCAGATGAGACTATTGTTCCTGCGGAAGTTACTACTGCTGATAAACCAATTACTCCTACACCAACCCCAACGCCAGATCCTAACCCAGAGCCAAAGCCTAAGACTCCTAAGAAGAAAAGGTCTAACCTGCCAGATACCGGCGATGCAATGTCCATTGCAAGCGCACTTGCAGCTGCAGGTATTATTGCTTCTGGTCTTGCGTATTCTGTAAAGGTTCGCCGTTAGTTATTGGATTACAGATTACAAGCGCTAAAGAGGCTGTGCTTCGCACAGCCTCTTTTTTGATGTGTGAAGTCTGGCTTAGTTGGACGCTTAGTTGGACGCCGACTTGCACGTTAACCTGTACGCTGACCTGCGTAGTCTGTGCAATTGACGCTGTTTGAGGACAAGCATATCTTGCAAGTGGTAAAAAATGCGTTTAGTTGGGGATTTCATTTTTCTGCATACAACGTTTGCCCAGATAAAAGTTTTTTGCGCGGTAAAAAATCGTCTTAGTTGGGGATAAATCGGCCAATTTTAAGTTTTCATCCCCAACTAAACGGGTTTTTACCTTTTTCGGCACATAATTTTAAGGGCAAAAATTACGTATGCATGGAAATGAATTTAATTGCATGAATATTCAAGAAAATTAATCAAAAGTGACTGATGACAAGTAAATAGGAAAATTGCTTATAAAATGTCTGGGAAACAGAGGAGACGCAGGAAAAGGCACTAATGCGCTTAAAAGTTATCAGCGTGCTCGCCAAACACACAGCAAAAATGAGCAGAATGGTGCTTAGAGCAGGGAATGAGCAGAGTGATGCTTAGAGCAGGGAAGTGATGAAAGAAAAATAGGGAATTTTATGGAGCGGCGGACGGGACTCGAACCCGCAACAGTCAGCTTGGAAGGCTGATGCTCTACCAATTGAACTACCGCCGCAAGGGTAAAGCAAAAAGAAAAAATGGTCGGGGTGACTGGATTCGAACCAGCGACCCACTGCTCCCAAAGCAGTTGCGCTACCAAGCTGCGCTACACCCCGAGCCGAGAGAAAAGTATAGGTGACAAATCGCCCAAGAGCAAGAATAAATTGCAATCTTTTTGAACTAATTTTTCGTATCTCAGATTTTTCTATTTTGTTATGTAATCGAAACAATGGATGACTATGCTATTCGTAACCACTTCGAAAGGGGTTTTATGAGCTACTCATCTAAGGTAATTGCACAGCTCGAAGAGCGTTACGCAGATCAACCTGAGTTTATCCAGGCTGCAAAAGAAGTTCTTACTACCATCCAGCCTGCGCTTGACGCACATCCAGAGTTCGAGAAAGCCGCTTTGCTTGAGCGTCTTGTCGAGCCTGAGCGCACTGTTATGTTCCGCGTCCCATGGATTGACGACGCCGGCAACGTCCAGGTCAATCGCGGATACCGCATTGAGTTCAACTCCGCAATTGGACCTTACAAGGGCGGTCTCCGTCTCCATCCTACCGTTAATCTTTCTATCCTGAAGTTCCTCGGCTTCGAGCAGATCTTCAAGAACTCGCTGACCACGCTTCCAATGGGCGGCGGCAAGGGCGGCTCTGACTTCGATCCAAAGGGCAAGTCCGACCGCGAGATCATGGCGTTCTGCCAGTCCTTCATGACCGAGCTTTCTCGCCACATTGGTCCAAATACAGACGTCCCAGCTGGCGACATCGGCACCGGCGCACGTGAGATCGGCTACATGTTTGGTCAGTACAAGCGCCTCCGCAACGAGTGGACCGGCGTCCTGACCGGCAAAGGCCTGTCCTTCGGTGGCTCCCTTGCTCGCACCGAGGCTACCGGCTACGGCGCGGTTTACTTCCTCACACACATGCTTGCCGAGAAGAACGATTCACTCGCAGGTAAAACGGTCTGCATCTCTGGTTCCGGAAACGTTGCTACCTACGCTGCCCAGAAGGCACAGCAGCTGGGAGCAACCGTGGTAACCGTTTCCGACTCCTCAGGTTATGTCTATGACCCAAATGGTATTGACGTTGAGTTGCTGAAAGACGTCAAGGAGGTCCGCCGCGCACGCATCAAGGAGTACGCCGACGCACGTCCTTCCGCAACTTTCTTCCCAGGTGAGCGTCCTTGGAGCCAGAAGTGCGACATTGCCATGCCATGCGCAACTCAAAACGAGCTCGAGCTCGCTGACGTGCAGAAACTTGTTGCCAATGGTGCCAAGTACGTCGTCGAGGGTGCTAACATGCCTACCACCCTTGAGGCAACCAATTACCTCATCGAGAATGGCGTCTTCTTCGCACCTGGTAAGGCTGCAAATGCAGGCGGCGTAGCAGTTTCCGGTCTTGAGATGTCCCAGAACGCCGAGCACCTTTCTTGGACGTTTGAGGAGGTAGACTCCAAGCTTCATGGAATCATGGAGAGCATTTACACTGCTGCTTCAGAGGCTGCCGCAACGTACGGCCACCCTGGCAACCTGGTCTTTGGCGCAAACATCGCCGGCTTCCTCAAGGTTGCAAATGCAATGATGGCTCAGGGTGTTTGCTAGTTTGCATCGCATTTGGCGAGAAACCCGTTGTTGCAGCACTTAATTGAGCAAATTGCATCGTTGGTTTAACGTAATTGTCAAAAAGGACCTTGGTTGACCAAGGTCCTTTTTGTTCGCGCTTTACACTCGTGAAACGCCCTACTCTTTACGTTCTTGAGACGACCTACACTTTACGCTCGTGAAACAAACTCGTTTCCTTCGATGAAAAAGCGCTTTGGAGCATCAATGTTTTTGCTAATGCCTACGCGAGGTGAACGCCCAATTGTTTCTCCTGGTAGCAGGGGAGCAAAGTCCAGCACAAGCGGCTCAACTTTTAGATCATGTCCGTAGAGCTCCTTGTCAATACCAAGTGCAGCGCACACCTTACCTGGCCCATTGGTAAGGTCGCGCAGCTTGAGCGGGTGCTTACGCGCACGTTCCGCTTGCTCTTTACCTGCACGTCCCGTATGTGCTTTACCCGCGCGTCCAGCCTCACGGAGCTCGCGCATCACCTCTACGCCCTCAAGAGGCTCAACGGCGCGCACTAAACATCCGCTGCCAAAACCCTCAGGTCCGCACACCACATTGCAGCAGTGATGCATACCGTACGAAACGTACACGTACAGATGACCTGCTGGTCCAAACATGGCTGCGTTGCGATCGCTAGGCCCGCCAAACGCATGGCTTGCAGGGTCGTCTTGGTCGTACGCCTCGGTCTCCACAATTCTTGCAACAAGTTTGTGTTTCTCGCCATTAAGCGTAATTGTCCTTGTCAGAGTGCATCCCAGAAGAAGTGGGGCAGCAACATCTGAGGGATTCTCTAGAAAATCTGGAAACATGCCATCTCCTTTATTGGTTATGCGTTACAATACTACCAACCTTTAAGGACGGTGCGAGACACCGGCAAGGCCCATAGCGTTGAGTGCGCATGTTCGCTGTTGAGCCTCCACAAGGAGTGCTCTTTTTTTATGGCTCGGCATGCTCCTACGCAGATCGGAGAGTATATGAATCCACTGGCAAGTGCCACCTCGCAGCCTCGCGCGCTGCTTGTTCTCGAAGACGGAACAACCTTCGAGGGGAGGTGCTGTGGTGCTAGCGGAGAGACCTTCGGCGAGATTGTTTTTAACACGTCTATGACCGGCTACCAGGAGATTATCTCCGATCCAAGTTACGCCGGCCAGATTGTCACGTTGACCTATCCGCAGGTAGGCAACTACGGCATCGATCCTGCGGTCATGCAGCGAGACACCCTGCACCTGCGTGGCTTTGTCGTGCACGACATGTGCTACGAGCCAAGCAACTGGACATCCAAGCAGAGTCTGCCAGAGTTCCTGCAGGAAAACGGCGTCGTTGCCATCGAGGGCATCGATACTCGTGCGCTGACCATGCACCTGCGCGATTTTGGCGCACAGAAGGCAGCCATCTCCACCGAGGACCTGGACCCCGCCCATCTGCTTGCGCGCGTCCAGGCATCGCCCAGCATCTCCGAGCACAACTTTGTCCCCGACGTCTCCGTCGACGCGCCTCACGTGGTTTCCGCTACGTCTAAGAAGCGCTTCAACGTTGTCGCGTACGACTGTGGCGAGAAGAACGGCATTCTCCAGGGTCTTGCAGCAAACGGCTGCGAGGTCACGGTTGTACCGTGGAACACACCTGCTGAGGACGCCTTGGCCTACAACCCAGACGGCATCTTCTTCTCCAACGGTCCTGGCGATCCAGAGCAGGTTGACGCTACGCAGGAGGCCGCTCGCGGCGTTCTAGGCAAGGTTCCCGTCTTTGGTATCTGCCTGGGCAACCAGATGCTCTCCATTGTCGCAGGTGCAGATATCGAGAAACTCAAATTTGGACACCATGGCGGCAACGAACCAGTCATGAATCTTCTAACCGGCAAGGTTGAGATTACTGCTCAAAACCACAACTATGGTCTGGTTTTCCCAAGTCTGGGCAAGCTTATTGCAGAGGAGTCCGGCGGAATCTCCGAGCACTTTGACAACCTTTGCGAGTGGTCCGCAAGGCGCATTGCTCCTGTTGTCCAGACAAAGGAGTTTGGCCGCGTCAGGCTCACACACGTCAACCTTAACGACGGCACTCCAGAGGGCATTCAGTTCCTGGACATCCCTGCATTTTCTGTCCAGTATCACCCTGAGGCAAGCCCAGGACCTCACGATTCATCTTACTTGTTCAAGGCGTTTGCACGTTTGATGGAGGGACAGTCTGACTATCTTGCCATCGACGTTCGTGAGGGGAGGCGCTTCTAATGCCAAAGCGTACTGATATTAAGAAAATTCTGGTCATTGGCTCTGGTCCAATTGTTATTGGTCAGGCTTGCGAGTTTGACTATTCCGGCACTCAGGCATGCCGTGCCCTTCGCAAAGAGGGCTTTGAGGTTGTTCTGGTTAACTCAAACCCAGCAACCATCATGACTGACCCAGAAACTGCAGATAGAACCTACGTTGAGCCAATCACCGTTGAGTCCGTAACTCGCGTCATTGAGCGCGAGCGCCCTGACGCACTTCTGCCAAACATGGGCGGACAAACCGCTCTGAACTGCACTATTGGCCTTGGTGAAGCAGGCGTTCTTGACAAGTACAACATCGAGGTCATCGGCTGCAACCTGGAGTCCATTCGTACCGGTGAGGACCGTGAGCTCTTCAGCGAGGCAGTCCAGGACATTGGCCTGGAGGTTGCTCGCGCAGACATCGCTCACTCCATGGAAGACGCCCAGCGCATTGTTGCTGAGCTGGGATATCCTGTGGTTATTCGTCCAAGCTTCACCCTTGGCGGTGCAGGTGGCGGCATTGCACACACCCCAGAAGAGCTCGTAGAGATTGTTGAGCAGGGCCTTCTGCTTTCTCCAGAGCACGAGGTACTGGTAGAGGAGTCCATTGAGGGCTGGAAAGAAATTGAGATGGAGGTCATGCGCGATACCGCAGGTAACGGTATTGTTGTCTGCTCTATCGAGAACCTCGATCCAATGGGCGTCCACACAGGAGACTCCATTACCGTTGCTCCAGCTCAGACGCTTACCGATGAAGAGCTTCAGAACCTCCGCGACTACTCCATCGCCATTCTCGAGCGTGTAGGCGTTGCCTGCGGCGGCTCCAACGTACAGTTTGCGGTCAACCCAACAAACGGCCGCGTCATTGTTATTGAGATGAACCCTCGCGTCAGTCGTTCTTCCGCGCTGGCTTCCAAGGCAACCGGCTTCCCAATCGCAAAGATGGCTGCGCTGCTCTCTGTTGGTTACACGCTGGATGAGATTACCAACGACATCACTAAGGCAACTCCTGCTGCCTTTGAGCCTTCTATCGACTACTGCGTAGTCAAGGTTCCTCGCTTTGCCTTTGTCAAGTTCAAGGGCACCAGCCGCGTGCTGACCACCCGTATGAAGTCGGTCGGTGAGGCCATGGCTATGGGCAGAACCTTTGAGGAGGCTCTGCAGAAGGCGCTTCGCTCCCTGGAGCAAGACCGCGCTGGTCTGGGCGCAGACGGCCGCGATGTCTTTGACGAGAAGAACTTTGATGAGCTGGTCAGCAAGCCAACACCAGAGCGTATTTTCTACGTTGCTGAGGCTCTGCGCAGAAACTGGAGCGTTGAGCGCATCCACGATATGACCGGTATCGATCCATGGTACCTGCATCGTATGGCAGGCATCATCAACGCCGAGAAACGCATCAAAGAGCTGGGACTTTCCGGTCTCACCACCGATAACATGCTTGCTGCCAAGCAGCTGGGCTTCTCGGATGAGCAGCTTGCGCATCTTACCGGCACCAAGACAGACGTTGTTCGCGCTGTGAGGGAAGTGCTGGGTGTTCGCCCACAGGTCAAGACAGTTGATACCTGCGCTGGCGAGTTTGGCGCAACCACGCAGTACCACTACGTCACCTATGAGAAGGGCAACGCCACAGAGTACGTCAAGGCAGATAAGCCACGCGTTATGATTCTCTCTGCAGGTCCTAACCGCATTGGCCAGGGCATTGAGTTTGACTACTGCTGCGTACATGCTGCCTACGCTCTTCGCGAGCAGGGCTATGAGACCGTCATGGTCAACTGCAACCCAGAGACCGTCTCTACAGACTACGACACCTCCGACCGTCTGTATTTCCAGCCTCTGACCTTTGAAGACGTCATGGATGTCATTGAGGTTGAGAAGCCAGAAGGCGTCATTGTCACCCTTGGCGGCCAGACGCCAATCAAGCTGGCACGCGCCCTCAAGGACGCCGGCGTTCCTATCATGGGCACTCAGCCAGAAGCAATTGACCTGGCAGAGGACCGCGACCGCTTTGCAGCACTTCTCGACCGCTTGAACATTGCCTGCCCACCATCGGCAGTTGCTTCTACCATGGACGAGGCTCGCGACGCTGCACGCCGCATTGGATACCCGCTGATTGTCCGCCCAAGCTACGTTCTTGGTGGTCGCGGCATGGCCATTGTCTACGACGATTCCGACCTGGTCACTTACATGGAGTCTGCTACACACGTCACACCAGACCGTCCTGTCTACCTGGATGCCTTCCTCGAGGACGCCATTGAGCTGGACGTTGACGCGCTTTGTGACACCGAGGAGTGCTACGTGGGTTCCGTCCTGGAGCACATCGAGGAGTGCGGTATTCACTCGGGCGACTCCGCTTGCTGCTGGCCGCCCTTCTCGCTCTCTGAAAAGATTGTTGACCAGATTAGGGCTATTACCAAAAAGCTGGCGCTTGCCTGCGGCATTCGAGGTCTGCTGAACATTCAGTACGCTGTCCGCGACGAGCATGTCTTTGTCATCGAGCTTAATCCTCGTGCTTCTAGAACCGTGCCTTTCTCGTCAAAGGCAACAGGCGTCTCCCTGGCCAAATACGCATCTCGTATCATGGCTGGCGAGAAGATCAGTGAGCTCAGAGCACAAGGTCTGCTTCCAGACGAAAATCGCACCGTCGATTACTACGCGGTCAAAGAGGCGGTCATGCCTTGGTCTAGATTCCCTGGTGCTGACTCAATCCTTGGCCCAGAGATGAAGTCTACCGGCGAGGTCATGGGCATTGCCCGCACCTTCCCAGCAGCATACGCAAAGACTCGCGAGGCAGTTGAGAACAAGCTTCCTGAGCAGGGATCCGTCTTCATCAGTGTGTGCGACCGCGATAAGCGCGCCATTGCTCCTGTTGCTATGGCTCTGGAGAACCTTGGCTATGGCATCTACACCACGGGCGGTACCGCAAAGACGCTGCGTGCGGCTGGAATTGACTGCACCACCGTCAATCGTATTTCCGATGGTCATCCAAACGTTGTTGACCTTATGCGCGATAAGACCGTCAGCTTCATCATCAATACACCTCATGGTCACGAGGCTCATAGCGATGGCACCAAGATGCGCGCAGAAGCTGTCAGCCAGGGCATTACCTGCGTCACCGCAATGTCTGCAGCCACCGCTCTTATCCAGGCACTTGCAGCAGCAAGAAAGAGCGAGCCAGAGACTTTTGCACTACAAGATCTCTAAAACGTGCTTGGAAGATGAGCTTTTTACTTGAACTTGGACCGGTCTTGAAAAAGACCGGTCTTTTTTCGTGAGGGAAGTGTTTAGAATGCGAAGTTCTCCTAGTGAAGAGCGCAAAAGTTTGTTATTATTGCAAGGCTGCATAAATATGCGGGCGTGGCGGAACTGGCAGACGCGCTAGATTTAGGTTCTAGTGGACTAAGTCCGTGGGGGTTCGATTCCCTCCGCCCGCACCATGCAGATATTTGGTTAAGAGCTGGTACGCCAGCATTTTTTACGAGACACTGGAGGAACGTTGAACATCACCGTTACCGCAGATAAGCCAGTTGACGAGAAACTCACCGTCAAGGTTACAGTTCCTGCTGCAGAGGTAGACGCTGCCATTAAGCAGGCTTACAAGGACATTGCAAACAAGTATTCCTTCCAGGGTTTCCGCAAGGGCCGCGCACCTCGTCCTGTCATTGATGGCATTGTTGGCCGCGAGGCAGTCCTTGCTCAGGCAACCAACGATCTTCTCGGCGCAGCAGAGCCACAGCTTCTTGAGGAGCTTGACCTTGTCCCTGTTGGCCGTGGTGATTACAACCAGGATGCAGACCTTCCTGTTGAGGGTCAGGATTACTCCTATGAGGTAGTCTTCAACGTTCGTCCTGAGGCTAAGCTCGACTCTTACGATGCTCCTGCAATTAACATGCCTCCAAATGAGGCAACTGAGGCTGAGGTTGATCACCAGATTAAGCAGCTTCTTTCTTACCAGGCTAAGTTTGAGAACACCAAGGAGAAGCGCGCTGTTAAAGAGGGCGACACCATTGGTGTAGACATCAAGAACATTGAGGGTGCTGCTCACATGGAGGGCGAGGACCGCGTTCTTACCCTTAACGGCACCCAGGCTCCAAAGGAGCTTGAGGAGGCACTCATCGGCATGAAGCCAGGTGAGGAGAAAGAGGTCAAGTGGACTCACAGCCACACTCACGGCGATGAGGTCCACTCCCACGACTACGATATCAACGTCAAGGTTGTTGCTCACAAGAAGTCCGTCACTCCAGAGCTGACTGACGAGCTTGCAAAGAACACCTTTGGTTATGACACTGTCGAGAAACTCCGTGAGGCTGTTAAGTCTGAGATTGAGTCCGACAAGAAGAATTCTCTTCCAACTCTTAAAGAGGACCGCGTTGTTGAGGCTGTAGGCAAGCGTCTTCAGCTTGACGAGGTTCCAGAGGAGTACAAGAACGAGGTCTTCAACGAGATTGCTCAGGAGTTCTTGAGTGGTCTTCAGCAGCAGGGCATGACTCTTGATATGTTCCTGGCTGCACGCGGCATCAAGACTGATGATTTCATCTCTGATCTTCGTGTTCAGGCTGAGGAGCGCGCACGTCAGTCCCTGGCTCTTGACGCAGTGGCTGCAGAGCTCAAGCTTGAGGCAACTGAGGATGACATCCGCGCAGAGTTTGAGCGCGCTGGTGTTCCTAACGTTGAGACTGCAATTGAGGAGTGGCGCAAGGCTGGCCGTCTTCCTGCAATTCGCGAGTCCATTCGTCGCTCTAAGGCTCTTGACTGGCTGCGCGACAACGCAACCGTCACCGTTGTCGACGAGATTGCTGAGGCTGCAAAGGAAGAGCAGAAGGCAGAGAAGAAGCCTGCTAAGAAGGCTACTGCTAAGAAGAAGGCAGCTAAGAAGGACGAGGACGCAGAGAAGGACGCTGAGTAGTCCGCAACTGGTTGGGTTTCTCGCCAGAAAGACTGCGCCAAAAGTTGCAGTTACTTTGAATTTTTCATACCCCGGGTTAGAGACACGCTTCCCGGGGTATGTTTCTAAGGAAAGACCTTTGAAGGAGGATTATGCATTATCCAACAAACATTCCAACTATTCCGTATGTTATTGAGCAGACTCCTCGTGGTGAGCGTAGCTATGACATCTACTCTAGACTGCTCAACGATCGTATTGTTTTCTTGGGTGAGCCGGTAACGCGCGATTCTGCAAATCTTGTTATTGCGCAGCTTTTGCACCTTGAGAGCCAGGACCCAGACAAGGATATTTCTCTCTACATTGACTCTCCTGGTGGAGACGTTTATGCAGGTCTGGGCATTCTTGATACCATGAACTTCATTAAGCCTGACGTGTCTACCATCTGCGTTGGTATGGCAGCTTCTATGGGCGCTGTTCTTCTTGCAGCTGGTGCAAAGGGTAAGCGTCTTGCGCTCCCTAACTCTATGGTTATGATTCACCAGCCATCCAGCGGTGTTCAGGGTCAGCAGACTGATATCCAGATTGTTGCAGATGAGACAAAGTGGATTCGCCAGCGCATCAACGAGTTGCTTTCGGATTATACTGGACAGCCTATCGAGAAGGTCAATGCAGATACCGAGCGCGATAATTATCTTCGTGCACAGGAGGCCTGTGATTACGGTCTGGTAGACCGCGTTATTTCTTCTCGTAACGACCAATAATTGTTCTTGTATCGAGGGTTTAAGTTATGGCTAAAGACCAGGACTTCTCGCCTTTTGGCGGATTAGATGAGATGCACTGTTCTTTCTGCGGAAAGAGTAGGTCGCAGGTAAATAAGCTTATTCAGGGCCCAGGTGGCGTCTGCATTTGCGATGAGTGTGTCTCTACCTGCTCAGATATGATTGATGAGTCCCTTGGCTTTGATGAAGAGTCAGAGATTGAGACTCACTCTGATGAACCTGTCATCAAAGACTTGCCAACTCCGCATGAGATTTACGATGAGCTGTCTCAGTACGTAATGGGTCAGGAAGACGCTAAGCGTGCTATGTCGGTTGCGGTGTATAACCACTATCGTCGTATTCTTTCAGGCAACGATGATCCTCAGGAGGGTCAGGAAGACGTTGAGATTGCAAAGTCCAACATCTTACTGTTAGGTCCGACTGGTACTGGTAAAACGCTGCTTGCTCAGACGCTTGCTCGTTTTCTTGAAGTGCCGTTTGCTATTGCTGACGCAACAACCCTTACTGAGGCTGGTTACGTTGGTGAAGATGTCGAGAATATCCTGCTTAAGCTCATCACTGCCGCCGATGGCGATGTTGAGCGTGCTCAGGTAGGTATTGTCTACATCGATGAGATTGATAAGATTGCTCGCAAAGCTGAGAACCTCTCTATTACTCGTGATGTTTCTGGTGAAGGCGTTCAGCAGGCACTCCTGAAGATTCTTGAGGGTACCGTTGCAAGTGTTCCTCCAACAGGTGGTCGTAAGCACCCTCAACAGGAGCTTATTCACATTGATACCACCAATATCTTGTTCATTTGTGGTGGCGCTTTTGTTGGACTGGACAAGATTGTTGCTGACCGTATTGGTAAAAAGGGAATTGGCTTTAACTCTGACGTTGCTAAGAATGTCAAAGAAGGTGAGTCTGAGCTTATTGCAAAGGTAATGCCTCAGGACTTGCACAAATTTGGTATGATTCCAGAGCTTTTAGGACGTATTCCAGTTATTACTTCTACCCGTGAGCTTGGTGAGGAAGATCTGATGAGCATTCTCACAGATCCAAAGAATGCTCTTACCAAGCAGTACAAGCGCATGTTTGAGCTTGAGGGAGTAGACCTTGAGTTTACTGAGGATTCACTTAGAGAGATTGCTAAGAAGGCTTTAGCTCGCGGCACCGGTGCTCGTGGTCTTCGTGCAATCTGTGAGTCTACGTTGCAAGAGACCATGTTTGATCTGCCATCAGATTTGGATATCACAAAGGTTGTGGTTACTCCAGAAAGCGTTGGCGGAGATAATGCTCCAGAAATCATTAAGGGCAAAAAGAAATAACTCGCATAGCAATAAAAAAGGAGGTCGAAAGACCTCCTTTTGCGTTATAGGTTGCCGCCACCAAGTTTGTTGTATGACGTAATAAGTTGGGTACGGGTTTTGGTGCCTGGTGGGAAGACGGTATCAAACAAAGGCATCAAGCCGCGGAAAAGAACACCACTTTGCACGCGGTGAGAAAGACCTCTTACCGTACGTCTTGACTCTTCAAGCTGTGAACGAAGCTCCTCAAGATAAGGGGAGCGACGAGCATAGAACCAGAAAAGGCCTGCAAGATCTGAGTTTGGATAGAGCCAAGGCCTGTTGTCTGGTCCTGCAAAATGCGCAATACAGATATTCTTTCGGGCTTCTTCGTATTCTTCTCGCACGTCTTTTGGTGCCTGAGCAACAATGTGATTGCGACGGAGGAATTGCCAGTCTACCAGGTAATTCCATTTCATATTAATACGAAGATAATGGCCGTTTACAAACCTGTTAAGGACATCTTGATCAAGCCAGCGCCATGCACGCATGGTTGAAACTTTCAGAAACTCTTCAGGAGAAATCTGCTTTCTAATCTCTTCAAGGTTCATTAAAATGACGCCTGCCTGGAAATAATCGTGAGGATCATCCATGCCCAGCTCATTTTTAAGGTAGGGGCCAACTGTGGCGTCATAGCCATCAATCTGGCCAATAGTATCTGCGTCGCGTGTAGCGCCTACCAAATAGCCCGTAACATCAATATCGTAGAGTTCAGCAATATCGGCATTTACTACCAGGTCAGAGTCAAGATAGATGGCTTTATTGACATTGGGAAGCAGCGAGGGAGCAAGTAGTCTGTAGTAAGTTTCTGGTCTAAAGTGACCATGGTGAGGAAGCTCAATATCACCAAGAGCAGCGTCAACATCCAAAAAGCCAACATGTACGTTATCAACAAGCTGAGCCTGACGAGTAAGCGTAATCATGCTGGTAGGAGAGAGGTCACGAGTCAAAACGATGATATCGTAACGACGCTCTGGATTGACGTTCTCAATGATGGACTGAATTGCTACAGACAAATACGGTACAAAGTTATCGCTGCAGGCAAAAACAAGCACAACGTCATTAAGGGCAAGACCCAGCTCATCGGATGAGCTTGCAAGCATTGCTCCAGAAAGTTGCGCTCTGCCAGTTCCTGCAAGGCGTTGTGTAGGTATTTTCCGTAATCTTCTCATACGTAAGACTTTAGCACTTAGACGCCAAAAACGCCTGCTGCGTTTGTCATTACTTCGGTTTGCACAGAGTATCCACGAGCCTCGCTCAGACCGCTCAGCGCGCGTTTCAGGCTGTCCACAATGTCCGCCGAGTCAATATCTGTATGATTGCTGGAAGGAAGGTCAGTTTCGGTAAGAAGCTTGTCTTTTGGATACACCTTAGCGTATTCACGACCGCGTTTAGTCTTTAGGCTCAGCTCACCAACAGAGAACCAACAGCCAAGCTTAATGGCCTTCTGGAGGTCGTCTGAGCTGCCGCTAAACCAGTGGATGATAGGAATACACGCCTGAGCAGCTCCTGTCTGCTCAAGAATATCCAGCACTGCATCAACGCTTCTCACGGTGTGCATCGAGAGCACCCGAGGTTGGCCGTTACGTGATAGCTCTGCAGCGCGAGCGCAAATCTGCGTAAATGCCTTAACCTGCAGCTCCTGTAGTCCATCAACACAATAGCGAGAAGAAAAATCTAGTCCAATCTCGCCAAGGTAAGGTGTCTCTCCCATAAGCTCTAGCAGGAGCTCTATATCTTTTTCAGTGACACGCCCATCAGAGATATACCAGGGGTGCGCTCCAAGTCCCACGCGGATGTTATCTTGCGTAAGCTGAGGAGCAAGCTCTAGGTAGTCGTGGGGAGTAACGCCGCAGGTAAAAAGACCTAACCCAGCATCATTAGAACTTCTCGCCACATTGAGCGGAGAGTTTATAAGATTTGCATGAACGTGCGCATCAAAATACGTGAGGTTACTCATGGTCAAGCCCTGAAAGATGCAAAATGACGTCGGAAGCAATCATCTGACCCATAATAGGAGGGTAGTAGGACATGGTGCCTAGCTTGGCAGATTTTCCGGTTGCGCCCTCTGGTGCAAAAACTGGTCGCGCTGGCTCGGGTGAGTAGAGAACGCGGAAGTCGGCAAGGCCTCGTTTCTTGGACTCTTTTCTCATGACCCTTGCAAGAGCATCAGTATGCGTTTTTGAAAGCGTAGTGATTTCCAGGAGTTCTGGGTGGATTTTATTGCCTCCACCCATGCTGGAGATGAGGTAGATATCGTTTTTCTGACACCATGCAACAACAGCTAATTTGGCAGAAATGGTGTCGATAGCATCAACTACAACATCTGTTTTTGGAAGAGCAGAGAGCTGCTCGTCAACGTTGTCTTTAAGCAAAAAAGCATCAAGGGTGACCACGTGAGCGTCTGGATTAATGTCCAGAATCATCTCTTTGGTGACATCAACTTTTCTTTTTCCAATGGTGCTCACATAGGCAATAGCCTGCCTGTTAAGGTTGGATGCTTCTACTGCATCAGCATCCACTAACACAAAGGTGCCTACACCGCCTCTGGCCAGCGCCTGAACACAGTTTGAACCAACGCCACCAAGCCCTAAGACCATGACGCAGGAATTTTGAATCTGCCCAAGGCGTTCTTTTCCCAGGACAAGTTCAAGTCGAGCAGTGGCTTCAGGAATTGTGGCAGACATAGAGCTCCTCATAAAATGTATCTGCAGATAGTATTTATTGTTCAAGAGTATAGAGGGCCTTAAAGTAATGATTTTGTTGCATAAGTTCCTCAAACGAACCCATTTCGATAATACTACCTTCTTTCATTACAATAATTTCGTCAAATTTTTTCAGCTGAGCTTCCTCTAAGTTGTGTGTAATAACTAGACGTAGTGTTCCTTTGAGATTTGTTATTGAATTTATAATTTGGTCAGTAGTTGAATGGTCAAGCGCTGATGTAGCTTCATCGAAAAACAGAACGTTAGAACCCTTTAACAAACTTCTAGCAATACAAATTCTTTGACGTTCGCCACCAGAAAGGTTTGAACCTGCTTCACCACATTGATAACTCAGCTTATTTTGTTTAATGAAATCTGTAAGACCAGCTTTTTCACATGCTTGGAAAATAGCATCTTTTGAGTGGTTTTCGAACATAGTAATGTTGTCTTCAATGGATGCATTGAATAAGAAATTCTCTTGTTGTACGAGTGAAACATTTTGATAGAGACTCTTTTTATCAATAGTTCTTAACTCTAAGCTATCGTAAAATATATTTCCTTGATAACTTAAATTGCCACCCATGAGCAGATTAAATAAAGTAGATTTTCCAGATCCTGATATTCCAACAATTGCATAACTTTTATTAGGCAGAAGTTTGATTGATAAATTTTTCAGCACAGCTTTATTTTGTTCGTAAGCAAATGAAAGATTGTTGATGACTATTCCTTCTGTAACTTTATCTAATGTCTGTTGCCCCTCTTCTTCTTCATTGTCAGCAAGAGTCTCAGAAAATTTTAAAATCAAATCATTTGAAGCCTTACGCGATGCGAGTACCGGTGGAATTGTTTGTAAAGGGAGACTAATGTAATTCATAAGTAACGTAGCCATAAGAATTACACCAGGTGTTACTCCTTGATTTGAAATACAAAGATATGTACCAGCAATCAAAACAGCCCATTGAGATAAGCCGAAAGCACTCCAACTCAGAGTATTAATGAATCGAGTAGTTTTTCTACTTTCTCTTTTTGATTTTTCAAGAGCTTTATTGTCTTCTTCAAAAAGTCTCACTGCAGCCTTTGTTGCACCGTAAGCTTTTATCAAAGGAAAGCCTTTTACTAGATCAGTGACTTGGGCAATGAATTGACTAGTTTTTGCAGAAGATTCTTTTTGAATTTTACCGAGTGTTCCACCTAGCTTTACGCCAATGATTAGAGGAAGAATTGAAGCGGCAATAGCTACCATAGTTAATGGAATGCTTTGAACCATGAGCATTATGAGGGCCACAATGAAAGATATGCTATCGCTTACCAAAGAAAACATCTGTTCAAGATATGTAGTCTCTATAGTATTTAAATCATTAGTAAGTGCAGATACATAAACAGAACTGCCACTTGCTTCAAACGAGTTTATACCTTTTTTCAGCATGTATTTAAATGCGGTGTTGCGATAAGAGTTAGCAGCATGATAGAGATAATTAGGAACAAAATAACGAACCACTAATTTATTTGTAATTGCTGAGATTGTTAATATGGCGGCAAATAGACAGCCTTGTAGAAAATCATTAAATGATCCTGACACAGCGGAATTCATGAGAATTGAAGTTATATAGGGAGAACATACCGTAACTAGTTCTAGAGAAGTCGTAAAGAAAAAAGAGCCAAATAATAACTTTTTGTTACTCCAAAACAGACTCCGTTTAAGGTCATTTTGAATTTCTTTAACATTGCTTTTCATGTCAAACCTCTCTTAAGATTTTATTTATCTTCTTAGAATTTATTTTGAGCTTTTTACACCGTAAAGTAAGGCTCCCTGAATAATTTCTCGGTATTTTTTGTGATTAGATAAAAACAGCTCAAGCATTGAATGAAGAAAAAATTCAATCTTGTTTTGTTGATAAGTACATAATTTAGGTTGCTTTTCTATCTCATGCGTACAAATTGAGCAGAACGCTCTAAAAGAACACTGAGAACAGCGCTCATTATTTTTATCAAATAAACTAATGTCATTCTGTTTAGAACAATTGCTTACATTGAAAAGAATGTTTTTTGGCTCATCAAGGAATAAATGACATGGATAAACATTTCCAAACATATCTACTGCAAATTTATTGTATCCTGCACCACAAAATAACCTGTAACTCTTACCTGATATAAGGGTACGAATTAAAAAAACTATTTCATCGTTATATTGTCTTTCTTCTAGATTAAAAAAACTTTTGAAATAGTTTAAATTTTCACTTAAGGGAACATCAAAATTAGATTGCTTTGAAGGATCATTATTAGTAAGATCGGCAACAATAACTTTTGACGTATTATAACGAGATGATAGATAGCTAAATAAATCAGATTTACTGATTCCTTTAGCTAAATGGAGGGAAGAATAAGTTGATTCAATAGCAATAGTATGATTTTCAGAAAATTTTTTTATATTCTTATCAACAATACTATACGTACCTGAACCGTTTCTAAGAATTCGGTATGAGTCGTTTATTTCCTTTGGACCATCAATACTTGCTATTACTGAAATATCGTATCTATCGATAAGTTTTATTGCTGGTTTTAATAGTAGTGACGCATTTGTAACAAGAGAGTAGTTTGGAATTTTTGATGGATAATTTTTTTGAATATAAGAACAGGCGTGTTCTATTTTATTAAGTGCTAAAAGAGGCTCCCCTCCGAAGAAACTAACTTGTAAGACTTTTTGGTATTTATGAAAAAAATAATCAATAGTCTGTTCTATAACACTATTTGTCATTTCATGAATTGGCAAATCATAGCTTTCTGCATGAGCAAAACAATACTTACAGGTAAAATTACATTTATTTGTAATAATCAACCGAAGAGAGTCTAATGTTTTTGGTGTTGAGAGTGGATAATCAGAATAATTTAAATCAGATAGATAATGATTAATTAATGATTCTTCATTTACAGAATAGTCACCAGATTGAATTTTCAAAGCGAGTTCATACGGAATTTTGTAAATCTTACAGTTAAAAGTATCAAATAAAATTGCACTTTGAGTACTATTTGAGATATGTATAAAAGCATTTTCTTTAAGCATTGTATGCCACCAAAGGTCAATCCTAGGCATTAGCATTGAGAACAATGCTAATGCCATTAGATTATTCTAATTTAGATGTAAAAGTATTTTAATTTTTGATATCTGCGCCGGAGCAGAAAATTCCACACCACCCGTTGGCATCGACTGTAGAAATGCTCGCAGCCAAATCACTATCTAGATCTGTAACATCGACAATTTCCCAAGAAATCTCAGCTACTGGTACATTCATTGTAGTTCCCTTCAGCTAAAACTTTGAATTGAATGTCGCGACAAATCAATACTACTACTTTTTTATACAAAGTGTAATTTTTTATATGAAATATTAAAAGAACATTACTATATTCCCCTAAACCACATCTGTTTTAATGCATTATACTGTTCAAATGGTTAATAGGAATACTGCTAAAAGCATATGAAAGGCAAGATTACTGTGGAAGAAATGCCCAAGAATTATGATCCTCAGGCAGCTGAACCTGAGCTCATTGAAAAGTGGATAAAGGCAGATTGTTATGGTCGTAGCAAAGGAACTGAAGACCGTACCGTAGTTATCCCTCCACCAAACGTTACCGGCATCCTTCACATGGGCCATGCCATGGATGACACCATCCAGGACACCTACATTCGTTATTCTCGCATGCGCGGTTATTCAACTCGTTGGATTCTAGGAACTGACCACGCAGGCATTGCAACTCAGACTAAGGTTGATAAGAAGCTTAAGTCAGAGGGTATTTCTCGCCTTGAGATTGGTCGCGAGAAGTTCCTGGAGGCTTGCTGGGATTGGACGCGCGAGTACGGCGGAACCATTGTTTCTCAGATCAAGCGCATGGGCTGCTCCATTGATTTTAATGACGAGAAGTTCACTATGTCTCCTGAGTACACTCAGGCTGTTCGTAAGGTCTTTGTTGACTGGTATCATGACCAGCTCATTTATCGCGGTAAGCGCATCGTAAACTGGTGCCCTCATTGCGAGACTTCTATCTCTGATGACGAGGCAGAATACGCTGACGAGAAGGGCCATCTTTGGTACCTGCGCTATCCGCTCAAAGAGCCTGTTAATGGCGTTGAGTACATTACCGTAGCTACTACTCGTCCAGAAACCATGCTGGGTGATACGGGCGTAGCTGTCTCTCCTCAAGATCCAGAAAAGGCTGATCTTGTCGGAAAGACTGTTATCTTGCCAATTGTTGACAGAGAGATTCCAATCTTCTCTGACTGGCATGTTGACGCAGGCTTTGGTACCGGTTTTGTTAAGGTAACCCCAGCTCATGACCCTAACGACTTTGCTATGGGCCAGACTCACAATCTTGAGCAGATCAACATCTTTGATGAGCATGCTGTTGTTGTTGACGGCTATGGTGAGTTCTCTGGTCTTGATAGAGATCAGGCTCGTGAGGCTATTGTTGCTTGGTTTGAAGAGCATGGTCTGCTTGATTACGTTGAAGACCTTGATCACTCCGTTATGCACTGCTACCGCTGTGGCACTACGCTTGAGCCATGGCTCTCTGAGCAGTGGTTTGTTGCTGTCGATAAGCTCAAAGAGCCTGCAGCACAGGTAGTCAAAGACGGTCAGGTAACCTTCCATCCAGAGCGCTGGACTCAGACCTACCTCACGTGGATGGAAAATCTCCGCGACTGGAATATCTCCAGGCAGCTTTGGTGGGGACACCGCATCCCTGTGTTCTACTGCGATGATTGTGGCTGGCAGGATGCGCTTATGGAGGACACTGATGTCTGTCCAAAGTGTGGCGGTCATCATGTTCACCAGGATGAGGACGTTTTGGACACCTGGTTCTCTTCTCAGCTGTGGACCTTTGCTACACAGGGTTGGCCAGACCATCCAGAGCAGCTTGAGGGTCACCACCCAACGCAGGTCCTGGTAACCGCTCGAGACATCATTGCTCTTTGGGTTGCTCGCATGATTATGAGCTCGCTCTACTTCACCAAAGAGATTCCATTCCATGATGTCTACATCTACGCAACCATTTTGGCTAAGGACGGAAGCCGCATGTCCAAGTCAAAGGGTAACGGCGTAGATCCTATGGATCTGATTGCTAAGTATGGTGCAGACGCAATGCGTTACAACCTGCTTACGCTTATTACCAACAACCAGGACGTTAAGTTTGATGCTGTTCTGGATAAGAAGACTCGTGAGCTTATTGAGTCTCCAAGAACTGATCAGGCACGTTCATTTGTTACTAAGATTTGGAATGCAAGCCGCTTTGTTCAGATGAACCTTGACGGCTACACCGCCGGCATGCCAAAGGCAGAAACGCCAGAAGACGCATGGATGTTCTCGCGCCTTGCTAAGGTTGTGGCAGAGACAACTGAGCAGCTTGAGACCTATGGCTTTGGCGAGTATGCCCGCAACATTCAGTCTTTCTTCTGGAATGATGTCTGCGACTGGTACATTGAGCTCTGCAAGGGTCGCCTTCTGGATGGAACTCCTGATCAGCGCCTGCAGGTTCAGCGCAACCTTGTCTTTGTCCTGGACGTCAGCATGAGGCTTTTGCACCCTGCCATGCCATTTGTTACCGAGAGCGTTTGGGATGCTCTTCCTGCATCCGGTCTTCTGAGTCACGACGCAGAGTTCTTGATGATCTCTGAGTGGCCAGACCCACAGAAACTTTCAAACTTTGTTGACGAGGCAGCTGAGCATAACTTCTCGCTTGCTAAGACTGTTGTTTCTGCTGTTCGTTCTTCTCGCGCTCGTTATAGACTGTCTCCAAAGACAGACCTTGCTGTTGTGGTCAAAGCTCCAGCACAGGATGTTGCAGCTCTAAAGGAGCAGGCAGCGTTCATCCAGAACGTTGGCCGTGTAAGCTCGCTTGAGGTTGCTGAGGCTCCTCAGAAGCCCGCTGGTTCTGTTTCTGTCACCGACGCTGGCCTTGAGATGTATGTTGTTCTGGGCGAGCTTGTTGACCTAACTGCAGAGGCTAAGCGTCTTCAGAAGGACCTTGAGTCTGCACAGAAGGAACTTTCTGGTGTGGAGCGTACCCTTGCTAACGAGGGCTTTGTTGCTAAGGCAGCGCCTGAAGTTATCGAGAAGAAACGTGCGCGAGCAGAAGAACTTACTACGCTTGTTGCTCAGCTAGAGCAGCAGATTGCTGACTTCTCATAGGTAAAACTTGATGCGGTGTAACAGCCGCATCATGTGTTTAGTACGTGCATGCAGTCCACTTTAAGTTAGGAACAACATGTCTGAGGTTAAGTCCGATATCGAGATTGCTCAATCATCCGAGATGCTTCCCATCTTTGAGGTGGCAAAGCGTGCAGGTATTCCAGAGAATTTGCTTGAGCCTTATGGTCGCTATAAGGCAAAGCTTGATGCACGTGCCCTGGAAGACAAGCCTCTCCGCGGAAAGCTTGTGCTGGTAACCGCCATTAACCCAACGCCAGCAGGCGAGGGAAAGACTACTACCTCAGTTGGCCTGGCAGACGCTTTGACCAGCCTGGGACAGTCTGCCATGTTGGCCCTTAGAGAGCCTTCTTTGGGTCCAGTCTTTGGCGTTAAGGGTGGCGCTGCGGGTGGTGGATATGCCCAGGTAGTTCCTATGGAGGACATCAACCTTCACTTTACCGGAGACTTCCACGCTATTGGTGCTGCGAACAACCTTTGTGCAGCCATGCTGGATAATCACATCAAGCAGGGAAACAGCCTCAACATTGATCCACGCCGCGTGGTGTGGAAGCGCTGCGTTGATATGAATGATCGCCAGCTTAGAAACGTTGTTGACGGTCTTGGCGGCATTGCAGACGGTATGCCAAGACAAGACGGCTTTGATATCACGGTTGCTTCTGAGGTCATGGCTGTATTCTGCCTTGCTTCCGGCATCAAAGACCTTAAAGAGCGCCTGGGAAGAATGGTTATTGCCTACACCTATGACCGCAAGCCTGTTACCGTCAGTGATATCCACGCAGAGGGTGCTATGACAGCACTGCTCAAAGATGCTATTCAGCCTAACCTTGTTCAGACACTTGAGCACACACCTGCTCTTGTCCACGGCGGTCCTTTTGCCAACATTGCTCACGGCTGCAATACCGTTGAGGCAACAAAGACTGCTCTTCGTCTTGCAGATTACGTTGTTACCGAGGCTGGTTTTGGTGCAGACCTTGGTGCCGAGAAGTTCTTGGATATCAAATGTAGAGCTACTGGCCTTGCTCCATCGGCTGTTGTTTTGGTGGCAACCGTTCGTGCTCTTAAGTACAACGGAGGCGTTGCCAAGGCAGATCTTAATCAGCAAAACGTTGAGGCGCTTAAAGAAGGCATTCCTAATCTGCTTCGTCACGTTGACAACATCCAGACCGTCTATGGACTTCCTGTTGTTGTTGCCATCAATGCATTCCCAACCGATACCGCTGAAGAGCTTGCTCTGGTAGAGGAGGAGTGCAAGAAGCGCGGCGTAAATGTAGTACTGTCTGAGGTTTGGGCAAAAGGCGGAAAAGGTGGTCAAGCTTTGGCAGAAGAGGTCATGCGCCTCTGTCAGACTGAGTCTAAACTCACCTTTGCATACGATGTCAAAGAGTCTTTGAAGCAGAAGATTACTGACATTGCCACTAAGATTTACCACGCCGATGGCGTTGAATTTGCTCCAAGTGCCGCTAAGCAGCTTCAGCAGCTTGAAGAGCTTGGCTTTGGTGAGCTTCCTATTTGTATGGCAAAAACTCAGTACTCATTTACTGATGACCAGACCAAATTGGGTGCTCCAGAAAACTTTAAGATTACTGTGCGAGAAGTTCGTGTTTCTGCAGGTGCTGGCTTTGTGGTCTGCCTTACGGGCTCTATCATGACCATGCCAGGACTTCCAAAGGTTCCTGCTGCAGAGCACATTGATGTTCTTGATGATGGAAGAATTGTGGGTCTTTTCTAATGTCTTATCCCTCTTCACCTGAAGAAGTAGCGTTTACAACGTATAGCGCAGATGCTTATGCTCAGCATCTTGCTGCTAAAGAGCCTATTCCTGGTGGCGGTAGTGCTGCCGCTTATGTAGGTGCGCTTGCAGTATCCTTGGCTTCAATGGCCGGTGTCTACGCACAAGGAAAGCCTGCCTATGCTCAGCATGAAGATGATCTTGCAAAATATATTGCTCGAGCCAGCGCGCTCCGTCAGGACTTCATGGAGTTGATGGACGAGGACTCTCGTCAGTTTTTGCTAGTTTCAAGTGCGTTTAGCGTGCCCAAGGATGATCCAAAACGTGCAGAAATTGTTGAGGATGCTCTTAAAGAAGCAGCTCAGCCGCCACTAAAGGTTATGAGAAAAGTATGCGAGTCCATTGAGCTTCTTGAAGAGATGCTTATTAAGGGCTCCCGTATGCTTTTGTCTGATGTGGGTTGCGGCGCTGCTCTTGCACGTGGAGCTTTGATTGCAGCTTCTCACACGCTGTTTGTAAACACTCGTTCTATGCATGATACGGCGTACGCTCAAACGCTGCTTGATGAGGCGGATGCACTTTTGGACACCTATGTATTACGAGCTGATGCCGTAAGTGATGCAGTAAGCGCACAGCTGAGACAGGAGGTATAACATGAGCTCAGAGACTATTTCACAGGAGCTTCGTGGCGCTCCTGTTGCCAAGGCGATAACTGAAGAACTTGCCGCTCAAGTCCAAGAGCTCCGTGCACAAGGTATGACTCCTAAGCTGGTTATTGTTCGCATTGGACAGAAAAGCGACGACCTTACCTATGAGCGTGCGGCATATACGCGTGCGGAGAAGGTGGGCTTTGAAGTTGAGACCATTGAGCTTCCAGAAGACGCCACACAAGAGCAGGTAAATGCTACGTTTGACCATGTTTCTGCCGACGCATTGGTGCATGGTTGTCTGCCCATGCGTCCTTTTCCTGCTGGAATTGACGAGCATGAAGCGCTTCAGCATCTAGCACCAGAAAAAGATGTTGATTGCGCAACTGATTCCATGCTGCTGGCAACACTTTGTGGAACTCCTGGTGCTTTGGGACCTTGTACTGCAGAGGCAGTTCTTGCGCTTCTCGATTTTTACCAGGTACCCCTTGGGGGAGCGCCTGTTGCAGTTGTTGGTCGCTCAAATGTCATTGGTCGTCCAGTTGCTGCGCTTTTAAGTGCAAGAAACGCTACAGTAACGGTGTGCCACAGCAAGACCAAAGACCTTGCTTCCACGCTTAAGCAGGCAGACGTTGTGGTTGTAGCTGCAGGTCGTGCGCATCTTATTGGAGCAGACTGTGTACGAGCTGGTCAGACTATCATTGACGTAGGTATTAACTGGGATGAAGCAGCTCAGATACTTGTTGGCGACGTCAATACAGAGCAGGTAGCACCACTGGTGAGCGCTTATACTCCCGTTCCTGGCGGTGTAGGCAGCGTAACTACAGCAATTCTTGCTCGTCATGTTGTTGCTGCAGCTCAAAGAACGCTTGCGTAAGAATGAAAGGTAGGTTGCCCCGTGGCAGCAGAGAATAACTATAAAGAGCTTGACCAAGAGCGCGTAAAAGCCGCAGTCACTGAGTTTTTGCTTGCTATTGGCGAAGATCCAGAGCGAGAAGGTCTGCTTGACACACCGGACCGTGTTGCTCGTGCTTGTGTGGAGCTCTTTGGTGGTATGCAGGAAGATCCTGCAGCTCACCTGCGTAAGCAGTTCCATGAAGAGGGCAATAAAGAGATGGTTATTGTTCGCGACATTCCTTTCTCGTCTACCTGTGAGCATCACATTTTGCCTTTTGTGGGCAAGGCACATGTCTGCTATATCCCGCAGAATGGCCGCATTACCGGCCTTTCCAAGATTGCTCGCTGCGTCAGCGGGTATTCTCGCCGTCTGCAGGTACAAGAGCGCTTAACGGGCCAGATTGCTGACGCTATGGTAGAAGAGCTTGATCCCTTGGGCGTTTTGGTGGTTATGGAGGCCGAGCACACCTGCATGAGCATGCGCGGCATTAGGGCGTCGGGCGCTTTGACCACTACGTCTGCAGTTCGAGGCATTTTTAAAACTAACGAGAAAACCCGTGCAGAGGCTATGCGTCTGCTTGGTCTATAAGAGGTACGTGCGCTATGAGTTATTCTGTTCCTTTTTCTGTGCCTGAGCTGAGCTACGAGCAGTCTTTAAAGGTGCTTCACGATACAAAAAAGTTTGGCATTCAGCCCTTGCTGGAGAGCGTGGAGGACATGCTCAAAGAGCTGGGCAACCCTGATCTCTGCTTTAAGAGCGTCCAGATTGCAGGTACCAACGGTAAAACGTCTACCTCTAGATATACGGCAGCCCTGCTCAAGGGAGAGGGTCTCAAGACCGCTCTGTACACGTCTCCCGAACTCATCAGCTATACCGAGCGCATGGAGATCAACGGCGCCCCTGTTTCTGAGGAAGCCTTTGCTCACGGCGTTTCTGCAGCACAGGTGGCAGGGGAGCGCGTCAACGCTCAGCGAGTTGCCCTAAGCGAGCGTCCCTATGACATCACCGAGTTTGACCTGCTCACAGTTGCAGCCTTGGTCGTCTTTGCCGAGGCAGAGATTGACGTCTGCGTGCTTGAGTGCGGCATGGGCGGCAGGTGGGACGCAACAAGCGCCGCTCAAAACATCACCTCCGTTGCTATTACAGGTGTTGGCCTGGACCACACGCGCATCTTAGGCGATACCCTCGAGGCTATTGCTGGCGAGAAGGCCGCCATTATCAAGCCTGGTCGCACCTGCGTGCTTGGCGTGGGAACGACAACTCCTCAGAGCGTGCAGGACGTATTTTTATCCCAAGCAGCTTCTGCGGGCGTTGTCCCAACTCTTCTTGTAGCTGACAAGCCAGAAGACGTTGAGGGAGAGGTTTCTGCTGGTCAGTCGTCTGACCATCCAGAGCTACCTCACGCACATTTCTTCATTACCAAAAAGCCTAAGAGCATCGGTTTTCCGCTTGAGCTTACAGTTGTCACGCCTCGCGCAACCTACGAGGATCTTGCCGCACTTAAACCAAGCTATCAGGCAGCAAATATTGCTCTGGCAACCTGTTTGGCTGAGGATTTTCTCGGTCGTCCACTTGATGTGGAGAAAGCGTTTTTCTCCACAACCAGGTGCCCTACACCTGGTAGGTTCCAGCTGCTTCAACCTAAGCCTTTGGTGCTTATCGACGCAGCTCACAATCCTCAGTCAATCGAGACGTTCTTAACTGCTATCCGCTCAATTGAGCCAGAAGTAGCCAATCGACCTATGCTTTTGACTGCAGTTTTTGCAGATAAAGACGTTAAGGGCATCGCAGAACTTCTCGCCAAAGAGTTCCCTGAGGTGGCGGTAACCCAGACAGATAACGATCGCGCCATGGATGCAGAAGAGCTTGCTGAGCTGTACAAAGCCTGCGGCGCCAACGTGGTAGCGGTCTACAGAAGCGTCCCCGAGGCAGTGGACGCCTTGCGCGAGAAGGGCTTTGTGGCATGTGGAACAATTTCACTTGCTGGCGAGGTTGCTGCACAATTTAGTGATGCTTTGGTAAAATAAATTTATCTGCGACATTTCGCGCATTTTTGAGGCGGTTTGTCGTACGATTTAGGAGAGAACAAAAAGCCAGCAGAAGGGGCTGTCAGATGCAGGAGATTCTTGATCAGATTATTACACCTGAGGTACGTATGGTTATTTACCTCATGGTTATTTGCGTCGTAATGCTTTATATCCTTTCCATCATCTACGTTATTCGCGATGCTCAGCGTCGTGGCGCAGAGCCTTGGTGGATGTGGGCAGTCATTTCTGTTGTTCCTGTTGTTGGTCTGCTTGCATACGTTATTTTGCGTCCAAGCAGCTACCTCATTGACCGCGAGGAGCAGGACCTTGATATTGCCCTTCGTGAGCACCAGCTGTCTCACTACGGCATCTGCCCTAAGTGCTCCGCTCCAATTGACCGCGATTTTATCGTGTGCCCAATCTGCAATACGCAGGTTAGAAACGTTTGCCCAACATGCCATCGTCCACTGAACGCAGACTGGAAGGTTTGCCCTTACTGCCGCACTCGCATTCAATAACGTTTGGTTTTGTTCTTTATGATGGCAATCTGGTGTTTTACAACAGAGACTATGTAGGCGTCTGCTCCTAAGCTCCCACGTGAGCAGAGTAGGCGCCGTGCCTGTTTCTATGAGTAGCTACCTCTGAGGGGTTTTACATGAAGGTTTTATATAACGACGGCCATGTTGGCGAGATTAACGATGCAGCTGAAGAGCTTGAGGTTATTCGTCACGACGCAGCTCACCTGCTTGCTCAGGCTTTGAAGCGTCTATATCCACACGCACAGTTTGCCTATGGTCCAGCAACCGAAAATGGCTTTTACTATGACGTTGATCTTGGAGACACTAAGGTTAACGAGGACGATTTTCCAGCTATCGAAGATGAGATGAAGAAGATTGTCAAAGAGAACCTCAAGATTGAGACGTTTGAGCTTCCTCGTGATGAGGCTATTGCCTATATGAAGGAGCGCGGCGAGTCTTACAAGGTTGAGCACATTGGCGATCTTGCTCCTGACGCACACATCACCTTCTACAAGCAGGGTGAATACGTTGACATGTGCGTTGGCCCTCACATGCTCTACACTAAGGGTGTTAAGGCCTTCAAGCTGACCAGCATTTCTGGTGCGTATTGGAAGGCCGATAAGAACAACAAGATGCTCACCAGAATTTATGGTGTTGCGTTTGGTTCCAAAGAGGAGCTTGCTCAGTACCTCAAGATGATTGAAGAGGCCGAGAAGCGCGACCACAGGAAGATTGGTCGCGAGATGGAGCTCTTCATGATGTCCGACTTTGGTCCAGGCTCTCCATTCTGGCTTCCAAACGGCATGGCCCTGCGCAACGCTCTGACCGATTACTGGCATGAGATGCAGGCTCGCTTTGGTTATCAGGAGGTTCAGACTCCACTGATCCTCTCGCGTTCCCTTTGGGAGACTTCTGGTCACTGGGACCACTACAAAGAGAATATGTACACCACCACGGTAGATGAAGAGGACTTTGCAATTAAGCCTATGAACTGCCCTGGTGCTTGCTTAATTTATAAGTCCAAGCCACGTTCTTATAGGGATCTTCCTATGAAGCTGGCTGAGGCTGGTCTTGATCACCGTTACGAGATGAAGGGTGCTCTGCACGGCCTGTTCCGTGTTCGTGAGTTTACTCAGGACGACGCACACCTCTTTATCCGCCCTGATCAGATTACTGAGCAGGTCACGGATGCATCTCACCTCATTACCGCTTACTATGCACAGTTTGGCTTCCCATACCGCGTTGAGCTCTCTACGCGCCCAGAGGATTCTATGGGTTCTGATGAGGATTGGGAGCGCGCTGAGCAGGGTCTGCGTGATGCACTTGAGTCTATGGGCATTGAGTACGTTGTCAACGAGGGCGACGGTGCTTTCTACGGTCCTAAGATTGACTTCCATCTGACCGACTGCCTCGGCCGTTCTTGGCAGTGCGGTACCATCCAGCTTGACTTCCAGCTGCCTCACAACTTCCAGCTTGAGTACATTGACTCCGACGGTACCAAGAAGCAGCCAATCATGATTCACCGCGCTGGCTTTGGTTCTTTCGAGCGCTTTATTGGCATTCTGACCGAGAACTACGAAGGCAAGTTCCCTGTCTGGCTGAGCCCATGCCAGGTCAAGATTCTTCCTGTCTCAGAGAAGTCTCGTCCTTATGCTCATGAGGTTGCCGAGAAACTTGCAGCTGCTGGTATTCGCGTTAAGGTTGACGACCGTGACGAGAAGATCGGCTATAAGATTCGTGAGGCTCGTTCCCTTGACCGTGTTCCTTACATGCTCATCCTTGGTGAGCAGGAGGTTGAGGCAGGAAACATTTCTGTCCGCGACCGTTCCAACGAGACTCATACCGCAGAGCTTGATGAGTTTATTGCTCAGGTAGTCAAAGAGAATGCTGAGCGCGTTGGTTAAAGAGGCTTCAAACAAAGTGCAGGTTACGGTTGGCGTAGCGCAACATGTTGCGGCTGGCGAGAACAGCGGCGGAGCTGTTGACGTCACGCAAACCGCAGGCGATGTGACACAAACCGCAACCGACGTTGTAGCTGAATACGTAAAAATGACAGGGGCAGGCCGTGCGCGGCTTGTCCCTGTTTCATATATAGACGAACTTCTCGCCACACTGATTGCGGGCGGAGCAAGCGTTGTGGAGCCGCTTGCTGGCGTGCCTGTTGAGGTATGCGACATCAAGGGCAGAGCTGCAGCAGGGGAGTTGCTGGTGGCGGACGTGCGCGCGATTGGCGCCGAGTTGAGCCCTGCGTGTCGCTTGGGAGCAGAACTTGCGGTGGCCGCGGACGCTCGGGTGCCGGGATTTGTTGTCGTGTGCATGCGGAAGTGCTGCATACCGTGGGTAGCAGAGGCGGTTGAAGCCAAGGCGAGCTCTACAGAGGACGTGACGGTAGCTGTCACGGGAGCAGAAGAGCAGGCGAGTGCACGGGTTTCTCGCCACGCGGCGAGCGACGCGGCGCAGGTGGTTGCCGCGTACCTGGCGTGCCATCCGCGCGTCGAGGCGGTGCGCTATCCGGGCCTCAAAGCGGATCCAAGCTTTGCGCGCGCAACGTCGCAATTGGTGGGTGGATTTGGCCCGTACGTGGATTACACGTGGAAAGAATCGCCAGGTGAATGGCATAGATTTACAGCAACGGATGAAGACGCCAGAACGCAGATTATAAATTTTGAGAGACTCGGTTAACGGTAAGCACTTGTTTAGCAGACCTTGGTATAATTTGAATTAATGTTCCTAAACAGAAGGGGATTTTATGGCAAAGAAGGCTACTCAAATTGAGGATGTTGATACTTTGCTCAAGCGCCTCGAGGAGATGCGTGAGGCACAGGCAGAGTTTGCAACATTTACTCAGGAGCAGGTCGATAAGATTTTCTATGAAGCTGCTCTTGCGGCCGAGAAAAATCGTATCCCTCTTGCTCGCATGGCAGTTGAAGAAACTGGCATGGGTGTAATGGAAGACAAGGTTATCAAGAACCATTACGCAGCAGAGTACATTTACAACAAGTACAAGGACATGAAGACCTGTGGCGTTGTAGAGGATGATCCAGCTGCAGGTTATCGAGTTGTAGCCGAGCCAATGGGTATCGTAGCTGCAGTTATTCCAACTACTAACCCAACTTCTACCGCAATTTTCAAGACACTTCTTGCTCTGAAGACAAGAAACGCCATTATCATTTCCCCACACCCACGCGCTAAAGAGTGTACCATTGCTGCCGCTCGTATTGTTCGCGATGCTGCCGAGAAGGCCGGCTGCCCCAAGGGTATTATCGACTGGGTACCAGCTCCTACCATTGATATGACTGCAGCAGTCATGAGCAATGCTGACATCATCCTGGCAACCGGTGGCCCAGGTATGGTTAACGCAGCTTACTCTTCTGGTAAGCCAGCTCTGGGCGTTGGTCCTGGTAACACTCCTGCTATTATCGACGATACTGCAGACATCAAGCTTGCAGTTAGCTCCATCATTCACTCCAAGACGTTTGATAACGGCATGATCTGCGCTTCCGAGCAGTCCGTAACCGTTCTTGATAGCGTCTACGATGAGGTCAAGAAGGAGTTTGCTGCTCGCGGCTGCTACTTCCTTCAGGGTAAAGAGCTTGACGCTGTCCGTAAGACTGTCATTGTCAATGGTGCTGTTAACGCAGGTATTGTTGGTAAGTCTGCTCACTTCATTGCAAAGACCGCTGGCGTCGACGTTCCAGAGAAGACCAAGGTTCTTATTGGTGAGGTAACCTCTGTTGAGCCTTCCGAGGAAATGGCTCACGAGAAACTTTCTCCAGTTCTTGGCATGTATCGCGCAAAGACCTTTGACGAGGCTATCGCTAAGGCTGAGCGTCTTGTTGCTGACGGTGGCTATGGTCACACCAGCTCTCTTTACGTCAACATTAACGAGAAAGAGAAGATTGCTAAGCACCAGGAGGCAATGAAGACCTGTCGTATCCTGATCAATACACCTTCCTCTCAGGGTGGTATTGGAGACCTCTACAACTTCAAGATGGCTCCATCCCTAACCCTTGGCTGCGGTACCTGGGGCGGCAACTCCGTCTCCGGCAACGTTGGCCCACAGCACCTGCTTAACTACAAGTCTGTTGCAGAGAGGCAAGAGAATATGCTTTGGCTTCGTGTACCTGAGAAGGTCTACTTCAAGAGGGGCTGCATGCCTCTTGCTCTCCGTGAGCTCAAAGAGGTCTATAACAAGAAGCGCGTCTTCATTGTTACAGACCAGTTCCTATACAAGAGTGGCTTCACCAAGACTATCGAGGAGACCCTGGATTCCCTGGGCATTGTTCACTCTTCATTCTGGGATGTTGCTCCAGATCCAACCCTTCAGTGTGCTCTTGAGGGCGTAGCTCGCATTCGCTCCTTCGAGCCGGACTGCATCATCGCAATCGGCGGTGGTTCTGCTATGGACGCAGGTAAGATTATGTGGTCCATGTACGAGAACCCAGAGGAGAAGTTTGAGGACATGGCAGCGGACTTCTTGGATATCCGCAAGCGTGTCTACAACTATCCTAAGATGGGCAACAAGGCATTCTTTGTTGCAATCCCAACCTCTTCTGGTACCGGTTCCGAGGTAACTCCATTTGCCATCATCACTGATGCTGACAACGGCGTTAAGTACCCACTTGCAGACTACGAGTTGCTGCCTAACATGGCAATTGTTGATACCGACAACATGATGAGCCAGCCTAAGGGTCTGACCTCTGCTTCTGGTATCGACGTCCTTACTCACTGCCTCGAGGCATTTGTCTCCATGATGGCATCTGACTACACAGACGGTATGGCTCTTCGTGGTATGAAGCTGGTCTTTGAGTACCTGCCACGTGCTTATGACAATCCAAACGATGTCGAGGCACGCGACCACATGGCAAACGCTTCCTGCTTGGGCGGCCTTGCATTTGCTAACGCATTCCTGGGTGTCAACCACTCCATGGCTCACAAGCTGGGCGCTTTCCACCACATTCCACACGGTTGGGCAAACGCAGTTATCCTTACTCGCGTTATGCGCTACAACGCAGCTGAGCGCCCAACAAAGATGGGTACTTTCCCACAGTACGATCACCCACACACTCTTGCACGTTATGCTGAGGCAGGTCGTTTCTGCGGTGTTACCGGTAAGGATGACCGTGAGGTCTTTGAGAACTTCGTTAAGAAGATTGAGGAGCTCAAGGCATACATCGGCGTCAAGGAGACCATCAAGGATTACGGCGTAGATGAGAAATACTTCCTTGATACTTTGGACGAGATGTCTGAGCAGGCATTCGATGACCAGTGCACTGGCGCAAACCCACGCTACCCACTTGTCTCCGAGATTCGCGAGCTCTACCTGGATGCTTACTACGGTCGCGAGCCAGGTTTCTACGAGGACTAATCCTCGCACCCGCGCGCCGCGTCGCTGCGTAGCGACACCACTGCGGAGCGCCCACCGCGGAGTGCGTAAAGCACAAAGCAAGAGCCGGTTACCTAAACCCCAGGTAACCGGCTCTTTTGTTGGCTAACTAAATTTATTGCCTGATTAGTCGATGAGCTGTTTTGATTGGAATCGTGACCCCAGAATCACAAAACACATCTATGTCACATAATCTGTCAAAAAAGGCTATACATTGCGTCAAAAATGTGTGTTTAGTGCAGAATATCTTCATTTGATGTGCTATTAACATCGAATTTTGCAGATTATCTGACTTTGCTGTGTTGTCACATAGGGCATTTTAGGGATAGTTAAACTTTATATATTAGTTCATTCATAAATCTGTATATTGAATCAAGTTTATTCATCAGAATGAATTGCTCATGAGAATACTGGCACAGCGTCCGCCTTATCCGGTAGAGATTGCTGTCACCCAAGTCCTTTTTAATGCTCAGGAACATATTTTGCATTGCCAGCTGATTCCTGTAGATATCCGCATTTACAAAGTACTCTTTAATACTCACCGAGTTCAGTTCATTAGTTCTTTGATTATCTTTTCTTTGCTGGTAGAAGTCATCGTGATACGCACCGTTATATTCGATAGCCACTAAATTTAATCCAGACAAATTTGACTTAGTCATCTTGCCAAAAAGTAAATCTAATCTTCTTTCCTTAGCTTGTAACTCCGAGTTTATCTGGTCTTTTATTACATACGATTTATTCAACGCAATCGGCATTTGATTGAAACCACCTTCACAATATGGGAGAGCAGATCTAATTGCCATCTTTACTTCCATGGGAGAGGCTGCATCAGAAAAGAAAAAGCGCATATTCTGTTGTGTGACATGCAATCCAGGAGAAAAAGATTCAAGCGCATTCAATAGAGATATAAGTTCGTCCGTACTCAATAACGGCGTATTAAATTCACAGAGGTCACCGTTTGGGAGATGTCCATAACTAGCCATCATTAAATTCGCAAGCACAATCTGATGAAGAGGACTTTTATTCCTAGAGAGCAAGCAAACAGCTAGGGGAGGCGCAACACAATAGACATTCTGCCCCAGATCAATAAGGGAGCCTGCCGGCAAAAGACATTTGAACTGGTGAGATACTCGCTCATCGCAAAATCTTGTTCTTGAATTGTTTCTTAATAGCTCATGGGTAGTTTGCCCTAAGACAATACCATATGTTTTCCTCAGAAAACAAAGCTTTTCATCGTATATCTCGGTTGAACACGCCGAATACGTCGCGCGCAAATCCCTTGTTGTCCGTTGCAACAAAACATCTTCATTTCCGCGCGTCTTAAGTTGCGCGCAGATTTGTAGTGCAGTTTCATGCGAGAAAACAATATCCATTCGTTCCTCCTTAAAATGAGAAACGAATATAACAGCAGGATTTTTCAGTAGTTTGACAGCAGTTTGACAGACTTCCGTTTCTGTTCTGCCAAAACAAGATAAGTCCTCTCATTCCCGCAGGTAAAAGAGGACTTGATAACAAAGCAAATTAAAGTTCAAATGAAACAGTCTGATCAATCAACACAAAACTTATATGACTAATCAATACACTAGCTAGACGTGCTTGTAGGTAACAAACTTGAAAGCGACGCCTTCCGGAGTCACACCGCCGTCTTCCTCGTTACAAACCTCCCATGCAGGGTCTTCGTCCAGGTTGGGGAAGTACGTATCCGCGTCAACCACGGTGTCGTGCTTCGTGACGTACGCGTAAGAGCACTTGTCGAGAAGGGCGCGGTAAATCGAAGCTCCACCAATAAGCCAGACCTTCTCGGGAGCTTCATCCTTAACTAAACGAAGCGCTTCCTCAGCTGACGACACAACCTCTACGCCTTCGACCTGGTAATCGGCGTTTCTAGAGATGACGATGTTGCGGCGACCTTTAAGCGGTCCGCCAGGGAAGCTCTCCAGCGTCTTTCTGCCCATGACAACCGTGCAACCGCGCGTGTGCTCAACAAAATACTTCATGTCGGCCTTGTTGGGGATGAGAAGATCTCCGTCGCATCCGATGCCCCAATCGCGTGTTACAGAAACAATTGCGTTCATGTGGTTCTCCTGGCAAGTATCGTCTTAAATGAAATGATGATCTTAGCTTGAGCATCTGCTCGTGCGTGCCTGCAACGCCAGCCGCGCCAACCGCATCTGCTCGGGCGCTCCTGCAGCGCCAGCCGCGTCTGCTCGGGCGTGCCTGCCGCGATGGCCGCGTTTGTGGCGCCAGCCGCGTCCGCAGCAACTGCGCCTAAACCGCAATCGGAATGTTCTTGATCTGCGGACCGTGCTGATAATCCTCGACAATGAGGTCGTCAGTAGTGAAGTCGTAGAAGTTGGTGACGTTAGGGTTGAGGCTCACCTTTGGCGCATCAAAGGTGGGGCGAGAAATCAATTCTTTAACAATGTCAACGTGGCGATCATAAATGTGAGCATCGGCAATCATGTGAACCAGCTCACCAGCCTCCATGCCGCTGACCTGCGCAACCATCATGAGTAAGATAGCGTACTGGCAAACATTCCAGTTGTTAGCTGCAAGAATATCCTGGCTACGCTGAACAAGCAGCAGGTTAAGTGTAGGTTTGTCCTTACCTGCTTCCTGAGTAACGTTATAGATTGCGTTGAATGCGCAAGGGTAGAGGTTCATCTCAGAAAGATCGGCAAAGGTATACAAGTTGGTCATAATACGACGGCTGAATGGATTCTCTTTGAGGTCCTTGAGCACGCGATCCATCTGGTCATAATCGCCGTCAGCATAGTGAGAAACCTGTCCAACCTGATAGCCGTAAGCTTTGCCAATGGAGCCGGACTCATCAGCCCATGAATCCCAGATGTGAGAGTTGAGGTCGTTAACGTTGTTGGACTTCTTCTGGTAAATCCACAGGACTTCATCCATGGCACTCTTGAGCGCTGTGCGGCGAAGCGTCAGCGCAGGAAATTCCTCACGTAAATCGTAGCGATTGCAGACGCCAAACTTCTTGATTGTGTAAGCGGAAGTTCCGTCTTCCCAGGTAGGACGGACCTTCTCGCCCTCAGTGGTGGTGCCGTTTTCAATAATGTCGGAGCACATATCAATAAAAATGCGATCTGCTTTGCTCATATTCAATCCTTCAAATTACTGTACAAATTGCAATAAACACCTGGTATTTGCGCGTGTGACAAGCTGCTATCAAGTCTCTGCTAAACACATTATCAGTTGCTGTCAGTATAAGCGCTGTAGGGGTCCCCAAAAAGCGGGCTTGAGGAAGTCTGATTGCTCGAAACACAAGAACGTCCCAGTCCCGAGAGCAGCATAATAACTATAAAAAATAGCAAGCCCGCAGGAAAAGGAGAGCCATCAGGCATCTGCGACGGATCGTTTGGGTCGAAGTCAGGGCCCTCTCCGCCAAATTCATGCCTGTTGTGCCTGGTATCTTGGTTGTCGTCTTTCTTTGCCATCAATCCTCAATCAAACGCTTACACTTTGATGATACCCGTCGTCGCCCAAGGATTTCATGGCGAGAAACCCCTCTTTTTGTCACTCCACATTCTCTGCAAAGTATTTTGAACACGACGACTTGTTCGCGCTTGCAACTCGCTTACACCCGCAGCATCCGCGCCCGCAGCGCTCGCTCGTCCGTGGCTTACGCGCCTGCAGCTCGCTTACACCCGCGGCTCCTACAGGTGCTGCGATGCAAAGATGTCGTTCCAGAACGTGCCAAGCTGCTTGATAAGCTCAATGTCCGCGGGAAGCCATTGCACGTCAAGCAGCTCGTTTTGAGCAAGCCAACGAAGCTCTGAGTGAACCTCAGGATCTGCAACAGGCTCCTCAGACTCGCCAAGTGTGCAGACAAAACAATCCATATGCAGGTCAAAGGTGGGGTAGGAGTAAGTCACCGTGTCATAGAAGAATGCCGCTTGCACGCTACAGTGCAGCTCTTCCTGAATTTCTCGACGTAGGGCCTGCTCGGAGGTCTCTCCAGCCTCAACCTTTCCGCCAGGAAACTCCCAGAAGCCAGCGTTATCCGCATCAGCTCTACAAGCGGCAAGAATTTTATTGTCTTTATAGAAGATAGCTGCAGCTACATTGACTGTTTTGGCCTCGGCCATGTTATCCCTCCAGCCTGACTGTTGCAAAGACGGTGGAACTCTCGGCATCTTTGAGCACTACCGAGAAACCCGTCTCATCGGTGTATACCTGGGGAGTAATGGTGTCGCCCAAGCGCGCCTGACTTCTGTACTGAACCACAATGCGGCGCAGCTTGTGAGAATAGCCAAGGGCCACAAGCGTATCGACAGCCATGAGCACGTACTGAGCATTGTTGACGTGCTTGTTTGTATCCAGGTGCTGCTGAGAAACAAGAATGGCTGGACCATCAACAGCATTTCCATCAAGTGCAATTTTTCGAGGAGTTGGTGGCAAATCTACGCGAGGCTCGCCAGTAATGTAGACGTTTTCGCTTTCTGGAACACGAGCAGCTTTGCCTTCATTGATATCCATCAAATACCAGGTAGAGTCCGCTTTTACGATGGTTGCGCTGTCTGCATCATTAATAACAAACGACCTAGATGCTTGAAGACCCTTCATCTGATACGACCAGGTACCTACGCAGATCTTCTCGCCAAACTGAGGAAGACGGTCAACTTGGATTTGCCACGTTGCCAGAACCCATGCGTATCCCTCGCTGGTCAGTTGCTTAAAACCGCGGCCAATATCTTCTGAGTGGAACGTCGAGCAGTCCTGCAAATAGTTCATAACGCCTACCAGGGAAAGCTTTCCGGTCTCATCACACTCGCTATATCTAACTCTACTTTCAATGGTGTACATACAAATCCAAACTCGAAATCAGCGTTTGCTGAGGTATTACAATATGTCGAGAAATCCGTCTAGTTGTCCCATGGGAACGAACCCGGCAAGTGGTCTCTGACTTTTTGCGTGGTATCGTCAAGTTTCTTCTTAGTTACCTGGACTTTTTGTGAAACCTGTTGAGCCTTTTGGGTAGCAATAAGAGTTGCATTCTGGGCCGCCGCATTTGCCTTTTGAGCTGCTGCGTTTGCTTTCTGCGATGCGTTTTGCGCTGCAGCGCTTACTTTTTGCGAAGCATTCTGTGCGGCTTCTTCAACCTTCATTGATGCATCTTGAGCTGCGGCTTCAACTTTGTGATGAGTGGTTGGTCCGTTCCAAAGAAGGCTAGCAACCGTATCCAAAAAATAGAGCGTGACCACAATAAAGGCCATTACAGAGATGGTGTGCCTTGAGAAAAGCATCAAAATATTAAGCATCGCTGGAACTAGTACAAAGACTGAAGTAACCGAAAATGCTCCAAACACAGCGCTGGCCTGGGGACAAATGCGACCATGTAAGTTGAATTTAAACATGGAATAGTCCCACCACTTCTTTTTAAAGCGTCGCTCCAAAAAGAGACCAGTTGAGTATTCAATAACTGTGGCTAAAAATCCGCCAATAATAAAGACAATAAACGGATTGGAAATCTGGCCTAGTACCAGCCAAACTGCAAGCGCGCCAATGCCATAAATAGGGCAGGTAGGTCCAAAAAGAAAACCGCGCTTAGTAAATTCACCCTCGACAACGGAGCAATAGATGGTCTCGTACACCCACCCGCCAAAAGAAATCAGTGCAAAAATTATGACCATCTGAGGCAGATGCTGTACAAAGAGCTCAATATTCTTATCGAGTGCAAAAAGCGTGCGCAGTGTCTCAGTCATGGTGCTCACGAGAGGTTTCCGTAATCCATGTAGTCGTTAAACTCATCTGACTCACTGTCTGTTGTGCCCTGAAAATCGCTTTCAGGTGTCGAGAAACCCGTTGGGCGGAAACCCTCTTTTTTGTATGGATTGCCTGTTAGGGTTTCTGCAGTTGAACAAGCTTTATCGCAAGTTGTTACAATCCAAGCCTCTTTGGTATGAGGGGGAATAGGAACCAGAGGAAACATGTGATGCAAGATGATGTCTTCCTCAACAGGGGTTAAATCAGGGAAATCCTCGCGGGCATTATTAAGTGCATGGCGAGGGTGCGTAAATCCGTGCCAGTTGTCTGGCGCGGCCTCGTGATTGTGCCAATCATAGAGGTAGTAGTCATGCAGAAGCGCGCCACGTACAAGGGCTTGCTCGTCAACTTTGATGCCAGCGTTCATAGCAAAGGCAAGGCTGCTATAAGCAACCGCAATAACGTGGTCGAGAGTGCTGGTAGTTCCATGTTGTGTAAAAGTTGCAAGTTGGTAGAGTCTTCCGGACTTCAGAATAGGAGTCGAAAGCTCATCGAACCTCTCGCGAATTTTAGAAACGTCAACCAAAAAATATCCCATCAACTGTGCGCACACATCAGAATTTTGCGTGCGTACCTTAGCAATGTATCTATAAAAGATTAGTTAATCTGACGGTTACGTGCAATCTTTTTGGCTGAATGTTACGAAAACGAAAGAAAAGAAAACGCGCTCCCTGAGAGTATAGAAAGTGTCGTTTACCTGCTCTTATACTTTCTCACTGTAGGGGCTCATGTGGTCCACCACAACGTTTACCGCGCCAGGAAGACACCTAGCAGAATAGGCATAGATGTCGTGGCAGGTGACCTCGCCATTTACTTCCAGTGGCATAGGCGCTGTTGATTCAACGGTGATTTCTTTGCCGCTAAAGCTATTAAGGTAGGGCCTACCAAGCGAGTCTCCCGTGCGATCAAAGAAACCAGAAAGCAGCGGACGTACCAGTTTTGCAGTCATGTGAGTCTCAATGACAATAACCTCAAGCAGACCGTCATTCATACGATTACCAGGGGCTAATTCAATTCCTGCTTGCATCATGGAACTGTTTGCAATAAGGCAGCCAATGCCCTGAAGCTCATGTACTTTGCCATCAACAGTAATTTTGAAGTCATGAACTGGCGGCATAAGGTTGGCTAGGGCTGCAGTAAAATACGCGGCTTCTCCAAAGGTTTGTTTGTGGGGGATAGCGGAGCGCATAATTTCTGCGTCAAGTCCTGTACCGGCCATTAAAGGAACTCCAGCTACATGGGTTTCTCCCGATACCGTGGTCCAGGTAATCTCACCCAGGTCAAGCTGAGCGGTCTGAAGGTTTCTACAGGCCAGCGCCAGTGCGTTAGGTTCAGGAGCGTTTCCAATACTTGCTGCCAGAAGATTAGCAGTTCCAGAAGGGAAGACAAGAATAGGTGTCTGGCATCCTCTAAGGCCGTAGAGCAGGCTAGATACGGTGCCATCTCCGCCCGAGAGCACCACTACGTCAAAATCTTCAGGCTGAACAGAACTCAGAACCTCATCTGTGCGCCAATGGTTTTCAACTAGCTTTACCAGGCATTCGTCGCCGCTTTTCAGAAGAGCGCGCTCAAATTCAAAGATTGCATCAGAGCTAAAACCCGAGCAAGGATTGTGAATGATGAGGGTTCTCATATATCCTCCGAAGATTTGCGACAAGCTGGTATATCATTTTGATACGTATGAGTGTATCGCTTTACGTTAGATACTTAATCGGCAATTGGATGGACGCATTGTATATAGCAACCTCAGAAGAACTTTCCGCATTTTGTGAGCGAGCAAAGACTTCGCATATCCTTGCAGTTGATACGGAGTTTCTTCGCGAGAAAACCTACTTTCCTAAGCTTTGCCTGGTACAGGTTTCCACAGGTTCAGAGATTGCTGCGATTGATCCCTTGCTTATTGATGACCTAACTCCGCTTAAAGAGCTCCTGGAAAATCCGCAGATTGTCAAGATTTTCCACGCGTGCTCACAAGACCTTGAAGTTTTACTAGAAAAAATGGATTGCGCATGCGCTCCTGTATTTGATACGCAGGTAGCAGCTGCATTTTTGGGCCTGCGTCAGCAGGTGAGCTACGCCGGTCTGGTAGAAAATTTTGCTAACGTCAAGCTTGCTAAGGCTGAGTCTTTAACAGACTGGTCAAAGCGACCTCTTGATAAAGAGCAGCTGGTATATGCCGAGGATGACGTGAGATATCTTCCCGCAATCTACAATCAAATGGTCGAGAAGCTCATCAAGCTTGATCGTCTGAGCTGGGTAAAGCCAGAGATGGACCAGCATACTAATATTGAGCAGTATCGCCGAGACCCCTATCAGGCATATCTCCGTTTGAAACGTTCTGGCTCGCTTACGCGCAGACAACTTGCTATTGCTCGAGAGGTGTGCGCCTGGCGAGAAGAAACTGCTGCTAAAAGAGATGTTCCACGCAAGTGGGTGCTTTCTGACGAACTCATTATTGAGATTTGTCGTCGTGTTCCTACAACACCAGATAGACTGCGCAAAATTCGCGGCACTGAGCAAATCTCTCAAGGTGGGGTAGTGCATCTACTAGATGCAATTAAGCGTGGACAAAAGACACCTGCAGATCAGTGTCCAAAAATCGAGCATCACGCTCATCCCTCAGCTGGTTCTGAAGGTGTTGTTGAGCTTATGTATGCTCTTATCAGGATTGTTTCAGAAAAAGAGGGAATTGCATCTCCGTTAATTGCCAATAAAGATGATCTTACTGATCTGCTTTTGGATAGGTCTGACGCAAGACTTAAAACCGGATGGCGCTATCAATTAGTAGGTAAGCAGCTTGTTGGACTGCTCAATGGCGAGGTAGGACTAACAGTTAAAAACGGTCGAGTAGAGCTACTGTAAAAGCAGCTCCTAAGCTTAAGAACAAGTGGCTACCGATTACTCTAGCAAACCTGACTTTTTGTCCGGTGAGTTGGGTATACTCATCTCTATACATAGATAGGAGAAAAATATGTATTACTCAGGTGCGTTTATCCCATACGTTGTTCTAGTAGTTGCCTCGTTGGTGCTCGGATTGGGTACTCAGTGGTACATCAAGCATGAATTTAAAAAGTATTCCTTAGTTCCTTCAGGGTTTAATGCCACTGGCGCTTCTGTTGCTCGTGCCATGATGGACACAAATGGAGCAGCTAATGTTGGTATCAAGAGGATTTCTGGTGAACTTACCGATAACTATGATCCACGTGACAATTGCCTGCACCTTTCTGATGCAAACTTCTCAGAGGGAAGTGTAGCTTCCGTTGCTGTCTCTTGTCACGAGGCAGGCCATGCAGTTCAGACAGCCAAAATGTATATGCCATCTCGCGTTCGTTCCGCTCTTGTTCCTGTTGTTAATTTGGCATCTGCAGCATGGATTTATGTCTTTATTGCTGGTGTCTTGCTCAATATTTCAGGCATGACGGTGCTTGCAATTTGGCTCTATGCATTTACCTTCTTGTTCCATATAGTTACGCTTCCTGTAGAGATTGATGCTTCAAGGCGTGGATTGGCCTTTTTGAAGGCAAACGCTCCCGCAGGCTTTGACTACAATGGCGCTAAAAAGGTACTGATTGCTGCTGCTCTTACCTATGTAGCTGCTGCAATGGTTTCTGCACTTCAGCTTCTATATCTACTTGGTTCTTCTAGAAACAGGAACTAGTAATGGATCAGATTCAAGAGAAAGAAGATTCTGTTCTTTCAGTATCTGATGCAGTGCTCTTTGCAAAAAATGAAGTTGCTTCAATGCCGTCCATGACGGTAGTGGGAGAGGTTTCTGGATTTAGAGGGCCAAACTACAAGTCTGGTCATTGCTACTTTGACGTAAAAGACCCTGTGAGCTCTATGGCGGTTATTGTCTGGTCAAAGATTTATGCTGCTAGCGGCATTACGCTGCAAGACGGCATGAAAATCCAGATGACAGGAAAGTTTGATATTTACGCTTCAAGTGGCAAGCTTTCTTTTCATGCCCGCACCATTCAGATTGCCGGAGAAGGAGACCTTCGCCAAAAGGTGGCACAGCTTGCTAAAAAGTTGGAAAAAGAGGGTCTTACTGATATTTCAAGAAAGCGTTACATTCCAGAGTTCTGTACACGCATTGGTGTAGTTACGTCACTTTCTGGCAGCGTCATTGATGACGTTAAACGTACGCTTGCACGCAGAAACCCTCTTGTAGAGCTTGAGGTGTCTGGTTGTGCTGTTCAGGGCACTCATGCACCTGCAACTATCATTAGGGCGCTTCAGGTAGCTGCTACTACATGTCCAGATGCAATCTTGCTGGTGCGTGGTGGAGGCTCATTTGAAGACCTTATGTGCTTCAATGACGAGGGAGTGGCACGTGCTATCGCAGCGTGTCCTGTACCTGTTATTACAGGTATTGGCCATGAGCCAGATACCACTATTGCAGATATGGTTTCTGATAGAAGAACTTCAACGCCAACAGCTGCTGCAGAGTCTGTGGCTCCTGCTATTAGTGAGCTACAAACTACGTTTAACAATAGAATTTCGCGCCTTGGAAACGCAACAAGAAAGATTTTGCAGTTCTACAAGACGGATCTAACTACTGTTGAGCAGCGTTCCAACTTGGCAATAAGAAATGCCCTATCTGGTAAAAAATTCCAGCTAGAGAAGCTGTCTGATCGTCCCTGTCTAAAAGATCCTGCATATATTATTTCTACAAGAACAGAAGATCTTAATCAGACAGAACAAAGATTAATGGATGCTCTACCAGCGCTTCTTTTAAGAAAGAAAGAGATGCTTTCTGTTGAGTCGCAAAGACTTACCAGAGCCAGTGCTGCCATGCTTCATCCATATGAGGCTTCTCTTTCTTCGCTTGCAGGAAAACTAGATGCACTTTCTCCTTTAAAGGTTCTTACAAGGGGATATGCATATGTCCAAGATGAAAAGGGGTCTGTCATTAAAACGGCCAAAGATGCTTCGGTTGGAGATTCTTTGCTGGTCAAAATGACGGATGGAACAATCAAGGCAACTGTTTCTGATATTGAGCTCTCATAGATTAGGGGAACAACATGGATACTAAGAAGACCGAAGAGCTGACTTTTAAAGACGCTTCTATTGAACTTGAGCAGATTGTACGTAAGCTTGAGGGCACAGACCTGGAGCTCGAGGAGTCTTTGGCTCTGTATGCTCGTGGTGTTGAACTGGTTAAAGACCTTCGTGGAAGACTTGATACGGCAGAGCAAAAAGTCAAGGTTCTTCTTGATGAGTCTCAGGCAGGAGCTGCAATTACAGATACTACCGCAGCGCCTTCTACTGCATATTTAGATGAGTAAAGGAGAGGCTATGTCTGACTGCATTTTCTGTAAGTTAGCTAACAAAGAAATTCCTACAGATTTTCTCTATGAGGATGAAAACGTTGTAGCTTTCAATGACCTAAATCCTCTTATGCCCGTGCATGTTCTTGTTGTGCCAAAGGGCCACTATGACAACATCATTGATGGTATTCCTGCTGCAACACTTGAGAGTGTTACTAAAGCTATAGCTGTAGTAACAGAAAAGACAGGAATTAGGGAGACTGGATTCCGTGTAATTACCAATACCGGAGAACACGGCGGACAGTCAATCAACCACGTCCACTTCCACGTTTTAGGTGGCAAAATGATGGGCGATTCAATGGGCTGTAAATAAAAATATTCAAGTTTTTTGCTCGTCTATTTAACTCCGGGGTATTCTGGGGTTTATGATGTCATGCGGTTATGTTTGTTTGAAGTAGGAGAGGAAGACTTAGTAGTCTTTTCTGCTTCACGGAAAGAGGAGTCACATGAACGTACTGGTTATCAACGCAGGTAGCTCATCTCTTAAGTATCAGCTTCTTGACGTTGACACCCGCGAGGTTTACGCAAAAGGAAACTGCGAGCGTATCGGTATCGAAGGTTCTTTTGTTGGTCACGAGGAGCTTGGTGGAGAGAAGCAGAAGCTTGAGGTTGCTCTTCCTGATCACAAGACTGCTATTAAGCATGTCTTTGACATCCTTAAGACTATTGATAAGCCAATCGATGGCATTGGTCACCGTGTTGTTCAGGGTGGTTGGTACTTCCCAGAGTCTGCTGTTGTAGACGATAAGGTCTTGGCTCAGGTCCGTGAGGTTGCTCCACTTGCTCCTCTTCATAACTATGCTGAGGCTGATGTTATTGAGATTTGCCGCGAACTCTTCCCAGAGGTCGGCAATGTAATCGTTTGCGATACTTCTTTCCACTTCAATATGCCAGAGAAGGCACATCGCTATGCTCTTCCTCGCGATGTTGTTGATAAATACCACGTCCGTAAGTACGGTGCTCACGGTACTTCTCACCGCTACATTTGGCGTGCAACCAATGAGTTTACCAACGGTCAGACTCACAAGCTGGTTAGCTGCCACCTTGGTTCTGGTGCTTCTCTTTCCGCTATTGAGGATGGTCGCGATCTTGAGACCACCATGGGTCTTACTCCACTTGATGGCCTTATCATGGGCACTCGTTGCGGCACTATTGACCCAGCTACTGTCTTCTATCTCTCTCGCGTTGGTGGTTACTCCATCGATGAGATTGACACTATGATGAACAAGCAGTCTGGTCTTCTCGCTCTGTCTGGCCATTCCGATTCTCGTGATATTGAGGATGGCGCTCACGCTGGCGATAAGGACTGCCTGCTTGCACTTGAGATGTTCTATTACCGTACCTCTCAGCTCATCATGACGATGGCTCAGGCTATGCACGGCTTTGATACCATGGCATTCTCTGCTGGTATTGGTGAGAATTCCGATGAGATGCGTCTTGGCGTTGTCAAAGAGCTTGAGTGGATGGGTGTCAAGATTGATGAGGAGAAGAACAAAGTTCGCTCTGGTGAAATCCGTGACATCTCTGCTCCAGATTCAAAGGTACGTGTACTTGTTGTACCTACCAACGAGGAGTATATGATTGCTCTTGACGTTCAGGAGCTCCTGGGTAAGTAAGCTTTCCTTACAATCCAAAAAAATATTAACTCCCGCACTCTGTGCGGGAGTTTTTTTATGAAGATATAGATAGTTCTTTGACATGAGTACTTTAGAACTTTATATTTTTAAGAAAGAAGTTAGAGTTTCAAAGAAATCTTATTGTTTTGTACAGCTATTTGTGTGCAGATAAATAAATCTTTGAACTAGCTGTGAGGAGTATCATGCAGTCTAAGGGCTTAGTTAGCAGGTCTTTGAGCTTTGCAGTTATGTTTGTGCTCACTGTATTTGCTGCGCTCACTGTATTCAACACAAAGGCACAAGCTGTTGAGTACACACCAACTATTTCAAATGCTACCTATACAACATTAGTTGGTAGTAACGTGCGTGTAAATTTTGATTATGCGCTCAACAATGGTGCCCCTGCACAACCAGGTGATACCTTTACTATTATGCTTCCTGCAGAGCTAGAGAATAATACTCCAGCTCCTTTTGAGGTTATGGGTGTAGATGCAAACGGAAATAGTATTTCTGTTGGTACTGCAACTCCTACCAGTAACCCTAATACCATGACTGTTACCTTCAATAACAATATTGCGGGTCTTCTTAACGTTCATGGCCAGATGTCTTTCTCGCTCAATTGGTCAAGCGAAATTGCACGGAGAGGCAATGGTAGCACTACGCTCAATATTGGTAACACCAGCCTTAACATGACTTATGGCGGTTCTATTGCTGCAATGGATACTGCAATTACTAAGTACAACAGAACTGGCGCAACTGCAGAGACAACCTATACGCTTCCTTCTGGTGCAACTATTACAACTGGAAATGATTATTACGTTACCAGCTGGGTTGTTAACCTAACTCCATCTGATATCACCCAGGTTGGTCTGCTTAATGCCACTGTTAAGGATCAGATTGTAAATCCTTATACCGTTGATGCATCAAAGCTTACTGGTACTGGCGTTAATCCTTCAGATGAGCTTGCTGGTCCATATCTTAAGCACTCTTTTGTTCTCCACCTTGTTAACGGTGCTGTTCAGACGCTTTCTGCGGATCAGATTCTTCCTGCAATTACCTTTACTCCTAATGGTTACACTCTTGATTTTGCTCGACTCAATAATCAGGTTAACTTTGCTGGTTTCCAACCACTTATCCAGGATTGCTGGCTTGAGTACAAGACCATTGTTCCAGCCAACGTTACCCAGGTAGACAATAGAGCAACTCTTGATTTTGATGGCAACACTGATAACTTCACTCGTGAAGGTTGGTGGATTAACCCTCGCGGTGCCGGTACTGCAACTGGTGATCAGCAGGTAAGTGTTTCTGTGTCTAAGGTTTGGGATGACCAGAATAACGTTGACGGCACTCGTCCTACTTCAGTTACCGTACACCTTTATGCAGACGGCGTAGACACTGGTAAGAGCGAGGTTCTTTCTGACACAAATGGTTGGACTGCAACTTTTAGTAACCTCGATAAGAATCAGGCTGGCACTACAACAGCTATTACGTACACCGTTGTTGAGGATGAGGTTGAGGGATATACCGCTGAGGTAACAGGTGATGTTACCAGTGGCTTTACTATTACTAATACTCACATTCCTCCAACTCCAACCACTCCACCTTCAGAGACTCCTAAGAAGCCAAAGCAGCCAAAGAAGAAGGAGCCTAAGCTTCCTTCAACTGGTGATGCTTCCTTTGCTGCAGAATCTGTAGCAGCTGCATCTTCTGTTCTTATTGCAGCTGGTGTTCTTGGTAAGAGGCGCGCTCAGTAACGCACGCTACAACAATGTAAGTTAAACGTAAAAGAGCCTGTGAGATTAATTCACAGGCTCTTTCTTGTTTGAAGTTGTTTCTTGCGGCTTATTGGGCTACAAAATGAAATGCGTCACGAGGTGTCGCGTCGTGTCCAACTACCTTGCCGCAATACACAAAACCAGCATGTGTAAGTGTTGTAGTCATAGCGACATTTGCTTCATGAGTATCTACTCGAACGTTTGAATAGTTCTCGCAAATCCAGTTGAACATAAAGCTTGCAATTCCGCTTCCTGTATATTTAACAGCTACTCGATGAATGACAACATAATCGAGGTCGTTTATCCAAGCGCCTTCGGTAATATTTGCATATTCTTCGTCAGGGCCAGGTAAGAGTGAGAAACAGCCGACAATTTCTTCTGGTTTATTATCTTCACAGACTACAAAAAGGCCGCGGTTTTCATAATCAGCAACAGCATCTTCTAAAAGTGGGTAATTCTTGGTCCACTGAAACGTATTCTTATGCTGAGCCATGGTCTGGCGGCCGATGTCATATAAATCTGCAACAGTGCTGAGGTCTTCAGCAGTAGCTCTTCTGATGTGCATTAGAAGACCTTGATATTCATAGTTTTAGCAATACTTTGGCCAGGCTCAAGGCTTATGATGCCCGGTTTGTGTTCAAAGACGCCATCAGTATCAACGGTATCTGCAATACCACACCATGGCTCAAGAGCAACAAATGGACAACCAGGAGCAGCACTCCAAATGCCCAGATAATCAAAGCCTTCAAAATCCATTTGAATACCATGAGTCTCAGACGTAGCATCTACGTTAGCTGCAAGTGTAATGCGTCTATCAGGGACGTCTTCAAGTGTGATGGTCTTCTCGCGATCAATAAGCTCCCAAGACAAATCAAGCGTATCGGAATCCACAATAAGCTTCTGTGGTGTTGTGTAATCGCAAAGACCATCATCAGTAATAGAAGGGCCACAGCTGGTCCAGGAGCGCGTAAACGATAGATGATACTGGTCCAAAGAGGCTGCCTCAACATCAGGAATCGGAATGTTGAACGCTGGGTGAGCGCCAAGGGTAAACGGCAGTACAACGTTTGCAGGATTGGTGACCTTATACGTTTGCGTCAGCGTATCACCAGCTACCGAGAAGATCAGCTTAAGTTCAAAGTCATAGGGGTAGGCCTTGCGAGTCTCTTCGGTACTTTTTAGCCGGAGCGTTACAGAAGAGGGACTCTGCTCGACAACCTCAAACTGGTTGAGGCGAGCAAGTCCGTGACGGGCAAGAGAGATGGTACCTTCTGCAGATTCTGCTTCACCGTCTTTGAGAACGCCAACAATGGGGAAGAGGATGGGAGCACGTCTTGGCCACCAGTTGGAATCTCCCTGCCAGAGGTATTCTGACTCACCTTTGCGTAAGCTCATGAGCTGCGCGCCCATGGTGTCAATTGAAGCGATAAGAGAGTTGCTAGAAATAGAAATAATTTCAGACATAAATGCCTCCAGCTAAAGAATAAGCCAGCCTCTTTTGAGACTGGCTTAGTATACCAAGTTAGAAGTGCAGAAAGACTAGTTGTTATCTGCCATCTGAGCCTGAACAGCAGTAATTGCAACAACACCAACAATGTCGTCAGCAGAGCAGCCACGGGAAAGGTCGTTGACAGGACGGGCAATACCCTGAAGGATTGGACCGTATGCCTCAGCACCACTGAAGCGCTGAACAAGCTTGTAGCCAATGTTGCCAGCCTCAAGGTTAGGGAAGACCAGGATGTTTGCGTTTCCTGCTACCTTAGAGAATGGAGCCTTGAGCTTACCAACCTCAGGAACAAGAGCTGCGTCAAGCTGAAGATCGCCGTCGAGTGCTAGCTCAGCGTTCTTCTCGTGAGCAAGCTTTGTTGCCTCCTGGACCTTTTCGGCAGTTGCGCCGCCAGCAGAGCCCATGGTGGAGTAGGAGAGCATGGCAATGCGAGGCTCGTCGCTCATAAATGCGCGCCAAGAATCAGCGGAAGCAAGGGCAATCTCGGAGAGCTCCTCTGCGGATGGATCAATGTTGAGACCGCAGTCAGCAAAGAGGAGAGTGCCCTCCTCGCCAAAGTCAGTTGAAGTGCTCATGATAAAGAATGCAGAAACAAGCTTGG
>CAUVBV010000004.1:0-121209 GCA_963550405.1 uncultured Atopobium sp. | reverse complement strand
GCCCATGGATCGCCCAGATGGCGCGTCTGAAACCGAGCACCCCTCATCTACACCGCAGGTAACGGTGAAGATTGGATCTACAACCGTTAAGGGTGTTTCAACCAAAAAACCTAAGATTAGTGTTGCCCCTACTTCTTCATCAGAGCAGGTAGAAGAGGCAAAAGAGAGCTTTGGTCAGGTTAGAAAAAGCATCCTCTTCCTCTTTGCAGTCGTAATTCTTTATGCACTCTACATCGTTTTCTCTGGTCAGTTTGATGAGTTCGTTGTTGCTCTAGCAGATGTAGATACAGGCTGGCTTATTGCTGGCGCTCTTTGCTACTTTGTCTATTATTTCCTGGGTATTCTTGCCTATGTTATCTCGGTCATTACAGATCCCGAGAGTCCCGTTGGTGTTAGAGACCTGATGAGCGTTGAGGCGTCGGGCATCTTCTTCATGAACCTTACGCCAAACGGCGCAGGCGCTGCTCCCGCTCAGATTTATCGTCTGACTCGTGCAGGTATTTCTGTTGGTCAGGCTGGAGCCTTGCAGTTTACACGCTTTGTTATGTACGAGGCAGGCGAGGGCATCTTTGCAGCTCTTATGCTTATCTTTAGGGCCAATTATTTCTACGAGCAATTTGGCGACGTTACGGTTATTGGCGTTATTTTGTTTGGCGCAAAGATAGTGATGGTCGCAGTAATCTTGGCCATTTGCCTGCTTCCTAAAATGGTAAAGACAGTGGGTAATTGGGGCTTAAGGCTGCTTTCGCGTTTGCGTATTGTAAAACGCTATGACCACTGGCATGGCATCATTAACACGCAGGTAGATGAGTTCTCAAACGGCTTTAAGACTGCCGCAAAGAACATTCCAGAGATGTGTGTTGTCTTGCTGGTTACCTTGGTTCAGCTTGGCTGCCTCTATGCACTTCCGTACTTTGTCTTGCGCGCACTTGGCCAGCCTGCAGATCTTCTAACCTGCCTTGCATCTGGTTCAATGCTTGAGCTCTTGACCTCAGCCATTCCACTTCCTGGTGGTACTGGTGGTGCTGAGGGTGGCTTTGCCTTCCTGTTTGGCCACATGTTTGGCGAGGAAATTGCTGCAGGCTTTGTACTTTGGCGCGCCATCGAGTATCTGCTTCCAACTTTGGCAGCAAGTATGCTTTTGGGTCTCAGATCTCACGACCACGAGCCTATCTACCACAAGTGGAATCGTTTCCGTCAGCGTTTCTCCGCCTTTGTAAATGGCGAGAAACCCGCTGTTGCTTCTACATCGCCTCGTCCAGATACTTCTGGCATTCAAATTAAGGTTAAACGTAAGAAGTAGGGAAGAGATAAGAAAGAAAAGCCAGAATGTGGCTTGATGCATGATTTTGTTCTATAGGACAAATGTATGAGCAGCACTTGGTAAAGGAAGTACTCTTATGCGCAATACACCAAAACCCATTCTGATTATTCTTGCACCAATTCTTATTGCTGTTGCCGTTGGTCTTGTCTACGATCTGCAGAATTTCTTACAGGCCATTCCAGAAGTACGTGATAATCCAATGCTCTTAGCAGGGGTGGCTGTATTCATACCAATGCTTGTGGCTTTGGTTAAGGACACATTTGACGCGCACGGACTCTAGGCGAAGGTTATTTTTGTTGAGTTGGCTTTGAGAAAAAGAGCAGGTATATTCCAAAGCCAAGTTTAATTGCCGCATCAATATAGGCAGTTACTGTCAGTGGGATATCTGGAAAAATATATCCTGCAGCAATATTGACGGCGCAGAGTATGGCCAAATAGATCATCGATTTTCCGTGTACAAAGTAATAGAGGAAAAAGTGCAGTGCGGTGGCCATTAATGCGCCCAACCAAATAAGTCTCCAGTTTTCAGTTGCAAAAAATGGTCCACCTAATAAAAACATCAAAATGAATAAGAAAATTACAGCGTATAGAGACATTTTGTTCTGGAACTTACTTGAAGGACCATCAGAAAACTTATTGAGAACTTTCTTATTTGTATTTATAGATAAGAAGGCAGCAACATATCCAAAACTAAATACGGACATATTGATGATCTGCTTTCCACCTATTACAGTAGCTGCAAAAATGATGAGAGCTACCACAATTAACCAGAGACCGCATGATTTCTTATAGTTAAAGCTTAGCTTCTCGTCTTTGTTATATTCCAGAAAGTTCATAAGTTTCTCCCTCAATCGAACGACTTGCCATAATACTTCTGACCGTATGCTTTTACAATCCAGTTGCCTATTTTTTAATATTTTTTGCTAATTGAGGTTCAGAAGACGTACAGGTTTAAAAGCAGTCATTCATTTCAATGTCTACGGTTTTAAATTGTCAGCAATGTATTACCGAACCGATCTTTTGCAAATTTCTAAAAAAGTTGAGTTTGACGGTTGCAAGAGGGGCGGGTTTCTCGTAATATATCCCTTGCTGCATCCCCAGCAGCAAACATATTCGGGCGTTTAGCTCAGGGGGACGAGCGCTTCCCTGACACGGAAGAGGTCATAAGTTCAAATCTTATAACGCCCACCAACTGTTCACAGGCCAGAGTAATCTGGCCTGTTTCTTTTTAACTTTATAAATAGTAATAATTATTGTTATTGACAAAAGAGTTAAAGAGAGTAAACTTCTAAGTAGCACGTTTTATAAGTTGTTTTACTTACAGAAAGGAACTGACTATGTCTCTTATTGGTAAGGAAATTGGTGATTTTAAGGTAAACGCATTCCACAACGGTGACATCACTGAGGTAAGCAAGGAGTCCACACTGGGCAAGTGGAGCCTGTTCTTTTTCTATCCAGCTGACTTCACCTTCGTTTGCCCAACCGAGCTTGAGGATCTTGCAAACAACTATGACAAGTTCCAGGCTGCTGGCGCAGAGGTTTACTCTGTTTCCTGCGACACCGAGTTTGTCCACAAGGCATGGCATGAGGAGTCAGAGCGCATTTCTAAGGTAACCTACCCAATGCTCGCAGACCCAGCTCACGTTCTTGCAAGAAACTTTGAGGTTCTTATTGAGGACGCTGGCCTTGCTGAGCGCGGCGCCTTCATCGTTGACCCAGAGGGCGTCATCCAGGTTGAGCTTGTTACCGCTGGTGGTATTGGTCGTAACGCTGAGGAGCTTCTCCGCCTTCTCCAGGCTGCACAGTTTGTTGCAGAGCACGGCGACCAGGTCTGCCCAGCTAAGTGGCAGCCAGGCGCTGAGACCCTGAAGCCAAGCCTTGACCTTGTTGGTCAGCTCTAAGATCTAGGGAGCTTACAATGACCGACGTCAAAGACCTCTACGACGCGGTGATTATCGGCGGTGGGCCTGCAGGGCTCACCGCCGCCCTCTATCTGGCCCGCGCTCGCTACCGTGTTCTGGTTGTCGAGAAGGACCATTTTGGCGGACAGATCACTATCACTAATGAGGTCGTTAATTATCCGGGAGTTTTTTCTACTAGTGGCTCTGAGCTTTCAGAAACCATGCGTAAGCAGGCTGAAGCCTTTGGCGCAGAGTTTTTGCTAGCAGAAGTCACTGATCTGGACATGTCTGGAGATGTTAAGGTAGTTCGCACTACCAAGGGTGAGCGTCCCTGCCTCTCCGTTCTTCTCGCCACAGGAGCACATCCACGTCATATTGGCTTTGTGGGAGAAGAGGACTACCAGGGCCACGGCGTTGCGTACTGCGCTACCTGCGACGGCGAGTTTTTCACCGGCAAGGAAGTCTTTGTCATTGGTGGAGGCTTTGCGGCTGCTGAGGAAAGCGTGTTTTTGACCAAGTACGCAAAGCATGTCACAGTTCTTGTGCGCGAGGAGGCGTTTACCTGCGCTCCTGCATCGTCTGAGGCTGCTCGTACCAATCCAAACATTACGGTTCTCTACAACACGCAGGTTGAATCCGTTGCCGGAGATTCCGCACTTAGATCTATTACGTACAAGAATCTCAAGACGGGCGAGAAGACCAAGTTTGCTCCAGAAGATGGCGATTCTATTGGTGTCTTTGTCTTCGCGGGTTACGCGCCAGAGACCAACCTGGTAAAAGAGCTGGCACAGACTGATGATTACGGTTATCTGATTACCAACGAGCACCAAGAAACAACCTGTGAGGGCCTCTTTGGTGCAGGCGATGTGTGCCAGAAGCCATTGCGCCAGGTTGCAACGGCTATCGGTCAGGCAGCAACCACTGCTACCGAGATGGAGCGCTACATCAAGCGCGCTCAAGAAAAGACCGGCCTGGTTCCGCAGATGAACGTCACGCGCATCTCGTCTAAAAAGGAAGCTCCTGAGGCTCCAGCAGCCAAGACTACCACTGACTCCGGAGAGCTCTTCACTGACGATATGAAGGCGCAGCTTAACGCTGTCTTTGAGCGTATGGCACGTCCGCTTGTGCTTCAGCTTGAGCTTGATCAGAGACCTGTTTCTGAGGAGCTTGTTGCTTACATGGAGGAGCTTTCTTCCATGACCGACAAGCTGAGCGTTCAGACGGTTTCAGACACGGGCGAGAAGAACCTTCCCGTTGTTCGTGTTTGCGCAGAAGATGGCACACTAACAGGTCTTGCGTTCCACGGAGTTCCTGGTGGCCATGAGTTTACTTCATTTGTGCTGGGACTCTACAACGCTGCAGGTCCTGGCCAGCCTATTAGTGACGAGGATAAGGCATCTATTGCCTCTATTGAGTCAAAGACGCATCTTCAGGTCTTGGTGGGACTCTCTTGCACCATGTGCCCAGATGTTGTTGTGGCTGCTCAGCGCATTGCTGCAGACAATCCTCAGGTCACCTGCGATGTCTACGACATCAACCACTTCAAGGAGCTCAAAGACACTTACGACGTCATGAGTGTTCCTTGCTTGGTTATCAACGACGGTCAGAAGGTCGACTTTGGCAAGAAGAACCTCTCTCAGATTCTGTCGCTGATTCCTTAAGATCCATTCGCGTCAAGGAGAGGGAGACGCTAATGAATATGCCGAGAAGATCAACGGTCTTCTCGGCATTTTTTTGTGACGTAAGAAGTAAGCGTATGAAGCTTGTTTAGAGGCACAAGGTCATTTCACCTTTACAGGGCTTTTTGCTGGTAGAGACCTGCATCGGTAAAGCCCTGTGCGCGATAGTAAGCGCGCGTTCCAATTGAGCTGATGACGTTTAGGCTGGTATAACCCGCCTCAGCTGCGATAGAGGAGGCTTTAGCAAGAAGCTTTTGGCCCAAACCTTGATGCTGAGCAGACATTCCTTCCGAGCCCAGCGAAAGCGCCTGTCCGTACACGTGGAGCTCTCTGATCATGGCCTGACCTGGCTGTACCAGCAGTTCATCGGCAGAAACATCACATGCGCCAGAGGTCAGCTTGTCCCAGTGGGGAAGTGAAAGTCTACAGAAACCTGCAATTTTGTTGTTGGTGGTTACCCATTGCAGGAAGTGCTCGTCGCTGACTGCGGTGGTGTAGGTAAAGTCTTGTAGAGTAAGCTCCGCGGCGTGTACCTGCTGCTGGTTAATCTCTCTAAAGCGAATCTCCTGCACGCGACGCGCAACGTCTTCAGCAGCAAGCTCTTGCTCTACCATCTGGCGGAGGTTGGTGTGTTTGTTTCCCACCAGAATATCGGTGGCGCTAATGTCTCTAATCATGCGAGAAATGCGCACGTATGGAGGCGTGTTGAGCACGTCTTGAACAAGTACGTCTACCAGCTCGTCTTTGTCATATGGTTGCCACGCGCCTTCACGATACTTCTGCACCAGCTGAGTTCCAGATACCAGCGCACAGGGGTAAAGCTTGATTTCGTCGGGGAGAAAACCTGGATCTGTAACAAACGTCTTGAAGTCCTGTTTATCTGCCTCAGGCGTTGCCCCAAGAAGATTAACCATTAGGTGAGAATGGATTTTAAATCCGTACAAACGGATGAGCGAGAACGCACGTTTAATCTGTGCGGCCGACATCTGGCGCTTGTTTGCATCAAGGATCTCTTGGCGCGTACTTTGAATACCAATTTGAATTTTGGTGCACCCAAGCTGCCTAAACATGCGCAGGTTATCTGGCGTGATGGTATCGGGTCTGGTCTCAATTACAAGGCCAACCACACGTGCAGCAGCTGTCTCATTAACGTGCTGTTGCTCTACCAACTCATCATACGTGCTCTGCATCTGAGACCACGCGCTTTGGTGAGGCTGGCTGGTGTCGTAGAGCTTATGAAAAGCCTGGTTATACGTGGCAGTATCTTCAAAGACTGCCGCCTGTTGTTCAGCAACAAAGGAAGAGAGAGCCTCTTCAGAGTTTTGCAAGCCAAACGAGGTGTACCAATTCAGGCGCTCCTGGATGTGATTAGGAGAGCTTGGCCACTCGTTGAGCGCACGGAAGAGTTCTTTGATAAACCAGTACTGATAGCCCTCTGGATAATCGCTCCAGGTACCACCAAGCACAATAAGTTCCACTTTGTCAGTTGAGTGACCCATCTGATGAAGCGCCTGAAGGCGGGCAGCAACTTGTACGTATGGATCAAAAAATGTAAGCTCAGCGCGCTGACAAGCGGGTTCGTTAGCAAGGTAGCTTTTAGGCATACGCAGATCACACGGGCAATAAATGCAATTACTTGAGCAGGTATGCGGCCTGGTAATCACGGTAATGGTTGCTACGCCAGAAGCGGTGCGACGAGGCTTCATGCGTACGGAGCGAATAAATCTTTCTTCCAGCTCAGGCGTCACGTTCCACGATTGCCAGAGCACATCGTTTTTCTGCTTGACCTGCAAAAAATAGGGGAGAATTGCTCGTTTAGGAATGAGTTTCTCGCGCTCTGTACTGTGGGCGCTCGAGTCAATTCCGCTGTTGTGAGAGTTAATGAGCATCTCAAGCTGATGCGTATCAAGAGCTCCTTGTGAGCCATCTCTGAGCTGCTGCAATATGTCCAAAATGAGTTCATCCATACAAATAGTATAGGCAATATGGCAAGCTTCTGGCCTTTAGGAGTAAGACGGTGACGTAAAATCTCTGTATGGACACTTCTTCTCACACAACGAACACCCAATCTATCAGCGTATCTACCGCTGAGCGGCTAAGTCGCGTGACCTCTGAGTTTTATGCTCAGCAGGCTCAGAGTTTCTCGGCAACGCGTCAGATGCCTTGGCAGGGATGGCAACGGTGCCTAGACGCCATGCCTCAGCTTTTAGCTGGCGAGAAACCCGCTGTACTTGATATTGGTTGCGGAAACCTACGTTTTGCTCGCTTTCTTTGCGATGAAGCGGGGATTGTTCCGGCAAAGTATTTTGCGGTAGATAATTGCAAGCCTCTTGTGGAGAGTGGCGAGGCAGGCACTCACGTCTTTGAGCTGGCGTTTATTGAGCTAGATGTGATAAAGAGCCTGCTTGATAACACGCTTTCTTCGCGTCTGACTGTTCCGGCCTGTGACTTAGTGGTTGCGTTTGGATTTTTGCATCACGTACCAGGCGCAGAGAAGAGGCTCCAGCTTCTGCGTACGTTGTTAGAGAAAGCCAAACCTGGCGGCTATGTCTGTGTTTCTTTCTGGCAGTTTATGAACAGCCAAAAACTTGCTGTCAAAGCTCAAGAAACCACTGCTCAAGGGCTGCGTGCGCTGGACATAGATGCCTCAGAACTTGAGGAGCATGACTATTTGATTGGCTGGCAGGATAAGACCAATACCTGGCGCTATTGTCATCACTTCTCGCAAGAGGAGCTTGATGAGCTTCTTGCAAGTCTTGGCTCTGACGTGCACGTTTGTGCGCAGATTAGCGCGGACGGTAAAGAAAACAATCTTAATCGGTATGTGATTTTGCAACGCGTGTAGCTGCCTGCAAAAATATCTTGGTAATAATTTCCCGTACAAGAAAATCCCCCCGCACAGAAATTGAACTGCCTCCCATTTCTTGGACACGAGAAATTGGAGTCAGTTCAAAACACACCTAAGTCAGATAATCTGTCAAAAAGACGTATACATGACGCTGAAAATAGCTAAAACGTGCAGATTATCTTCATTAGGTGTGTAAAATGCCCGCAATTGAGCAGAATATCTGTCTTAGGTGTGTTCCGTAGATACAGAATTTATCGATAGTTAAATTTCTTATATAAGTCTATTCATATTTAAGCATAATAGATGAAGTTTATGCATAGAAATGCATATCAGGTAGTACGACCGCCTAACTGCCTAGCTATCTTGATTAAGAACATGTCGATTCTTCGGCAGAACCTACCAAAGCTGCGCTATTTTGTGGGCCAGGCCTAAAAGCCGACGCTAACACGCTGCAGAATCAAAATCCCCCGCGCAGAAAGTGCACGGGGGATTTGCATTCAGTAGGCAAAGTGGACGTATAAGCCGGGTTCTGTCGCGGACAACCATTTATCTACTACCAGCATTGCTACTGGCCTCTAGCGCGCAACCCGAGCGCAGTGCGGGCCACACCATAGCGCTCCTATTTGCGTTTGCTCCGGATGGGGTTTACCAAGCCACGCTGTTGCCAGCATGCTGGTAGTCTCTTACACTACCGTTTCAGCTTTTCTCTTTACGCGAATGCGCAGGTGAGAGTCTTCTTTTCTGCGGCACTTTCCGTCGGGTCACCCCGCCTGGCCGTTAGCCAGCATCCTGCCCTGTGGAGCCCGGACTTTCCTCATAGCACCCTTCCACTTAGCTGGACGGGCACTCCGCGGTTGTCTGGTCCACTTTGCATGGGCGATTGTATCACGTTCATAAGGCTAGAAGCTCCGAAGTCAAATAATCTCCAAGTAAATGAGATGTTGCAAGGATGCGGGTTTCTCGCTGTATGTTCAGCAAAGCGAGTCGGAGAAGGCGAAGAACGGCGCAAATTGGCACGCTGTGTTCATGAAAAGCAACGGTGGCCACTTTGAATGCTGCTATGATAAAGAGGCTTAAACACGAAAGGACTACCATGGGACTCTTTGATCTTTTCAAGAAATCCTCCAAGGAAGCTACACCAGAGGCTCTTGTTGTTTCTGATTACACTGCTAAAACAATTTATGCACCAGCAAGCGGAAAAGTTGTTGCGCTAGAGAGCGTTCCTGATCCTGTTTTTGCAGGTGGCATGCTTGGTCAGGGTCTGGGTATCTGGCCCTCTGAGGGCGTTGTGTACGCGCCAGTCTCGGGCACTATTACCGCAACTACTCCAACTGTTCACGCATTTGGAATCACGGCCGATTCTGGAGAAGAGGTTTTGATTCATGTGGGCGTTGATACCGTTGAGATGAAGGGTGACGGCTTTACCGCCCTTGTTGAGCAGGATCAGCGCGTTGAGGTTGGTCAGCCGCTTATGACGTTTGACCTGGATAAGGTTAAGGACGCGGGTCATCCCGAGGTGGTCATTCTTGCTATCACTAACTCTAGCGAGTACAACAATGTCGAGATTCTTGCCTCTGCAGACCAGCTGGTTTCTGCTGGCGAGAAGGTCTGTGTGCTCGCATAACTGCGGCACGCAGTTGCTCTATGCCTGACACATCTTACAAGACACTCAAGCTGGACTTTGTTGCGGAAGGTCTTTTTGAAGACAGAAAAAGCCGCTTCATAGCCCAGCTTTGTCATGTAGAGACAGAGGCAGAAGCACAAGAGTTTCTCGCCAGGGTGAGAGCGAAGCACTACAACGCTCGCCATAACGTGCCTGCGTGGATATTGGAGGACGGTACAGAGCGTGCCTCCGACGACGGAGAGCCTTCCAGAACGGCGGGAATGCCGGTGCTGGAGGTATTGCGCGGCGCGGGACTTAAGAACGTCTGCTGCGTTGTCACGCGCTACTTTGGCGGAACGCTTTTGGGTCCTGGTGGACTTGTTCGTGCGTATACTGCAGCAACTCAAGAGGCTTTGGCTGCTGCTGAGGAAGCGTCTGCTGTTCAGGAAATGCTGCAGGTTGTGAGGGTGGAGTTGTCGGCCCCGTATAATCTGTATGAGCAGATTCAACGCCTGGTCTCAGATACCGGCGGCAAGGTTATAACGGCAGAGTTTGGAGCGGACGTTTTTCTCGCCATAGACTTTAGGTGTGGAGAAGAAGCGGCGTTTACGGATGCGCTAACAGAGCTCAGCGCTGGAAAGATTACAGCCGAGGTCTCCGCGGCACGTTTTGATCTGTTCTAGTAGGTTTAATAAATCTCGCTTCGATAAACCAAAAAATACCGAATAAAAGAATGGTAAGGATAGTGCGGCCGTTTTCTGGAAGTATGCCTCTTGAATCGCAATACCAGATCAATAAAAAGAGCACCAAGATAGTGGCTCGTAAAATGACACGCTCTTTTGAAATTGCTCTCATGAGAGCCTCCAGAAAGTAAGCTTGAACTTTTCTTTTTATCAGTATAGACCAGTAAGGCCGGCACAGAAAATTCTGTACCGGCCATGGGTGCGTTTATATCCGTATTCGTAAGCTGTGATTGCGTACCTTACTTGCGGTTACGACCACCAAGGGAGTAGCCAAGGTTCTCCCAGAAATCAATCTGGACATCTTCGCCCTCGTCCCAGACCTTGAGCAGGTCCTCTGGAACATACTGACGACGAACGTCAGCCTCGCCACCGTAGAGACGGAACCAATCTGCGCTCATGATGAGGTAGCCGTCCTTACCGGAGTCCTTGCCCCAGCTGTTCTCGATGCGCCACTGCTTAGCCTTACCGTCCTTATCGAGCTCAACGCCCTGGAAGGTCATTGCGTGGGTAAGAGAAGTCTCATAGTTCTCAATCATTGAGGCGCGATCCATGTCAAAATCAACGCCAAAGAGGCCGTTGTAATCCATGGTGTCGGTTGAGAGGACGTAGTTGAAGTCCTCATTGTGGCGAGGGAACTCCTGCATAACGTCGCAGGCCATGCAGACAGGGCTGCCGTCCTTCAAAGAAGCAATGGTAGCTGCCTCAAGAACCTCTGGCTCAACGTTTAAGAAGCGAGTCTTAATGCCGCCCAAAACGGTATCGATGAAGGTTGGGTGATATACCTTGCCGTAAGGATATTTCTTGCTTGGAACGGAGATGAGCTGGACAAAGCCGCGAGGGTCAACGCCACAATAGCGCTCAGCAAACTCAAGAGGAGTGATACCAAAGTCACGAAGAATCTGAGTGCCTTCCTCGTCCTTCTCGCCATCCTTCTTGTCTTTGTTGTCAGAAGCCTTGCTTGGCTCAACAGGGGAGAGTTTTGCCTTATCTACCTGTGCATTTTTGCCAACCTTGCACTCAAAATCAAAGGTCAGAGGTGGCTCACCAAGGCAGACGGAAAGGATCTGGTGGAAGCCCTTGAGTTGCTCCTGCTTAAGCGCACGAAGCTCGTCTTGAGACTTGCCAGCTGCGTATGCTGCGCGAAGCTCGCCAGCGCTCTTTCTGAACAGGCGGTCAATGCGCTCGTCCATCTGAGTGGAGTTCTTGGAGCAAGCAGTCTCTGGCATGGCATCCTTAGGAACCAGGCCGTACTTCTCAACCAAGCTCATAGCAAATGAGTAGTAGCCGCCGTCGCCAATGCCCTCGGTCAGAAGCGTGTGGACAACACGAGAATCGGTTGGCTGGTCAGCGGTCTGAATGATGTACTCAAGTGCGGAGTTAGCCTTCTCAAGCTTGTCGTAGAACATGCCATATGCCTGGCTGAACTCAAAGGTATCAACGTCAAGCTTCTTGATTGCCTCCTGACGAAGCACGTTGAAAGAAGAGAACATCCAGCAGCGACCACTCTGACGCTGGTTGGTGACGTCGCCGGTCTTTGCAACGGCAACACCGTAGGTATCAGCGTAAGTGCGCATGGTGGTGATGTCGCGAGCAGCTGCGGAAACGCCCATAGAAGTTACGGAGTTGCGGGCAACGCGGTTAGCGCGGTCTGCGCTAAAAGCAGCAGTTTCCTCGTTTGCCCACTGTGGATTTACAGTCTGATCAGCCATTACGGCTCCTTTTGTTAGTAGCGTTTAGAAAAACCTGGCGAGAAGACCGATCTTCTCGCCAGATGGTTTGTGCCTTAGCGAAGTGTTGCAAGAGAGCCCATTGGGTCCCATGGCTCGAGGACAGTTGCTTCCTCGGTCTCAAAAGTCTTGAGCTGCTCAGGAGTGAGGTACTTCTTGTCAACAACAATCTGGTAGACGTACTCGTCAAACCAAGGGTCAGAGATGGTGTCAAAGCCATCGCGGCCGTGGTCTTTACCCCAGCTGTTCTCAACCTTCCAAAGAGTAGTGTTGCCCTCTGCGTCAAAATTAACACCCTCAAGAACCATAGCATGAGTCATCAGAGACTCGCCGTAGTCAAGGCGCTCCGCGCGGTCGAGTGCACCCTCGACAGGGAAGCCAAAGAGGCCGTCAACGTCAAGTGCACGGGTGTCCATGATGCCCTCTTCACGAAGGTAGGACTGAGCAACGTCGCAACCAAACCAGACGGGCAGGTTGTCCTTAAGCTGAGCCACAGCGAGGCGCTTGAGCTCAGGAATCTCAAGGTTGAGGTAACGAACGCCGCCACCCTCAACAACGTTGCCCAAGCGGGAAACGGTGTAGGTGTGGTTGAAAGGCTTGTCAGCAGTAGGAGCAGAGATGATTGAGATGTAATCATCAAGGTTCATATCAACAGTCTCTGCGAAGAACTCCTGAGGAGTAAAGGTACCGGAAAGAGCGATGTTATCGTCCTTATCGCGCAGGCGTGCTTCAAAAGATACAGGAGGCTGACCCAGGCAAGTTACCAGCAGAGTGTAGACATCCTCCATCATCTCTTTCTTCATCTCACGCAGAGACTCAAGGGACTCACCAGCAGTTGCGGTCTCGCGAAGACGCTTTGCAGCGCTACGAAGATAGCGGGTGAGGTACTTGTCCATCTCGTGAGTATTGCTGGAGCACTCTGTCTCTGGCATAGCGCTCTTTGGCACAACGCCGTACTTCTTAACAAGGCTCTTGAACATATCCCACTGGCCACCATCACCAATTGGGTCGGTAAGCAGGAAGGATACAAGACGGCCATTCAGAGGCTCATCAAGGGTGTCCAGAATGTTCTCAAGGAACCAGTTGGACTTCTCCATCTTGTCCCAGAACAGAGGATATGCCTGAGAAAGCTCAAAGGTAGAGAGGTTGTATTTCTTGATGATGCGATATCTAAACGTATTGAGTGAAGCAAACATCCAGCAACGACCAGAACGCTTCTGATTGGTACGGTCGCCCTGCTTTACCTCAACATCAAAAGTAAGAGGATTAAGGGCAACACCTTCTGGAACACGAGCTGCTTTTCTAACACCAGCGCTTGTAGCAGCATTTTTAGCTACAGTATGAGCGCGGTCGGACTCAAAGTTCTTCTGAGCCGCTGCAATGTCGTCAAAGGAAATGCTTTTCATCTGATCCATGTGATCTCCTTAACTGGAATAGGTAATACAAAAACTATATTCCCAATTAAGGTGTCCCTAGTCTAAGAGTTACCAGTTTGAAACTTTTATTTTGAGAAATTTTTGAACGGATGGCCTACGCCAACTAAGAGAGATTTTGTGACGTTATGAAATTGGCGAGAAAATATTTTCATCCAATTTACCAGCGGCAATAGAAGTATTAGCACATAGAACATATGTTTGTATTAGTAGTTATTGTCCGGCGAATCGGCTACACTATACAAAGAAATTAAGAGCCCTTGGTAAAAGAACAAATTTTGAAGCACAAAGAGAAGAGCGTAGAAAAAGATGGCATTTGTTCACCTCCACAACCACTCAGATTTTTCCATTCTTGATGGAGCTAGCCGTGTCCCAGACATGGTTAGTAAAGCTGTAGAGTTTGGGATGCCAGCACTTGCTCTTACTGACCATGGATATCTCTTTGGTATTCCAGATTTTGACCTTGCATGCCGTAAGTACAATGAGGCGCTTAAAGACTTTGGTCAGTGGTGCCACGATGTGGAATGTTTTGAAAAGGGTTGGGATCTAGAAGAGCCTCCTGCAGATGATCCCAATGCTGGTGAGCATGATAAGGTTCATGCTCAGTGGGCTTCTGACGTTCAAATTTGGAATCAAACACATGACATTGAGGCCGTAAAGGCCAATAAACCTTCTCCACTTATTAAGCCAATTTTTGGCTGTGAAGCTTATTTCATTCTTGATGATTGCATTGAGAAGGGCACTAAGCAGGTACGTTATCACCTTATCCTGCTTGCTAAAAATGAGACCGGCTATGTCAATCTGATGAAAATGATGTCAGAAGCTGGCTCAAAAGATATGTTCTATTACAAGCCACGCACTACGCTTGAGATGCTCAAGCGTTATCACGAGGGAATTATCTGCACTTCAGCTTGTGTTTCTGGCATCATTCCTCGTATGTTGTTTCAAGGTCGCCCAGAAGAAGCAGAGCGTTGGGCAAAAATCTATCAAGATATCTTTGGGGATGATTTCTACCTAGAGATTCAAGATCACGGTTTGTCTGATCCAAGCTGGGGTGGCTATACCGATAGAACTCTTGCTGAACGCATTGTAAAGATGGGTCATGACCTTGGCATTAAGGTAGTTGCTACCAACGATAATCACTATCTCACTAAAGAGGATGCAAGCGTTCAAGATATTGCTTCCTGCATTGGTTCGGGCGCTCGCGTTGATGATGAGAACCGCAAACGCATGACAGGCAGCGAGTTTTACCTTAAAAGTGAGCAAGAAATGCGCCAGATCTTCTCGTGGTGTCCAGAAGCTATCGAGAACACCATTGAGGTTGCAAATAAGTGCAACTATGAGCTGGATTGGACCCATATGTACCTGCCAAAATTCCCAGACTTGGCAGAGGGGGAGACCTCAGAAGAGCGCTTTAGAAAAGAGTGTGAGCTTGGTCTTGCAAGACGTTATGGAGATGATTGGCAAAACGTTGTCATCAATGAGATTAACGTTAAAGATCGTTTTGAGTATGAATATGACATCATCTGCAAAAAGGGCTTTGCAGATTACTTCTTGATTGTTCAGGAGTATGTCCGCTGGGCAAAAGAGAACGGTATTGGCGTAGGCCCTGGTCGTGGTTCTGCAGCAGGTGCTATTGTTGCATACGCTATGGATATTACCTCGTTTGACCCTCTTGAGAATGGCCTCATGTTTGAGAGGTTCTTGTCTCCACAGCGTTCAGAGATGCCAGATATTGATATGGACTTCGACGATGAGCGTCGTCTTGAGGTTGTTGAGCATGTTCGTCAGATTTATGGATCTGAGCGAGTTTCTCACGTTATTACGTATTCAACCATCAAGGCTAAACAGGCAATAAATGACGCGTGTCGTGTTTTGGGCTATCCCGTTTATATGGGACAGCGTCTGTCTAAGATGATTCCAGGAGATCCTAACGCTCACCTTAAGTTTGTACTTCATAAGGCTCAAGAAGGACAAAAAGGCGCTGATCAGTATTCCGCTGATTTTGAAGATGCGTACGAGAATGACCCTGATGCTAGAAGAATCATTGATGCTGCTCTATCTATTGAAGGCTTGCACCGTGGTGAGGGCGTGCATGCTTGTGCAGTTTTGATTGCTCCTACGCCTGTAAATGACCACGTTCCTACCAAGGTAGATACCAAGGGCGGCGTAGAGATTACGCAGTACGAGGGACATTCTGTCGCAGACATGGGCCTTCTTAAGATGGACTTCTTGGGACTAAGAACTCTAACGGTTATTTCTCGTGCAATCAAAAACGTGAAGGATAACTACGGTATTGATATCGATGTAGATAACATTCCGTTTACTGATCCAGAAATTTATAGACTTCTTAGAGAAGGTAGAACTGCTGGTGTTTTCCAGGTTGAGTCTGCAGGTATGACTGCAACCATTAAGGGCATGAGACCAACAGAATATAAGCATATCGTCGCACTTATCGCCCTGTATCGTCCTGGTCCTCTTAACGCTGGTATGGTTACCAGCTATATCAACCGTATGAACGGTAGAGAAGAAGTCAAAGATTACGATCCACGTCTTCACGATATCTTGGAAGAAACCTACGGAACCATGGTCTACCAAGAGCAGGTTATGCAGATTTCTATGAAGATGTCTGGTTTTACCGCGGGCGAGTCTGATAAGGTCAGAAAAGCAGTAGCAAAAAAGAAGATCAAACTCATGCAGGAGGTTGTCCAGCACTGGGATGACGGTACTGATGAGACCATGGAGGCTCACTGGAAAAACGGCGCAGTTCGTAATGGATTTGATCGCTCGGTTGCAGAAAGCATTTGGGACGATGTTCTTGAGTTTGCATCTTATGCATTCAACAAATCTCACTCTGCTGGCTATGCAATTCTTGTTATGCAGACCGCATGGATTAAAGCGCATTATCCACATGAGTTTATGGCAGCAGTTCTTACCTCGTACATGGGCAAGACAGATAAGATTGTTCATTACGTAAGCGCTTGCCGTCATGAGGGCATTAAGATTCTTCCACCAGACATCAACGAGTCCGGTAAAGACTTTACGGCTACTAAAGAGGGTATTCGTTTTGGCTTTGCGGGAATTCGCGGCGTAGGCGCTGGTGTTGGTGAAGCAATTATGCTTGAGCGCCAAAAAGGCGGTCCTTTTGCCAACATTCACGATTTTGTTGATCGTGTTGATGCAAGCCAGGCAAAGCGCAATGTTGTTGAAGCTCTTATCAAGGCAGGAGCCTTTGACTCAACAGGTTATACCCGTATGCAGATGATGAGTTTTGTGGATAAGAACAATCCACAAAACATTATCGACGCCGCTACTAAGCGCCAAAAAGATAAGGCCGTTGGTCAGTTCTCAATGTTTGATATGTTTGCAGAGGTGGAGGGCTCTGGTTTTAGCGATATTGTTCCAGAGCCAGATGGCGTTGAGTGGGATAGGCGATTCAAACTTACCAAAGAGTACGAAGTCTTAGGTATTTATGTCTCTGATCATCCACTTCGTCCGTATGAGTACGCCCTTGCTAAAAGTAGAGATTATGCTCTTGCAGAGATTGAAGAGAATGTAGAGGTTCAGCTTCCTAATGGCGCTATGTCTCAGCAGTTCAAGGTGCCAGAAGGTAAACCTATCCGCTTTGCGGGCATGGTTACCAACGTTATGAAGCGCACCACTAAAAACGGCGATCCAATGGCAATTGTTACGCTAGAAGACATGGAGGGTAGCGTCACCATTGTCATGTTCCCTAAGCTCTACAAGAAGGCTGCAAGACTTCTTGCTGGCGATGTTGACCCAGAGACTGGCGAAAGCCAGAGCGATATCTTCATTTCCGTCCTTGGAAAGCTTGAGCGCTCTGATAGAGGAGACCAAGTTATTGCTCAAGAAGTTAATTCTATTGAGCTTAACAGTGTCAATAACACACCAAAGACACTTGTTATCCATATGCCTGCTTCCCAGCTTCAAAGACAGACCATCGAGACACTTGGACAGATTTTCTCGCGCTATCCTGGTATGGACTGCATCGAGATTAGGGTAGAAACAGATATGGGCGATGTCATGCGTATGGAAATTCCTACCAGAATTGATGGACGTAGCATGGTTCTTTTGACTGAGCTTAAAGATTTTATTGGTCAAAGCGGATACGCACAGATTGTTTAGATTTTATCGATTCTAAATTTGCAGGTTACTCTTAAGTAATAACTGTTACTATTTAAGTAGCACTTGCTAAGAAATTCTGACATCTTAGGATGTCGTGAGAGGAGAAAAAATGATCGACGCAAAGTTTTATCGTAACAAGGAGACAGGCGCTGTTGTTTACGGTGTCGCAGGCAACGTAGAGGCAGCAGACCTCGAGCTTCTCCAGGCTGGCGTTACTGATGGTGCAGCTGAGAAGCACGTTCCATTTGTTACTCGTGAGGGCAACACCGTTACCGTCCGCGTTGGCGAGGTTGCTCACCCAATGCTCGAAGAGCACTACATTGAGTTCATCGCTCTTGTTTCTGAGAACGGCGCTCAGTTTGCACAGCTTAAGCCTGGCCAGGAGCCAGTTGCTACCTTCACCCTTGAGGAGGGCGTTGAGGCTGAGGCTTATGAGTACTGCAACCTTCACGGTCTTTGGAAGGCTTCCCTCTAAGACTGGTTGCATATTTAACAAGCTAAGCTTATCTGTGAATCTGAACGGAGCTGCTACCTGCGGCTCCGTTTCTTATTACTACACCTGTTTGTTTTTGGGTAAAAATAAACTAAGCACTTCATGATAGGAATGGTATGCGCATAGCAGTTGCACAAATGAATACTCAGGCTGGAGACTTCGAGTTTACCGCTCAGACCATGCTGGAATATGCTCAGAGAGCTCAACAGCAAGGTGCTGAGCTAGTCATTTATCCTGCGCCAACTCTTACAGGGCTGCTCAGTGTGCCAGAAGCTGATACAGAAGGTCTTTTTGCAGACCTCTCGGAGATTATCAATTCGCTTTCAGAAAAGCTTCCTATTGCGGCTCTTATTCCTGTTGTAACAGAGTTTGATGGAAGCGTAGCTAGCGAGGCTCTTCTCGTTAGAAACGGCGCCGTAACCCCGCTCAAATTGACTGCCCAGATAGCGCACATGAGCGCTCTTGCTCGTTCTGCTAGCTCTGCACAAACATCTGGCGAGAATACCTTTGAGCTCGCAAAATTTGAAGCGGGCGGCCTTACGTTTGGCGTTGCTTTCACCTACGACGATCTTGACGCGTGGCAAGATGTCGACGACTCGTTAGATGCTGTCATTTACCTGCCGTATTTTGGCTTTGCTGTTGATGATTCGTCGTCCGCCATGGGCATGGCGGTGGCAGAAAGCCGCTATCTGGGAGATGTTGAGGAGTTTGATAGCTGGCTTATCGCTGCAAACGCTGTTGGCGCCTATGGTAACCAGGTGTTTTGTGGTTCAAGCTTCTTCTTGTCTCCTTCAGGAGATTTAGTCAAACAAGCAGCCTCATTCTCAGAAGATATGGTTGTCTGCGAAGTTGACCAAGACACTATTGAAAACTTTGATAGAGAAGATACTGCGGGCGTCTATAACAGCGCGCTTACTACCTGGGGCGTATTGGCTACAGGAGTGCGAGACTACACGGTAAAGTCTGGCTTTGACGGCGTGTTTATTGCAGTTGATGGCTCGCTCAATTCTCTTGTTACCGTTGCGCTTGCTTCAGACGCTTTAGGTCCTATGCGCGTCCACGTAATGTTGCTTCCAAACAAAGATTCTCGAGCAACAAGCGCTGCGGAGTTGCTTACCGCAAGACTTCGGGTTAATAAAGTTGCTGTAGATAGCACGGTTTTCTCGACATTTACCGATACAAAATTGGTGAGCGCATACGGCTACGCATACGCTGACCAGCACAATTACCTAACGCTTGAGACTGCCGATAAAACCATTCTTGCGCTCAAAGGAACAGAGATTTCTAGTGCGCATTCTCTGTGGCCTCTTGGAGATATGTATCATGCAGACATTGTTGACCTTGCAAGGGTAAGAAATACCTTCTCGCCAGCTATTGACCATGCAGTTCTCGAGAATATCTCTGAGGTTGTAACTGATGGGTTGGAGAATGCTGCGCCAACGCCTCAAGAGCGCATCGAGTTTGTTGATTACGTGCTTACCAGCTATCTTGAGTGGAATAAAAGCATTTCTGCCATTGTGGAAGAAATGGGAAAGGTTGACGAGGTCAAAGCAATTATTTCTATGCTCCACGCTCGCCAAAAAGACCGTAGAAACACCACTGAGGTACTGGAGATGTCTTCTAAGAGCCTCACAAATGCTCAAATTCCACACGCGTCAGTCTGGCAAGACAGAATTAGAGATACAAAGGCTTCAGAATCTAACCTGGTAGAGTCCTTACGCAATTCTTTGCGAGAAATTCAGGGGACTTCTATGCATTTGCCTGAGTTGTCAGTTGACCCAACAGAGGCTCAGGAAGGCTTTAAGGATATGCTGGAGCTTTTAAAGGAGCTTGCTCAAGAAACTGACACGCAAATTGGCATGGTCGATCCCAAAATGTGGAGAGGCCCCTTCTCAGAAAATTAGTTGCGTCGTTTGCGCACACTCTGTGATAATATAGAACGAACGTTCTATATTAGGAGGTGCAATGGTAATTCTTGGAATAGACCCTGGTCTTGCTCACACTGGATGGGGAATTGTAGAGACAAGGGGCTCTGAATGCCGTGCACGTGCCTATGGATGCATTACTACAACTGCAGATGAGCCAATAGATATGCGTTTGGGAAGAATCTATAACCAGATTGTTGAGGTTATAGATAAGTTCTCACCAGAAGCTCTTTCTATCGAGAGCATTTACTTTGGACAAAACGTTAAATCAGCTATTCCTACTGCACATGCTCGCGGAGCCGCTATTGTCGCTTGTTCTAAAGCAGGTCTCTCGGTCGGAGAATATACTCCAATGCAGATAAAGCAGGCTGTTGTTGGTACAGGAGCTGCAGATAAACAGCAGGTTATGTATATGGTTCAAAATATTTTATGCTTGGATCATCAGCCTCACCCAGACCACGCAGCTGATGCTTTAGCTGCTGCGGTTTGTCACGCTAATCTTGTAAGAACCACCTCGCTTGGAAAGGGAAGAATACAACTATGATTGTCCAGCTTACGGGCACGCTTGTATCCGTTACTCCTTCAGTTGCTGTTCTCGATGTTAACGGTGTTGGGTATGAGTTGGGTATCTCAGCTTCAACAGCTGCTGCGCTTCCACAAGCGGGTGAGGCGGGCGTTACCGTTTTAACTCGTATGGTAGTCAGAGAAGATTCAATGGAGCTCTTTGGATTTGCTTCGCGAGAAGAGCGTGCGCTCTTTGATCGCTTACGTGCAATTTCTGGAGTAGGTCCTAAATTGGCTCTTTCTGTGCTTTCTACGTTTACGCCACAGCAACTTGCAGTAATTGTGGCTACCAATGACGGAAATCGTCTTAAGAGCGTTTCTGGCCTTGGTAAAAAGAAGGCAGAGCGCTTAGTAATTGAGCTTTCCGATGTGTTTGCAAAAGATGCAGAGCTCAAACAGCTTGTTGGTCTTACGTCTCCTGCAGACTTTGCTGCTATTCCAAAACCTGCTGTAACTTCTGTAGAATCAGAGGCTATTGAGGCTCTTCTTGGAATGGGCTTTACTTCTCAGGAAGCGACGCTTGCTCTTGAGGGGTATGAAGAGGCTGGTGCTATTACAATTGAAGCTGCTATTGGATATGCACTAAGGCGTTTGGGAAGTGGTAATTAATGTGGGAAGCAGATGCAGATAATTTATTTGAGTCGTCGTCTACTCCAGCTCCATTTCCAGGGCATATTTCTCAACGTGTAGTTTCTAGTGGACTTCAGGCAGAAGACCTGGAGCAAGATAGAAACTTGCGACCAAAAACTCTTGATGAGTATCTTGGTCAAGAGCGCGTTAAATCAAATCTCCGTGTTCTTATTGAGGCTGCAAAAAGTCGTAATGAGCCGCTTGATCATGTTATATTTTCTGGCCCTCCAGGCCTTGGTAAAACAACACTTGCAGGTGTTTTAGCAGGAGAGATGGGCTCAAAGCTTCATACAACCTCTGGCCCCGCAATTGAGCGGGCAGGAGATTTAGCAGCAATTCTCACCAATCTTGAAGAGGGAGATATCCTCTTTGTTGATGAGATTCACAGACTTAATCACCAGGTTGAAGAAATTTTGTATCCAGCAATGGAAGACTTCTTCTTAGATATTGTTATTGGCAAAGGTCCTGCGGCAAGGTCAATTAGGCTTGATATTCCACGCTTTACCCTTGTGGCTGCAACAACAAGAACCGGACTTTTGACTGGTCCTTTGCGCGATCGTTTTGGTATTTCTTATCGTCTTGATTACTATACTGTTCCTGAGCTTCAGACTATTGTCATGCGCTCGGCAAACATCCTTGATGTAGAAGTTGATGAGCAGGGTGCTGCAGAAATTGCTTCTCGATCAAGAGGTACACCGCGTTTGGCAAACCGTCTGTTAAAACGCGTACGAGATTACGCACAAGTTAAAGCTGAAGGCACTATCACCTGGCAGGTAGCTTCAGAGGCTCTTTCATTCTTTGAGATTGACGAGCTTGGTCTAGATGTAATGGACGTGCGTGTTTTACGTGCGCTTTGTGAGACGTTCAGAGGTCGTCCTGTTGGTCTCACAACCATTGCAAGTGCAGTCTCAGAGGATCCGTCTACACTTGAAGATGTTTATGAGCCGTATCTTTTGCAGCAAGGGCTTATCATTAGAACTCCTCAGGGTAGACAGGCAACGCATGCTGCATTTGATCACTTACGTATTCCTGTTCCTACTAACTAGTAGATTGGAACAAAATGCTTCAACGAGATTACATTTTGGAAGTAATCGATGACTTTACTTCAACGGTCACAGCAGGTTTGGGAAATGCTTTAGAGACTCAAACTGAAGAGTCACTCGATGGGGTAGAGGCAGCTGTTGCAGAGCTCATTGATTTAAGCCCAGAGACTGCTCTTGCGCTTTCGCCAGACTCTCTTGTAACTATGATGTTGCTCTCCGGCGTAGCTGATTCAGTTGCAGAATACGTGGTGTATGCCCTCGATAGGCTCTCTCACGTTTATGAGCAACTAGGGGATGAGGATAAGGCTGGACTCAGAAGGCAGCAGGCAGTAGCGGTTGCACAGTCCTTCTCGGTAGATCAAAACGCTACTCCAGAGCAATTTAAGGATTTTGAAGCAAAGTATTTTGCGTAACCACATTTTATAAGCTAACAAATAAACCCCAGCTCAATATGAGTTGGGGTTTATTGCTATAGAGCTTCATGTTTAGTTGGATTACCAAATAACAATCTTAGTTCCATAAGGAATGTTGTCATATACCCACTTAGCATTCTCTGTTGCAAGACGGACGCAACCATGGGAGCCGTTATATCCAAGTCTGCCGTCACGAACGGTGTAGCCATCTGCATGATAGAGAATAGAGTGGATGAGATACTCACCAGAAATGGTCGTGTAATACCAGCATCTAAAGCCAGAGCCAAAGTAAAGACCCTTGTTACCTACGGTAAATTGGCCATGAGGAGTCCACATGCCTGGCGCTCCTGTGGTGCACTGCCATTCGTACCAAACAACCCAGTTACCGTGTGAGCCCCTGTATACAGCAAAGCGATTGCCAGTAGTATCAATCTGGATGAGCCAGTTAGTAGCACTGTAATAGTTCTGCGCATAACGATACATATCGGGGTAGTAACAAGGCTGCTCCTCCATGGCGCCATCAGCAGCTGACCAATATAGTTTTCCACCCCAGGTTACATAACCAGTTTGCATGGAACCATTATTACTGAGATAGTAGTCCTTGCCGTTATCTTTAATCCATCCGGTTTTCATCTTGCCGTCAGAATCAAGGAAGTACCAACTGCCCTTTGAATTAATCCAACCAGTTTGTTTTTCTCCATTGGAATTAAAATAGTACCAAGTTCCATGAATATTAAGCCATCCATCTGCTGGTGCACCATTAGAAAGATAGTAAAAATCTTTATTGTTTTCTTTTATCCAACCTGTCTTAATTTTATGGTCAGAGCCAACATTAATGGTCAATCCTGGAAGATGTACCGTTCCTGTTGGCTGTGAACCGTCATCTGTAGAGAAGACCCCTTCGGGAGAAATGAATCCAGTCAGTACTCCGTCTGGCCCTGCCCAACGTTTTACACCATTTGAAAGAGTAACCCATTCATTTTTTGCTAGACCATAGCTTTTATCAAAGTAGTAATTCTTTCCATCAATTGAATGCTCTCCAACGTATGCGGCATGGTCAATTGAAGATGGATTGAAGTACCAGGTCTTATTGCCAGGAGTAGTAAACCATCCAGAGACAAGAGAGCCGTCAGATTGAGCCCAGGAAAAATTTCCGTCTGGTAGGGACACCCAATTACTTGAAGTCATACCAGCATTTTCATCAACGTAATATGAACCGCTAGGAAGTTGGAAAAGTCCAGTTTTCATGCGATGGATTGAGTCTTCTGGATCAAAGTAAAACCATTTACCATTTGGGAAATGTTTCCAACCTGAATAGAATGAGCCATAAGCATCTACCCAAGACCATGAACCATCATCATTGTGAATCCAGCTATTTCTAAGGATTCCATCATTTTCATCGAAATAATAATATGCGCCGTTAATTTCGACGTTGCCAACAAGCGCTGGATGCTCTGGAACAGATGGATTAAAGTACCAAGTTTTACCATTTGGTGTGTTAAACCAACCAGAGGCAAGAGCGCCATTTTTTTGAGCCCAAGCCCACTTACGAGTAGGTAGTTGAATCCAACTGTTAGAAATCATACCTGCATATTCATCAATGTAATATGAGGTACCAGAAACCTGAATCGTTCCAATTAACATATGATGACGAGGTGCTTCCGGATCAAAATAGAACCACTTGCCGTTAGGCATATGCTTCCATCCAGAATAGTAAGTACCATCTTCAGTTGCCCATGACCAAGAGCTTGCTGAACGATATACCCATCCATTTGTTACAAGTCCGTCTGTTGAATCAAAGTAGTAAAACTTACCATCAATTTCAGTTTCACCGAAGATTGCCTTATGCAGCGGGTCAGTTGGGTCAAAATACCAAGTTTTACCATTAGGCGTTGTATACCAACCCTTGACTGCATTACCAGCAGCATCTACATAGTGCCAACCAGAATCATCTTTGATCCACTGACTCGTAACAAGTGTTCCATCTTCTTTGTAATAGCGGAATTGACCGTTTTCTTGTCTCCATCCAGAAGATTGAGGAGTTGGCGTTGTATTCTCTGTTGGGGCAGCAGGTGTCTGGTCTGTTGTTGGAGTTGTTGTTGGTGCTGCAGGTGCTGCAGGTGCTGCAGGAGAGGCAGGCTGAGAGTTTTCAGGTGCTGCAGGAGAAGTATTTTCAGCTGTTACGGTAGTTTCAGTTGTTACAACTGGAGCATTTACTGTAGACGTATCAGTTGTTTCTGCAAAAGCGGGAGTAGCATGAAAGCCACAAAGCAGAGCTGCGCTTAGCGAAGCAACTGCAATAAGCTTTTGTGTAGAAGGTCTGTAGGGAAAACGCATCTTCTTCTCCATTGTTTTAACTCCAATAAATCCAGGTAATAAAGAGCAGTTCAAACTCATTTAGCGCTTGTATTCAGTAAGTACGCCGTCTGGTCCAGCCCAGCGTCTTACGCCATCGGAACGGGTAATCCACTGATTGCGAGCAAGACCATATCCTGCGTCGAAGTAATAGTCTTTACCATCAATAGTGTGTTCTCCAGTATAAGCAGGATGGCTTGGTTTTGCTGGGTCAAAATACCAAGTTTTTCCATTTGGCGTGGTATACCAACCAGAAGCAAATGCACCACTTGGCTGTGCCCATGCCCAACCGCCTTCTGGGAGCTGTACCCAACTGTTAGCAGTCATACCAGCGGATTCGTCAATGTAGTAGGTTCCACTAGAAATTTGGATGACACCTACAAGCATACGGTGATAAGGGTCTTTTGGATCAAAATAGAACCACTTACCATTAGGCATGTACTTCCAACCTGATTGAAGCACTCCACTCTCTCCGGCCCAGGACCAAGAACCATCAGCTCTATGAATCCATCCATTTTTCAGAAGACCATAACCTGAATCAAAATAATAAGATTGACCGTTAATTTCAGCGTCTCCAATAAGTGCAGGATGCTGCGGATCCGATGGATCAAAATACCAAGTTTTGCCATTTGGAGTGGTGTACCAACCAGAAGCAAATGCACCGCTCGACTGTGCCCAAGCCCAACCGCCATTAGGGAGCTGTACCCAACTGTTAGCGGTCATTCCATTATTTACGTCAACGTAATAAGTTCCGCTGGAAATAGTGAAGACACCTTTCTTAAGCACAGGGAAGCTGTAAGTAGTGTAGACAAAATCCTTATTAATCATAGGGAATTCTGTTTCACCAAAATAGAACCACTTACCATTTGGCATGTGTTTCCAGCCAGAATAAACAGAGCCTACTGTTTCAATCCAAGCCCATTCACCATCATCACCACCACCGATCCAACCATGGGTAACGAGGCCATTACTGTGATCAAAGAAATAATATTTATCATCAATATCTATTCCGCCCATTACTACTTCATTGGAATGTTTTGGGTCGGCATACCAAGTTTTGCCATCTGGAGTTTTAAACCAGCCAGAGACAGCAGCGCCATCTGGACCAGCCCAGTACCAAGCTTCTACACCATGGCCCATATTTACCCAAGAATTTCGTAAAAGTCCGGTCGAAGTATCAAAGAAGTACAGCTTTCCATCGACCGGAGCTGATTTAGCAATAACCGGAACATCCGAATCAGTCTTACCAATTAAATACCAGATTTTACCATTAGGATCAGTAAACCATCCTTCAGTAAAACGCCCATCAGGTCCGGCCCAGCTCCAACCTTTATCTGTTTTAACCCAATTGTTTTTAATCAAGCCGTTATCTTTATCTACGTAGTAGTAAGTGTAGTGATAATTAGGAGTACTTTTATTTTCGAGAATATAAAATAAGCCGTATTCAGCTGGTGATGGAAACGCATATGGACTATTTATATCAATTTCACTTGGCTCAAAATACCAGGTTTTGCCATCAGGCGTGGTATAGAAACCAGATACTGCTGCACCTGTTTCATCTACATAATATTGATGACTGCCATTAGTGATCCACTGACTTTTTAGAATAGTTCCATCTTTAGTATAAAAATAAAACTTTCCACCAACTTTTTTCCAACTTGAATAAGAGTTAGAAGTTGATTCAGGGGCACTTACTGTGGATGTATCAGTAGTTTCTGCAAGAGCAGGAGCAGCGTGGAGTCCGCAAAGTAGAACTGCACTCAACGAAGCAACTGCAATAAGCTTTTGCATTGAAGGCCTGCTGGACAAACATGTCTTCTTTTTCATTTGCATATCCTTTTTTGAAGGGATAACTTTCTATATAAATAATAGTTTGATATGTCTGTTATTGTTCCCGTAAATTAATCCTATACAAATTCTCTATCTTCTATGAAAAAATGCTCAACTAATGAGATAAAAAACGTTTAATAGCAGATATATACATAAATAAATGCTGAAAAACAGCTTGATTACCTGTGGCTCTTCCGGTAGATGGTGTGAAAATCTCCATGAGTGGTTTCTCGCCACATAAGTTGTTGATTAAGGTTATTATATTCCACGTGGCGAAACGTCACGGTATCGCGCTCCACAGGCGCAGTTTTGCCCTGCGGGGCTAAGAAAGAAAGGCACGAAATGGCTCAGGGTACTGTAAAGTGGTTTAATCCAGACAAGGGTTACGGCTTCATCTCTCGTGAGGATGGCGACGATCTGTTCGTACACTTCTCCGAGATTCAGATGGACGGATTCAAGACTCTCGATGAGGGTCAGCCTGTCGAGTTTGAGATTACCACCGGCCAGAACGGTAAGCTCCAGGCTTCTAGCGTCCACAAGATCTAGTACTTGCGAACACTACCATCAAAAGGAGACCTTCGGGTCTCCTTTTTTGTTACATCGCTATTTTTACAGTTACAGTAACCAAGAGCTTTAATACCAGTGCTTGATGGTAAGGTCGGCAAGTTCAGAGAGTTTCTCGATATCTTGATGCTCATCATCACAATTAACAGCACAGGTGATAAGGCCAACAGAATTTCCTGTCTGAAGAGCCAGTGGGATGTCTTCAAACAGAATTGTTATCTCGGCTGGAGCATTAAGGCGTTTAAGGACCTCAAGATACAGATGAGGTTCATCTTTTGCAGATCCAACATCTGCTGCAAACACCTGAGTATCAAACAGAGTGGATAGATGTAAACGAGGCTCAAGAAGAGCAAGAAGCTCTGGCTCGTTGACAGTTGCCAATGCAGTAGGGATGCCCTTTTCTTGTAGCTTGCCAATAAAATCAACAACACCAGGTCTAAGCTGCACGGAGTTTACAAAGAAACTTTTGCTAAGTTCTTTCCACTCGGCAACAATTTCTTCTGGATCTTCCTTTAGCCCATAGGTGGCAATTGCCCATTCAGCTCCCTTTTCAAATCCAAGAGGGGAGAGAATCTTGCCAATTTCTGGAGTGTAAGGGATTCCTCGCGACTCAAAAAACTCCTGGTCAACAAGCTTCCAAATATGATGCGTGTGAGCAATAGTGCCATCAAAATCAAAGATTGCTGCTTCAAAATTTGTTACAAGAACATCTTCAAGTGTCGAGAAAATCACAGAGTTCCAATCAAGTTGCGGTGAGCTTATGTTTTTTATTGTTGACGTGCCAGTCTAGTGTAAACTTTTAGCAAGTATGAAGAGGAGTAAACCAATACTTTTCGGAGGACCGCATGAAACGCAGCTTATTTAATACTCGCGGTAAATTGCTTGCTGTTTTGTTCTTTGTTGTCGCAGCATTGTTTGTAACAACAGTTCAAAACGCATATGCAACTACCTACACCACAATGGATGCCCAAGGAAACATTATCCAGAGTGAATCACTAAAAGATGCCGTAGCACTTGCTCGTGCAACTGGCAGACCTATTGCGCTTGACCCAGGTCACAGTGATGGCCTTGAAGGCAGAGATCCAGGTGCTACCTACTTTGGACTCAAAGAGGGAGATCTGGCTTGGGCAACTGCCATGTACGCCAAAAAGTATCTGGAAAAATGGGGTGTACAGGTTGTTGTTGTTCGTGGAGAACACGAGGATCCATCGATCAAGACGCGCGTACAGCGTGCTGTTGACGCAAACGCTTGTGCCATTATTTCGCTTCACTACAACGCTGGTCCTGCATCTGCAACCGGCTCTGAGGTACTTGTTCCTCATAAGGTTAGCTACAACTACGATCTTTATCTCTCAGGTCAAACTTTTGCAGATAAAGTTAACTACTATCTCAGAAATAAAGCTGGTATTGTTACCCGTGGTGATGGTGCAACCGAGCGCGGCTATAACGATCAATACGGAACTGATTATTACGAGAATGGCGATGAGTCCGATTATTACGGCATTGTTCGTTATGCTCGTCAAAAGGGCATTCTTGGCGTAATTATTGAGCACCAGTTTATCTCTAATCCAACAAATGCTGCTGAGTTTAAAGACCTTGGCGATAATTCTAAGGTTGACTACATTGGCTGGGCAGATGCATGGGCAATTTGGGAAATGTACAGCTCTGATACCTGGTGGAATATGAGTAGTGTTTCAGTAGCTCAAAAGGATAACGACGTCACTCTAAAGCCTGTTCTTACTGGTGTAGTTACGGGTGCGACGTTTACCTATAGTTATGTTGGTCCAGATGGATCAAAGGTGACAGTTGCATCTAATACTACGGCAACTTCGTCAACCTTTACGCTCCCTGCAAGCGGTCGTTACACTCTGTACATCACTGCAAGGTCTTCTGATGGCCAAGAGATAACCCGTCAGACAAACTATGACGCTAAGATTAAAGAGTCCTATGGCTGGCGCAGAGCTGATGAAGGATGGATGTATTCCGACGACAACGGCACTGCTTACGTAAGCAGATGGCTTAAAGACGATGATGGCTGGCATTATTTTAATGCTAGGGGAGTTGCTGTTTCTGGTTGGTTTACCACGCCAAATGGTAAAGTTTGGTACTTTGACGCAGCTGCACCTCATAACGCTGCTGCTCTTGGCCAGAGGACCATTTCAGGTAAGTCTTATTACTTTGACGAGATTAATGGAATGGCAAAGAATTCTTGGGTCCACCAGGCTGATGATTCTTGGTCTTGGGCGACAGGAGATGGCTCTCTGCACGCAGGTTGGAAGTACATGCCAAATGGCAAGTGGTTCTACTTTGATGCTAACAACAGCTATCGCGCTACTTTTGGTCTTATGACTGACGGAAACAAGAAGTACTACATTGATCAGAATCGTGGTCTGATTTACGGCGGTTGGATTAGTCTGTCTGATGGCAATTGGGCATGGGCAAATTCAGACGGCTCTCTTTATGCTGGCTGGAAGTACATGTCTAACGGCAAGTGGTTCTACTTTGATGAGAATGCTGAGTATCCACTGATGAAGACTGGACTTGTTGTCACAGCTAGCGGCTCGTACTACGTTGATGTCAATAGCGGCATGAAGGCTAATGACTGGGTAGAGATGCCTAATAATGTCTGGGCTTGGGCTCAATCTAATGGTGCTCTTGTTTCTGGTTGGTTTAATACACCAAATGGCAAGACATGGTACTTTGATCCAAATACAAAAGAGCACGGTGCTCTCTTTGGTCTTCAGGTAATTAACGGCTCATACTATTACTTTGACCAGAGTAATGGATTGTTGCGCTCTCAAAATGTCACTCTTCCCGATGGTCGTGTTGCTTACGCAGATGCAAATGGCGTTCTTAACATCAAGCCTACTGATAACAACAACGGCAATAACGCTGGAGATAATAGAGACGCTAACAACAACACACCGGCTGACAATGATTCTCCAATTGAGCCAACTCGTGGTAATTTCTCTGATCGCACCAGCGTTCTTGGAGCGCCTCTTGTCACGAAAGAGGATCTTCAGCGAGATTTCAACAAGCGCGTAGGCTCTGCTTATCCAGCAGTTTATGCCGAGAAGGGCGCTGCAACAGGAACCGATTTTGTAAATCAGCTTTGGCAGGCTGCAATTGACGAGGGAGTTCGTCCAGAGCTTCTCTATGCACAGGTCATGGTTGAGACAGGTAACCTTCGCTTTGGTGGTGACGTCCTCCCTGAGCAGTGCAACTTTGGCGGTCTTGGTGCAACCGGAAACGGTGAGCGCGGACTTTCGTTTGATACCGTTCTTAAGGGACTTCGTGCACAGGCACTACACCTTCGTGCATATGCAGGCTATGAGCCACTGACAGTTGACCCAAGCAAGGCTAGAGACGTTGACCCTCGCTATGGTGCTTGGATTCTTTCTAAGAAGGCTAACATTATCCGTAAGCTTTCTGGTACGTGGGCAATGGATAAGAACTATGCCGTTAAGCTTGTCCGCGTAATGAACGAGCTGTAAGCCAAAGTACTTGCAACAATGTCTACAAAGAAGGAGCTTCGAGAAATCGGGGCTCCTTTTTTACTGGTAAGTTATGTCGCGCGGAGTTCATGCGGTCCACTTGGTCTTTCAGACCTTCCGCGTTTACAGCCATGACGTCTTATCTATCAGGCTCTCCTTCAATGGAGTTGAGCATGTCAAAGTAGACATCGTCTTTAGTCATAATGCCTAGGTTCATCATAAAGTTCTTTGCCACACTAAAGAGTTCTGCATCAAGTGAAGCGCGGGTACCGTCTAAGAAAATAGTGGAGACTTCGTTGGTAGGTGCGATAGGAATTTGCTCTTGTATCAGCGCAGAATAAATATCGTCATCGCTCATATCTTCGCAGCTAAATTCTGGCTCTGTTTGCGCAAGAATTGCTGTCTCGGTGCCAATAATAAATGTAGCTCCTGGTAAGAACTTCAAAGCAAACTGATAACAGGCTTGAGCGGCTTTCAGATGTCTTAGACGCCATTGGAAGAATGCCATGCGATAGTACCCAAATCCAATGCTCTCGGGGTCGTGTGCAAGCAGCAGGAGCTTCTTGAGTTCTTCTGCCGCCGCAGTAATGTCCAGCGACTCTTCAAGACAGTGGGAGAGGTGGAGCCTAGCGCTCATACTAAGAGGTGCAATCTCAACAGCCCTTCTCGCGTGCTGAAGAGCACTTTGTGTTTGTCCTTGGAGTGTTTGTGCAATAGAGACCAAAAGGTGCGCCTCAAAGTAGGACATAGGCGCCAGACGAGTATTTTTCTCTGGATTTGAGAGAATTCTGTTGTACAGTACGCGATCGACGTAGTTCATAAACACACGCCACTGGGTAGTGTTTGTGTCCGTGTAAGTATTATTTCCGTCCACAGATTCAAGCGCCTCAAGAAGGAGTAGTTCCGCATCTTGATAGTTTTTCTCGCCAATAAGACGCTGGGCCTTGGTAACTGCAAAAGAAAGAACGCCGCCGTCAACAAATTCTTCGTAAATGGCCTCAAAATCATCTTCTGCAAGCGTGCCTTTAATAAAGCGAGAAACCACGCGTTCTCCCGCCGCTCGCACCGTAGGGTCGGTTGAGTTTGCGGTATACGACAAGATAGTGCGGACGTTTTCTTCTGTTGAAGATGAGAGGTTGCGCAAAATTTTGGTGATAATCTCTTCTCGCGCCTGACCTTCATCAATAGAAAGTCCTGAAACCTCATCGGTGCCTAGTGCATGAGCTGCGACGCTATCAAGACGTTTTTGAGACGATTCAACAAAATCATACCTACTTGGTGGACAGAAAATCTCATCATCTAAGGTAAAGAGTGGATGAACTGCATGAAGAATACCATCTGCCTCGTCAATTTGCGCGTTCCAGTGCTGATAGACAGAAAGCGGATTAGTCTCTTCTGTAATGTTTGTATCTTCAAATTGCTTTCGAGTAATGTGAAACGAGAAAAGGCAGGCATGCAGCTTGTTTGTATTGCATATGCCAGAGAGCCATACCTCGTTAATCCTCTGCGAGCTTCTAAAAGCACTTGCGGTGATGAGCATACCAAGGTGTAAGTTGTAAGTGGTTGCCGCACGGTTGAGATCATCAAAGGTTGCTTCTTTGATACTTCCATCTGCGCCAAGAAAGCTTCTTGGAAACTGCTCTGGAAGGGCCAGGTGTACCCTTAAGGCGGCAATTCCTTTGTGTACGTTGGTCCTAAATTCAGTGACAAGACGCTGAGATAGACGCAGGCTTTCAATGTGTAGAGAGATGGCTTTGCGGACAACCCACTCGCCGTCTTCTTGGGTGCTTTGAGTAGTGGCACAACGGGGGCGAGATTGCTTCATCATGGTAGAGACAATCTTTTGCTCAAAAGCAAGTAAGTCAAGTTCAGATGCCATATTTGCATCAAGAAAGTATCGCTCTGCAAAGAGGGCAGTGTTCAGTGCGCTCTCAATAGTAAGGAGCTGAATCTTCTGTTCATAGGAAAGTGTTTTTTGATTAGCGCGCAGATAAAAGAGGCCATTGGTACGCAGGCGCACCACGCGGCAGGGGATAGTAATGTCTTGCGCATCGAGAACACCAGCATCTTTTAGTCTTTGAGCCAGATGTAGTTCAAAGTCACTAGGCGGGATGGCAACAGAACCACCTTTTCGGTGAGAATCTTTTTCTCGCAAAAACGCCGTATTCACAAAATGTTTAAGCACTTCAAGGGGAGTAGCGGACTCCGTAAGCGTAAGAGAAAGTGCTTCAATATTGAGCTTTGTATGCCAACCAGTCTGATCAATAGAACCAACATGTTGATTATTTTGAGCAGCGTCTAAAGACTCATCAGGCAGAACGTCTGTATTGACGAGAGACGGATAGAGTTTTCCAAGCCTGTTTCTTCCAGGTTGCTTAGCTTCTGGATTATTTTCCTGACGAGTCATCATACACCTCCCAGGTTAGGCATACTGATTCATCTATAGTTAACTATATACCTTTGCTGGTGTACGACATTTCAGCTGTCAATAGTTAATTCGGCAGGCGAGAAGAAAATGTCATTGACTGGTTAGTTTTGCGCCATGAACGGTATACTCACATACGTAGATGATTGGATTGACATGGCAATAATGCAAAACGTAACTGATACAAACAAAGCATTGGTAGCTTCTGATGTAGTTTCAGACCTGCAGAATCGTTCGCTTATTATTTTTGACTTTGATGGGACTATGGCAGACACGCTGCCCACCATTGTTTCTACCGCGAAGATGGCAATGACAGACTGCGGTCACACAGACTTTATAGAATCAGACCTTAAAAAGCTTGTAGGACCACCGTTTCCTTATGCATTTGAGCTGGTCTTTGGCTTAAGCCATGAGGATGCTGTTGCGGTTACTAAGCGTTACCGAGAGCTTTATGTAACTACAGGAAAATGGCCACTCTTTGAGGGTATGATAGACCTCATTGATGACCTTCATGCCGCCGGTAAAAAGGTTGCGGTAGCAAGCTCAAAGAATCAGCCCATGCTAGAGATGGGCCTTAGGGACAACAACCTTATTGGTGTTCTTGATACCTATGCTGGAAGAATAGATGAGGCAGCAACTGATAAAATCACTGCTATTGCTCACGTTATGCGCCAGCTTGGCTTTGATGCTTCTGAAAGCGTCATGATTGGCGACCGTCGTTTTGATATGGAAGCAGCATTCCCAAATAAGATTCCGTGTATTGGCGTTCTGTATGGCAAAACTACCAATAAACAGGAGCTTATTGATGCGGGAGCGGTTGCAATTGTAGATACGGTAGAAGATCTACATCACGTTCTTCTCGCCTAAAAATCGTTACATACACAAAAAAACGCCTTATCGCTAAGATGTGAACTACCTCCCATTTCTTGGACATAAGAAATGGGAGGCGATTCAAAACACACTTAAGTCAGATAATCTGTCAAAAAGACGTATACATGACGCCGAAAATAGCTAAAACGTGCAGATTATCTTCATTTGATGTGTAATATGGCCGCAATTGTGCAGAATATCTGTCATAGGTGTGTTCCTTAGAAGTGGAATTTACCTATAGTTAAATCTTTTATATGACGCTATTCATTTTCTAGCATATTAGATTAAGTTTATGCATAGAGATGCATATCAGGTAGTACGACCGCCTAACTGCCTAGCTATCTTGATTAAGAACATGTCGATTCTTCGGCAGAACCTACCAAAGCTGCGCTATTTTGTGCGCCAGGCCTAAAAGCCGACGCTAACACGCTGCAGAATCATAATCACCCGCACATGAACTGCCTCCCCTTTCTTATGTCCAAGAAATGGGAGGCAGTTCGATGACAAGGCGTTTTACATTACATAAGCTCAACGTTACTCAAGCTCAAAAGCTCCTGTGTAGAGCTGGTAGTACGTTCCTCGCTTGGCGAGAAGTTCATCGTGTGTACCGCGCTCAATAATGCGACCGTGGTCAAGTACGACAATAACATCTGCGTTTCTAACCGTAGAAAGACGGTGAGCAATAACAAAGGTGGTGCGGTCGTACATCAGAGCGTCCATACCACGCTGGACAATTGCTTCAGTACGTGTGTCAATGCTGGAGGTAGCCTCGTCCAGAATCATGACTGGTGGATCTGCGACTGCTGCGCGAGCAATGGAGATGAGCTGGCGCTGTCCTTGGGAGAGGGCGCTACCGTTGTCCTTGAGCATGGTGTGGTAACCCTCTGGAAGACGTTTGATAAAGTCATCGGCACCAGCAAGTTTTGCGGCCTTTACGCAGTCCTCATCAGTAGCATCAAGACGCCCGTAGCGGATGTTATCCAAGACGGTACCTGTAAAGAGGTTGACGTCTTGCAGAACAATACCGAGAGCACGACGAAGAGCGCTCTTCCTAATTTTGTTAATGTTGATGCCGTCATAGCGAATCTTGCCGTCTTCGATGTCGTAGAAGCGGTTGAGTAGGTTAGTAATGGTTGTTTTACCTGCACCTGTTGCACCAACAAAGGCAACCTTCTGACCAGGTTTTGCATAAAGAGAAATATCATGCAGTACGGTGTGGCCAGGCTCGTAGCCAAAGTCAACATCAAAGAGGCGAACGTCTCCCTTAACAGGGGTGTAAGTAACCGTGCCGTCACCGTGTGGATACTTCCAAGCCCAGTAACCGGTGCGGTACTCAGCTTCCTGAACTTTACCGTCAATGGTTTCTGCGTTGACTAACGTAACGTAACCTTCTTCAGTCTCTGCTGGTTCATCAAGTAGCTCAAAAACTCGATTAGCACCAGCGATACCCATAACAACAGAGTTAATCTGACTAGAAATCTGGTTGATCTGGGCGGAGAACTGACGTGTCATGTTGAGGAAGGGGACAGCTACAGCAATGGTGAAAGGCAGTCCAGACAAAGAAACGTTTTGAATGTTCAGAGTAATAAACACACCAGAAACTACAGCAACTACAACGTACATAATGTTGCCCAGATTGTTAAGGATAGGCATAAGCGTGTTGGCATAAAGGTTTGCATTTCTTGCAACAACCATCAGTTCATCGTTGATTTTGTCAAATGATTCAATAGTTTCTGCCTCATGACTAAAGACCTTAACGACTTTCTCGCCATTCATCATTTCCTGAATGTGACCCTCAACATCTGCGGTGGTTTTCTGAGTCTTAACAAAGTTCTTTGCGGACTTGCCACCGAGGGTTTTAGTAGCAAGGCCCATCAAAGAGAATCCAAACAGAACAACCATGGCCATAAGTGCGCTGTAGTAAAACATAATGAATATAACTGCGATGATAACCACAGAGGTAAAGAGGAGGTTTGGAAGACTGGTACCAATCATCTGGCGCATTGCGTCAATATCATTGGTGTAATAGCTCATGATGTCGCCATTGAGGTGCGTATCAAAGTACCTAATAGGCAAGTCCTGCATGTGCGAAAACATCTTTGAACGCCATTTTTGCAGAGCTCCCTGGGTGACAATAGCCATACCCTGAGTAGAGATGATATTTGCAAGAAGTCCAATGACGTAGAAGGTGGCGAGAAGAGCCACGTTTTGGAAGACTAAGCCTTCAGCAGAACTCCAGTCACCAGTATCAATAAAGTTAGAGATGATAGAGAGGATTCGCTCTAAGAAGACACTTGGGAGTGACTGCATAATTGCTTGGATAACAGCACCAAGGAGTGCTACAGGGAGAAGGATAGGATAGAACTCCCAGAGCATTTTAATGGTTCGAGTAAGAATTTTTCCCACGGGAAGCTTTGGTCTTGTATTGTTTGTTTCTGTTGCCCTACTCATGAGAAGTCACCTCACCTTCCTGAGACTGATTTTCATCAACACTTTGCTTGTTCTGTGAGAAGTACACTTCGCGATAGATTGGGTTATCTTTCAGGAGTTCTTTGTGCGTACCAATTGCGTTAATGCGACCGTTATCCAGAACAATAATCTTGTCAGATTCTTCGATACTGGAAGTACGCTGAGCAATGATGATCTTGGTGGTATCAGGCAAGAAATCTTTAAGACCAGAGCGAATTAAAGAATCTGTCTTTGTATCAACAGCGCTGGTAGAGTCATCAAGAATAAGTACTTTTGGACGTCTAAGTAACGCGCGCGCAATACAGAGTCGCTGCTTCTGACCACCAGAAACGTTGTTGCCACCCTGCTCGATATGAGTCTCATATTTATCAGGGAAGGTTTGAACAAAGCTATCAGCCTGAGCAAGACGAGCTGCCTCAAGAATCTCTTCATCGGTGGCGTCAGGGTTACCCCACAGGAGATTCTCTTTGATGGTACCGCTAAAGAGAACGTTTTTCTGAAGAACCATGGCAACAGCACCACGAAGAGTGTCAATGTCATAATCTTTGACATTGTGTCCGCCAACAGAAACGCTACCAGCGGTTACATCGTATAGGCGAGGAATAAGCTGCACCAATGTGGACTTTGCAGAACCGGTACCACCGATGATACCGATGACCTCACCAGAGTTGATGTGAAGGTCTACACCAGACAGGGCTTCTCGACCCTCTGGACCGGAATAGGAGAATCCAACGTTCTCAAAATCAATGGATCCGTTTGTAACCTCGGTCAGAGGATTTTCTGGGTTGTTAATAGTGGAAGTTGCAAGGAGTATCTCACAGATGCGGCGAGCACCTTCTTCCGCAATGATGATCATGGCAAAGACAAAGGAAAGCATCATGAGTGCCATAAGCATCATAAAGCCATACGTAATAAGCGAAGAAAGCTGTCCAACGCCAAATGCAGTTCCCTGAGAAGAGACAATCAGGTACGAGCCAAAGTACAGAATGAAGACAAACAGCACGTAAATAGTGAAGTTCATAAATGGAGAGTTCAGAGCCATGAGCCTCTCGGCTGCTGTAAAATCTTCGCGCAGCTCTTCTGAAGCCTTATCAAATTTCTGACGCTCGAAGTTTTCATTTACAAATGACTTAACAACGCGGATACCAGCCAAGTTTTCTTCAGCGGATTCATTGAGTGCGTCGTACCTCTTAAATACCTTTTTAAAAATAGGAATGACTCTAGAAATAATGAAGTAGAGACCAATTCCTAGAAGAGGCATGACGGCAACAAAAATAATGGCAAGCCAGCCACCCATGATAAAGCCAGCAATAAATGCAGCAATAAACATAAATGGAGCACGAACGGCCATGCGGATGAGCATCATAAATGCCATCTGTACGTTAGAAATATCCGTAGTAAGGCGTGTTACTAACGATGACGAAGAGAATGCATCAATAGTGGTAAACGAGAAATTTTGGATATTACGGAACATATCACGGCGAAGATTGCGCGCAAAGCCTGTGGAAGCTTTGGCAACAGAAATACCGGATAGTGTTCCAAACAGCAGCGACAGCATTGCCATAGCGGCAAGAACAGCTCCAGACTGAATGACAGCGTTTAGTTCTGCCCCCGTGCGAAGCGTATCAACAAGATTGGCTGTTCTAAAAGGAATGAGAATTTCTAAGATGGTCTCAATTAACACAAAGAGAGGAGTGAGGATAGTGTCTCTTTTGAACTCACCGATACACTTTGAAAGCACTAAAGCAATCTCTTTAATGGAAAGATTGCTGACATCTACAATACCTGTCAGAGCAGAGGGAACCATAGCAGTTTCTGCTTCAGTTGACTCAATTATGTTTTCAAGTTCTTCAGTTGAAGTTACTTCTTCTGACATGCTGTTTCTCCCTTCTCATCTCTATTAATTGTGTCCCAATGTTCAACTAAACGATCTAGATATGTGCAGAATGTAACTTTTTCTTCATCAGAAAGAATAGACAATGCGTGAGCTTCAAATGACTCGATGGCCTCTTGAGCTTCTTTTGCTTGTTTGCGACCTTCTTTTGTTAAAGAAAGAAGTGTCTGCCTGCGATCTTTGTCTACACGAGTACGTTCAACAAGACCTTTTGCTTCAAGTTTGCTCACCATTTCTGAAAGTGATGCAGATGCATTCTTAGTTTTGGCGAGAAGATCTTTTTGGGTCATTTCTCCATCACGATATAGTGTGGTCAAAATAAACTGCTGACCACCACGACATCCACGCGTGATGTAAAGATAATGGCCTAGGTGGCCAAGATTGCCAATGATGCGCATCTCTTGAGTAGGTGAGGTTGATGCCTGATGCATGAGTGCCTCCCGTAACAGAAATAATGCTTTTTAGGTATTTTACTCAAAAATTCTGAGATAGCAAGGTACTTAACAATTAAGTACCTAAGTTTTATTTTCTCGAAATAAAAGCACGTAATAAGGCTTATCTATTAACCTCTTTGTTAAAAATATGCAAGATTTGCGAGTATTCTGCGAACTACTGCGGCAGGAGAAACCTTGGGAACATTGTGAGGGCAACCTGGAATAAAGAGAAGTCGTGCGGTTGGAATTGCTTCAGCGATACGACGAGTTTCCTCTGGATAGATCTCGTCGTACTCACCAGCCATAACAACAACAGGAACAGAGATATGTCCAAGGGTTGCGGGGTCAATATGTGGGTTGTCTACCATGAGTTCAAGATGTTCTGCTATACGGGCTGCCTCAGTTGGCGTGGGAACGGGGTAGCCATCTTCTAAAGTGGCACCCTCCCAGCCTTCGGCTGCCCAGCGTTTATTTCCTTCAATACTTTCATATAACCAGGACATATCACCTAGTGTATCTGGTTCAAGATTTGCACCGATAGATACAAGAGAAGCAACAATGTCTGAATAATCGCGCGCTAAAAGAAGTCCTAGGATAGCGCCATCAGAAAATCCCACAATATGAGCAGACGCAACACCGAGCTGCTTTAGGACAACGTAGGCATCTTCTGCCATCTGCTCGTAGGTAAAGGCGGTTGTTCCTCGAGTACTTAACCCCTGATCTCTTGAATCAATACCAATTGCGATGTAGCCGCGGCTGCATACTTCATCAATGATGGTGCCAAAAATTCCGTGTTCTTCACCGTTTCCGTGGAGAAACACAATGGGCACAGCATTGGTACCGTTAGTAACAGACGCCAAATAAGCCGCAGTTGAAGCGAGGTCTTCACAGGGTTTCTCGCCAGCTGGAGCAGCAGGAGCGTAGACAAACGTTGCAATCTCCGCACCGTCATCAAGCAACACCTGAAGATGGCTCTTCAGGTGTGCTGTTGGCTTGTTATAGGGTTTTGGACGATAGACGGGTGGAAACTCGACCACGTATGCTCCTAGCTGCGTGTTTTAATTCTTCTGGCTTGGATGTGCTTTGAAGAAGTCAAAGCGTGGAGGAAGCTCTTCAAGCTGGTGATCTTCCGCGCTCTGACCAAGCTTTGCTGCGAGCTCCTTTGGACCCATAAAAGCGTTCTCCCAGGAGAAGAACTCTTCATGTGGGAAGTTGAGGGCATCTGCAATGCGCTCGCAGCCTTCCGGAACAGCCGGGTGCATAAGCAGTGTGATGGTCTTGAGCGCATAGAATGCATCAGCAAGTGCCTGGTCGTAGGCCTCGTCATTGCCCTGAGCGGCCTTGGAAGCCTCGCCCCAACGCTTGTTTTCTGCGCGAGCATACTCATCAACAGCAGCAAGGGCAGAGTGTGCATCAAAGCCGTATGCAAGCTGCTCGTACTTAAGCAGTACCTCTTGAGCAGCATCGATAACTTCCTGGTGAGGCTCACTGATAGGCAGGTGACCACCACACGCATTGGCTGCACCATACAGGCAGCTACGAGCCATGCGGTTAAAGATGTTAGTGAGAAACGCTGACTCCTTGAGCGCTGGATCAACAACGCGAGGATCATCCTTTACCAGAAGATCTGGCTCGCCGTCTTTGCCCTTCCTGGAAACGGAGGTGTCAAAAGCCTTTGGCGAGAAGGACACGGCGCGCTGATCAAGGCCAAGCGAGAGCCAGTGAGCACGGAGCTGCTCTGGAGTGTAGAACTCAAGAAGCTCTTCAGCCATTGGAGGCTTGATAGCACCAGAGCTGGAAGCCTTCTTGTTCATAAAGAGAATGTGGTAGTTAGCAACGGGAGTATCGGTGATAAGACCCCAATCAAGCGCATCCCACAGTGGGTTCTGGACAATGCAGTAGAAGAAGATGTTGTCCTGACCAATAAACTGGTAGACGGCCGCATCATCGCTGCACCACCAATCGCGCCACTCGTCAGAAGAATAGCGAGAGCCACCATTGCTGGCGTCTTCAGAAAGAGCAGCACGTGTGAAGGTGATAGGAGCCCAAAGGGACTCAGTCCAAACCCAGATAGTAAGGTCTTTGAGGTCCTCAATGTCAGGAGACTTAAGACCCCAAGAAATATTGCCCGTCATGCGATAAGGCAGGAGGGTCTTGCTTGTTCTAAAACGAATTCCAGCCTCTTTGAGTTTCTCGCGGGCTTCATCTCTGTCCTGCCAGTTCTCAAAGACAACAGAGAAAGAAGATGCATTGCCTTCTGGCTCGATAACGCTATGAGCTGGGAGGGAAGAGGCAACGCCGTCAAAGTCTTGGCGGTAGGAATTTTGTATGTAGATAATAGGCTCGGTCAGAGTCTCTTGAACGGTAGAGGTAACAACTGAGCGAATCTGTGGGTTGTTCTTCCACTTCTCTACAAGATTGTTTAGAAACTCTTTGTATTGTGGCAGGTCAAAGTACCAGCTTGGTGCCGGACGAAGCTCTGGCGTGGTGCCGGTGAGCTGAGACACAGGAGCAATGAGCTCCTCTGGATTGAACTGATGACCCAGGTCGCATTCTTCTGCATAAGCCTTCTCTGACTTGCAGCCCTTAATGGGGCAACGTCCATTGACCTGGCGACCATTAAGGAATGTGTGAGCCTCGGTATCGTAAAACTGTTTAGTTGAGAGCTTGGAGAGTTTACCGCGCTCGTAGAGGCGGTGCATGATGCTGTCAGCCATCTCTTCGTGAATCTTTGCAGCGGGTTCTAGCGCAGAACCGCCGTAGAAATCAAGCGAGATATTGTAGGCGTTAAGAGCGCTTTTCTGCAGGTTGTGATTATGATTAACGTAATCAAGGATGGTGCCCTCGTAGCCCTCTTCTTCAACCTTTTTACGATAACCCTCAGCAATAGGAGAGCCATAGCAGTCAGTTCCCGAGATAAACAAAACGTTTTTCTGGCCAATACGATCTCTTAAGAAACGAGCAAAGAAGTCAGCTGGGACAAAAACGCCTGCAATATGTCCGAAGTGGAGATTTTTATTACCGTAGGGCATACCACCGGTAATGACAGCACGCTTAGGAAAATGAGGGCGGTTGTTCATGTCGTAGCTTTCTGCCATGGATACCTCGCAGTTGGAATTAGTAGATTACGCAAATTATCTTCTTATTCTAATCTTTTTTGATTCACTACACGAATAGATTCAGAAGTAGATACTATAGTGAGTAGAAATTATGTAAGGAGAGTTTGTGGGAAGAAAAAAGCCAAAGACAAGCCTTGAGTTTGTTCTAAAGGATCCACCAAAGTCAGTGGTGACGCCCTTCCTTGTGGCTGACCTTGCACTTTTACTTATGTTTTTGTGCCATATTCCGCTGATGGTTATGGGAGAGCTCCCACCCAATGACATCCTTCCAGCCGTGTTGGGTCTTTTAGGAAGCATGTTGGCAGGTGGCTTGATCCTTGTGTGGATTACCCGCGTCAATAAGCGAGATTTTAGGTCATTGGGTCTTCGAGTAAGCTCCTGGCCAGGATTTATGCGCGGAGTTACCTTTGGCTTTTTGATGGTGCTGTTTACCTTTGGCTCTATCATGCTCATTGAAGGCTTTGACTTTAACTTCAACGCTTCCTATAACATTTTTGCTGCTCTCTTCTTACTTGTGGCAACCCTTATTGAGTCTGCTGCAGAAGAAATATTGTTTAGAGGTTACCTACAAACTGGTGTTGCAGCTAAGAGTTCTTTCCCTGTAGCGCTTGTGCTTCAAGCAGTGCTCTTTACCGCAACGTATGGACTAACGCCTAACATCTCTATTGCCGCAGCAATCTCAGTCTTTTTGATGGGCATTCTTTATGGCTTGGTGTTTTGGCTTACCGATAATCTGCTCATGACCATTGCTATGCACTTTATCTGGAACTTTGTAACCGGCCCTATTCTGGGCATCTCGGTTACCACTACGCTTCTTCCTACCACGCTCTTAACAGCGTATCCTGCAGCATCTGAGTTTATCTCGGGTGGCGCCTACGGTATTGAAGCAAGCGTTGTTACCATTTTTGTATGCCTTGCTGCCTGCGCTATAGTAGGTTGGAAATGTTATAATGCACAAGGCGAGAAGAACTAATGGCTTCAAACATGCTTCAGTCAATTGAGACTCTTTCAGTAGAGCCGGGAACACCGCTGCTGCTCCATGCATGCTGTGGTCCATGCTCACTTGAACCTTTAAAACATCTGAGGGAAGAGGGCTTTGAGCCAACCATCTGCTGGACTAATCCTAATATTCAGCCTGTTGAGGAGCATGATAAGCGTCTTCAAACCTTACTTACGTGGGCTCAAGAAGAGGCTCATGTTGAGGTGATTGTGGCAGGAGATCCGCGAGAGCAGTGGGAGCGAGCTGTGGCTCCTCAGGGATTTGAGCGAGATCGTCGCTGTCGTGCTTGTTACGCAATCCGCTTGGCAGAGAGTTGTCGTGTGGCGGCTGAGCGCGGGTTTGAATACGTTTCTACAACACTGGCTGTCTCGCCCTATCAGCTCTTTGATGCGTGTGAGGATGAGCTGGTGTCCATTGCGCATGCTCATGGACTGACGCCTGTATGGAGAGATTTTCGTCCGTTTTACCCAGAGGCTACAAAAGACTCTCGTGAGCTTGGTATGTATCGACAAAATTATTGCGGTTGTAGATATTCTGCGGCCGAGGCTCAGATAGAGCGTCATGAAGCTCGTGACGCAAGAAAGGCAGCACGTCATGCGAACTGACGATTTTGATTACAACCTTCCAGAAGAACGTATTGCACAAGCTCCTGCTGAGCCAAGAGACTCTTGTAGGCTTTTGGTGCTGCATAGAGAAGATGGCCGCATAGAGCACAAGCACTTCACCGATATTGTGGAGTATCTTGAGCCAGGCGATTTGGTTGTAGTTAACCAGACGCGCGTTATGCCCGCTCGCCTTGTAGGTAAAAAGCAAAATACGGGCGGCGTCTCAGAAACGCTGCTTTTAAAACGTCGAGAAGACATTGATGCTTTGGGTAGTGTATGGGAGTGTCTGGTAAATCCTGGTAAGCGTCTAAAGCCTGGCGCAGTAATTGAATACCGTGCAGGTGGCTTGCATGCTCCTGACTCAGCTCCTGTTGTGTTGACGGGCACTATTGTGGACTTTGTTGACGACAACAGGGGAGGTCGCCTGGTGCGTTTTGAAGCACAGGGAGATCGCACTCTTGACGAGGCTATTCATGAGGCGGGCCACGTTCCGCTGCCTCCGTATATTACACAGTACGAGGGAGACCCAGAGAAGTACCAGACGGTCTACGCTATGCAGGCCGAGCATTCTGCTGCAGCTCCTACCGCGGGTCTTCACTTTACTCCTGAGCTCATTGAAACCATCAAAGCAAAGGGTGTTCAGTGGGCATCTGTTGAGCTAGAGGTGGGAATTGATACCTTCAGGTTGGTAACAGAGGATGACCCTACTAAACACGTCATTCATACTGAGCGCTATCACATAGCTCCAGAAGTTGTAGAAGCAGTAAAGGCCACTAAAGCCGCTGGTCATAAGGTTATTGCCATTGGTACTACCAGTGTTCGCTCGCTTGAAAGTGCTTGGGATAATCAGATTCCTGCAGCTGAGCCTCCTGTTGTTGCCCGTCGCTTTGAGGAGACAGAAGACTCTGCTGCAGTGACTCAAAAAGGCGATATGGTTGCCCGAGAAAACGCAACCACCAATCTCTATTTGATGCCAGGCTCTACGTTCCACGTGGTAGACACCATGGTGACCAACTTCCACGTTCCACGTTCAACTTTGATGATGCTGGTTTCTGCGTTTGCAACGCGCGAGCAGATTATGGACGCCTATCAAAGTGCTATTGACGAGAAGTACCGTTTCTTGTCATTTGGTGACGCCATGATCATCATTTAGTGAGTTTGGTTACGTGACCATAACCCTTACGTTTAACTTGAGAGTTTAGATGTAGAAAAAGTGCCCACAGTAGTGTGAGCACTTTTTTCATACGATGATTTGTCTGGGCAAAGACTAAATTACCAGTTAAAAATCAGCCATACAAAAGACGCAAGAATCGCTATCATGCCAAGAACAACAATGATGAAGCCAATGCGCTGACCACGAGTTGTCTCTCGAAGGATTTTCTCGCCAGTAATAAGCTCTTTAAGGGTGAGCTGCTTGGTATTGATGTTAATTTCCTGTTCGCCAACAGACTTTCTAAGCTCCTCAGTAATTTCTGGCGTTGCGTGAATCTCTCGAGCGTCATCAATGACTGACTGTGCTTCATCATGTTTATCTGCTGCTTCGTTAAAGAGCTCCTTGGCTGTCTTAATTTTCTCTTCAAGATCCTCTATATCTTTGCTCAGAATCCTCTGACGAGCATTAGCCTCAGCTACTACGGCGTCATATTCTTGCTGTTTCTGCTCATAATCTTTGCGAGCCGCATCAATAGAAGACTCTGAGGACTCTAACGATTTGCCCTGGGTCCAGTAATGCGTTTGTGCCATCTCAAGTGAAGACTGGAAAGAGTTCTGTAGTTCCTCAACTTGCTTTTGGGCCTGCTCTGCACGAGCAAGCTCTGACTTAAGGTCTTCCTCAATACGAACAATTGCATCGTGGTTAGCAGCAGGGTCTGTCTTAAGACCAGCAAGCTCTTCTCTCAGAGAAAGCTGTCTTGCCTGGGAGTTTTCCAGTGCTTTATTTGCAGACGCTACAGCAGCATCGCGTTTCTCGGTAACTTCTTTAAGCTGAGCCTCGGCGTTTTTAACACCACGCTGTGCCTCAGAGATTGTCTTCGAGATATCATCCAGCCTGCCTTTTGCTGTGGCAGCAACTTCTTTGTAAGGCTTAATCTTTGCCTCGTCGTCAACTTTTTGCTGTTCAAGCTTCTGAATAAGCTGGTTTTTCTTAACCGTGAGAAGGTCCACTTGCGTAGATTGATCGCTCATGACCTGAGCGGTCTCTGCAAAAATTTTCTCTTGCTCAGCGATAATCTGATCAAATGAGCTCTGTACGTAGTCTCTGTGTTCTAGATCTTGTTTGTCTTGAGCAAGGTGTTCTTGCATCTGCTTAAGCTCTTGCTTTGCAGAGTTTGTCTCTTTGGCAGCGTTGTGGACTTCTTTGGTAGCCTGGAAACCTTCTGCAACAGCGGTTGTGGCGCTCTCAAACGCACTGCTTACGCCCTTTGCTACAACCTGAGTAGTGTCTTTGGCAATCTTTTGAATGTCCTGGGACTTGCTGACTTCAGGTGTGTTCTCAGACTCATTCTGTTCATCAGAAGTTGTTGTTTGAGTATCTATTGTGTCCAAATCCTCGGTTTTAGAGTTTTGGATATCGTTTTCAGCCATGGTGAACCTCCTATAAGAGTTCCGACTTTTTATTTTTACCCTGTTTTTGAGCAAATCATAGTCTAATTTGGTTCTTTCTGGAAATAAGATTGGATATAATACGTTATGTTTTGTTACGATAGTAACGATTAATCGAGAATAACTCTCGAGTAGATTTTTGGTTTCCGGAAGGGGAGTCCACTTATGGTTTCAAAGCAGACTACTATCATCAATGCAACTGGTCTTCACGCTCGTCCAGCATCCGTCTTTGTTTCTGAGGCAAAGAAGTTTGAGAGCAACGTCACCATCAAGAATGTTGACAAGGACTCCGCACCAGTTAACGCTAAGTCCATCATGATGATTCTTGCTGCTGGCCTTGGTACTGGCACCAAGATTGAGATTGCATGCGACGGCGCTGACGAGCAGGCAGCTCTTGACGCTCTTGTTGCTCTTGTTGACAGCGGCTTCGGCGAGTAAGCTAACGGCTTACATACTGTGCATGTTAAGCCCGGCTTTTGCCGGGCTTTTTTCAAAGAGAGGTTAGTATGACATTTGTTGCAACATGGCTTGTAACTACTGTTGCTACGTTGGTGGCCTGCACCTTAATTCCAGGTCTAACTATTGTGGGAGGCTCGTGGGCAGGTCCTATTCTGTTCTCATTAGTACTCGCAGCAGTCAATACGGGCATTAAGCCTGTTGTTAAGCTACTCTCATTGCCTATTAATGTGCTAACCCTAGGTATTTTCTCGCTCTTTATTAATGCCTTTATGCTTGAGCTTTCAAGTTTTATTTCTAGGAATTTGCTGCATGCGGGCGTTGCTATTGATTCTTTAGGCACCGCTATCCTGGGATCAATAGTTATCTCAATTGTCTCTTCAATTGTGATTAGCCTTACTGGTCTGAAGAAGGAGAACCTTTCCTAAGTTCCTTCTGGGCTTTATCCAGTTTGGCAAAGCTTTCTGAGATAGCAGAAGTTAGCTGAGAAATCTGGGAAGACTCAGTAATGTTTTCAATCAAAGATGTTGCGGATGCATTGACAAGCGAACTAAGGAGGTCAAAGAAGACTTCTTTGGTTTGCTTTTCTGTTTTAGTGAGTGCTGCAACAACAGGCTGTAAGTTTGCGGGCGAGCTAATAATGTCGCTGAAATAGACTGCTCCGCCTGCCGAGAGAGCGTCAAAGAGCTCATTAGTAAAGTGCTCACGATCAGAGAGCGGGAGTTCTTTATACCAGTTGCTAAACGCCTCGTTAATCTTTTTACATTCCAGCTGGAAATCATCAGCAAATTCAAACGTATTGCGAGAGACTTGCCATGAAACGCCGTCGTGCGCCAGCATGCCAGACTCGGAGCTTTTTACAATGAGCTTTGGTACAGCAGGATCATCAAAAATCATGCCCACTACACTAAACTCAGGCAAAATTCTGATGTATTTATCTCCAAGCGCCTTATGGGCTGTGGTGGGAATAATTTCTGGACACATATTAGGTCCATCGTTACTCCAGACGCGATCGATTGTGCCAAGAAGCTCTTCAGGACAGACTGTTGCTGCGTATGCTGCAAGGTTGCCGCCCTTAGAGTGGCCACCAACCATAACATTTGCGCAGGTAGTGCCATTGCCTGCTGCAAGATGTTCGCGAATACGTTTCTCAAGGTATAGTGCCGCCGACTTATCAGCGGACGTAACCTGGAAGCTAAGGTTAAGGTTTTCTCGCCAGCCAACAAGCGTGCCGTCAGTTCCTCTAAAAGAAACAAACATCTGTCCTGTAGGAAGATAGGCGGTAAACGCTGCAAACTGCAGGTTTTTCTCGACATTAATGCGGTCTACATAGCGACCAAGTTCAATGTTGGCAAAGCGTGGAGCGTTGACCAGTGCCTCAAGGAAGGTTCCATCAACGCGAGAAAATCCCGTGATAAGAGACGGGTCATCTTTAAGCTTTTTCAGCATTTTGGCGCAAGCGTCACCAAGCTGAACGCGCTTCTCGCTACGTTCAGAAGGAACGACCCCACCAAATCCCAGATAGGAAAGAATTGAGAGAATCAGGTTATCGACGTTGTTAAAAGGGTCATTCTCAAACGTCAGATCGCCGCGCCAGTGTAGATAGTCAACGACATTTGCCATGATGCCTCTTTCCTGCTGGTACTTTTCGTATACTAAGCATAGAGGAAGTTTGATTAATTTGGGGAGAAGCCCGTGGAAAAAGCTACAGTTTCTTCAAAAGCAGTTACTGTTAAGAAGCGCTTTGTTTTTGCAGATGTTCTTACCATTTTGGCAGGTATTGCTGTTGTTATGCTACATACCTCGCTTAACGTTTTTTCTCTTGCGCACACTAAAACATGGGCCTTCTCTTTAGCTCTGCAAGCAGCGTTTATTTATGCGGTACCCATCTTTTTTATGCTAAGTGGTATGAATTTGCTTGGATATAGAAGTAAATACTCCACAAAGACATTCTTTATGAAGCGTGCTAGAAAGACGCTGATGGCGCTTATTTTTGGCAGTGCAGTGGTGTATTTGATGTACGTGCTTTTTCCTACAAAGTTTTGGGGCGCTGAAGAGATTGCTGCAGGTGCTAGCGTTGCTGATTTTGTTGAGCGTTTTTTGACCAACAATATTAACTTCCCACTTTGGTTTATCTATACCATTTTGTATCTGTATCTTTTGACGCCTGTTCTCTCTTTGGTAGTGCAGAAAAAAGAAACCTTTCTTTATGTTATGGTGCTCACGCTCTTTGTGAGCTTTGGCTTGCCGCTACTTGAATTCATTGGCGTTCGTGGTGTTTACTTTGATCAGCTGTTTAGATGGGCTGCGTTTAACAGCGATGGTCTTTTCTACTATCTGCTGGGATATTACGTTAAGACGTATTACGACGAGCTTCCAAAATTTACTAAAAACAATCTTGTGCTTGCTGTAATTTTCTTGCTTTCATCTGCGGCCATGTTTGGTTGGGGACTTGTTGCTAACAACTTTGGAACCCCACTGACGCCAGAAATGACGTATCAGAGTTATCCAGTTGCTATTAAAAACTTCCTTTGTGTAGTACAAGCGGCATCTTTGTTCCTGTTTGTGCTGAATCTTGAGCCAAGGCTGCAGGAGCTTTCCGATGGTGCCAAGAAATGCATCAGCACGGTATCTGCTGGTGTTTTAGGAGTCTATCTGTTCCAGATTCCTGTTATTAATTTCTTGGGACTAAGACTTGGTCGATTCCCATACAGCTTGCTTGGAAACGCTTTTTTACGAGGCATCTTTGTCTTTGTAGTTACAATCGTTGTAGTTATGGCATTTCAGTGGCTGATGAGGCAGGTCAAGAAAATTCAAAAGATTAACAAGAAGTCTTTGGCTTAGTTTTGACTAGCGACCAGTAACAAGCGTAAGCGTTGCTTCTCCAGAAGCATTTGCTGTGCTTACGTCAACGTCAACGACGCTTGGTAGATTGCTTGCGATTTCTACAATTTGAGACACGCTAATTTCTTTAGAAAGTTTTCCGCTTGCTCGCTGCTCAAAGAGGGCGCCTGCAAGTACACCACGCATATGTTTTGCATTATGCGATACAACACTGCGCTTTCCCGTACCAGGATCTTCTCGCTGAACAACAACTTGCAACAGCTCACAAGGGTGTTTTGCCGATGGTGTCCACATCTTTCTGTATTCTCCCGAGCGACAATCCACAACTATTTGATCCTTCAGAGCGGCGTTTAACAGGGGATTAAGTTGCTTTTTCCAGTAAGTTGCAACGGTACCAACGGTGGGCAACTTGATTGAGGCAGAAAGTCTATAGTTGGGGAGAAGATCATGCGGTCTTACAACACCCCAAAGGCCAGAGAAAATCATGATTTCTGAGTTGAGGATATCTGCTGGTAATGTGACTGTTTTCTGTGTGTTTTCTAACGTGACGTTTTCAAGTGTCTGGTTGAATTTTGCAGCCTCGAAAAGCACACCAGTATAGAGGTTGAGTGCAGTTGTGGTTGGAGCTTCATAGACGTCCAGGTTGTCGGCAATGTCTCCGACGGTGTTCGGACCAATTTTAAGCACCTGAGCTGCGTCTGCATGAGAACAAACCTGTTGTAGATCTTTGATAAGTTCTTCTCGACAGCTGCTTAGCTCGGAGCCAAATAAAAGCGATGAAAGATCAAGAGAAGGCCCCGAGGTAGGCGCAGTTTTTCCTGATGATGGTGGAAGCAAAATAATCATGAAAATCCTTTTGATACGGGATTTTTAGTTGTTGTTTAGTTTGATTCTAATTTATGTCCGGTGTGCGTGGTAACTTAAGAAGTAAGAAAATTGGAGAGGTGACGTATGGGCTTGCTTCTGTACAAACAACAAACAGGTGTTTTCTTATCGGACTCTGTTCAAGAGCAGCTAAGAGCTTCGCTTGAGCAGTGTGGATCTGCTCAGCTTATAGTGCCATCTTCTGATGCGGTGTTAACCGTTAAGAGGCAGCTTGGTGCCATCCAAGAGCTCTCTGTTGGTGTGAATGTTTCAACTTTTGATGAGTGGATGCGCGATCAATGGAAGTTGTACGGAAACTCTGATCGTCTGCTTTCAACTACGCTTCGCAAGGTATTTTTCCAGCAGGTTTTAGATGGAATGTCTGCTGATGAACTGGGTTCGTTGAATGCTGGCAAGGGTACGGTGGAGCTTCTCTCTAAGCTTGCTCCAGAGTATCTTACAGAGCTTGATCAGATTATGACCTCTGGTCAACTTTCTGCTGGTCAGATAAGTGCTTGTAAGGTGCTAGAGCGCTACAAGGCGCTGCTTGAAGAAAAGTCGTACGTCGAGGGGTGCCAGTGTCTGGATTACCTGCTGCAGTCCATTCCAGCGCAAGGAGCTGCACTGATTTTCTCGCGAGTTGAAGATCTTTCGGAGGCGCGTCTTAAGTTTGTGCGCAAGCTGTCGCAGAAGCGTGAAGTGACGTTTTCTCTCTATGTGCCCGAAGGACCTGCAGGTTATGCAGCAGAGCAGCAGCTGGAGTTGGTCGGCGGCCCGGGATGCGATTGTCGTGTGGATGCGGAGCTTGTGTCAGCCGCAAAAAGCCAGGAGCTCACCGATCTTCTCGCCAGGGTGTTCAGGGCCAGGGAGGGCAATGAGGTTACGCCGAGCGGTGCAGTAATGTTTTTGTCGCCGCTGGGTCAGCATGCCGAGGCAGAGTCTATAAGCTGGTATATCTCTCAGCGCGTTGAGTCTGGTAGCAAGAGCTTTGTGGTGTACACCTCGGATTCGCAAAGGGTCTGGGACGCGCTTTCGCAAAAGCTTGCAGCTAAGGGAATTGCTGCTCACTATAAGCGTTCGGTGCGTATTCAAGACTCGCTTGCAGGACGCGCGTTTGCTAGCTTGATTGATGCGTACGTCACGCTTAGCGAACGCTCAGAGCTCGAGAAAAACATTGACTACCAGGCATCTGACCATCAGATGGGGGATATGTCGTGGTGGCCTCCACGCACTCTTACGGACTATCTGATTTCACCTATTTCAGGCATAAGTGTTGAGCGTGCGTGGATGCTGGATAAGAGTTGGCGCGGTAATAGAACGCTGTATGCCACTAGAGTGCTTGAGACGCTTTCTAAAGCAGCTATGAGCTCACGTTTGTGCGCAGAGACCATCAAGAGCCTTGAGCTTGGCAGAATTGGCTCTGCTGCTCAGCGTATTATTGAATACCTTTCTACAGAAACACCTGATGAGCAGTCAGAGGCTGCTCAGTCTAAAGAGTTGACGCTTAAGTCTCTTCAAAACCAAGAGTCGCTTAAGGTGATGAACAAGATTGTTTCTTCTGCACAGGAGCTTCATGAGGCAGGAATAAAGCTCACTCCTCAGACACTCAAATCATTTATTGACCTTTGCAAAGATCAGGCGGTTATGACTCCTGTTTCTAATGGTGTTAAGTCTGATATTCAGGTGCTGATTGCTCCCGTGAATCAAGCTCATTCTTTTGAGCCACATATGTTTGATACTGTCATTTTCCAGGGTATGGATACGCTGAATTTTGGTGTTAAAGCGTCCGACGGTGCATTGCAGGAGTTTATTCGCCATGCAAGTAAAACGCCTAAGGTATCAGAGTTTGCACGATATCAAAGAGATTTTTATACGGCTCTTATAAGCGCTTCTACCAGCGTTGCATTTGAGAAGGTCGAGCAAAAAGATGTCTTTAATGCGGTGGCTCTCAGTGAGGTCAAAGCATGCTATCCAAAAGATTATGCAAAGAAGACGGGACTTGTGCGCGGAGAAGAAGAGGTGCTGGTAAACCTGTTACCTCAAGCTTCAAATCCAGAACGTGTTGCAGAACTTCCAACAATCGAGTCTGGTGAGATTGACCCTAAACTCAAAAACATTGTGGTACTTCCACGTCATTTGACGAGGGAAACCCTTGAACAGGAGCTGCAGGGTCTTATTGAGGTCTCGCGAGAAGGACTTCCGCTTCTTTCTGCTTCTCAGATTGAGACGTATCTTGAGTGTCCCTACAAATGGTTCACACAACGTCGTATCAAAATTTCGCAGGTGGACACTGAGTTTGCTCCAATGCAGATGGGTACCTTTATCCATCGTGTGCTAGAGCTAACACACGCAACACTTTTAGCTGAAGCACTTGGTTGTGATGTGGCTGATGTTGATTTAGCGGTTGAATCTGCGCTTTTACAAGATATTCCTGGCTCTAGGATTACATTTGATAACCTAGACCATGCAAAGCAGGTGCTAGATACCTGTTTTGCTCAGGTGTGGGATGAACAATTCAACAACATTAATCGAGCATCTTCAAATGAGCTTATTCCGCATAGCATTCAAGAAAGAAAACAGGTTGAGAATATTCGAGAAGAGCTTAAGAATCTTCTCGAGTTTGAAGCTTCGCACTTTGTTGGCTATCAGCCTAGATTCTTTGAGCTTCGTTTTGGTAGAGAAGAAAACGTTGTTGAGTATGCAGGTGCTCAGTTCACTGGTTCGATTGACCGTGTAGATGTAAATGCTCATGGTCAGGCACTTATTATTGACTATAAGCACAAGAACACAAAAGATCTGAAGGCTTATTCAGCAAAGTTAAGTCTGGACAGTGAGCTCTCAAAAGAGATTCTGCCAAGGCATGTACAGTCTGCAATATATGCTCAGATTATGAGAAAACAGCTCACCAAGTATGAGCTTGAGCCAGTTGCTGCAATTTATTTGGGCACCAAAGAGCAAAAAGATAAGCCTTCATTTGCTCTTGCGGGCATGGCAACAGAAGCGGCAACAGAACACATTTGGAATATACATCCAGAAGATAAAAAGCTCAGGGACCAGGCAGTTATGGTTGTGTCTCAAAATTCTGCAGAGTTTGCAGACTACTTGGACGCTTGGGAGAATTTAATTGCTCAGAAGGTTCAAGCTATGCTTTCTGGAGATGTCCGAGCCAATCCTTGCGATAAGGATGCATGTAAGTATTGTCCAGTAAAACTGTGTGACAAGAGGAGGTAAGCTACTATGGCTGATACACGTTATACGCCCGGTCAAGAGAAGACCATCAAGACGCTTGATAAGCCTCTTTTTGTTGCAGCAGGTGCTGGTTCAGGAAAAACTTTTACGCTTACACAGAGAATTGTGTGGGCTTTAAAAGAAGGTTCGGGAGCTGACGGAAAGCCGTACCTGAGTAGTCTTGACCAGGCATTGATTATTACGTTTACCAATGCCGCGGCTACAGAAATTAAGGAACGCGTTAGGGAAGCTTTAGAAAAAGAAGGTCTTCATAGCGCTGCGTTGCAGGTCGATGATGCATGGATTAGTACCATCCACGGCATGTGCAGCAGAATCTTAAAGATTCATGCACTTGATTTGAATCTTGATCCTGAGTTTGAAATCATTGACGACATGACCAGAAATCAGCTGGTCAACATATCTATTGAAGAAGTACTTAGGGAGCTTTCTCAAGATGAAAGCTATGCTGAATTCCTCTCTACTTACGCAGGGAATAGAGATGCGCTGAAGTCCCGTATTGAAACACTGATCTCGTATGCTCAGTCATCTCCTCTAGGAATGGATGCTATTTCGTTTGCAGGGGACAGCTCTGACCTGGAAGTTCTGAAAGCAGAGCTTGAGAGTCTCTGCGGCGCACTTGAAGCACTAAAGGCCGCAATTGCTGAAAAGAAACCAGATGAAGCAGAGCAGCTACGAAGTGTTCAATCTGAACTTTCAAGTAAATTGCAGCAACACTTGGTTCTCTCGCTCACTGATTTTGACCAGGCGTTTTGGGAGACTCTGGGAAAAGCCGTTAAGGCCGTCCGTTCCACAAAAGAAATAAAAAATGTAAAAGATGAAGCTGCGTACCAGCTTAAAGTTTGTAGCTCTTTATTTGGACTTATTCAGGACACGTCTGAGGGTCAGTGTCTGAAAGATGTTACTGAGCAGGTCTACAAGCTTTTTAAACAGAAGAAACTTGCTGCTGGCGGCCTTGATAACGATGACCTTTTACATCTAACGGCAAAGGTATTCGAAGAGCATCCAGAGATTGCAGCTGTTTACACGGATAAATTCAAGCTTGTAATGGTTGACGAGTTCCAAGATACGGACCAGCAACAGGTGCAGATGATTAAGAGTCTCTCTGGTAAAGATGCTCAATATCTCACCACAGTTGGTGATGCGCAGCAGTCAATCTATCGATTCCGCGGTGCCGACGTTGATGTGTTCTTTAGACGTCAAGCAGAGGTTTCAGAAGATTTGCAACCCCGTCTTGTAGACAATTTCCGCAGCCACAACGAAATTCTGCGATTTGTTGCAAAGGTTTGTAGCGCTGATGGCATGATACCTAACTTTATGGATTTGTCTGCTGGGCGAGAAGAACCTGCAACTCCGTTCATTGCTCATTCGCCTCGCGTATATTTTGAAGTCACAAAATTTGAAAAGTCAGGAAATTCTAAGCCAGGCGATGACGTTACAAGAAGCCAGCTTGTTGCGTATCAACTTGCAGACAGAATCAACACGCTTATGCAGGATGAGAATGTCCAAGCAAAAGACATTGCAATTTTGATGAAATCAGTTAAAAAGGCACAGCTCTATATTGAGGCACTTCGTACCTTTGGAATTGAAAGCGTGGTTTCTGGAGCTTCAACGTTTGGTGAGCAGCCTGAGGTTCAGCTGATTGGTAGTCTTTTACAAGCACTCACAAATATGTACGATTCATACGAGGGACTGTTTCCTGTACTCTCGAGTGAGATTTTTAGTCTTGATGCGTCTGACCTGCTTCTCTTGGGCACTAATTTTGGAGAAAATGGTCAGAGGATTACCAATAGAGATATTGCGGAGTCAGTGGTAAATGGCGTATGTAATCCACCTTTTGAGATAAGCCCAAAGCTCAAAAATGCTTTAGAGGTGTTGAGTAATGCTCGTAGCTCTCTTTCTAACAAGAGAGTTTCAGACGTTATTAAAAAGGTAGTTCTTGATGCTGGATGGATTTCTCGCCTTCAAAAGATGGGAAATGAGGGGCAGTCAAAGATTGCAAATATCTTTGCAGCTCTTGAACAAATTGATAGCTTGCAAAAGGAACTAAGCATTGGCGTAGCTTCAGTCGCAAAAGCGTTTAGTCAATGGTGTAACACGGCTAAAGAGTCGCCAAAGGTGCTTCACTGCAGTACTCAAAATGCGGTCACCTTTATGACTATTCATGCTTCTAAGGGATTGGAATTTCCTGTTGTTGCTGTTGTAGGAGCTGTGTCTGGCCCTAAGGCAGACGCTGGCAGTGAACCATTTTTGCATGTTAGAAAAGACGATTCGTATCAGATTGCATTCTCAAGCAGTTCTAAAAAACTTCATGAATTGTATGACGACTGTCATGAGGTTCCTACAAGCCTTGATGAGTGTAAGAACCTTCTTGAGTGGAGAATGTTCCTGGAAACTCAAGAGAATGAGTTTGAAGAGCAGGAGCAGAACCGCCGTCTGTATGTTGCCCTGACCCGAGCTCGAGAAGCGGTTATTCTTACTTCAACCATCGACCTTACTAAAGAGGGAATTAGTCCTCGTTATACGCGCAAGATTACAAAAGCCTTGTTTGAAGAGCCGCCACTTTCTGCTGGAGAGCATCCATTTGAATATGGCGGAGATTTTGCTGGTTGTATGCGTGTAGTTCAGGGTTCTGGCAAGAAGGATGAGCCAATTCAGGTTGAAGGTTTAGAGTTGTTTGAACCTTTTGGTGGCAAGTCAAGTGAAGAAGAAAACTCTCAGGCTGTTGAAACGTTTGACCTCTATGAGAAGGTAAGACTAAGTGTTACCTCAGAAACTATGTATGACCAGCGAAAAGGTTTCTTTAGTTACTCATCAGCTCACCAACAAATGGCAGAGAACTTTAAGGTCGAGAATAACCAGAAACTTGAAGACCAGTCTCAGGTAGAACGCCAGGAGCATGAGGAGGATAACCTTCAACCAGTAACTGAGACTTCCGCTGTTTTGCCTGACACATTAGCTGATGATGGAGTAGACCCAACCAACCTAGGCTCGGCCTTCCACGAACTTGCTCAGATTATGGTTGAGACTCAGTCTAAGGTTGATGACAGCACGATTAATAGATTGTGCCTGAAGAATAGTGTTCCTCAGCGCGTTGTATCTCGAGTTAAACAAGCACTTGAGCTGTGGGGCAACTCTAAGATAAGACAGGAAGCTCTTGCTCATGATGTGGTTATTGCGGAGTCTCCTTTTACGTTGCAGGTTAATTCTGAATATGGGAACTATGTAGAAGGAGCCATCGATCTTCTCGCCTATAATAAGGGAAGTAAAGATGCGCTGGTAGTTGACTATAAAACGGGCGATAAGGGCCTTAGTGCCGCTCAGATATACGAGCATCATCAAATGCAGGCAAACTTCTATGCCTACGTCTTGATGCAACGCGGATTTACCAAGGTTGAGTGTGCATTTGTCTGTGTTGAAGTTGAAGAAGCTGGTCAGCCACATGTTGCTCGTTACACATTTGACGTAAACCATCAACCACGGCTTTAAGGAGGCAAGAACGTGCCTTTTGCACATGTTGTTTTAGACATACCAACTCGTGCTCTCTCTGGCACGTTTGACTACGCCATTCCAGAATCTTTGGAAGAGACAGCGGTTGTGGGAACAACGGTCTTGGTGCCGTTTTCTCACAGACAAGTCGTTGGCTACGTTGTGGGTGTCTCAGACCGTGTGTCTTCAGGTTTAGATGTTTCGCGCGTTCTTCCAATAACACAAGTCCTAGCAGATTCAGCTTTTGATGAGCAATCTGTGCAGGTAGCAGAATGGACGAGCAAAGAGTATGCCTGCAGTTATGCAGACGCTTTACATCCGTTCTTAGCGCCTGGTCAAAAAGTTAAAGTCACCAGAAAAGACGCGGATTCTCCCTGGCAGCTTGTTTGCGAGAAGTCCGGTCCTGTTGATGAGCGTTGGGTTGAGCTGACAGAAAAGGCTGCTGACTTCACACCTTCGGCAAATGCAAGCAAGCAACGTTCGGTGCTTGAGGCGCTCGCACAGGGCGCTATGAAGTTATCCGAGCTCTCGGCTACTATTCCAGGCGCTCGTAGTGCGGTTACTGCACTGCAGAAAAAAGGCATTGTTGAGGTCCGCACTCAGCGACAATTTCGTGGAAGTCAGGAGGGTCTGGGAACCACGCTTTCAAGTGGCGTAGCACCTCGTCCTCAGCAACTTACTGAGGGGCAAGAGTCTGCTCTTGCAGCAATCGAGACTGCGCAAACTGCTGCTCAGGGCGATGTTGTGCTGATTGATGGTGTAACAGGCTCAGGTAAAACCGAGGTGTATCTCTCTGCTATTGAGAAGACCTTAGCAGCTGGCAAGGGTGCTGTGGTGCTTGTCCCTGAGATTTCTCTTACCGCGCAAACAGTTGGCCGATTCCGTTCGCGTTTTGGCGAGCAGGTAGCCGTTCTTCACTCAAAGCTTTCGCTTGGCGAGCGCTTTGACCAGTGGGATTTAATCAGACAGGGTAGAGCTCGCGTGGTAGTAGGTGCACGATCTGCTCTGTTTGCGCCCATCCAAAACCCCGGACTGTACATCATTGACGAGGAACACGAGGCTTCATACAAGCAAGATTCGCTTCCACGCTATCACGCAAGAGAAGTTGCTGCTCAGATGGCTTGCCTGCGTGGAGCTGCGCTGGTGCTTGGCTCTGCGACACCATCGCTCGAGAGCCTCTACCGAACAGCTCAAGGAAGCTGGCGCGGTACTAACTGGACGCGCGTTGCCATGACCGAGAGGCCTGGCGTGGCGGTGCTCCCGCAGGTCCAGGTAGTTGATATGGCTTCCCAGTTCAAAAACGGAGGCAGATCGGTCTTCTCGTCAGCCCTTGCTCTTGCGCTGCAAGAAACAACAGAGCGTGGCGAGAAAAGCGTTCTACTCCTTAATCGTCGCGGATTTGCAAACTTTTTGATGTGTCGCGAGTGTGGTTGTGTTCCCGAGTGTCCGCATTGCTCGACGTCTCTCACATACCATGAGCGCACGCATTCTCTGGTCTGTCATAGTTGTGGCAGGCAATGGTCCCAGCACGCGTACCCCAATCCTTCCAGCAAATGCCCAAACTGCGGAAGTCGTTACATGGGGGCATATGGCGTGGGAACGCAGCGTGTAGAAGATGAGCTTAAGCTGCTGCTTGGCGCCGATGCGCCAATTATACGTATGGACGCTGATACCACGGCTAAAAAGGGCGAACACCAGCGACTCCTTGAGCTTTTTGACGCAACTCCTGGAGCGGTGCTCATTGGTACACAGATGATTGCAAAAGGACTGGATTTTCCAGACGTAACCTTAGTTGGCGTTATTAACGCCGATACCATGCTTAAACTGCCAGATTTTAGAGCGGCTGAGAGAACTTTTGATTTGCTTGAGCAAGTTGCTGGTCGTGCGGGCAGGGGAGAAAAGCCTGGTAAGGTCATCATCCAGTCGTACTGGTCAACACATCCTGCTATTGCTTCTGTGGTTACTCATGACAGGCGTCCGTTTCTTGATGCTGAGCTTAAAGAAAGAAGGGAAGGAGCTTATCCGCCCTTCTTGCGCTTGTCTAACGTGCTTTTCTGGGGCGCTTCAGAAAAAGAAGTTCGTCGCGTAGCGGATCAGATGGCGGAGGCGCTGCATGCAAAGTTAGATGCACAATCTGGATGGGAAATTTTGGGCCCTGCTGATTGTGTAAAAGCAAAGGTAAAAGATAAGTACCGCAGACACATTTTAGTAAAATCTCCCGTAGATGCTCAGGTGGGAGAAATTCTTTCTCAGTGTGCTGCTTCACTTGATAAAAGAGTGGGTATCAACATGACATTAGATGTTGATGCTTACGACATGATGTAAGGATAGTTATGAGCTCTGAAGCTGATGATATGGTGCTTTGGCCAGACCCTCGTCTGAGCCAAAAGTGTGAAGAAATTGACGATATTAACGACGATGTCCGTAAGATGGCCGAGCATATGCTTAAGGTTATGTACGCCACCGACGGCGTTGGTCTTGCTGGCCCTCAGGTTGGCTACATGAAGCGCATGGTAGTTATCGATGTTGATTATCCTAACGGCCAAGAGAACCCTTTTGTACTCATTAATCCAGAGATTAAAGTTGCAGATGGTGAGCCTCGTGTATATGAAGAGGGTTGCCTTTCGTTCCCAGGCATTACCGTTCCTGTTACGCGCCCAAGCCACGTTGTCGTTCACGCATATAACCTCGATGGTGATCTTATGCGCTATGAGGCAGAAGGAGACCTTTTCGCCGTCTGTTTACAGCATGAGATTGACCACATCAACGGCGTAACCATGCCAGATCACCTGGGACCAGGTGCTCGTATGGAGACGCTGCAGGAGTACAAAGAGGCGCTAGCTTCTGGCGCTCGTCCTGGTCAAACAGACTATTAGGAGTTGACATGCGCGTAGTCTTTATGGGAACTCCAGACTTTGCTGTTCCATCGCTCAAAAAACTTGCCCATGACCACCAGGTTGCTCTGGTCATTACAAGGCCAGACGCAGTTCGTGGTCGTGGAAAAACGCTTGAGCCTTCTCCTGTAAAAGAATGCGCACAAGAGCTTGGCCTACCCGTTCTTGAGGCAAATCGCATGACTCCAGAAGTAATTTCTTCAATGCAAGAGGTACAACCAGAAGCGCTCTGTGTGGTTGCTTTTGGCTGTATTTTGCCAGATGAAGTTATCTCTCTTGCACCTTATGGCGCTCTGAACGTTCACGCATCGCTGCTGCCTCGCTGGCGAGGGGCTGCACCAATACAGCGTGCCATCCTTGCGGGTGACACGGTTGCTGGCGTTTCTATCATGAAGATTGCGCACGAGCTTGATGCGGGAGACTGGTGCAAGCAAGCATCGTGTGAGGTTGGCTCCAAAAATACTGAGCAGCTCACTGACGCTCTAGCACAGCTAGGTGCTGATGCTCTCTCCGAGGCTCTTTTTGAGCTTAAGGAAGGTTCTCTTGAGTGGCAAGTACAGGATGAGCGAGAAGTAACGTTTGCTCCTAAAGTTACCAAGCAAGAAATGAAGCTTGCTCCAGAAGACTCCGCTCAGGTAAATGCCCTGAGAGTTCAGGCTTCCTCTGATACTGCTCCGGCTCGTGTATCTGTTGGAGGCAGGTCTCTTCGCGCTTTGTCAGCTCAACTGGCACCAAGTGAAGTTTCTGTTGCTCAAGGTCAGGTTGCAGTTCAAGATCATAGGTTGTTCCTTGGCTGTGCTGAAGGAACTCTTGAGCTTCTTGAGGTGCGTCCAGATGGCAAGCGCTCTATGGATGCAAAATCATTTGCCGCAGGACTTCAGAAGTCCCAGATGACCTGGCAGATGCTTCAATAATGGCCACCTTAACTCCCGCTCGAAGAGTGGCCTATCAGGCATTCTTTGAGTGTAGACGCAACAACCTACGCATTCGCGATTACCTACGAGAGTCAAAGGATTTCTCAGAACTTTCTGTACAAGATAAAGCTTTTGCCACTCGTCTTGCACTGGGAGCAACGCTTACCAAAGGCAAACTTGATGAAGCTTTAAAGAATCATCTTAAGTCGGGTATTCACCTAGAACCAAAGGTACAGGATGCTCTCCGTATTGCTGTATTTGAGGTTTTATATTTAGAGACAAGACGCGACGCCGCCATCAGCCAAGGTGTTGAACTGGTAAAGTCTATCTCAAAGCGATCTTCCGGCCTTGCAAACGCTGTGCTCAGAAAAATTTCTGAAGATGAAGCTCAGCTGACGCGTGCAAAGAATCCCAAAACACCTTCAGAGCTTTCATGGGCGTCAGGCATTCCTGAATGGATTTGCTTGGAGATTATTGAGTCTCTTGGAGAATCTGCTGCTCAAAAGCTTATTCTTAATTTAAAGAACCCTGCTCCTGTGTATGTTTTACAGAGAAACGTATCAGAACAACAATTGCAGAAGAATTCTTTAGAGCTACAGCAAACAGTTCTTCCAGATGTATATGAGGTAAAAAATCCTGCTCAACTTAACGTTGATGCATATGTAAAGAAAGTTCAGCTTGTTCCTGCAGATTTAGCTTCTCAACTTGTGGCACTTCTCGCGGCATCGTATGTAGACCAAGATATGCTTGAGGTTGGACAGGGTAGAGGAACCAAATCTCTGTTGCTCTCTCATGCATTTGAGGTGCTTGATAAAGAGAATCCCCACATTACTGCTGTTGAACTTGTAAAAGGAAAGTCTCACGTTTCAAAAAGAAGATTGAAGACCGCCGGACTTTCAGATCAGGTTATATCACTCACGTTTGATGGCACACAGCTTGCATTACCAGAGGTTCCAGAGGAGCTCAATCAGAGCTTTGACGTGGTGTTTATTGATGCTCCATGCTCTGGTTTGGGTACGCTTCGTCGTCACCCAGAGATTGCATGGAACCTGTCTTCAGAAAGTCTGTATGACGGGGGAGAACTTACCGTCTTACAGACCAAACTCTTGCAAAGCTGTAGCAGTCGTGTAGAGGCGGGTGGCTTTTTAGTCTATGCAACGTGCTCACTCTCGAATTCAGAGAATCAGCAGGTTGTAGATGATTTTCTTGCAAGTCCAGAAGGCTCTCAGTTTGAGGTGCAAAGCCTTTTTGAGTGTCCCGTGCGTGCACGTTTAACACCAGAAGCGCAAGAGTTTCTCGATACATGCATTACGCCAGAGGGATTTTTACAGACGGCTTTTGCCTCCGCCGATTGTGATGCCCACTTTATGGCGGTGCTCAAACGCAAATAAAAAGCTCTTGTTGTGTTGTCCAACAAGAGCTTCATAAGTGACGTTTAAAGAGCGCCTTCAGGCTCAAAGCACAGGATTACTTGCCTTTGCTATCGGTGTTGTAAAAACCGGTGCCCTTAAAGACGATGGATGAGGTGTTGTACACACGCTCGGTCTCATGCCCGCATTTTGGGCACTGAGGAGCTTCAATCTTCAGACTCATTGGGCGTTCAATTTCAAAGGTATTGTCGCAGTGTGTGCAGTGATAGCTATAACGTGCCATGCTTCCTCCATGAAAACAATTTATAAACGTGAGATACTTTACCCTACTTAGAGTAGATATTTCACGATTGCAACTAATAAGTTTGTTTACGGAGGCATTATGCAGGTAACCGGTGCAATTTTTGATTGCGATGGAACCCTTGTTGATTCAATGCGCGTTTGGCACAACGTTTTTGGCGCTGTTCTTCCTAAATACGGCAAGACCGTTGACTCAGAATTTTTTGAACGCGTCGAGGCTGTTTCGCTTATGGATGGTTGCAAAATTTGCGTTGATCATCTGGAGCTGCCTATCATTGCAGAAGCTTTGTATGAAGAGTTTTGTGCGTATGTAACAGAGCAATATCAGCATCACGTCTCCATTATTCCTGGTGCAAAAGAATTCTTGCAGGAGCTTTACGATGCGGGTATTCCTATGGCTGTTGCATCATCAACTCCCGTGCGAGAAGTGCGCGCGGCCCTCGCGGCTCAAGGTATTGAGCATCTCTTTAAAACGGTAGTTTCTACGGAAGATGTAGGGGGAGTGGATAAGGTTGAGCCTGATGTATACCTTGAGGCCCTTCGCCGCCTTGGCACCGATAAAGCAACTACCTGGGTCTTTGAGGACGCTCCATTTGGCGCTCAGACGGCTCAAAATGCAGGCTTTCCCGTGGTGGCACTCTACAACGACCACGACGGCCGAGACCCCGTCTTTATGCGTGAGCACTCAAACATCTTTGCCCACACCTATGGCGAGCTGTCGCTTCTGCGTCTTCGTGACTACGAGCGCCCTCTAGCTGCCGCTTCTTCTGGCGAGAAACCCCTTGAGGTCCTTATTGTGGGCGGATCCCCAGAGGCTGTCTCGAACACGACGCTCTCTACCTGCGCCCAGAGCGCTGACTACCTGATAGCAGTTGACCACGGTGCTGATGCATGCTTTGCCGCCGGAGTAATCCCACAGCTTGCGCTTGGAGACTTTGACTCAGCTTCTGCCAAAACGCTGTCCTGGCTCAAAGAGCAGCAGGTACCCTGCATGAAGTTTAATGCCGACAAGTATGATACTGATCTTGCTCTTGCTCTGAAGTCTGCTGAGTACGAGGCAATTCGTAAAGACAGCAAGCTCTCGCTTACGGTTGTCTCAACATCCGGAGGCCATCTTGATCACCAGCTTGTAGTGCTCGGTCTTCTCGCCACGTGGGCAAAGACGGGCAAGGCGGCGGTTCGAGTTGTTGAGAATGACTTTGAAATGCGCTTTTTAGCTGCGGGCCAAATTGATTCGTGGCAGTTGAGCGCAACTGATGCGGGTAAAAAGATTTCTCTTGTAGCTCTGTCAGAGGAGTGTGAGGTTTCTGAGACTGGCATGAGGTGGAATCTTAATCACGAGAAATTCACACTGCTTGGAGACGATGGTATTTCAAATATTGTTGAAGCTGACGATGCTTGTGTAAGGTGCGAGAAGGGCTGTCTTTTGGTGCAGCTTTGGAACTAAGGTATTGAGGGGGCTGTGTTGGAGCCGTGTTTGCATTTGGACCGCGTTTCCATAACAAAACCCCAGCAAATCCTCCAATAAAGTCTGAAAAAGCAACGCCTTGCGCTTGTGTCAGATAATCGAGCTAAGAAAAAAGGTCGCCGAAGCGACCTTTTTAAGTTTGAGGTAAGACGAGCTAAGTTGCTTAGTTGCGAGCAATCTTGCCGGACTTGAGGCAACGGGAGCAAACATTCATCTTCTTGCGCTGGCCATCGACAACGACAGTAACACGCTGGATGTTTGGCTTAAAGGTGCGGGCCACAGTACGGTGAGAGTGGGAGATGGAGCGACCGGCAACGGCGTGCTTACCGCAGAAATCACAGACCTTCGACATGAGTAAGACCTCCATAGGATAGGCGCCCTCTGCGCCTAAAATTTCCAAATAGCCGAATAAATATAGCACAATATATTGTGTTGTCAAAGCATGAATATAACATTCACAATTAGATAGCTTTTTGACAGCTTTTGAATGTTTTTCATTTATTACACCAAGATTAAATAACAAGAAAAAGATTTGTCAATTGCAAGGTTATCAACTTGTATATATAAGCCGCTTTAATAATAAATGTGCTCTGCGGTATACTAAATAACAATGACTAACCCTGGTTCTTGCGAGAGGAGTTATGTAATGACTACCGCTGTTCCTGGAACACTAAGAGTTTCTAATGATTGCCTTGCTGACCTGGCGGGCTATGCAGCTATGGAATGTTATGGCGTTGTTGGCATGGCAGAGATTGATGAGGCAGCAGGTGTTGCTCGTCTTCTTCCAACATACCGACTTCGTAAGGGTATTGATGTGACCCCAACTCCTAAGGGAGTTCAGGTTGACCTCCACATTGTTGTTGAGCAGGGCGTTAACATGGCGTCTGTTGTCGACAATCTTGAGAGCTCAGTAAAGTTTTTGCTTAAGCAAATTGCAGAGCTTTCATGTGTTGATGTAACTGTACATATCGAGGCCATGCGTAATTCTCGCTAAGCTTTTTGCTTCAAATGAGTAGGAACTGAGGTCTAACGTGATTTCAAATGTCATTCGTACATGCTTCCCTGTAGCAGCCCTTGCCGTTGCAGACAAAGCAGAAGAGATCAACAAGCTCAACGTTTTCCCTGTACCTGATGGAGACACCGGTACTAACATGTCCCTTACCTTGGGCACCGTTGTTCGTGAGGTTCAAGATCTTCCTCAAGATGCAAGCATGCAGGATATTGCAAAGGCAATTACTCACGGTTCTCTGATGGGCGCTCGTGGTAACTCTGGTGTTATTACTTCCCAGATTCTTCGCGGTATTGCTGAGGGTCTTTGTGACGTTAAGAACCCTGAGGCAGTAACTCCAAAGGACATTGCTCACGCATTCCGTCGCGGTAAAGAGGTTGCTTTTAAGGCTGTTAGAAAGCCAGTTGAGGGCACTATTCTTACCGTTTTGAAGGACGTCTCTGCTAAGGCAGACTCCCTTGAGAAGTCTCAGCTCACCCCAGTTGAGGTTTTGGACGCGCTGGTTGTTGAGGCATATGAGTCTGTTGCCCGCACTCCTGAGCTTCTTCCTGTCCTCAAAGAGAACGGTGTTGTCGACTCCGGTGCATTTGGTTTTGCAACCTTCCTTGAGGGCTTTGTAAACGCTGTTACTGGCAAGACTGAAACAACTGACTTCCAGACTACCGTTTCTGTTTCTGACGCTAAGGCTGCTACCAGCGCAAAGGTTGAGATTGAGCTCAACGATGACTGGGAGGGTTCTGAGTACCGTTACTGCAACGAGTTCCTCTTCAAGGCAGATAGCCCAGACTTTGACGAGGAAGCAGCTCTGAACTTCCTGGCAACTATGGGTGATTGTGAGCTTCTTGTTGGCGCAAACCCAGACTATAAGATTCACGTTCACTCAAATACTCCTAACAAGGTTCTTGAGTACATGCTTCAGTACGGCCAGATTTTTGAGGTCTTCATTCACAATATGGACCTTGAGGCTAAGGAGCGTACCGAGAAGATCGCTGAAGATAAGAAGGCTGCAGCTGCACCTAGAAAAGAACTTGGCTTTGTTGCAGTAACTGCTGGTTCTGGCGCTGAATCAATCTTGAAGTCTCTTGGTGTTGACGTTGTTGTTTCTGGTGGCCAGACCATGAACCCTTCAACTGCAGACATTCTTGCTGCAATTGAAGAGGCCAATGCAGACCAGGTTATTGTTATGCCAAACAACTCCAACATTCGTATGGCAGCAGAGGCTGCTGCCAGCGCATGTGAGGATGTTAAGGTTGCTGTTATTCCAACCAAGTCTGTTCTTCAGGCATTTGCTGCAATGTTTGTTGTTGCAGATGGTGTTCCATTTGAAGAGCTGGTAGAAGAGATGACCGACGCAATCTCTGGTGTTCGTTATGGTGAGGTTACTACCGCAGTCCGCGATTCTTCCGCAGCTGACGGCACTCCTATCCACGATGGCGATGTTATGGGTATTCAGGGCGGCTCCATTGATGTTGTCGGTTCTGATGTCATGAAGGTCACGCTTGACCTTATCGCTAAGATGCAAGAGGAGGAAGAGGGCGACAACCTCACTATTCTTGCAGGTGAGGACTTCTCTGACGAGCAGCTCGATCTTCTCGCCAGCAGAGTTGAGGACGCCTATCCAGACCTTGAGGTTGACGCTCAGCGCGGCGAGCAGCCACTCTATCCAGTCATCTTCTCTATTGAGTAGGAAATGTCTGAGTCTAAGGTAAGCATCGCTCCCGCATCAGAGCGAGTGGCTCATACCTGCTCGCTTGTTGATAGCGTGACCAGGTTAAGGTATGTCAATGCAAATCGTGCCGAGGCGCTTGAGCGTCTCGGCATTCTGCGTGTTCGAGACCTTTTGCTCAACGTGCCTCATCGCTACCTCGATTTTTCCCATCGCGTGCAGATTGCTTTTGCGCAGATAGGCGAGGACGCTACTATTACCGGCCGCGTTGCTTCGGTAAAGACAAAACGCCCACGCCCCAAGATGGTCATTGTAGAGATTGAGGTTGTGGATGATACAGGCGTGCTTACGGCCTCGTTCTTTAGGCAGCCTTGGATAGCTGAGCAGATTCACGTTGATGACGAGGTGGCACTGAGTGGCAAGGTGCTTTTTGCCTACGGTTACCGTCAGATGAAGTCACCGTTCTACGAAGTTCTGAGCACGGCAAAATCTGATGCAAGCGACGAGGTTCGCTCCAAAGAGGCTCCTTCAAAGGCAGCAATTCTTCCTGTTCACCCAGCTACCGAGGGTGTGAGCCCTGCATGGATGCGTCGCATTATGTCAGCGGCTCTGGCGGACACGGGAAGCGTGTGTGATTGGCTACCCTCAGAGTTTGTCTCCAAGCACCGCCTTATGTCCCTCTCATCGGCGCTTCGTGAGGTCCATTTTCCCACAAGCCTTGACGCAGCTGAGCAGGCGCGCCGTCGTCTTGCTTTTGACGAGCTTCTTAGCTTGCAGCTTGCCCTTCTGGCCAGGAGAAACCTGGAGCTTGCGGGTCATAAGCCTTTTGAGCACGTTATAGATGGACCTAAAGTTAAGGCTCTGATTGAGGCTTTGCCTTTTGCCCTAACTGACGAGCAGAACCACGCTGCTCGAGAGATTCTTTCTGACATGGCTTCACCGCGCATTATGAATCGTTTGCTTTTGGGTGACGTTGGTACTGGTAAAACAGCCGTTGCCGCTGTTGCCTTGGCTGCAGCAGCCGATTCTTCAACTCAGGCTGCCGTGATGGCTCCTACCTCGGTTCTTGCCCAGCAGTACGCTCAAAAGATTGGTCCCTTGCTCTCATTTGCTGGAATTACCTGGGCTCTTATTACGGGCTCCACCTCTGAAGAGGAAAGGCAACAGATTGAGCTTTGCCTAGCCGACGGTTCTTTGTCCGTTGTCTTTGGTACTACGGCGCTTCTTTCTGACCGTGTGGTATTTAAGCAGCTCACCCTTGCTGTTGTTGACGAGCAACATCGCTTTGGCGTTGATCAAAGAACAGCGCTCCGCAAAAAGGGGCAGGGCGTAGATCTTCTCGCCATGAGCGCAACACCTATCCCACGCACGTTGGCGCTTTCTTTGTACGGAGATGTTGATACGTCTCGCATTACCAAGAGACCAAAGGCGGGAGCAGGCGTTATCACTAAGCTGTGCGTCCCAGAAAATCTTGACCAAGCATACGCCGCCATTTCCGAAGCTGTTCAGGCTGGTCACCAGGCATATTTGGTTTGTCCTTTGATTGACCCAAGCGATTCTGAAGAAGAGCTTGAAGATGTTCCTGAGGCCGCTCGTACAAATGGCAAGCTCTACAGCGCCACCCGTGTTTATGAGGAGCTCTCAAAGACCGTTTTCAATGACTTTACCTGCGATCTTTTGACGGGTAGATTGCCTGAGGCACAAAAAGATCAGGTTATGGAAAAGTTCCGCGCAAATAAGACGCAGATTTTGGTCTCCACAACCGTCATTGAGGTTGGTGTTGATGTTCCTAATGCTACGGTCATGATTGTCTTTAATGCTGACCGTTTTGGTTTGGCCACGCTGCACCAGCTCAGAGGCCGTGTTGGTCGAGGAGACTTCCCAGGAACTGTCTATCTTGCCAGTAACGCCAAGCGAGGCTCTACCGCAAGAAAGCGCTTGGCCGCCCTTGAGCAAACCTCTGATGGCGCGCGCCTGGCAGAGCTTGACCTGGAACTTAGACACGAGGGAGAAACTTTGGGGTACCGTCAGTCCGGCGGCACTACGCTCAAGATTTCTGACCTCTATGCAGATGCAGATCTTATTGAGGCGGCCCATATGGACGCTCTGGCAATTACTGCTCAAGATCCAAATCTTATGAGTGACGCCTATGCTACCTTGGGAATTGAGGCAAAAGACCGCTTTGGTATCTACTTTGAAGAGCTTGGCTATAAGTAATAACCTGCAGGTAAACTACAGTACAAGATAGGTTTGGTGGCGAGAAACCCATGAGGATTGTTGGCGGAAAATGGAAAGGTCGTGCAATTGAGGCCCCTGATGGCAAGGGGACTACGCGACCAACCACTGATCGTACGCGCGAGGCCATAGCAAGCTCTATCTTGGCTTCTCGCGGTCTTGACCTCAGTGAGTCTAGAGTGCTTGACGCTTTTGCAGGCTCGGGTGCCATGGGTTTTGAGTTGCTTTCCAGAGGCGCACTGTACGCTGCTTTTGTTGATAAAGATAGAAAGACGTGCGATCGCATTAAGCGTACGGCTAAGTCTCTTGGTGTAGCTACCTCTGAGATGAGTGTTATCTGTGGTGATACAACTCGCTTAGCTGAGTCATCCCAGCTGTTTGGAGGTCCTTTTGACGTGGTATTTTTGGACCCTCCTTATGCCGTCGAGGCAGAGGTAGTATCCAAGCTGCTCAAAGGCTTGATTCAGTCGGGAAGTCTGACAGAAGATGCTGTAGTAGTGTACGAGCATAGCCACAAATCTGATTCAGTTTCTCTTGATAATTTTGAGCTTTCTAAGAGTAAGCGTTATGGTATTGCTCAAGTTGATGTACTTGTTCGTTGTGAGGGATAGGAGATACGTTGAACAGCATCACTCACGTAGTTGTACCAGGTACTTTTGATCCCGTCACAAACGGACACCTTGATGTAATCAAACGAGCTTCTCGCCTTTTTGAAAATGTTACGGTAGCTGTTGCAGCTTCTAAGCGCAAACACGGCACGGGAACTACGTTTTCTCTTGAAGAGCGTGTACAGATGCTTAAAGACGCTCTGGTAGATGAAGGACTTGTGGACGTTTCTGTAGAGCCCATGGAAGGTCTTCTGGTTGATTTCTGCAATGCTCGCGGCGCAGGTGGTGTTGTTAAGGGCCTAAGAGCTATGACAGACTTTGAGTATGAGCTTCAGCAGGCAGATCTTAACTCCCATATGGCTCCTGAGCTGGAGAGCATCTTTGTTATGTCCAGTCCTGAGTACGGCTACATTTCTTCTTCAATTGTCAGAGAAATTTCAGCCATGGGCGCAGACGTATCATTTTTGGTACCAAAGAACGTCATTAAAAAGCTTGAAGCTCTGCATAATTGCGGTAATTAAGTATATTTGCCCTGCATTTTCATTATATTCTGCTAACATTCTTAAAAAGGTGTTTTATGCGTCGTGGTCATGTGGGCTATACGTGCATATAACACGGCTTATGTATTGGACTGAAAGGAGCCCTGGATGCAGCCAGGCGAGGAAATTGAGAGCCTTGTATCTGAGATTGAGCAGATTGTAACTGAGGCTAAGTCACCTTTTATGGATGGCGGTAACAAGAAGATCATTGATGCCCAGGACTTCTACGAGCTGCTTGACGAGATTCGTCGTGTCTTCCCAGAAGAGTTTGCAACCGCTCGTCGCATCATCAAGGAAGAGGATGAGACCCTTGAGCGCGCACGTGCTCAGGCAGAGTCCATCATTGCTGACGCACAGCAGCAGGCTATGATTCTTGCTGGTGACCAGGAGGTTGTCCGCCTTGCTCAGCAGCAGGCAGACGCTATTCGTGACCAGGCAGAGCAGTACGAGCGTGATACTCGCTACAACGCTGAGGAGTATGCAGATACCGTTCTTGCTCACCTTGAGGAGAACCTCAAGAGCCTGACAAACTCAGTCTCTCGTGTTCGTCAGACACTTGATGAGAACTCTGGTCCTCGTAACACCAGCAATAACGTTGCCTGGTAATTCCAATGCAACCAGTTCTTTATGCACTAGATGATCGTCTTGCAAATGCAGGCGATACCGTGTCTTATGCGGGTCATCTTAATGAAGACTCGTATGAGCTAGGGGAGCATGAATTTTCTCTTCCTATGGGAATTGATTTTGATCTAGTGCTTACCAACGCGGGTGAGGGCATTTTGGTTACCGGAATGCTTCGTGCTGACGCAGTTGGTACGTGTGACCGTTGTCTTGAGGACGCACATCTCTCTTTAAACGCAGAGGTAGATGAGTATTATCTCTTTGAAGAGCCTGTAATTTCTGCAGATGATGAAGATGAGGCAGATTACGTTTTAGTAAATGCCGATAAAACCATCGATCTTGCAGAGGCTCTTTTGCCTTCGCTTGTTATGGAGACACCTTATGTTGTACTGTGCAAGTCCGACTGCAAGGGACTTTGCCCAGTATGCGGTTGCAATCTGAACGAAGAAGATTGCGGTCACGCAGCTCAGATTGAGCAGAAGCGAGAAGATGAAAAGCTTGCTTCAAACCCGTTTGCGGCTCTCAAAAATCTTGTGATTGAGCCGGATTCGGAAGAGTAAAATAAAATTTCTTCTCCTAAATGGTGAAGAAATGCTGTATCTACGTACAAAATGTGTCAGTACGTGGTATAGTATCCAACGCATTATGTGAATGGGTCGCGCCCTCATATGTTTTAGGGGCGCTAGCAAGAGCAAAAGAGGTTTAAGATGGCAGTACCTAAACAAAAGAAGGGCCGCGGCGCAACCCACACCCGTCGTTCGGCAAACAGCAAGCTTAACGCAGCAGCTCGCTCTGTATGCCCACAGTGCGGCGCTCCAAAGCTTCCTCACCACGTATGCCCTAACTGTGGCTTCTACAAGGACCGTGAGGTTGTTGTTACTGAGTAACACTCATACATCGTATGGCCAAGAAGGCTGGTTCTTTAGGGGCCGGCCTTCTTTTTTATAGCACTAAGGAGTTATCATGCCCGTTATTTGTGTAGACATTATGGGATCTGACCAAAGCCCTGAGGTTGTTCTTGAGGGAGTTCACATGGCTCTCGAGAAGGACCAAGAGCTAGAGGTTCTTCTCGCCGGAGCTGATGAGTTTGTTACTCCTTTTGCAAACAAGCACAATCGTGCAAAAGCTTTGGTAACTACTGAAGTTATTGCAATGAGCGAGCATCCTGCTAATGCGGTTAGACAGAAAAAAGACGCCAGTATTGTAAGAGCTGCCCAGGCAGTCAAGGCAGGAGAGGCCGATGGTCTTTTCTCAGCAGGCTCCACAGGAGCAGTGCTCACCGCTGCTACCTTTGGAATTGGTCGCATCAAAGGCGTAAAGCGCCCAGCACTCACCTTGATTCTTCCTGGACTTGGCGGTCACAAAACAGTCTTTTTGGATACTGGCGCCAACGCTGATGTACGCCCAGAAGTTTTGGTGCAATTTGCGCAAATGGGCAAGGCTTTTGCCAATGCATCGCTTGGAATTGAAAACCCAACCATAGGTCTTCTCTGCAATGGATCTGAAGAGACCAAGGGTTCTGAACTTGCTCTCTCATATCATGCAGCTCTTGCAGAGGCTTCTATTAATTTTGGTGGAAACGCTGAAGGAACTGATATTTTAGGAAGCCGTTTTGACGTCATTGTGACAGACGGCTTTACCGGAAATGTAGCTTTGAAATCTATTGAGAGCACGGGCAAATTTATTATGTCTAGCCTCAAGGATGCAATTAATTCTTCCAAGAAGGCTGCGTTTGGTGCACTCCTTTTGAAAGACGCTCTTAAGGCAACGGCAGCAGAACTTTCAGGAGATTCTGTTGGAGGTGCCTTCTTGCTGGGCGTCTCGGCTCCTGTACTCAAAGGACATGGTGCTACCAGCTCTTCTGCAGTGTGCGCAGGAACACTCTCTGCAGCCAATGCAGTACGCGCTAACCTAATTGAGAAAATCTCCTCTTCAATTCAGCTGTAGAAAAAGCGCCTGTAGCATAAAATTTTTATTAGGTATAGTGGAGCCCATGGACAATTCTGTGGGCTTTTCTTTTTTAAGATTGTTTGTTTCAGCTTTAGTAATGTCATCATACAGATGCCCATCACGGGGTAAAATTAAAAGCATCATTGTTGTGTGCAAGGAGGATGTATGGATCGCACAGAAACACTTGAAAAGGTAATTGACGTTGTTAGAGAGACTCTTGACCTTGATGATTCCGTTGAGCTCACAGAGGGCACCTCATTTAAAGATCTTGGTGCAGACTCATTTGATCTTTTGCAGCTTGTCACAGACCTTGAGCAAGAGTTTGATATGACCTTTGATGCAGAAAACATCGATGAGATTGCTACCGTTGGTGACGCAGTAGATGCTATTCTTGCTGCTTAAGTAGGTTTTATACGTGAAATTGCACGAACGAGTAGCTGCTGCAGAAGCTATTTGCGGTCACATATTTACCAATAAAGACCTTATCGAGGCTGCCCTCACACACCCTTCGGCGGTGGAGGGCAAGCCTGTTTCTGCTTCGTATGAGCGCCTGGAGTTTCTGGGCGACTCAATTCTTGGTGCCATTATTGCAACGGAGCTGTTTGAGCGTTATCCAGATATGGATGAAGGCCAGCTTACTAGGTTGAAAATCTCTCTAGTATCCGGCCATACGCTCTCCATTGTCTCTGATGCTCTAGGAATTTCTCCCTTAATTGTTATGGGAATTTCCGAGAAGGGCACGGGAAAGCGTGGCATGAAGTCTGCTTTGGAGAACGTCTACGAGTCCATTGTTGGCGCGCTCTACCTTGATGCGGGCTTTGATCCAACGCATGAGTTTGTTATTCGTACGCTTGGACCTCATATTTCTCCAGCGCTGGCAGTTCGCTCGGTAAGTCCTAAATCTCGTTTGCAGGAAGCGGTACAAGCTAAAGGTAAGGCTACGCCAGAGTACAAGCTTATTGGTGAGAGCGGTCCTGCTCATACGCCAACGTTTACCGCTGTGGTATTTGTCGACGGCCTTAAGGTGGGTCGTGGACAGGGACCATCAAAGAAAGCTGCAGAGTCAGAAGCCGCTCAAGACGCGCTGGTGCGTCTTGGTGTGGATGATGCTCCGCTTGATGCTGATGCAGAAATGCACCTAAGGTAGAAAGGTACCCTGTACCCGTGTATCTAAAATCGCTGACACTCAAGGGTTTTAAGTCATTCGCTGATAAAACTCAGATGGTTTTTGACCCCGGTCTTACCGTTGTCGTTGGTCCTAACGGCTCGGGTAAGTCCAATGTCTCTGACGCAATACTCTGGGTATTGGGCGAGCAGAGCGCAAAGATGCTCCGTGGCCAGGCTATGGAAGACGTTATCTTCTCTGGCTCGTCAGCAAGGGGAGCGGTAGGTGTTGCTGAGGTAACACTGGTCTTGGACAACTCTGATCACACCATTCCTATTGATTTCTCTGAAATTGGTATTACCAGGCGCATGTATCGCTCTGGAGAGTCTGAGTACCTGATTAACGGAGCTCCTTCCAGGCTCATGGACATTCAGGACATCTTGCATGATTCTGGCCTGGGCAAAGATACGCACTCCATCATTTCCCAGGGCAAGCTTGACTCTATTCTGTCTAGCCGCCCTGAGCAGCGTCGTGAGCTTATTGAAGAGGCTGCAGATATCTCCAAGCATCGTCGCCGCAAAGAGCGCGCGGAGCGCAAGATTTCTTCCATGGATGAGAATCTGACGCGAGCCAAAGTGGTTTCTCGCGAGATTACCCGCCAGCTTAAACCGCTTGAGAGGCAGGTAGATAAGGCTTCTCGCGCAAAAGATCTGTCCTCCCAGCTCAAGGATTTGACGGTTCAGCTTGCGGTTGATGACCTTCGTCAGCTGCAGTTTACTCACGGCAAGTTGGAGGCTCGTGCTAAAGAGGCAGAGGCTGCCATTGAGCTTGCGCAGTATCGCGCGGGCGAGAAAAACCGTGAACTTGAAAAGCTTCAGTCGCTTCTTGAGCAAAAGGGTCTTTTTGTTGGAGACCTGGGCGAGCAGCGTCGTCGCATGCAAGAGATTCTTGGCCGTATGGGCTCTGACATGCGTCTTTTGGAGGAGAAGGGCAAGAACATGGTTTCTCGCCTTTCTGATACGCGTATGCAGCTTTCTGTGATGGATAAGCAGAAAGCAGACGCAGCAAAAGAGAATGAAGAGCTTTCTGGTCAGCTAGCAACAATTCGTGCAAAGGTTGCGGATCTGACAGAGAGTGTGAATGCTCTGCAAGAGGCGGCTAACCAGGCAATTGCCGAGCGTCGTGCTCTGGATGTAAAGATTTCTGATTGCACTGCGTCTGAGCGTAGTGCGCGCAATACCGCTGATAAAGAGACGCTTGCGTATGTAAAGCTTGAAGAGCAGATTGCTCATGCGCAGGTAGAAGACAAGATGTTCGAGTCCAGGTTGTCTCAGATTACCGAGGCCCTTGAGATTGCTCAAGCTGCGCTGGAAGATAGTGGCGCTAAAGAAGCGGAGCTTACCGCAGCTCTTGAGACGGCTCGTCAGGAGTCCGAGGCTTTTGTTGCTGAGATTTCTGAGCGCGCTTCTGCACTTGAGGCGGCTCGTGAGGCAGAGCGCACTGCTCGCCAGGAGCTTTCAAGCAGTGAAGCTACACTCGAGGCGCTTCGTGCGCTTGATGTTGAGGTGCAAAAGGGAAGCCCTCTGGCAGAAAAGCTTGTCTCTGACACGGCAACCGCTTCTCTTGTTTCAGGCAGGCTTGCCGATTACCTTGAGGTTCAGCCAGAGTTTGAAGCTCTTGTTGAGCAGCTTTTGGGAGAAGATCTTTCCGCACTTGTTGTAGATAAGCAGCAAAACGTTCATGCGCTCTTTGAGCGCGTTCAGGCGCTTTCTGAGGACGGTAAGGCTACGCTGGTTGCTCTTTCTGACGCAACTCCAGCTCTTGCCGCTCCAGCACATACAACGCCTCTGCTTGAGCACGTCTCTGCTCAGAAGGGTGCCGAAGCCCTTGTACAGGCGCTCTTTGGTCACGTTTTTGTTGCTCAGAGCCTTGATGATGCCTACGCTGCTCGCAAAGATGAGCCTCGCGGGCTTTATGTGCTTCCTGACGGTACGCTGCTCCACCCAGATGGTCGTTTGGTCCTGGGACACGCATCTCAGGCCGAGGACGGCTCTCTTGAGCGTAAGCGCCGCATTCGTGAGCTTGAGGGTGCGCTTCCTTCCCTCAAGCGCCATCTGGAGGCTGCTCGCTCCGCAGTTACCAACTGCGAGAATGAGCTGGCTTCAGTTCGCGAGAAGAGCGCGCAGTCCAAGGGCGAGGTTGCTCGCCTTAACGGTGAGCTTACCTCTATTGCTGCGGAGCGAGGCCGTCTTGAGGGACAGGTTGCTTCTTCTCAGGCAGAGCTGAAGCAGGTCAGCGCTTCTCGAGAGCAGGCAAAAGAACGTGCTCAGGAGGCTCGTGCGCACATTGATGAGCACAAGCGCGCCGCTGAAGAGGCTAAGGCCCGTATGGAGTCGCTTGCATCTGAGCTCAAAGAGCTGCAGGACCAGCATGAGGATGCCATTCGCGCACAGGGTAGGGCCAACCGAGAGCTTTCGGATGCAAAGACGGACCTAACTGTTGCAAAAGAGCGCGCAACTAGTATGGCTTCTCGCCAGGCAGAGCTTGAGAGGCGCCTGTCTCAGCTGGACGAGCAGCTTGCTGCTGCTAAACAGGCAACGCACGCGCTTGAGGTAATCAGGCTTCGCGTAGACCCGCTGTACAAGCGCTACGACGCTCTGCACCAGAAAGCGCTTGAGTGGGCGTCTAGGCTCAAGGATCGTGCGTCGCTGGCGGAGGCAGACTCCGAGACGCTTCGAGAAACCATCTCTGAGGCTAAAGACGCTGCTTCTGAAGCTGCGCTTGCAGTAGAAAAAGAGAAAGACGCTGCTAACCAGATTAGCGTTGAGATTGGCAAGCTTGAGGTTCAGGTTCAAAACGCCATCGAGGCCATTCTTGCCACAGGCGCTTCACTGGACGAGGCTTTGACGCTTCCTGAGCCAGAAGACAGAGAGCAGGCAGAGCGCCTTGCTGCGTCGCTCAAGAGTCAACTTGAGGCGTTGGGTCCTGTCAACGCCGTTGCCATGGATGAGTACGAGCGTCTCAAAGAGCGCGCTGACTACATTAACGAGCAGGTAGCTGACTTAGAGGCTGCTCGAACCTCGCTGAAGAAGATCATCTCGGCCATTGATCGCAAGATGCGTAGCCGCTTCCTTGTTGTCTTTGACCGCGTCAACCAGAACTTCTCCGAGATCTTCTCCATGCTGTTCCCTGGTGGCCACGCCCACATTGAGCTCACCGACCCTGATCATCTCTCCGAGACAGGCATTGAGATTGTGGCTCAGCCGCGCGGTAAGCGCATTACCAAGATGATGCTTATGTCAGGTGGCGAGAAGAGCCTCACCGCCCTGGCATTGCTCTTTGCTGTGTATAGGACACGCACTGTTCCGTTCTATGTCTTTGATGAGGTTGAGGCTGCGCTCGACGACGCCAACCTCTCCAAGCTGCTTGATGCCATTGAGCAGCTCAAAGAGACCACTCAGCTGATTGTCATTTCTCACCAGAGGCGCACCATGGAGCAGGCAGATGTACTGTATGGTGTATCCATGCAGGCAGATGGTGTCAGCCATGTTGTCTCTCAGAGGCTTGATAGGACAACCGGAAAGGTAGTTGATATCTAATGGGCTTTATGGACAATCTTCGCCGCGGTCTTGAGCGTTCTCGTGAGACTTTAAGCGAAATCTTTTATATGGGTGGAGAGGTCACTGAAGATTTTTGGGATGACCTTGAGGATACGCTGGTTATGGGAGACATGGGTGCTGAGGTGGCTATGCGTGTCACCGATGACCTGCGTGAGCGTGCAGCGCGAGAAAATCTTATGCGCTCCGATCAGCTACGCCGTGCCCTTGTAGAGCGCCTTACAGCAGAGTTTCCTGTTGCAGAAAGAGATCCTTTTACAGATACGCCTTCCATTGTCTTGTTTGTAGGCATTAATGGCGCTGGTAAAACTACCACTGTTGGAAAGATTGCTGGTCGTGCACATGCCAGTGGCGTTAAGACCTTGATTGGTGGCGCTGACACCTTCCGCGCAGCTGCAATTGAGCAGCTGCAGGTATGGGGAGAGCGCTCTGGTATTGAAGTAGTTACCAGAGAGCGTGGTGCTGACCCTGCAAGCGTTTGCTTTGAGGTTGTTGAAACAGCAGAAAAACAAGGCACTGAGCTGGTTCTTATTGATACTGCTGGACGCCTTCATACCTCATCTGATCTGATGCGCGAGCTTGCTAAGGTTGTCTCGGTTACCAGAAAGCGCGCAGGAGATATTCCTGTAAGTGTTGTCTTGGTTATTGATGCAACTACTGGCCAAAACGGCCTTAATCAGGCAAAAGAGTTTAACGACGCACTGTCTTTGGACGGTCTTATTGTCACCAAGCTTGATGGCACTGCAAAGGGAGGAATTGCTCTGGCAATTTCAAACCAGCTTAACCTGCCTATTTATCGTATTGGTGTGGGCGAGTCAATCGATGATCTTCAGACGTTTGATGCTCGTTCATTCTGTGAAGCACTTGTTGGTGAGGGAGTTCAGTAATGTTTAACAGCCTGCAAGATAGACTGCAAAATACATTTTCCGCTCTGCGCGGAAAGGGCCGTCTCACTGAGGACGATATCAATTCAGCCATGCGAGAAATTCGCATGGCTCTTCTCGAGGCTGACGTTAACTACAAGGTAGTTAAAGAGTTTGTCGGCCGCTGCAAAGAGCAGTGCATGACCGCTGACGTGCTAGAGTCTCTGTCTCCAGCTCAAAACGTTGTCCGCATTGTTCTGGATGAGCTCACGGCGCTGCTTGGTTCAACCGAGTCCAAGCTTACGCTGGCGCAGAACCGCATTCCAAACGTCATTATGCTCGTTGGTCTTCAGGGCTCAGGTAAGACAACCGCAGCTGCAAAGCTTGCCTACCTGCTTAAGTCCCAGGGAAAGAATCCTCTGCTTGCTGCCTGCGACGTTCACCGTCCTGCAGCAGCGGATCAGCTTGAAACACTTGGTTCAGAGATTGGCGTGCCAGTTTATCGTGGTGATGGCAAAGACGCAGTTGCTATTGCGTCTCAGGCTATCCAGGAGGCTGTTGATCACCTCAATGACCTGGTAATTGTCGATACCGCTGGCCGTCTTCAAATTGACGAAGAAATGATGGAAGAGGCCGTTGCTATCAAGCGTGCCGTCAAGCCAGACCAGATTCTTATGGTTGTCGACGCCATGACCGGCCAGGATATTGTCAATGTTGTTAGCACCTTCGCCGAGCGCGTAGACTTTGACGGCGTTATCATGTCCAAGCTTGATGGCGACGCTCGTGGCGGTGGTGCCCTTTCCGTACGTGAGGTTACCGGCAAACCTATCAAGTTTGTTTCTATGGGCGAGAAACCCGATTCACTTGAGGTTTTCCACCCAGATCGTATGGCTAAGCGCATCCTTGGCATGGGCGACGTTATCTCTATTGTCGAGAAGGCCCAGCAAGCAGCAGACGAGAAGCAGGTTGAAGATGCTGAGCGCATGTTGCGCGAGGGCTTCACTATGGATGATTTGCTTAATCAGATGAATCAGATTCGCAAGATGGGTGGTCTTGCAAAGCTTATTGGCGCTCTACCTGGTGGTGACCGCATGATGGCCCAGCAAGGCGGTATTGACGATAGTTCTATGGGAAAGATTGAAGCCATTATTCATTCAATGACCAAGGAAGAGCGTGCACGTCCAAAGATAATTAACGGTCAGCGTCGTCGTCGTATTTCCATGGGTTCTGGTCGTAGTGTTCAGGAAGTTAATCAGCTTATTCGTCAGTGGGGCGAAATGAATAAGATGATGGGCAAGATGAAGGCTATGACTCAGGGCGGCAATGCAAAGAAGGGTCGCCGTGCTATGGAGTCTATGATGAAGAATATGGGCTTTGGCGGGGGCCAAATACCTCGTTTCTAGGCGTTGCTAGTAAATAAATTTATATAAGAATTGCTCATGTCGAGTAATATCCCTACTGCATTTTGTTAAACAAGGTAAACTCTTTCAAAAAGCAGTAGGGAGTATTTATGTCAATTAAACGTGTTACCTTTATGACACTAGGTTGTATAAGCTTGGCACTTGCTGTGCTTGGTGTAGTGCTTCCCATTTTGCCAACTGTTCCATTTTTGGCACTTGCTGCTTTTTGCTTCACAAAATCATCTGACCGACTTAATAATTGGCTACTTAACACGAAGCTTTATCAAAATAACCTTGCTGATTTTAAAGCTGGAAAAGGGATGACTGCTAAGACTAAAGTGCGCATTCTTGTCACAGTAACTTTAGTCATGGGCGTAGGACTTATTGCCATGCTAATAAAAGGCATTATTATTGGCAGTATTGTCCTTGTTATTGTTTGGTTAGGACACATTTATTATTTTGGTTATAAAGTTAAAACGCTTGAAGAGTAAATAAAGAGCGTGTTGTTGATCTTCTGTAAGACATAAAAAACGCGCGCTTCAGAATTGTTTTCTAAAGCGCGCGTAACTCTTATTTTCTAAGAAAAACTTAGTAGTGAATGATAACAGGATCTCCGTCTTTGGCAATATCAAAGAGTTTCTGTGCGTTTTCATAGCTTAGGTTAATGCAACCATGACTACCATTGTAGCGATAGATATTTCCACCAAACGCACTTCTCCATGGAGCGTTGTGGAAACCAACTTCTTGTCCCTTTACGCCAAGCCAGAAATCAACGTGTGCATCCCAACCTGGTTTGCCATTCTCGTCATTTGGACCAAGAAGACGAGCGTTTCTGATATGACTGGTAATATACCAGACTCCTTCTGGAGTGTTGTGATGTCCGTCTGGGATACCCGTTACAACATCGGCTTCCCAAAGAATTGTGCCATCATCACCATAAAGAACAGCATGCTGAGTGGTAAGGTCAACGTCAATATAACGACCACCCCAGTCCTGCTCGCCCTGCTTAGTAAATTTGTCGGCTGACTGCTTTGTAGGTAGTTCAATCTTTGTTGCCTGGCCAGCGGACAGACCGTCAGAGATAGCTTTTACAGCAGCGTCATTATCAATAACCCAGCCGTATGCACCAGCAGCCTTTGTAGTGAATTCTTTTCCATCCCAACGCTTATAGGTCCTTGAAGTGCCGCGAGTATCTACTGCAGGAGCAAGTGTCTCGTTGACCCATTTGGTAATAGCGTCTGTATCAAATGAAATAGAGAGATTCTCGTCAAACTTAATCCAGCTAGCAATGGTGTCTTGATCAAGTTGATATGCAACAGAGTCGCCCAACATCAAATCAACCGCAGAGGCAACGTAGGAATTAGCTGTCTTCAGAGCGGCATCAAGATCTTCTGCGCTCATGAGGCTTTCTTGGCCAAGCTGTACAGTGGTGCTCAGATTATCAAAAGCGGTTTGCAAGTCTTTATGGACGCCTTCAAGAGAAAGCCTTGTGGCAATAGCATCGTCAGCAAAAACAAACTTTTTAGCTGAGCTATCGTAGGTAATTCCATTGTTCTCTAGAGTGTGAGCAGATTCCTTTGCCTGCTCAATTCTTTGATTAAAGAGAGCGTCTGCCTTGCTTGTATCGTACGAAGCGGTTGCATGTGGGCTCAAGGACCTGCTGCGATTAAGCTCCAGTGGCCACATCCAAGGATTCTGCTGGCTAATTGCATCGCGAGCATATCCTGCTGCGTCGTACTTCAAATCAATGTCAGAGGCCTTAATGGTTAAATCAACGCCGTTTCCAGAGACTTGTACAGAATAGTTTGAGGCCTCGTTTGCTCTAGAAGCCTGCAAATCTGAAGCTGGTTTTAAGGAGTAGTCTTTACCATAAATGCTGGTCTGAGGCATAAAGAAGAAGTTAAAGAAGATTGCTCCACCCACATACACAAGGGCGAGAATACCAACGAGCGCGGCAGGTATTTTCCACCACTGATGTTTCTTATGGTTAACGGGAGCTTCTTCTTTTTCTCCAAGCTCTGCGCTATCAAGGGGAGCAATGACAGTTAGATCATCTGCTTGCTCTTCTGGAGACTCTGTAGCTTGTGAAGACTCATTGAGCTGATTGGCTTTTACCTGCTCTTCATTAAGAGCAACGTACATATCAGTATCGCCAAGACTTGGAACTGAGTCCTTAAGGGAAGGTGACTTCTCTGTAGCTTCCTCTGTGGAAAGAGGCTGTAGGTTAGCGGTGTGAGAAGCAGAGCTTTTTGCAAAGTGCTTAGCCAAGGAGCACTCCTTATAAAATACGAAGTTACACAGCAAGAATCAGTGTGTTTTGACAAACAAGCTTTCTGTAATTGAGTCAAAGACACATTTATTTAGTGTAGTGCATATTCGTCACATATTTTATGGAACTTACGAGGAATTATTTTCCACAGGAGAAGAACAAAACTGGAGTAATATATACGACATTTAGAAATAATTATTTACCAATTGCAAGGGGAGCAATAGCGTATGCCATCAACTAGAGTCAATAGTATCACGCAAAAACTTAGATGCGTTTGTACTGCTCTTGCTGTTCTTCTTTTATGCACTTCAGCTTTTCCTAAAATTGCTGTTGCTACTGCATCAACTATTCAATCAAATTCCCATTCTGCTAATCAGTTGTTGCTGCATACTGATGTCAAATCGTATGAACTTCTACCTTCTGATTTTGCGCCTCTTGTGGGCAATGATTCAACTTCGTTTGATAACCTTGAGCAAGTTAAGCCTTATGAGGCAGTTAACCCTGATTCTCATCCAAACTTTAGCAAGGTAAGTGATTTTGTTTACCTAGATAGAGACCAGTTTGACTTGTCGCTTTTCTCGCCAGATGATTCCTTGAGCTATACAACAGATGACGCAGCGGTAGATGCTTACATTCAGACTCATCCGGAGCTTGCTGGCGTAACTGATCGTAGAATCTTGCTTCCGGTGTTTGAATTTGATTCAGACAATGATATTCAGGCTCACAGAGACAGAATTAATTCATACATCGCTAATGGTCAGCTGGCACAAGGGTCGGTTGGTCAAGATAATACTGCTGTTATTGATACTAGTTTGTCTATGGGTCAGTATAAGCTGGAAAAAACGCTCTCGTATGATCAAGAGCATGGCTTCTATTACATCTATACCATGCACGTAGGTATATCTGATATTAATCGCAACCTCACAACGTTTGTTGATAGCAACGGAAATAAGACTGAAAAACAAGGTCTGTTCCAGGCTCCAGAGGTAGTGGGTAATGACATTCTTGACCACAAAGAAGTTGACTCTTATACGATTTCCGCTGGCTATGATGGCGATGGTAATGTTGTCCGTCCAACTACGTATGTGACACATATTACGTATTACTACACCCTCGCACACACCGCATATGTTTCAGATACTGGAACTACTTTAAAGCCTATTGACGCTGGTCTTCAGAATGCTCCTGCTACTATTTCTTCTTACAGCTATGATCACACGGTTGATGCAGGTACAAGGCGAGTATTGGATATTGATGCCGTGACAGCTCGCCTTATGGCTGAGATTCAGGCACAAGATGTTACTCAGCTTTTCCCTGTTAGTGCTGCTACTCATAATGGAGATATTGCCATTAGCAGAACTCCTGGTGGTAACACTTACGATATTCAACTGTTTGAAAACGGCCAATTTACTGTTGATTTGAGCTATCTGCCAGATGGCACACCTCGTGTCGTTGATGCCGATGGCAATGCTGTTTATTTCTCAAACCATTTCAAGGATGTTGTCTATTCTTCATACCAAGATGACACCTTGCCTGTTGGTCAGTATCGAATTGAATATCTGCTTACTCCAACATCTGCAGATCCAGATCACTTTGATTCATACCAGCATTTAAAGGTCAATCTTGTTATTGGAACAAGTGATACTTCTCAGCCAGCCATTACTGCAAATTGGACTCACGTATACGTGAAGCAGCCTGAGACTACTCCAGAAACGCCTGAGACTCACACTCCAGAGAAGCCTAAGCAGCCTCAGCAAACTCAGAAGAAGTCTTTGCTCCCTGATACTGCAGACTATTCTCAGATTGCATTACAAGGGGCACTTATGGGCTCTTCTGTCTCACTGGTTTCTTTGAGTTTCTTCCTTAAGAGAAAACAGTTGCAGAAGTAATTCATGAACACATGACGTTGCTCTTGCCTCAAGAGTGAGAGAATACTGTCTATCAAGAGGCGAGAGGTACGTTATTTATGGCAACATATCCGGTTATTCATGTAGATTCATCTGACGACCATCGTCTTGATGTGTATGCTCGACTGACTGACAACCAGCTTCGTAATCGTCTTGATCCGTCCCGCGGTGTCATGATTTGTGAGTCACATTTTGTGATTGAGACTGCGCTTGCTGCAGGTTGTAGACCGCTCTCATTTCTTGCGAATACTTCTCATACAGACAATATTTTGCAAATTGTCGAGAAGTTCCGTCCTCTGCCAGACAACACTCCCATTTTCATTCTTCCAGATGAGCAGCTCACACAGCTTATTGGCTACAAGATGAATAGAGGAGTGCTCTGCGCTATGAGAAGGCCACAAGGTGTAGCGTTAGAAGAGATTCTTAACACCTCTAAGCACATTGCCGTTTTGGAAGACTTGGTTGACGTTAATAACGTAGGCGCAGTCTTTAGGTCAGCCGCAGCTCTTAATGTAGACGCTGTTATTTTGACAGCTAAATGTGCTGACAACCTCTCAAGACGAGTTCTGCGCGTTTCTATGGGAACGGTTCTTAATGTGCCTTGGGCTCGCCTGGATGAAGAAACAACATCGCTAGATCTTATAGAAAAGCTTAAAGCTCATTCTTTTACTACGTGCGCTCTTGCGCTTACAGATTCTGCAGTACCTTTAAATAAAGAGCTGGTAGAAGGCAAAAAAGCCGCGCTGTTCTTTGGTAGTGAAGGCTATGGACTTGATAAGAAAACTATTGCGGCCTGTGACGTTACTACCATCATTCCTATGTCACATCAGGTGGACTCTCTGAACGTTGCAGCGTCATCTGCTGTTGCTTTTTGGGAGCTCTTTGCTCGATAGCCTGGATAGAGCGCCTTTAATCGCAGTACAAAAATTGCGGTACAAAAAACGGCCATCTACAAGTGTAGGCGGCCGTTTCACTTTGTTGATGAGAGAATTACTCTGCTGAAGAAGTAGAGGAGCCTTCCTCATTGGTGTTCTCAACTACTGGTGCAAAGGTATTCTCACGTTTAAGGATGTTCATGAACTCCTCGCCGGTGATAGTTTCCTTCTTCTGCAGGTAGTGAGCAATCTCATGCAGCTTAAAGCGGTTCTCTTTAAGCGTCTGGAGTGCACGCTGGTGGCCCTCTTCAACAATGCGTCTAACTTCAGCATCGATCTCTTCAGCGGTTGCCTCAGAGCAGGTGAGGGAAGAACCACCACCAAGATAACGGCTTTGCTGCTGGCTGAGGGTAACCATGCCAAGTTTGTCAGACATGCCGTACTGCGTAACCATAGCGCGAGCAATTGCTGTTGCACGCTCAATATCGTTGGAAGCGCCATTGGTCATCTCGCCAAAGATAAGTTCTTCAGCTGCGCGTCCACCACAGAGAACCGCAATCTCATCCATTGCCTGGCTTTTGCTCATTAGATAACGCTCATCGTCCTCAACCTGCATAGTAAAGCCAAGAGCTCCGCCAGTACGAGGAACAATGGTGATCTTGGTAACAGGAGCGTCGTTTTTCTGGATGGCACCAACAATTGCATGACCAGTCTCGTGATAAGCCACAACGTCCTTCTCGTGCTCAGAAAGAACGGTGTTCTTCTTCTTTGCGCCGGCAATAACAACGTCAACGGACTCGGTGAGGTCTTCAGTGGTAACACGACGACGGCCAAAGCGAACAGCGCGAAGAGCTGCCTCGTTGATGATGTTTGCAAGGTCTGCGCCAGATGCACCTGGTGTGGACTTAGCAATGATAGAGAGGTCAACACCTGGCTCCATCTTTACATCATTAGCGTGAATCTGAAGAACTGCCTCACGACCCTTAAGGTCTGGAAGCTCAACAGGAATACGGCGGTCAAAACGACCAGGACGCAGAAGTGCCTTGTCCAAGGTTTCTGGACGGTTTGTTGCTGCAAGAACAACAATACCCTTGTGGTTGTCAAAGCCGTCCATCTCGGAGAGCAGCTGGTTTAAGGTCTGCTCGCGCTCATCATTGGAGTTAAGGGAAGCATCACGGCGCTTACCGACTGCATCAATCTCGTCAATAAAGATGATGCAAGGAGCCTTTTCATTTGCTTGCTTGAAGAGGTCACGGACTTTTGCAGCACCGCGTCCAACAAACATCTCAACAAACTCAGAGCCAGCAATTTGGAAGAAAGGAACGCCAGCCTCACCAGCAACTGCCTTAGCAATGAGGGTCTTACCAGTACCTGGAGGGCCTACAAGCAAGGCGCCACGAGGGCAGCGAGCACCAATCTCTTTGTACTTATCAGGAGTCTTAAGGAAGCTAACAATCTCTTGCATAGACTCTTTAGCCTCTTCTTGACCAGCTACGTCTTTAAACGTAATGCCTGTGTCTTCTCCCTTAATTTCTTTAGCGCTTGAGCGACCAAGATTGCCGCCAAGACCTCCAAAGCCGCCACCAAAGTTCATGGAAGGACCATCGTCACCCATGGCGCGTTTAAGGGATCGGTTGATAAAGTAGCCAATGCCCAAGAAGATAACAAGAGGGATTCCATACTGAATAAGGGCATAGAGCAGCATATTTGTAGAGTTGTCAGGAATAGAAGCCGAGAAATCAACTTTGTGGTCTCTAAGCGTCTGAACCAGCGTTGCATCATTAGGGAACTGCGTAGTCTCAAAGACCTTCTCGGAATCTCCAGAGCCTGTTGTGAACCTAATGTTTCTGTTACCAGTATTAAGATCTACTTTGGTGACTTCATTGTTGTCAACCTTGTTAAGGAACTCACTGTACGAAACAGTTTGTACCTGTTGGCGCAAAAGTCCTGGTAATAATGTGTTGCTGAGCAGGAGATATACAAAGATGGCTACTGCAATATAGAGTAGCATCGACATAGATCTACGGTGCTTGTTATTGTTATCTGCCATACACGTCCCTTTACCTGTTTGGCTCAAATGTGATATGAGCTCACTTAGATATTAGGTTTGTTGTACCCACTCTTCTTTTTTTATTTCTATAAAAATTTAAAATTTGAATTCCGTGTAATTTGTTAAAAACGGTTTACGCGTACGTATTACTTAGTTCAATGCGTACAAGACGTGGTAGTATTACTAACACAAGCTGTGATGAGGACAGTAGCTGGGTAGCGCAAATCTCAAGCGAGCGGAGTTGGTGGAAGTCCGCATTTGCGTCCGTGTGAACATCACCTCGGAGCTGCAGTTCAAACGTACAAGCATTTTGTACTAGTAGATGCTGCCGGAAATGGTCGCCGTGACAGGCCAGCCGAGTAAACGGACATATCCGTCGCTGGGTGGTTACAACGAAGTGTATTGTGGCGCTTCGTCCCAGCTGTGAGGGACGGGCGCTTTATTTGTGCCCAGAAAGGTTGTGCTTGATGGCAAACGAGTACAAAAAGACCACCAACCTGCCAAATACAGGCTTTCCTATGCGCGCATCACTTGCGCAGAATGAGCCTCAGCGTTTGGCTGATTGGGACCAAAACAACGTCTATGAACTCTTGATGAAGAAGAATGAGGGACATGACAAGTTTGTCCTTCATGACGGACCTCCTTATGCAAATGGTCCAATTCACCTGGGTCACGCTCAGAATAAGATTTCTAAGGACATCATCAACCGCTATAAGGCTATGCAGGGCTTCCAGACCCCTTATGTTCCTGGTTGGGACTGCCATGGTCAGCCGATCGAGCACAAGGTTGAGCAGATGCTTGGCACAGAAAAGTTCAATCAGCTGTCTACCGAGAAGATCCGTGAGCTCTGCCGCAAGATGGCAGTTGAGCAGGTAGATACCCAGCGTCAGGGCTTTAAGCGCCTTGGTGTTTTGGGCGAGTGGGATAACCCTTATCTCACCTACGTCAATGATTACGACGCTACTGACGTTGAGATTTTCAAGGCCATCTATGATAAGGGTTCTGTGTATAGAGGCACCAAGCCTGTTCACTGGTGCACTCATGACCACACTGCTCTTTCTGAGGCAGAGATTGAGTATCACGATGTCACCTCAACTGCTATTTTTGTGCGCTTTGAGCTAACCACAGTTCCAGAGGGTCTTGAGGCTTATGCAGGTAAGACCTGGGTAGACATTTGGACTACTACTCCTTGGACTATGCCAGCAGATGAGGCAGTTATTCTGCACCCAGAAGCTAACTATGTTGCTCTTGAGCTTCCTGATGGACACGTAGAGATTGTTGCCGAGGCTCTTGCAGAGAAGGCTGCTGCTAAGTTTGGTTATACCGATTGGAAGCTAGCTCAGGACGCAGAGGGTAACACCTGGAAGAAGACTGGTGTTGAGCTTGCCGGCAATGAGTACAAGCAGCCAATCTTTGGTGATCTTGGCAACACTGGCAAGTTTATTTATGCAGAGTACGTCACCCTTGACGATGGTACTGGTGTTGTTCACTCCGCACCTGGCCACGGTGTAGACGACTACAACGCTGGCGTTCGCTTTGATATTCCACAGACCATGCCTGTTGATGATGATGGCCACTTCTTCAAGGGTGACGGCCAAGGTACTGGTGGCCCCTTCTCTGGCATGGAAGTCAATGAGGCTAACCCTGTCATTGTTCAGTGGCTTAAAGACCGTGGTACGCTCATTCTTGCAGAAGAGATTACCCACAGCTATCCACACTGCTGGCGTTGTAAAGAGCCTGTTATCTTCCGTGCAACAAGCCAGTGGTTTGTCTCCATGGATAAGACTGGTCTGCGTCAGCAGGCAGCAGAGGAGCTTACTAAGGTTAAGTTCTATCCTGCAAATGCTGTTAAGCGTATTGGCTCCATGGTTGAGGGCCGTCCTGACTGGTGTATTTCCAGGCAGCGCAACTGGGGTGTTCCAATCCCTGCTTTCACCTGCGAGGATTGTGGCGAGACCGTCATTAATGACCAGACACTTGACGCAGTCATCAAGCTTTTCCGCGAGAAGGGCTCTGATGCTTGGTTCACCGACGATCCTAAGACCTATTTAGGCGACGCTTGCGTCTGTCCTAAGTGCGGTGGCCATAACCTCAAGGCTAACAAGGACATTCTGGACGTTTGGTGGGATTCTGGTGTTTCTCACACGGCTGTTTGTAAGCATCGTCCAAACCTTAAGTTCCCAGCTGATATGTATCTTGAGGGTTCCGATCAGCACCGCGGTTGGTTCATGAGTTCTCTTATGACTTCTGTTGGTGCTTACGGTGTTGCTCCTTACAAGTCTGTTGTTTCCCAGGGCTTTACGCTTGATGGCCAGGGACGCAAGATGAGTAAGTCTTTGGGCAACGTCATTGATCCAAACGCCGTTTGCGCTGAGCGCGGTGCAGACGTCCTGCGTCTTTGGGTTGCTTCCGTTGATACTTCAACTGACGTCCCTTGCGATGACGCCATTCTTTCTCAGGTAGGCGACGCATATCGTAGGTTCAGAAACACCCTTCGCTTCCTTCTTGGAGAGCTTGAGGGTCAGTTTGATCCTGCAACTGATGCAGTTGCTGTGGCAGATCTTGAAGAGTACGACCGTCTTGTTCTTGCCCGTATGTGCGAGGTTCATGCTGCAGTCACCGAGGCTTACGAGGGATATCGCTTCAATAACGTTTTCCGTACCCTCTACGATTACATCATTGAGCTTTCCAACGGCTACTTGAACGCAACTAAGGATCGTATGTACTGCGATGCTGCAGATTCTGCAACACGCCGTAGCGCTCAGACCGTCTGGGCAGAGATTCTTTCCATGCTTGTTCATGACCTGCAGCCAATTCTGGTCTACACCACTGATGAGGCTATGCAGTTCCTACCAGAGTCTATGCGTGACGGTCAGAAGTACGCCGCACTTCTCGACTGGTATAAGGCTCCTATGACCACCGAAGAGTACACCTCACTGCTTCCTGCATATCAGGTACTGGTTGATGCTCGCGCTGCCTACACCAAGGCATACGAGACTGCTCTTGAGGCTGGCGTAGTTACCGAGAAGACCACCCAGGCTACACGTGCCGAGGTTACGCTTACTCCTGAGCAGGCTGCATCCATTTCTCACGCCGGCCTTGACTTTGCTGAGGCATTTGTCTGCTCTGAGGTCACTGTTTCTGAGGGCTCTGAGCTGAGCGTAAGCGTCTATCCTGCAAACGGCGAGCGCTGTGACCGTTGCTGGAATTATCGCGAGCTTGGCGAGGATCACCTCTGCCACCGCTGCCACGATGTTGTTGCGTAAATGAACACTGACCAGCAGCAACATACAACTCACACACTAGTGACCCGCCTTGCAGTTCTCTGCGGGGCGGGCGCTGTTGCCTGCGTGCTTGACCAGGTAACTAAGCTCTGGGTAAGAACCTTAATTCCAGAGGGAACTGCAGTGCCGTTTATCCCCGGCGTTATGGAGCTCTTCCATGTAAGCAACACTGGAGCGGCATTTTCTGTGGGCTCTGGAAACGCTCTCTTTTTTGTAGCTCTCACTGCTGTGGTCATAGCCGCTCTTGTGGGCTTTGTACTTCGCGAGAAGAACCTCCCGTTGCCACTTATTGCGCTTTTGGGAGGCGTTGCGGGCGGCGGAATTGGTAACGCTATTGACCGCGTTTTGTTTGGTCAGGTTACTGATTTCTTTGCTACAACGTTTGTTAATTTTGCTGTCTTTAATGTGGCGGATATTTTTGTGACCTGCGGCATCCTTATTGCTTTTGTGTACTGGATAATCTGGGACAAAAAGCAACAGCAGGGTAGTGGCAATGAATGAGCGTATCGTTGACATACTAGTTGGACCAGAAGGGGACGGCGTCAGATTAGATGCGTTTCTTTCTGCCCAAGATACACTTCCTTCAAGAAGTGCCTGCGCAAAGCTGGTGGAAGAGGGAAGAGTAACCATCAATGCTACGCTGGCTACGTTTAAGTCAGAAAAACTTATGTTGGGCGATAGGCTTCTGGTATCGCTTCCAGACGCAGAGCCTCAAACAGGACTTTTGCGCCCAAATCCAGATATTCCGCTTGATATCCGTTTTGAAGATCAGTACCTCATAGTGCTCTCAAAGCAGATTGGCCTAGTATGTCATCCATCTCCTGGCCATGTTGATGACACTCTGGCAAACGCCCTGGTGGCTCACTGTGGCTACGAGCACCTAGGAATGCTTCAGGGAGAAGAACGTCCCGGTATTGTGCATCGCCTTGATATGGACACATCTGGTCTTATGCTGGCAGCAAAATCAGACGAGGCGCAAAAAGCTCTTCAGGACCTCATTAGGCTGCGCGTGCTTGACCGTCGCTACATTGTGCTGGTACAAGGCTATGTTGCCCACGATTCTGGCACTATTGAAACGGGCATTGCTCGCTCAACGCGAGACCGCCTCAAAATGACTGTATCAGATGCTCCTGGCGCACGAGAAGCCATTACCACCTTCAGAACGCTTGAGCGCTTTGAAGCAGGAAGAAAAGGCGAGGGTTACTCGCTTCTTGAATGCCACCTCTATACTGGCCGCACGCACCAGATTAGAGTTCACATGCGCCACATTGGTCATCCAGTTGTCGGCGATCAGCTCTACGGTAAAAAAGATATGAGCCTTAACCTTGGCCTTAACAGGCAGTTTCTTCACTCCTGGCACGTTCAGTTTGAGCACCCTTTTACGGGCGAGAATATCGTGGTTGCAGACACGCTGCCAGAAGACCTGCAAGAAGCCCTTATTTCTCAGAGCGCTATGTCTATGGGAAGGACTTCTGTAGGAGATGAGATTTGTCCTCAATTGTTCAAAGCTTAATTTCACGTTCAGGTCTATTTCGGCTAAACTAATACCTTAGTAAGTTTTACTTTTTGTTGTAGGTGCAGCTTGAGTTTTGGCTGTTGATATGAGCTTAGGGATGTTATATGCCATTGCAATTTAACAGACTCGGTATCACACCAATTGTTGTTTTTAACTTTATCATCTGGCTTTTCTTTACACTCGCATACTTTTATCAGATTGTGTACATTCTTCGTGTCTTAGTTAAAGGCGAGGTAAAACTTCCAGAGGCAAAAAAGCAGCACCGCTATGCCTTCTTTATTGCTGCCCACAATGAAGAGCCAGTTATTGGCAACCTTGTCAGGTCCATTCTTTCTCAGGATTATCCTCGAGAGCTGATGGATGTCTTTGTTGTTGCAGATGCTTGTACCGATAAAACAGCTGAAGAGGCGAGAAAAGCTGGAGCAATTACATGGGAGCGTAATGACCTTGCTCGTAAAGGTAAGAGCTGGGTTATGGATTACGGCTTTGATCGCATCCTTAATGAGTACGGCGACAAATACGAGGCATTCATTATTATGGATGCCGATAACCTGGTTTCTCCAAGCTACTTAAAGATTATGAATCAGGCTTTTGATGCAGGATATCTTGTCTGTACTAGCTATAGAAACTCAAAGAATTTTGATTCCAGCTGGGTAAGCTCTGCATACGCAACCTGGTTTATGCGCGAGGCAAAGTTCTTGAATAACGCCCGTATGATGATGGGTACTAGCTGCGCTGTTTCTGGTTCCGGCTGGATGGTTTCTTCTCGCATTATTAAAGGTATGCATGGATGGGATTTCCACACCCTTACAGAGGATATTCAGTTCTCCACGTTCTGCAGCGCTCACAATATTCAAATTGGCTATGCACCTGCAGAATTCTTTGATGAACAACCTTTGACCTTCAAGGCATCGTGGACACAACGTATGCGTTGGACAAAAGGCTTTTACCAGGTGTTCTTCTCGTATGGTTTTGATCTTATTAAGGGTATTTTTAAGGGTCAGTTTGCTTCATACGACATGCTCATGACCATTGCGCCAGGCATGATTTTGACACTGCTTTCAGCTTTTATTAATGGTACTTACATGCTAGTTGGCTATTTGAGCCACGGCTTCGTTGCTACTGACGCAGAGATTGCTATGAGTGTGGGATCTTTGGTCATGACGGTCTTCTCGATGTACGTGGTCTTCTTTATTCTGGCGCTTATTACCACCATCTCGGAGTACAAGCATTTCCACGTAAAGAAGAAATGGCGTATTTTTACCAATCTCTTTACGTTCCCCATTTTTATGATGACGTATATTCCTATTACCGTTGCAGCTTTGTTTAAAAAGGTTGAGTGGGTTCCTACTAAACATGACATTGCTGTTAACTTTGAGGATGTTATTGCTTCAAGTGGGAGTTCAAATTAAATAATTAGCTCCACTGGTGGTACAATGCCAAAACACGTTGAGCATGACCGGTTGGTCAGGAGGGAGCCAAAAACAATGGCAAAGTTCTTCGAAGGCGAATCACACACATTTTCTGAGTATCTTTTGGTTCCTGGCTATTCATCAGCTGAGAACATCCCTGCAAATGTTTCTTTGAAGACTCCTCTTGTTAAGTTTAAACGTGGCGAGAAAAGCGCAATTGAGCTCAACATTCCTATGGTATCTGCAGTAATGCAGTCAGTTTCTGGTCCTCGTTTGGCAATTGCCTTGGCCCAGCAGGGCGGCATTGCCTTTATTTATGGCTCTCAGTCCGCTGAGGATGAGGCTCAGATGGTTCGCGAGGTTAAGAGCTACAAGGCAGGCTTTGTTGTCTCCGATTCAACTCTTACTCCAGAAATGACCCTTGGTGAGGTGCTCGACCTTAAAGAGAAGACTGGTCACTCCACCATGCCTGTCACCGATGACGGCACTTCTCGCGGTAAGCTTGTAGGTATTGTTACCTCTCGTGATTATCGTCCTTCTCGCGATGATCGCTCTAAGCTTGTTTCTGAGTTTATGACCCCAGCTGATAAGCTTATTACCGCAGCTGAGGATACGACCCTCAAAGAGGCAAATGACATTATCTGGGACAACAAGCTCAACACCCTTCCAATTGTCGATAAGAACGGTCACCTGGTAAGCCTTGTATTCCGCAAGGATTATGATTCCCACAAGTCTGCTCCAGATGAGCTTCTTGATGACTCTAAGCGTTACATGGTTGGCGCTGGTATTAATACTCGTGACTATGAGACTCGTGTTCCTCTGCTTGTTGAGGCAGGTGCTGATGTCTTGTGCATCGACTCTTCTGAGGGTTATTCCGAGTGGCAGAAGCGCACGCTTGAGTGGGTTCGTGCAACTTACGGTGATTCCGTCAAGATTGGCGCTGGTAACGTTGTAGACGCTGAGGGCTTCCGCTTCCTGGCAGAGGCTGGCGCTGACTTTATCAAGATTGGTATCGGCGGCGGTTCTATCTGTATTACTCGTGAGCAGAAGGGTATTGGCCGCGGTCAGGCTACCTCTGTTATTGATGTTGCTCGCGCTCGTGATCAGTACTTTGAGGAGACTGGCGTCTATATTCCAATCTGCTCTGACGGCGGAATTGTCTACGATTACCACATGACTCTTGCTCTTGCTATGGGCTCTGACTTTATGATGCTTGGCCGTTACTTTGCTCGTTTTGATGAGAGCCCATCAGATCGCGTTATTGTTAACGGCTCTTACATGAAGGAGTACTGGGGCGAAGGCTCTGCTCGTGCTCGTAACTGGCAGCGCTACGATCTTGGCGGCAACAAGCGCGGCCTTTCCTTTGTCGAGGGCGTTGACTCGTATGTTCCATACGCAGGCCCTCTGAAGGACGGCGTTGAGGCTTCACTTCTGAAGGTCAAGTCCACCATGTGCAACTGTGGTGCTCTTGATATTCCAGAGCTTCGCGATAAGGCAAAGATTACACTTGTCTCTTCAACTTCAATTGTTGAGGGTGGCGCACACGACGTCTTGCTGAAAGACTCAAACCAGCAGGTCAGTTACAATTTCCGTTCGTAGCTCACAGGATTTATGGACTACTGGCGTCACCAAGTATTTTGCTTGGTGACGCATCGCTATAAGAAAGGGGAACTCGTGGAAAACGAGGAAGTACAGAACGTAACCGATACAGGTGATTTTCCTGCCTACGACGCTGAGGCCATTGAAACTAAGTGGCAGCGCGTCTGGGAAGAGCAGAATCTTTACAAGACAGAAGAGGACAGCTCAAGGCCTAAAAAATACGTTCTAGAGATGTTCCCTTATCCTTCGGGCGATCTTCACATGGGTCATGCTCGTAACTACACCATTGGCGATGCTATGGCTCGTCAGGCCCGTATGCGTGGCTTTGATGTCTTGCATCCAATGGGCTTTGACGCTTTTGGTCTTCCTGCAGAAAACGCTGCTATTAAGCACAATACTCAGCCTTCTGTGTGGACCCATAAGAATATTGACCAGGCTGTAAAAACCATGTTCCGCATGGGCTTTGCCTACGACAAAGACCGCATGTTTAACACTTGCGACCCTGAGTACTACAAGTGGGGCCAGTGGATCTTCCTTAAGATGCTTGAGAAGGGCCTGGTATATCGTGCAACAAGCCCCGTTAACTGGTGTCCTAACGATAAGACCGTTCTTGCAAACGAGCAGGTAGTTAACGGTAAATGCTGGCGTTGTGGTGCAGTTCCAGAGAAGCGTGAGCTCTCTCAGTGGTACCTGCGCATCACTGATTATGCTCAGGAGCTCCTTGATGACCTTGACCAGCTTGAGGGCTGGCCAGAGCGTGTTCGTGCCATGCAGGCAAACTGGATTGGACGCTCCGAGGGTGCAGAGATTGACTTCACCCTGGCAGATACTGACGGTGTCACACCAACCGATACCAAGATGACCGTCTTTACCACTCGTGCAGACACCATCTACGGCTGTACCTTCATGCTGCTTCCACCAGAGTCCAAGCTTGCTGCTGAGCTGGTAGGGGATTCAGAGTACAAGGCTGCCTTTGACGCTCTTCACGAGGAGGCTGTAAAGGTTTCTTCCATTGATCGCCAGGGCACAGATCGCGAGAAACACGGTGTATTCACCGGCCGTTACGCAATTAACCCTGTCACCGGACAGACCGTACCAATTTGGGTTGCCGACTACGTCCTTCTCGACTATGGTACTGGCGCTGTTATGGGTGTTCCATCAGGCGATAAACGCGACTTTGACTTTGCTAAGAAGTATGACCTGCCTATTGTTCCTATCATCTGTGAAGAGGGAACTGATATCTATGAGGAGCTCAAGGGAGTTTCCGAGTACAAGGTAACCTCTGTTGACTGGGATGGACCAATGGATACCGTGGGTATTCTCGTCCAGTCTGGTCCTTTTACCGGTCTCCGTGGTGGTAAACATTCTGAGGCAGAAGAGGCTGTTGTTGCTTATCTGACTGAGCACAACGTTGGTCGTAGAACTGTCCAGTTCCGTCTTCGTGACTGGCTCATTTCCAGGCAACGCTATTGGGGCAATCCAATTCCTATGATTCACTGCGATTGCTGCGGTGACGTCCCAGTTCCTTATGATCAGCTCCCTGTTACGCTTCCAGACAATCTTGACCTGGCAGCAGGAGATACTCTTGCTGAGTGCAAGGAGTTTGTAGAGACCACCTGTCCTCAGTGCGGAAAGCCTGCAAAGCGCATCACTGATACCATGGATACCTTTACTTGTTCCAGCTGGTACTATCTGCGCTACTGCGATCCACACAACACCGAGCTTCCTTTCTCCAAAGAGTCTGTGGACCGATGGATGCCGGTAGATAACTACATTGGCGGCATCGAACACGCAATTCTGCACCTTCTGTATTCTCGCTTCTTTACTAAGGTCCTTCGTGACCTGGGCATGATTGACATTGACGAGCCATTTAAGAACCTGATGACTCAGGGCATGGTCAAGGATGAGCACGGCGACACCATGTCAAAGTCAAAGGGTAACGTGGTACCTCCAAGCTCCGTCATTGAGCCTTACGGTGCAGATACTATGCGCCTTGCCATTCTCTTTGTTGCTCCACCAGAGAAGGATTTTGACTGGGACGAGAAGGTCGTTGCAGGTGCAAACCGCTTTATCAAGCGTGCGTGGCGTGTGGTTTGGGAACTCTCTCGCACCGCTGATGCTTCTGCCGTACTCGACCACACAGCTTTGGATGCAAAGTCGCTTGAGCTCAACCGCGTCCTCAACGCTATGGGAATCCGCTGCACCACCGAGTTTGACAAGGGCCAGTTCAACACTGCTATTTCTGCGGTCATGGAGCTGGTTAATGCAGCAAGCGCCTATATCAACGAGGTTCCTGCAGAGTCTAGAGATGCTGCACTTTGCTACAAGGTTGCAAATGATGTTGTTGCCATGCTGGCTCCAATCATTCCTCACTGGGCTGAGGAGCTCAGCCACGAGGCTCTGGGTAAAGATACACCTGTCTATCACCAGCCTTGGCCAGAGTTTGACCCAGAGCAGGCAAAGAGCAATACCGTTGAAATTGCTGTTCAGCTTAAGGGCAAGGTCCGCGCTCGCATTGAGGTCTCTGCCGATGCTTCTGAGGAAGAGCTCACTGCGGCTGCAACTGAGGCAATTGCCGATCAGCTTGAGGGTAAAGAGATTAGAAAAGTCATTGTTGTTAAGGGTCGACTTGTGAATATCGTTGCCTAACAGCAAAAACACTTGACGAGAAGCCCTTTATCTCGTAAGATATCTCTAAACGTAGTTGTTATTAGTTGGAAGTGGGGTTGAGTTTTGACCCCGCTTCCTTTCTGTATGTAGATGAGGAGGTCAAATGCAAAACGAAGGTGCAACAAAGAAAATCTTGTCCGCACTAGAGCAGGCTGCACTCAATCACCACATTGATATTGTTGATGTTGAGATTGTTGGTTCTTCTAAGAATCCTGTGGTCAGAGTAAGAATTGACCATGATGATCAGACAGCAGAGACCATTTCTCTTGATGAGGTTGCTCAAGAAACTTCATGGATCTCAGATACCATCGATGAGCTTGATCCTTTCCCAGCATCATTTACCTTGGAGGTTTCTTCTCCAGGCATGGCACGTCCACTTCGTCGTGCAAAAGACTTTGAGCGCTTTGCGGGAGAAGAGATTCAGCTTCAGACTACTGCCACAGAGGGACGCCGTAAATTTACGGGCAAACTCTTGGGCATTGAGGGTACAACTATCTCAATTCAGACAGAAGATGAGGTCTGTACTGTTGATTTGTCTGAGTTAAAGAAGTGCGTTATTAAACCAGTTTTTGATTTCTCGGCCTCAGCCAAGAAGTAGATAGAGAGGATTATTCATGGCATCTGAAATGATGGAAGCTTTGATGTTGCTTTGCCAGGAGAAGCACATCGATGAGTTGTATCTGCTGGATCGTTTGGAGCAGTCTCTGGCAAAAAGCTATGCTGACGTCCTCCATCTTGATTTTGGCGCTCGCGTCACCATTGATAGGGCAACTGGCCGTGTCTACGTCTATGAGCTTGTTCCAAAGGGTGAGCCAGACGAGGAGACTGGTGAGTATACAGAGTTTGATGAGGTAGACGTAACTCCTCCAGACACCAGCCGTATTGCTGCTCAGCATGCTAAGGCAGAGATTAAGACGCTTGTTCGCAACGCTGCTCGTGCACAGATTTATGATGAGTTCCGCGGTCGTATTGGTGACATCATCACTGGTACTGTTCTTCAGTCCACTCCTGATTTCACTATCATTAAGATTCGTGAGGGTGTTGAGGCAGAGCTTCCACACTTTGACCAGCGCCGTTTCCCTGATGAGCGCGATGAGCGTCCAGCAGGCGAGCGTTACCTTCACAACCAGCGCATCAAGGCAATTATCGTTGACGTCCGCGATCCTAATGCAACACAGCCAGCAGTTCGTGGTGAGCGTCAGCGTCCACCAATTGTTGTTTCTCGTACTCACCCAGATCTTATCCGTCGCCTCTTTGAGCTTGAGGTTCCAGAGGTTTATGACGGTGTTGTAAGCATCCGCTCCATTGCTCGTGAGGCTGGTGTCCGTTCTAAGATTGCTGTTTCTTCCGTTGATGAGCGCCTTGATCCAGTTGGTGCTTGCGTTGGTCCTAAGGGCAGCCGTGTTCGCACCGTAGTTTCTGAGCTTCGTGGAGAGCGCGTTGACGTTGTGCCTTGGTTTGACGATGCTGCCCGTTGCGTTGCATCCGCACTTTCACCTGCACGTGTTTCTCGCGTTATTGTTGATGGCGCTACGGGTCACGCAACCGTTATTGTTCCTGATGACCAGCTGTCTTTGGCGATTGGTAAAGAGGGTCAGAACGCTCGTCTTGCCGCTCGTCTGACTGGTCTTCACATTGACATCAAGAACGAGTCCCTTGCTGCAAGCATTTTGAACAACCTTCCTGAGGTTGTTGAAGAGACTGTTGACGAGGAAGAGATTGCTCATCGTTGCAAGTATGTGAGCCCTAACGGAACTCCTTGCCGCAATATGGCAAGACCTGGTTCTGATTTCTGTGGCATTCATGATGACATGGAGAATGCAGAGATTTCTTCCGATCCAGACTCACTGATCTAGGCAACTACCTGTAACTATCCCGTCAACCGGAAGGTTTTCATATATGGCAAAAATGCGTGTACATGATCTTGCCAAAGAATATGGTATGCAGAGCAAGGAATTGCTCGAGCACCTTGCGGACATGAAGATTCCTGCAAAGTCTGCTTCTTCTACGCTTGAAGATGCATATATCTCTATTGTTCGTAAGAAACTCCAGCCTATTATGGAGGCTCGTGCCGCTGAAATCGCAGCTCAGAAGGCTGCTGAGGAAGAGGCTGCTGCCAAAGAGGCAAAGGCTGCTGCAGAGGCAGCAGAGGCTGAGCGACTTGCTGCAGAGGCAAGGCGTGAGGCTGAGCGTGCAGAGGAAGAGAAGAAGCGCGCAAAAGAAGAGGCTGCTCGTAAGAAAGAAGAGGAGCGCCGCCGCGCAGAGGAAGAGAAGAAGCGTCTTGAGGCTGAAGAGGCCGAGCGTAACCGCGTAAAGGATACCGCTCCTAAGGCTGCTCCTTCCTTCAATAACCTGCTTGATCAGATTGCTCAGCAGGAAGAGGTTTTAAAACAGCAGGCTGCAGAGTCTGCTGCTCAGAAGAAGGCCGAGAAGGGACCAAGAAATCACGCTCGCGCTAATGCAAGCGAGGCAAGTGGTGCTCCTTCTCGTCATAACTTCAAGAATGAGCGCGATGACTCCTCTATGTCTGATGAGCGTCCAAATGGTAAGCGCAAGAAGAACCGTCGTGGCGGAGATGACGGAGAAGACCGTTATAGCCGTATGGCGCGTGAGGCTGAGGCTTATAACAGAAGCCGCGTTTTGGATGAGGCTCGTGTTGCTATTGAAGAGGCAAGCCGTGAGTCCACTGGTCGCCGTAAAAAGCGTAAAGAGCGTCGTCAGAAGCAGGCTGCAGAGGCTGCTATGGAGCAGCGTATTGAGGAAGCACTTGCAAATGACCAGGATATTTCCCAGCTTGATACCGTAAAGGTTCCTCAGGGCTCTACTGTCTCTGAACTTGCTGAGCTTCTTGGCGTTTCTGCAAATGACATCATTAAGCGTCTGTTCCTGCTTGGCAACCCTCTGACGCTTACCGAGACCATGTCCGATGAGCTTATTGAGATTGTTGCTGATGACCTTGGTCGCCAGATTAAGATTATGTCCAAGGAAGAGGAGAATTCCTTCACCTTCTACGATGATCCTAAGGACTTGAAGCCACGTCCTCCAGTAGTTACCGTCATGGGTCACGTTGACCACGGTAAGACATCACTTCTGGACGCAATTCGTCACACCGGCGTTGCAGCTGGCGAGGCCGGCGGCATTACACAGGCAATCGGTGCTTCTCAGGTCACCATTAACGGCCGTGAGATTACCTTCATCGATACCCCAGGTCACGAGACCTTTACTGCTATGCGTGCTCGTGGTGCAAAGGTTACCGATATTGTCATTCTGATTGTTGCTGCAGACGACGGCGTTATGCCTCAGACCATTGAGTCTATTAACCACGCAAAGGCTGCTGGCGTTCCAATTGTTGTTGCTGTCAACAAGATTGATAAGCCAGGCGCAGATCCTACCCGCGTTCGTCAGGAGCTCACCGAGTATGGTGTTATTCCTGAGGAGTGGGGCGGACAGAACATGTTTGTTGACATCTCCGCTAAGCAGAATTTGGGCATCGACGATCTTCTCGAGACCATTCTTTTGCAGGCAGATGTCCTTGAGCTGAAGGCAAACCCAGACACCTTTGCTTCTGGTAACGTTCTTGAGGCTAAGCTTGACCGTGGTCGTGGTTCTGTTGCTACTGTTTTGGTTACACGCGGTACACTCCACATCGGCGATGCTCTTGTTGCTGGTATGGCATTTGGTCGCGTCCGCGCAATGCTTGATCCTAAGGGCAACGCAGTTACTACCGCAGGTCCTTCTGACGCAGTTGAGATTCTTGGTCTGCAGACCGTTCCTGGCGCAGGCGATGAGTTCCGTGTCTTCCAGGAGGAGCGCGACGCTCGAGAGCTTGCTGACCAGCGCGCTCTTAAGGCTCGTATTGAAGAGCAGAACCGTGTTAAGCACGTTACCCTTGAGAACCTCTTTGACACCATGGCTGACCGTGACGTCAAGGAACTCAACCTCATCATCAAGGCTGATGTTCAGGGCTCCATCGAGGCTCTCCAGGATTCCCTGGACAAGATGGACCAGTCCGAGGTTCGTATCAGCACCATCCACTCTGCTGTTGGTGGAATCACCGAGACTGATGTTGTTCTCGCTGATGCATCCAACGCAATTATTATTGGCTTTGGTGTCCGTCCAGATGCAAAGGCCAAGCTTGCTGCAGAGCGCGTAGGCGTTGAGATTAGAACCTATAGCGTCATCTACAAGGCAATCGAAGAGATTGATGCTGCTCGTATTGGTATGCTTAAGCCAACTGAGCAGGAAGTTCAGACTGGCGTTGCTGAGGTTCGCGATACCTTCAAGGTTCCTAAGGTTGGTATTGCTGCAGGCTGCATGATTTCTGAGGGCGAGATTTCTCGCGACGATAACATCCGCCTCATTCGTGACGGCTTTGTTGTCTACGACGGAAAGATTGCATCGCTTAGGCGCTTCAAAGACGACGTTAAGAGCGTTAAATCCGGCTATGAATGCGGTATTGGCCTTGAGAACTTCCAGGACATCAAGCCTGGCGACCAGCTTGAGGGCTATCGCATTGAGCAGGTGGCTCGTACCGAGTAAGAAGGGACAGCATGAAACAGAATCAGTTTTCTCGTCGTACTAATGAGATTGCTCGAGAAAAGCTCAGCTGGATCCTTTTATTTGAGATTTCCGACCCTGATCTCCAGCTTGTGACCGTCACAAGCTGTGAGGTCTCGGTCGATAAGTCCTTTATGCGTGCCTACGTAAGCTGTGAGCCTGATCGTTACGATAAGGTTCTTGCGGCTCTTAAGCGTGCTAAGGGTAGGATTCGCTCGCTTTTGGGCCACGCGCTGAACTGGCGTGTAACCCCTGAGCTTGATTTCAAAATTGATACCACTACCGATGAGGCTGAGCGCATTGCTCAGGCACTTGAGGTAGTTCCACCAACCCTTGGTGTCGAGAAAGACGAGTTTGGATACCCTCTAGCTTCTGATGAAGAGAATTCTGACGAGGAGGCGTAAGTAAGTGACGTCACTGAATACAAAAGTCAGTCGTCCAGAGTTTGACGAGGTTATTGCTCTTATTGAGCAGGCCTCGTCAATCGTTGTTTGCGCACATACTTCTCCTGATGGAGATGCGATTGGCTCTGGATTAGCACTTTCTTCCATTATTCAGAGAAGATGGCCCAGCAAAACTGTCACTAATCTTTTGGCAGATGCTGATGGGGAAGTACCACGTATTTACAAGTTTCTTGCTGGTACTGAGAGCTTTGTCCCTGCAAATAAGTACGAGGGAACTCCAGACCTCTTTATCTGCGTAGACCTCTCTACTGCAGGTCGCTTGGCTGATGCAGAAGCGCTGATGGAGCGCTCCAAGACGGTAGCGGTGCTTGACCATCATCCATACAACAACGTGTATTGGAATGCAGGGCTCGTGCGTCCTGATGCAGCGGCAACTGGCGTCATTATCACCGAGTTTGCCTGTCATTTGGGCGCAGAGCTTGTTCCATCAGAGGCACAATGCCTTATGTGTGCTCTGGTAACTGATACTGGTCGTTTCCAGTACCAAAACGCTGACGGCGAGGCTTTTGAGGTTGCAAGTTTGCTGGTAGAAGCAGGTGCTTCTCCATCTCAAATTGCGCTCCATGTCTACCAGAGTGATCGTTTGGCCTACCTTCACCTTGCCGCAAAGGTTATGGGTCGCATCCGCACTTTTGGTGAGGGTCGCGTTGCTTACAGCTACGTCACCACCGCAGATCTTTCTGCATCAGGCGTTCCTCTTGCCGAGATGGATGGCCTGGTAGACATTGTGCGCTGCGTTGAGGGAACAGAAATTGCTCTCTTCCTCAAAGAGGTTGACGGCGGAAAAGTTCGTGGCAACCTGCGCTCCAAGTCCAAACTTGATATTTCCGGCGTAGCTCGCCAAATGGGTGGCGGCGGACATACTGCTGCTGCAGGCTTTACTGCTGAAGGTACCATTGACGACGTATTTACCCAGATAGTCCCTCTGCTCATTGATCTTCTCGCGCTTGACAAGGAGTCATAGGTGAAGCGAGGAGCAAGTGGAATTAACGCACTTATTGCAGTTGACAAGCCGCTTGGCTTAACTAGCCATGACGTGGTTTCTCGTGTTCGCCGTGCATTTGGCGAGAAACGCGTGGGACACGCAGGCACCTTGGATCCTAATGCAAGCGGCGTGCTGGTAGTGGGCATTGGCCTTGCCGCAAAGCTGTTGGGTCTTCTGACGCTTGACCGCAAGGGGTATGTAGCCGACATTTCGTTTGGAGCTCGCACTTCAACTGATGATGCAGACGGTGAGGTTGTGGCCACAGCCCCTGTACCTGCAGAGTTGCGTGAGGAAGAGTTTGCTCGTGTGGCCTGCGCAAAGTTGGTGGGCACCATAAATCAGCTGCCGCCAGCGGTTTCCGCAATCTCTGTTGATGGCAAACGCGCTTATCAACTTGTTCGTGAAGGTAAGACGCCAGAACTAACAGCACGTAGAGTCTCTATTTACGACGCTACGCTTTTAGCGGTGCATGCGCCTTCTGCTGAGGATGACTCACTGGTGTGGACGGTTGCTTTTGATGTTTCTAAAGGTACGTATATCAGAAGCATCGCTCGAGACCTTGGTCAGTCGCTTGGAACAGAGGCTCATATTAGCGGCCTCAGAAGGACATTCTCTGGACCCATTACGCTTGGTAGCTGCGCTTCATTAGAAGAGCTTGAACAAAGCCCAGCTCAAGTGCTTGAAGCAAAACGCCTTAATCCAACTGAGGTTCTTGGTTATCCTGTGCATAGGCTGACTGGAGCAGAATACAAATGTGTTGAGGTTGGAAAGCGTTTTGGTATTCCAGAAGATCTTTCTGAGGTTACTCATAACTCGCTGGTCAGCCTTGTGTGGAATGATGCTCTTGTGGGAATTTGGACAAGGCAAGGTTCCTGTCTAGTCTGCCAGACCAACTTCTCTCAAGGTATTTTGTGTAAGTAAGGACGCACGTGAACAAGGTAGAGCGCATAAGAGAATCTGTTTTGTATGGAAGTCATCTGCCGGCTCCGCTTGAGCTTGGTGACGCTGACTTTTATACACTGCGTTCTGACTGCTACAGGCAGCCTTGCGTGTGCGTACTTGGTGTCTTTGACGGTCTTCATGAGGGCCACCAGGGGCTTCTCGCCAGCGCAAAGAAAGACGCTGAAGCACGCAATGTGCCACTTGTTGCTGTGACATTTCTGCCCGATCCTGTTGAAGTGCTGTTTGATGACTCTCCTCGACGTTTGCTCTCGGGAGAAGACAGGCTCCGCGCACTTGCTGCATGGGGAGTGGATGGCATTCTGGTGCATCACTTTACCCGCGAGTTTGCGGCATTGAGTGCCACACAATACGTTGAGGACAAGCTGCTTCCAAGCGTCTCAGCTGTGTCCGTACATGTGGGTTCTGATTTTGGTTTGGGAGCTCAAGGTGCTGAAGGAAGCGCATTGCTTGCCTCACTTGGACGTCAGCATGGCTTTGAAGTTCACGCCCACGAGCTCTTTTGTTCGGGTGGACAAAAAATCTCTGCCACTCGTATTAGAGGCTTGCTTGAGCAGGGCAAAGTTGAAGAAGCAGCAAGCCTGCTCGGCCGCTGGCACTTTTTAAGCGGTGTGGTCAAGCATGGTCGTGGTCAGGGCACTGGCTTTGGTTTTCCTACGGCAAACGTCGCGCTTGACCTGCATGATTGCATTCCTCAAGACGGCGTGTATGCGTGCTATGTGGTCCATGGCGCAACAGCGTGGCCCGCTGCGGTTAATGTGGGAAAAGCTCCTTCATTTGAGTCTCAAACAGGGCCTTTGCTTGAGGCTAATCTTCTAGGTTTTAGCGGTAACTTATATGATTCAGAGGTTCAGACGGTATTTGTGAAGAGACTGAGGGAATCTAAAAAATTTGATTCGCTGGAAGACCTCAAGCAAGCCGTTCGTGGAAATATAGATTGGGTAGCCCAGAATCTGGGTACGACTTCATATAACTTAGAAAGTGGGGAGGTGGAAGATGATAACTGATGAAGATAAAGAGCGTGTAAGACAGGCAACGGACTTTGTCACGCTTGTTTCAGAGACAGTTGAGCTTAAACCTCGAGGTCAGGACTATTGGGGATGCTGTCCCTTCCACCAAGAAAAAAGCCCCTCATTCAAGATAAACCCCTCCACGGGTCTTTGGCACTGCTTTGGCGCTTGCTCCGAAGGTGGAGATGTCTTCAGCTATGTCATGAAGCGAGAAAACCTGGATTTTCCCGATGCCATTAGATATCTTGCTGATAAAGCAGGCATTACGCTTTCTGAAGAGGCTCATGTTTCTAAGGGCCCCCGCAAGAATCGCTTAATTGAGTGCCTTACCGAGGCCGAGAATTACTTCCACTCCATGCTTATGCGTGGAAGGGGAGAAGGTCCTGAGGCGGCTCGTAGCTATCTCTCTGGACGTGGATTTGGAGCAGCTGTCTGTAAGCGCTGGAAGCTGGGATACGCACCTGGTAGAGGCGCACTTGTGGCGCACTTGCGCAAATGTGGCTATACCACACAAGAGATGATTGCTGCCAACCTTGCCGTTGAGCGTAATGGTCGAATTAGCGATTGGTTCTATGACCGCGTGATGTTCCCAATTCATGATGAACAAGGAAGAACCATTGCTTTTGGTGGCCGAATTACTAAAAAGGTAGAAAATGCTCCCAAGTATCTAAATACCAGGGACACTTCCGTCTTTAATAAAGGCAAGCACCTCTTTGCCTATGACGTGGCAAAAGAGACTGTTGCAGCTCAGTCTGAGGCCATAATTTGTGAGGGCTACACAGATGTTATTGCCATGCACGAGGCTGGCTTTACTAATACTGTGGCAGCTCTTGGTACCGCATTTACGTTTGAGCACGTCAAGCTTATTGATCGCCAGCGTGCGCGCAAGATTATTTGCATGTTTGATGGTGACGCCGCAGGCCAACACGCTGCCGCGCGTGCTATTAAATTTATCGATAAAACAACCGCTGCGTTTCTTTGCGTTGTTTTGCCAAATAATCAGGACCCCATGGAGTTTCTCGCCGAGTCTGGTGCAGAAAAACTGCGTCCCATCTTAGACTCTGCTCGTCCACTCATGGACTTTGTCTTTGATGCCACAACCGCACAGTTTGACTTATCTGTGCCCGGTGGTCGAGTCAAGGCGCTTGAGGCCTTAGCATCCTTATTGGCTCCGCTCAAGACATCAGTACTTCTGAGCGAGTATGCACTTCGTGTGTCAGACCTGCTTCATATTGATGTTGAGGAAGCAAAGCGCGCAATTAAAGCTGCACCTATTCAAGATGATTCGTTGGATTCTCGCACTTCAAAGGCAGCACGCAAACAGCCTCAGAAGAGTGCGGCCAACGCTTCGTACAACTCAACTTCCAAGACTTCAACGTATACTGACGGTCCTTCATACGATGATGTCCCACCGTATGATGAGGTTCCGCCATATGACGATCCATCTTCGTATGGTGTCTCTACTGATGCTTATGTTTCACACGGTTCGCAGGGACTTTCCGCAGAAGACCGCAGACAGGTCAACTCAGAACTTGAACTTTTAAGCGCTATGGCAACAAATCTGTCCTTGGTACGAGAGTATCAAGATCGTATTGCAGACTTTGTATGGGCTGATGCTCGCCACCAGACTATGGCATGGGCAATGCTTGCTACTCCAGAGGGCGCTACACCAGCGCAGGTAGTTGCTGCAGCTGCGGCTGTCGAACCAAATGCGGCAGCTATTCTTTCGTCTGGTCGCGTGATATCTGAGGGCAACTCCGATACACGCCGCTCACTTGAGTTTATTGTTGACACTGTTGACTACTACTCGGTGCAGCGCAAATTGCGAGAAATTCGTTCTAATTTGCGTTCCAGTTCTTATGCAGGGGAGTCTTCTGACGGAACTCTGGCAGAAGAGCAGCTTGCCGCCGCACAAGCACTTCAGACACGAGCGCTGGAGTTAGGTAAGAGGCTTACTTCAGGGCAATAAAAATACTCATTTTATGAGGATGCTACTCATCTAATTTTTTATAAATTAAAATGAGTAGTTTGATTAGGTAGAGAAACTTTTGGGTATAAAGATTTGCGCTAATCTATCGAAAGGATATTTGTGGCTGCAAAAAAGGCAAATGACGAGGTCAAACTCTCAGATGAGCTTACTAAAATTGTTGATGATCTGGTAAGTTCTTCAAAGTCTAACGGTAGTATCAGCGAAGACGATATTCAGGTTGCCATTCGTGACGTTGACGTTAACGATGATGAGCTTTCTGACCTGTATGATTCGCTGCGCGTTAAAGGTGTTGAGATTACTACCGCATCTGAAGCAACCGTTTCTTTCGCCATTGAAGATGACGCCGTAGAGGACGATTTTTCATCCGATGATGACTTGGATGACTCTTCTGATTTTGAAGATGAAGATGATGAAGATTTTGATGCCGTAAATGAGGCTCGCGAGGTCAAAGAGGCTCTCCGCTCTGTTTCTAAGGCAAAAGTCTCCAAGCCAAAACGTTCTTCTCGCGCTCGTGCTCGCCGTTCAGATACCACTACGGTTATGCTTACCGGCGATCCTGTCCGCATGTATCTTAAAGAGATTGGTAAGGTTGACCTGCTTACTGCATCAGAAGAGGTTCACCTTGCTATGAAGATTGAGGCAGGTACTGCAGCTTCTCAGAAGCTGGAGGACTTTGAAGATGGCCTCATCGAGCTTAACCGCGCAGAGCAGCGCCGCCTCATGCGTATTGAGTCTGTAGGACTTGATGCTAAGCAGCAGCTTATTTCGGCAAACCTTCGTCTTGTTGTCTCAATTGCAAAGCGCTATGTTGGCCGCGGTATGCTGTTCCTTGACCTTATCCAGGAAGGTAACCTGGGCCTTATTCGCGCTGTCGAGAAGTTCGATTACACCAAGGGCTTTAAGTTCTCAACGTATGCTACCTGGTGGATTCGTCAGGCAATTACCCGCGCTATTGCAGACCAGGCGCGTACCATTCGTATTCCTGTCCACATGGTAGAGACTATCAACAAGCTCATCCGTGTTCAGCGTCAGCTTCTGCAAGATCTTGGTAGAGATCCTACCCCAGAAGAGATTGGCACAGAAATGGGTATGTCTCCTGATCGCGTTCGCGAGATCCAGAAGATTAGCCAGGAGCCTGTCTCTCTTGAGACGCCAATTGGTGAAGAAGAAGATTCGCAGCTTGGAGACTTTATTGAGGATTCTTCAGCTGTTGCTCCACCAGATGCAGCTTCTGATTCAATGCTTCGTGAGCAGCTTGAGCAGGTTCTTGACGGCCTTGCTGATCGTGAGCGTAAGGTTATTAAGTTCCGCTTTGGTCTTGAGGACGGTCATCCTCGCACCCTTGAAGAGGTAGGCAAGGAGTTTGGAGTTACGCGCGAGCGTATTCGCCAGATTGAGTCCAAGACCTTGGCAAAGCTTCGTCATCCTTCTAGGTCCGGCCGTCTTAAGGACTATATGGAGGAGTAGCTTCTAGGTTTAGGTATGCAAGAGATTGTGCAAGAAGAATTTGAATAAATTTTTTCTAAAAAATGCTTGCATGGTTTGGAATGTCTCTCTATACTTAAACACCGCTGAGAAGCACACATATTCCCCGATGGCGCAGCGGTAGCGCAGCTGACTGTTAATCAGCGTGTCGCAGGTTCAAATCCTGCTCGGGGAGCCAGAATTTTCAAGACCAGGCAATGCCTGGTCTTTTTTTGTAAAAAAGCTGTCCTGCTTTTCTCGCATTGCCAGCAGATTTTTATTCACAGATTTGAAGCGGACGATTTTCTCGATAACTTGGCCATTTGACCGCTTTTTCTTTATTTATCCTCAAAAACTTCAAAATTGATACCGTAAAAGGTACAAAACATAACGCTTACGGTATTTCTACAACCGTTGAGCGACATCTCACAAAGAGCTGTGATGAGATTTGTTAACGTACTCATTAAGGTCAGTGTTATGCAAAAGGCATAACAAATGAGAAAGGTCACTACTATGGATGTGTCTCGTCGCAGTTTTCTAAAGTTCTGTGGTCTAGGCGTTCTTAGCGTTGGTGGATCTAGCGTTCTTGCAGCTTGCGCTCCTAGCGAGAAAAAAGAGGAAGGCGCTAAAGGTGCAAAGGTAGAGAACAAGGATAAGCCTGTTGTCTTCTTCAACCGTCAGCCTTCCAACAGCTCAACCGGTGAGCTTGATACCAACACCCTTAACTTCAACAAGGACACCTATTACGTCGGCTTTGATGCAGTTCAGGGTGCAGAGCTCCAGGGCCAGATGGTTCTTGATTACATCAAGGCTCACGCAGCTGAGCTTGATCGTAACAAGGACGGCATCATTGGTTACGTTCTTGCAATTGGTGACATCGGTCACAACGACTCTATCGCTCGTACTCGTGGTGTCCGTAAGGCACTTGGTACTGGCGTTGAGAAGGACGGCAAGATTATTTCCGATCCAGTAGGCACCAACACCGATGGCTCCGCTTCTGTTGTTCAGGACGGTAAGCTTGAGGTTGGCGGCAAGTCCTACACCATCCGTGAGCTTGCTTCTCAGGAGATGAAGAACACCGCTGGTGCAACATGGGATGCTGCAACCGCTGGTAACGCAATTGCTGCTTGGTCTTCTTCCTTCGGCGATCAGATTGATGTTGTTGTTTCCAACAACGACGGTATGGGTATGTCCATCTTCAACGCATGGTCAAAGGCTCAGAAGGTCCCAACCTTTGGTTACGACGCTAACTCTGACGCAGTTGCAGCTATTGCTGACGGCTATGCAGGCACCATTTCCCAGCACCCAGATGTCCAGGCTTACCTGACACTCCGTCTGCTCCGCAACGCTCTTGACGGTGTTGACATCAACACCGGCATTGAGACTGCAGACGAAGCTGGCGACAAGATTGACTCCAAGGACTACAAGTATGTTGCAGATCAGCGTTCTTACTACGCTCTCAACCTTGCAGTTACCGCTGAGAACTACAAGGACAACCTTGACGCAACCACTCCTTACAAGGATGCTTCTGCTCAGCTGAGCGCAGACAAGCACCCAGAGAAGAAGGTTTGGCTCAACACCTACAACTCTGGCGACAACTTCCTTGGTTCAACTTATGTACCACTGCTCAAGAAGTATGCTCCACTGCTCAACCTCAACGTTGAGTACATCGCAGGCGATGGCCAGACTGAGTCCAACATTACCAACCGTCTTGGCAACCCTGACGAGTACGATGCATTTGCATTCAACATGGTTAAGACAGACAACGGTTCTTCCTATACCCAGCTGCTTAAGTAATTAAGTAGTCGATAGCACGAAACAATACCGGAGGGGAGACACCTGCTCTCCTCCGGTGTTCTCGCGAATAAGCGCAATAACTTAGCGAGATAAGGGGTGATTACATGGCAGATACAGAAAACGATATCGTTCTAACTATTGATGGAATGAGCAAGTCCTTTGGACGCAACCGTGTTCTGGATCATATTTCAATGGACGTACGCCGTGGAACCGTTATGGGTCTTATGGGAGAGAACGGCGCAGGCAAATCTACCATGATGAAGTGCCTGTTTGGTACGTATCAAAAAGATGAAGGCAAGATATTTCTTGACGGCAAAGAGGTTAATTTCTCCGGACCAAAAGACGCACTTGAGAATGGTGTCGCTATGGTTCACCAGGAGCTTAACCAGTGCCTCGATAGAAATGTTGTAGATAACTTGTTCCTTGGTCGCTATCCCGTCAATGCAATGGGTGTTGTCGACGAAGGACGTATGAAAAAAGAAGCTAATGAGCTCTTCAGGCGTCTTGGTATGACTGTAGACCTGACACAGCCTATGAAGAACATGTCAGTATCTCAGCGTCAGATGTGCGAGATTGCAAAGGCAATTTCTTACAACGCTAAGATTATTGTTCTTGATGAGCCTACTTCTTCGCTTATGACTCAAGAGGTCGAGAAACTCTTTGAGATGATTCACATGCTTAAAGAGCAGGGAATTTCTTTGGTCTATATCTCTCACAAGATGGATGAGATCTTTGAGATTTGCGACGACATTTCAGTTCTTCGTGATGGTAAGCTTGTTATGACCAAGCGCTCTGATGAGACCAACATGAATGAACTTATCTCTGCAATGGTCGGCCGCTCACTTGAGAATCGTTTCCCAGATGTTACGAACACACCTGGTAAGACGTATCTTTCTATTCAGCACCTTTCAACTAAATACGAGCCATACCTTCAAGACGTCACTTTTGACGTAAGGAAGGGCGAGATCTTTGGTCTGTATGGTCTTGTCGGCGCTGGTAGAACAGAGCTTCTTGAGACAATCTTTGGTGTAAGAACCAGAGCTGCAGGTCGTGTCTATGTCAACGGACATCTTATGAACTTCTCGACAGCTGCAGAGGCAATGGATCACGGCTTTGCCATGATTACCGAGGAGCGTAAAGCAAACGGCCTATTCCTTAAGGGCGACCTGACGTTTAACACAACCATTGCAAACTTGAACCAGTACAAGTCTGGTCCAATCCTTTCTGATCCTAAGATGACTAAGGCTACCGTCAACGAGCTCAAGGTTATGAATACCAAGGCTCAGGGTCCATCAGACTTGATTTCAAGTCTTTCTGGCGGCAACCAGCAGAAGGTCATTTTTGGTAAATGGCTCGAGCGCTATCCTCAGGTTTTCCTGATGGACGAGCCTACTCGTGGTATTGATGTTGGTGCTAAATATGAGATCTACCAGCTCATTATTGATATGGCTAAGAGCGGTACCACTATTATCGTAGTCTCTTCGGAGATGCCAGAGATTTTGGGAATTACCAACCGTATTGGCGTTATGTCCAACGGTAGACTCTCAGGCATCGTAAATACCAACGAGACAAATCAAGAAGAACTCCTGCGCCTCAGCGCAAAGTACCTGTAGGAGAGGATGATACAAATGCCAAAAACAGGTGGATCTGTTCTGACGGCCGAGCAGGAAAAAGAGCTGCTAAAGCCTATTGATCAGAAGATTGGTTCCATTCAGGCTCAGATTGATGAGCTTCGCGCAAATGGTACCAACAAAGTAATTTCAACACTGAGCGCTATTGAATCAACAAAGCGCGATAAGTCTATCTCTGCTGAAGAGCGCAACACGCTTATTGAGGGTTACAAGGCTGAGCTGGAGCTTGCAAAGAAGGTTGAGTCCGAGAACAGCGCTCAGGTCTCCAAGCTTATTGCAGAGGCCGAGGCGTATCTCAAGGAGCACTACAAGAGCGAGTATCTTGAGCCAGTTAAGGCAAGCTGTGTCGTAGAGAAGGAGCAGGCTAAGCAGAATTACGCTGCTGCTCTTGAGCGCCTCAAGAAAGAGCACGAAGAAGCTGTCAGCAAGACTTCTGATGCTCAGGAAATCAAGGACGAGAAATACGTCTATAAGAACCGTCAGTTTGACGCTAAGGTCAACTATCAGAAGGATCTTCAGCGCATCAAAGATCGCGCTCACAATGCGTTTAGTCATGAGTATCACCTCATCGACCTTCTCAGGATGTCTAAGTTCACTCCACTGGAGTCTCAGGCTCAGAAGTGGGAGAACTACAAGTACACCTTTAACACCCGTTCATTCTTGCTTCAGAACGGTCTGTACATTGTTATTCTCCTGGTATTTATTGCCCTTTGTATCATTACCCCAGCAGTCAAGGGTACTCAGCTTCTGACATACTCCAACGTCATCAATATTCTTCAACAGGCATCTCCTCGAATGTTCCTGGCTCTTGGTGTAGCTGGATTGATTCTGCTTACCGGTACTGACCTGTCTATTGGTCGTATGGTTGGTATGGGCATGACCGCTTCAACCATCATCATGCACCAGGGCATCAATACTGGCCAGGTCTTTGGTATCACTTTTGATTTTACTGGCGTTCCAATTCCTGTCAGAATCATCATGGCTCTGGTTACCTGTATTGTCCTGTGCACGTGCTTTACCAGTATTGCTGGCTTCTTTACTGCCAAGTTTAAGATGCACCCATTCATTTCGACCATGGCTAACATGCTGATCATCTTTGGTATTGTTACCTATGCAACAAAGGGTGTTTCATTCGGCGCTATCGAGCCATCCATTCCAGACATGGTTATTCCACGAATTGGTAAATTCCCATCCATCATTTTGTGGGCAATCGCAGCTATCGCTATTGTTTGGTTCATCTGGAACAAGACAACCTTTGGTAAGAACCTCTACGCTGTAGGTGGAAATCCTGAGGCAGCAGCTGTTTCTGGTATTTCAGTCTTTAGGGTTATGGTTGGCGCTTTTGTCATGGCTGGTATCCTCTATGGATTTGGTTCATGGCTCGAGTGCATGCGTATGGTCGGCTCCGGCTCTGCAGCTTACGGACAGGGTTGGGACATGGACGCAATCGCAGCATGCGTTGTTGGTGGCGTCTCGTTCACCGGTGGTATTGGTAAGATCTCCGGCGTTACCGTTGGTGTTCTTATCTTTACTGCACTGACTTACGCACTGACCATTCTTGGTATCGACACCAACCTCCAGTTTGTCTTCTCGGGCGTCATTATTCTGACTGCTGTCACCCTTGACTGCTTGAAGTACGTCCAGAAGAAGTAGCGCGCTACTACGTGCAAGTTTCGAGGCGTCTACTTACGTAGACGCCTCTTTTTTCGGCAAAAAACGGTGCCTGCACGTTAAGGAAAAGTGGCTTTACGGGGAAATTACAAAGCAGCTGGTAAACTAAGGTATCTCTTCGGACATATGTCCTTTTACGATTTTCATACCACACCTATGACAGATAATCTGCAAAAATCGGCGAGAAAAGCACACCTAAGGCTGATATTCTGCAGATTTAGAGAGAAATAACACATCTATGTCAGAAAATATGTTAACTATCGACAGATTATTTGACTTTGGTGTGCTCGGGTTTCTCGATACATGCAGATTATCAGTTATAGGTGTGGTCAGAGCATTGAACGGAGCTATTTCCGACAGATTATCCGACATAGGTGTGCTAGAAGAGTTAACCAGATTCCACATCCAACAGAATTTCCGTCTCTTCGGTGCTTATACGTTTTTTAACTGTCGCAGGCTGCTGGTTTGGCGGTAAAAAACAAGAGGACCGATCTTCTCGGCCCTCTTGCTGGGTGATTTATGCGATTGCGAGATACGCTGTAGCTCGCGGTACGCTGAAGTTCGTGGCTCACTGCAGCTGCACTGTGCAGCAACCCGCTGCGGATAGCAGCGACTACAGAGACTCGAGGAAGCGATGTTGCGCGACTCGTCCTTCTTCGTCCCACTTGAATACGCCAGCGTCTTCTAGGACGTGCGAGAAGACAATGCCAACCTCGTCGTAGATATACTTCTTGAGCTGTTCGGACGAGAGGGAAGCGTTGCCCTTGCTGGATCCGTCACCCTGTTCAAGCAACTTAGCGTAAATCTGGCGTGCCCAGTCGGCGTGGGAGATGGTGGTAGAATCCGTGGTCAGCTGACCGTAGACGCCATTGGCTTTCTTGTCATTTGCCAGGCACTGCTCCATAACCGACTGAACTTTGTTGAGCTCTGGCACAAGGCGAGGAGGAAGTACGGCAAGGCCCATGACCTCGATGAGGCCGATATTCTCTTTCTTGATGTGGTGATACTCTGCATGAGGATGGAAGATGCCAAGCGGATGCTTTTCGCTGGTAATGTTGCAGCGCAATGCAAGAAAGACCTCGTAGATGTCATCTTCCAGCTTGCGAACAACAGGAGTAACCGTGTTGTGGAGCTCGTCATCAGTTTGCGCGTAAACAGAGACGGATTCGTCGGTATAGCCGCGCCATGCAGTGATGATAAACTCCGCAGCCTTGAGTGCTTCTTCTCGACTGGTGGAGGAGAGGCGGAGGACAGAGAGCGGCCACTTAAGAATTGCGCCCGCTACCTCGGGGAACTGCTTGAGTTCAAACTCTTCTGCAACTTCCGCGCGCATCATAGGGAACTCGTAACGTCCGCCCTGGTAGTGATCGTGCGAGAGAATCGATCCACCAACAATAGGCAGGTCGGCATTGGAGCCAATAAAGTAGTGGGGGAATCTGTCCACAAAGTCAAAGAGATTGACAAGCGCCTCGTGATCAATGTGCATAGGAATGTGATCCGAGTTCATGGCAATGCAATGCTCGTTGAAGTACGCGTATGGACTGTACTGGAGTCCCCAACGATGCTGGTTGAGCTCAATAGGGATGATACGCAGGTTTTGCCTAGCAGGATGAGCTCCTGCACCAGACGAAGCGCCGCGTCCGGAGTAGCCCTCGTTATCCAGACAGAGCTGGCACGCGGGGTACTTCTCGCCAGAAGTGTTTTGAGATGTTTTAGCTGCTGCAATCTCACGAGGATCTTTTTCTGGCTTGGAGAGATTGATGGTAATCTCAAGGTCTCCCCAGGTAGTTGGCGTAGTCCAGGTAATGTTTCTGGCAATGGCACTTCTTCTGACATAGCCGGCATCGCAGCAGAGCGCGTAGAACCAGTCAGTTGCAGCGCGAGGTCCCTCAGAAGTGTACAGCTCGTTGAAATGGCGTGCGACTTCGGAAGGCTTTGGCAACAGAAGGCCCATAACACGCATGGCAAAAGAGTCCTCGCCACTCTGGGTGTTCTCGACAAGTCCATGAGAAACAGCTAGACGAGCAAGCTCGGCCAGCGTCTGATCAAGATTAAACGCCGCCAGGTCAATCTTCTCCCAAGACTTAACAGGAGCAGGACCCTCATACGAGAGCATATCCAGCAGAGCGTTATAGCACCAGGTCAGATCCTCAGTTTGAATAAGTCCGCGCTCGCATGCATACGCAACAAGCTGCTGAATGCACAGCGCGCTCTCGTTATCTGCTACAGCCATTGTGCACAAGCTCCCTGGTCAGAGATGGCGTAGTGGCGGCAAGCACCTTCGCCAAACCACTGGTTCATTTGTGCGATAAAGGTCTCGACAAGGGCGAGAGGAACAAAGCACTGGATAGAGCCGCCAAAACCGCCGCCGTGAATGCGAACGGCGCCAGAACCTTTTAAGATGCTCTCAGCCAAGCCAAGGGCAAGCATGGCCGGCTGATACGAGCCAGAAGTAGAGACGTTCTGCAGGTACATACCGGAGCTTGCACCGGAAGCGTTGGTGAGTGCGATAAAGGACTCAATATCAGAGTTCTGAAGATCTGCCCATCTCTTGTCTACTAGGTCATTCTCGTACCAGTAGTGAATAGCGCGGAGAAGAGCGCGGTCTCCAAGATCTTCTCGCAGTTCATTGACGCGAGCTTGGAAGTCTTCAACGGGAACCTCAGAGAGGCGAGTCTTGCCAAAGGCCGCGGCAACTTTCTGCATCTCAACAGGAACAGCGGCATACTCGTCAGTGAAGGCAACGTGATCGCAGCCAACATCAACAAGGCAGAGAGCGTAGCCGTAATCCTCAAAGTTGAGGTCCAGCTTTTCTGCTTTGGGCTCTGCGGGATCTTCAAAGTTCATGAAGGCAAGGCCGCCAAGGCAAACAGCCAGCTGGTCCATAAGGCCACAAGGCTTGCCAAAGTAGACGTTTTCTGTGTTTTGACTCATTTGGGCAAGTTTAACAGCAGAAATCTTGCTGCCACCTTCCCAGAGTGCTTCCATAGCACGACCGGCTGCAGCCTCAAACGCAGCAGAGGAAGAAAGTCCGCCGCCACCAGGAACATTGCTTACTACTGCCATGTCAAAGCCGGATGGCTCAAAACCAAGTTTGACCAGGTTTGCTGCCATACCGCGAACAATAGCCTTAGTGCTCAGATACTCAGCTTCGGTGGGCTCAAGATTTGTGTAGTCAACTTCAAAAGGATCATATCCTACGCTGGCTACTCGAATAACGCCCAGGTTGTTAGGGGCACAAATGGCATCAATAGCAACGTCTAAGGCACCAGCGATGACATGACCGCCCTCGTGGTCTGTGTGGTTTCCTGCAATCTCGGAGCGACCAGGCGCGTGTACCGCAAGATAGCGGTCAGCTTTTCCAAACATTTGCTCAAAGTGCTCTTTTGCGCGATTGAGTTGAGCTGTGGTTTTCTCGTCAAACGTGTGAGCCATGGTGTTCCTTTCCCTTTAGTGCCGTGAAGCTACAGGTACCTTAAAAGAATCGATAAACAATTTGCGAGCTGTAAGGCTGCTCAGGTGTGCAGGTAGGCTGAGGCCACTCTGCATGGTGAGCACAATCTGGATAAAACTCGCTCTCAAATGCAAAACCAGCGTGAGACTTGTAAATAGCGCCGTCTTTTGCGCGAGCCTCATCAATCCAGTTGCCGGTATACAGATGGGCGCCAGGAGCGGTAATTTGAATTTCTAGTGAGCGTCCGCTTTCTGATGTGGCGAGAAGAGCGGGGCGTAGCTGGCCATTTTCATAGTTAGTAACGGCAAAGCAGTGATCATAGCCACGAGCAATGTTGAGCTGCTTGTTTTCTACACTAAGGTCTTTACCAATGGTCTTAGGTGTGCGGAAATCAAAAGGAGTTCCTACAACAGAGTCTACGGTTCCTGCAGAAACTGAGTCATCTCGTAAGGGAAGATATGAGTCGGCCTGGATGGTAAGCTGGTGTCCAAGAACATCTCCAGAATCATGACCATTAAGGTTGAAGTATACGTGGTTAGTCATGTTTACAAATGTTGCAGCATCGGTTGTGCAGGTATACGTAAGATTTACCGTTGACTGTGCGCTCTCTTCAACAAGCTTATAGGTTGCGGTAATGTGGCGGTTTCCTGGTAGTCCATATTCTCCATCTACCAAGTCAATGCTGAAGGTTACCGTATTTTGAGCTTCATCAATTTCTGCCTGCCAAATGCGCTTATGGATACCAGCAACAAGATCAGTGTGCAGGTTATTTTGATTGTCTGGACCGTTGTTTTTAGGAAGGTGATAGACAACTCCATTAAGCGGGATTTCTGCTTTATCTGCTCGATTAGCAGAAGGTCCAATAGAAGCGCCAAAACAAGCTGGGTTATCTAAATACAAGTCAAACAAGCCATAGCCAAGAACGACATCTGCTTGTGTGCCATAGATATCTGGTACAGAAATGCCAAGAATGGTTGCACCAAAATTACTCAATTTAACTGCTGAATGAGCGCCGCGAATAGTATAGGTAAGCGCAGCAGGGGAGTTAACAAAACTATCAAAAGGTCGAACATCAATCATCGGATACCTCCGAGATACCACTCATAGTGCATTACCCTTACTATGTTAACGTACTCATAACGAACTAACAGGAAATTATTAAGTTTTCAGTCAGTGGTATTTTTGCGGGGGCAAACGGTTAGAGCGCAGGTCAAAAGTCCTTCTCGCCGAACGGTTCTTTTTTTACCGTGAGCGTTTAATTTGCTGATAAATATGCAATTTTATCGCGTTATGTCAATCTGCCTGTTAGTATGAGTACGTAAACAAGCAGATAATCGGAGGAATTCGTGACTCGCTCGTATAGTTCTAGCTCAAATAAGCGCTCTGTTTCAATGGCTGATGTTGCGCAAGTTGCTGGTGTTTCTCAGCAGACCGTTTCTCGTGTTGCTAATGGCGCCCAGAACGTCAGCAAGGCAACGCGTGAAAAAGTCCAGGCCACAATGGAGTCTATGGGCTTTAGGCCAAGCTTTGCAGGCAGGTCGTTAAGGTCTGGTTCGTATCAATCGGTGGGACTTTGCTTGTACGACATTCGCGAGTTTGGTAACTTAGCCACGCTTGATGGCATTGTTTCTGCAGCTCGTGAACACGAATATGCAATTACGATGATTGAGAAAGGCTCCGACGACGGCTTGTGCCTGCAGGATATTTCTCATCGTATGTCCAATCTTCCCGTTGACGGCATGATTATCAGCATGAGCCTTATGGCATCAGACTTTGAATCATTTGTGCCGCAGCCAGGCCTTGGGACAGTCCTTCTTACTATGCACGAGCATCCTTATTGCACAACCGTTGACTCAGATCAGTATGGTTGTTCAAAGCTTGTTATTGACCACCTCTATGAGCTTGGTCACCGCAAAATTCGCTTTGTAGCAGGTCCTTCATACTCAATTGACTCGCAATTTCGCGAGAAGGGCTGGCGAGATGCCATGTCTGAGTATGGTCTGGAAATTGTTGAGCCACTTGCTGGCGATTGGACTGCTAACAGCGGCTATGAAATTGGTAAAAAACTGCGAGAAAACCGTGATTTTACTGCGGTGTATGCGGCAAATGACCAGATGGCGCTTGGTGTCATTGCTGCATTTGAAGAGGTAGGGCTCAGTGTGCCAGATGATGTCAGCATTGTTGGTGTTGACGACTCTCTTGAAGACTATCTACCAAACTTCTCGTTGACAACCGTTCGCTTTAACCTGCTAGAGCGCGGTCGTGTGGCATTTGAGCATGCAATACGTGCATCTGAGGCGGGGTATGAGCCTGAAGCAATTAGAATTGCTCCTAAACTTATTGTTCGTACCACCACAGCAGCACCACAGAAGTAGAGAAGTATCTTAAAAAGTCGGGTTTCTCGCCATAATCAGCTATACTGTTCAGGCAATAGTTGATTAGAGGAGTTGTATGTCTGAGTCACCAAATAAAGAATTAGGCTGGTCAGTTCAGGTTTCCTTGGATACGCACGAGATTCGTGCAGGAGAGACTGTAACTGCTACTCCTAAGATTATTGGTGCAGATCCTGAGGGTTTCAAATTTCACTACGTATGGAGCTTGAATGACCGCTGGGATGAGGGTTTTTGGGATACCACGGAGCACCAGTTTGGCGACTCAATTCCTAATACTTCGTGGACGTACACCTTCCCAGAGCCTGGTCGTTATCATCTCTACATCGATGCATTTGATACACACAACAATCCTCAAACAGTTACCGCTTGGGTAGTTGTTGCTGGTGAAGACGATTTTATGCGTCCACCACTTCCTTCTGAAGACGCAGAGACGGTTGTTGCGGTAAACGGCGTTTCAGAGATCTTTAATATTGCTTCTGAGCAGTTCAACTCGCTGAAAGAGTACTTTATTGCTTTTGCCCGTGGCGAGGTTGCTTTCAAAGAGTTCAAGGCCCTTGATGACATCTCGTTTGAGGTCAAGCGCGGCGAGGCTTTTGGTCTGGTGGGCACAAACGGCTCCGGCAAGTCCACCATGCTTAAAATCATTGCTGGCGTACTTGAGCCCTCTAAGGGAACTTGCGAGGTCAAAGGTACTATTGCGCCTCTTATTGAGCTGGGTGCTGGCTTTGACATGGAGCTGACCGCTAAAGAGAATATCTACCTTAACGGTGCTCTTCTTGGTTACAAGAAGGAGTTTATTGATTCGCACTTTGACCAGATTGTGGAGTTTGCTGAGCTTGAGGGCTTTATGGACATGCCGCTCAAGAATTACTCGTCTGGTATGGTGGCACGTATTGCCTTTGCAATTGCTACCGTTACAGAGCCTGACCTGCTTATTGTTGATGAGACACTCTCGGTTGGAGACTTCCTCTTCCAGCAAAAGTGCGAGAACCGTATCAAAGAGCTCGTTGCTTCTAATAATGTTACGGTCCTTCTGGTTTCTCACTCCATTGACTTGGTCCAACGCATTTGTGACCGCGCCATTTGGATTGAGAAGGGTAAGCAGCGCATGCTTGGTCCTGTAGATGAAGTTTGTGAAGCTTACGAGCACCTCAAGAGATAATTAAAATTCCTAACCAAAAGTTAGGTTCTGTACGAGTACAATATGTGTGTCTTTAAATGTGGTACGAGATACCCGTAAGGCTCATAGTCATAGTTTTGCCTTTTGGATACCTTGTGCCTGGTCAGGTGAGGTATCTTTTTTATTGGAGGCGCTATGGCTCAAGAAAGTTCGCACTCTCTCATTGTGGATGAGCAGTCCCTTGACCGCATGCTTACACGAATTGCTCACGAAATTGTCGAGAATAACGATTCAATTGAAAACGTTGCTCTCGTAGGCATTATTCGCCGTGGAGAAGTTTTGGCTTCTCGCCTTGCGGAAAAGATTTTGAGCTTTACCGGATGTAAGCCAAAAGTTGGCTCACTTGATATCAGTTTTTATCGCGATGATTTTAGAAGAAACACTGCACCGGTACTTCATGCAACTAATATCGATTTTGATATTACGGGCACAAGTGTTGTGCTGGTAGATGACGTTCTTCAGACCGGAAGAACTATCAGAG
>CAUVBV010000003.1:0-135320 GCA_963550405.1 uncultured Atopobium sp. | reverse complement strand
TTCTTAATTCCTCCACAATTTCTACACAATTCGCAGTCTTTAGTGAACTGAGAAGTATTCGACTTGTTAAATTACGTATATATCCTTGTGGTAATCCTGTATTTTTCATCTATATATAGTGTTGTCTTTTTGCGTTAGTTTTTTACGCATTTTTGGCATTTTTTTGTGCGAGTTTTACGCGTTTTTGACGTTATCTTTTTACGCTGCCTTTTGCGCGTTGGTCGTGTCCCGAAAAGTGGTGTAAGTAAGCATTTCAGGTGTTTAAAAGAAGTGCGGTTATTTCCTAAAATCTAGTCACCACAACCAATTCAGAAAGGAAATAACCGCAATGCAAACTCTACACGAAACTGAGCTCACCTACACCCAAGATCACAAATTAGATTTAAACGGTCTTCTCGACACGCTGTGTTTGGGCTAAATCTCGTCTTTTACAATCTGGCAAGCTGCGTCAAGGAGCTGATCGCGCAGTGTCTCGTTAGCAGCCTCAGAATACACGCGTACCAGGGCATCCATACGAGAAGGACGGATAAGCACCCAAGAATCATCTTTAAATTGAAGCTTGAGGCCATCGGCATGACTTACCGAAACAGGAACTTTACCTGCGACGTTTTCTGGATTAAGACCTGGAAGAATGTTTCTAAACGCCTGAGTAGCTGCAGCATCAAGTCGTACTCCTCGCCTGCTATAGCACATACGACCCAGCTCAGCCTCATCTTCAGCAACAAGCTGGGCGAGCGATTTGTGGGTGTACGCAAGCATTTCCACGACAAGCAGGGCCACAAGCAGGCCGTCTCGCTCCAAAAGGTGGCTTGGGATACAGATTCCACCGTACTCCTCTGCGGCGAGAAGAACGTCTCCTTGCTCAATCTCTGAATAGAGTCGAGCAAATCCAACAGGCACGCTTGCAGATTCCAGTCCAAGATGAGCTGCTTGCCTGGATACCGTTGCGGAACAAGTTAACGTAGAAATAACTCGACCGGTTTGCTTGCGGTTTTGTACAAGATGGCGAGTGATAAGCGGGATGAGCTCGTGTGGACTGAGAAGTCGGCCAGTTTCATCTACTACGGCGGCACGGTCTCCATCGCAATCAACCAAGAGGCCCAGCTGAGCGTGACGGCTTACCACCATCGAAGAGCATTCATCAGCCCACGGATCTGCTGGCTGCGGGTGAATGCCACCAAAGTCCCTGACAGGACCTTGATGCATTTGATGAACAACGCATCCCGCGGATGAAAGCACATCGGCAAGCAGGTCTGTTGCTGCACCATACATAGGATCAACTACCACACTAGGGCGCAGCTCCTTAATAACAGACACGTTAATCTGATCAATAAGCGCACGCTTATAAGGCGTCACAATATCTGTTGTGGTAAAAGTTCCACGCTGGTCTGTTGGCTCCAGCGGTGTTGCGGATTCTACGCGCTGAAGAAAATCGCGCGAAACTGGGCCGCCGTTAGCAGCACGAATAATCATGCCGCAATATTCGCAGGAAAGCTCAGTTGCAGAAATGATAAGGCCGCCAGCTACATTTTTATGCTGCGCACAAGCCCAGCAAATAGATGGCGTGGGACAAAACGTCTCGGAAACGCGCACGTCAAGACCAAAGGAGGCCAATGTTGCTGCAGCCTCAAGGGCAGACGAATCCGCCTCAAAGCGCGTGTCAAAACCAACAAACACAGTGCCACCAGGCAGCTCCTGTGACCAGACAGTACCAAGGGCCTCTGCAAGTCTAACTACATTATCCCTGGTAAAGCTTTTATCATAGCGGGCTTGCCAGCCATCGCTGCCAAAACGGAGTATGTCAGGTCTTTTATCCAATGCGGTTGGCATAGCTGCCGAGCGCCTCTTTAAATGCTGCTGCAGAACTCTGGTCAGAGAGTGCCATGCGTGCATTAGTTGCTGCCCAAGCTGCAGGAGTACCGGTATCGCAACCCTCTTCTGGGTCGATTACCAGCGCGTACATCTCTTCCTCAGCAAGCAGGCGCTCCATTGCATCTGTCAGCTGAATCTCGTTGCCAGCACCAGGACCCTGAGTTGCCAGGAGCTCCATAATCTTTGGAGAAAGCAGGTAACGACCAACAATGAACAGGTGAGAAGGTGCGTCCTCTGGACGGGGTTTCTCGACAAGGCCGGTTACTTTCCAAATAGCGCCCTCGCCCTCAGCGTTATCTGAAGGAGAAGAGATGCACTCACCTGCGATGATGCCGTAGCGATTCACCTGATCTGCAGGGACTGGAGCAACTGCAATGACGGAAGCGCCATTGTGCTGCTTGGAAATCTCTGCCATACGGATGCACATCTGGCGGTCTGGAACAAAGTAATCGCCGAGAAGAACAAAGAATGGCTGGTCGCCTACGCCGTCTGCAGCGCATAGAACCGCATGACCAAGGCCGCGAGGATTGTCCTGATAGGTAAAGGAAACAGGAAGCGCAGAAGCTGCATGGACCTTATCGGCGAGGTCTTGCTTTCCACGAGAAGAAAGATCGGCTTCAAACTTCTGGTCTTCAGCAAAGTAGGCTTCAATCTGTGGCTTCTCGCGAGAATTGATGATGATTACCTCATCGACCTCTTCTGGCTCAAGAGCCTCTTCTACTACGTACTGAATAACGGGCTTATCCAAAACGGGCAACAGCTCTTTAGGGGTTACCTTTGTTGCAGGTAGAAAACGCGTACCTAGACCTGCTGCTGGGATAATTGCCTTCATGTGTTTACCTTTCACCTATGAGCCCTGTTGGCTCTGCGCACCTAACGTGCGCTTTTTAGAATGGCGGTTTTGCCGCCGATAAACTCAAATGACAAACGCTTGCGTAAGTGTCCAATTGCATAAGCACTCAGTTTGCGTAAGCGCCTAGTTGCGTAAACGCCTCGTTTACGCAAGCGTCCAAGTAAGCTACTTGCTTGGAATCTCAATTCCACGCTTCTCAAGGAAGGTAATGAGCTTGGCCAGCGTGTCTACAGAAAGCGAGTGCTCCATAAGGCAAGCCTCTGCGTCTGCGGTCTCTGTGTCTACGCCTAAATCCTCCTCAAGGAAGGTGCGAAGCGCACGGTGAGCACGCCATGTGGTACGGGCGTTTGCCTCGCCTTCTTTGGTCAGCGTGACACGACCATAACGGCTCTGCTCAACCATATCCTGCTCTTTAAGCTGGGATAATGCCTTGTTGACACTTGCCTTGGAAACATCAAGGCTTTCGGCAATATCAACAGAGCGGACGCTCTTATCGTCATCTGGTTGCTCAAGTGCAATGCGATAAATTGCCTCGAGATAGTCCTCGCCGGCTTTTGTCAGTGTGTGGTCGTTTTGTACGTTATCGTTGGCCATAACTCTCCTCCGACGACTGCTTGACAGTCTTTTTCATGCAAAATCAGTTGCGCTATGCAACGAAAATCTTTCTAACATTTGAATGATACCCAAAAACGCCGCTTAGGTTTACTGGCGAGAAGAGCTGTTTGAAGATTCTGAGGACTCTTCTGAGCTTTTCTCGGCAGCCTCAGCATTTGCCTCGGCATCTGTTTGTCCGTTTAAGCTAGACGGATCGTCTCCTGCTTCAATCACTTTCATCATCTTTGCAAGTGCATCTTTGTCTGCAATAACATACGACTGGCCATCAATTTCTGTTCCCTCAGATGGTACATATGCCGTATAGATATCCTTGTCAGTGTTCATGCCAATCATCTGAGTGCCCAGAGAAATAATGTTTGAAACAGAGAGATCGGTAATAACCATGCTTGCCGTTGAATTGACAATATTTGCAATGGCCACAGGGTCTCCTGTGTTCAGAATCTGAGCAATCATAGCCTTAATGAAGGTTCTCTGATGGCGCATGCGGGTGTAATCGCTATCTGCAAAAGCGTAGCGAACACGAGTAAAGAAGAGTGCCTGAGCACCGTTCAGTTTCTGAACGCCAGGGTAAAGCTCAACGACGTCGCTGAAGTTCTCTGTATCGCGCATGTATTGCTCAACGTTTACGGTTACGCCACCAAGAGCATCTGTAATGCCTGCGAGACCATCAAAGTTGACCTCTGCGTAGTGCGCAATATGTACGCCGCACAGTTCATTTACGGCTTGTACCATGCCATTTGCGCCGTCATAGAAGTGGACGGCGTTAATCTTCATGTAAGAACCCTTCCACAAGACACGGGTATCTCGTGGAATAGAAAGCATGGTCACACGCTTATGAATAGGGTCAACGCGCGCCAAAATAATGGAATCCGCACGATATTCAGTCTCGCCGGGTCTACCGTCGGTACCTAGGAGCAGCATATAATAGGGGTCGCTTGGTGCGGAAGGCTCCTGAAGCGTCTGACGAAGCTCAGCAGTAATGACCTGCGAGTTATTGAGCTGCGCCTGAACGCTTGCATACCAGATACCTGCGCCCACCACAGCGGCAACAAAAACAGCAGCAAGAACGCCCAGAAGCGACCTGACTACCATCTGCTTTCTGAAGACACGCTTACGACGCTTGTGGTAACCCTCTGCCTGCGTGCGGCTGAAAGGAGAAGTGCCAGCTGCGGTGCCCTGACCTGCAGCGCCTTGACCTGCGGCTCCCTGACCTGCAGCGTTCTGCGAAGTATGAGCGACGGCATTAGGTGCAGTGCCCTGCGCGCTACCACCCGCAGCAGTATTTTGTGCAGCATCAGCCGAAGCGTCCTGTGAGGCGCTGTTGTCTAGCAGTTTGGCATGCTTTGGTTTAGTTGACACAAACTATCCTTCGATAAAGTCGTCGTCTGGAATGGTAGTGCGCTGAGCATCCGCTCCCAACGCGACGAGTTTCTCGACAAATCCCTCGTAACCGCGGTCAATGTGATGGATGGCAGAAACGATTGTTTCTCCCTCGGCCACAAGACCAGCCATAACAAGTGCAGCTCCGCCTCGAAGATCTGGGGATTTGACCTGCGCGCCTTCAAGCTCGGAGACGCCGCGAACAATAGCGTGGTGGCCCTCGATGGTGATATCAGCTCCCATGCGGGAAAGCTCGGAGGCCAACATAAAGCGGTTCTCAAAGACGTTTTCCGTAATGATGCAGGTGCCCTTAGCCAGAGCAAGCAGCGTCATAGTCTGCGCCTGCATGTCTGTTGGGAAGCCTGGGAATGGCAGCGTCTGAATATCGACAGCCTTAAGATCTTGCTGGCGAGAAGCCCGTGCCCACCTATCTCCAGTCTCGATGGTAATGCCCATCTGCTCGTACTTCTTAAGTACCAGGCCAAGGTGATTTGGCTCAAAGCCGTGAACGGTAATAGGCTCACCGGTAAGTGCGCCAATTGCCAGGAAGGTACCAGCCTCGATGCGGTCGCCGACAACTTCATGCTCAACAGGGTGCAACTCAGTTACGCCGTGAATCTCAATAACAGGAGATCCAGCGCCCTGAATGTTGGCGCCCATTTTGTTAAGCATGTTAGCGAGGTCAACAATTTCTGGCTCACGAGCAGCGTTATCAATGACCGTTACGCCCTTAGCAAAGACTGATGCCATCATCAGGTTCTCTGTTGCGCCAACGGAAGCAAAGGCAAGAGAAACGGTCTCGCCGGTTATGCCGTGAGGAGCACTTGCGTGAATATTGCCGTGCTCAACCTTAAATTCAACACCCAAGGCCTCAAGACCCAGGATATGCATGTCAATTTTGCGAGCACCGATATTACAACCGCCTGGCATTGCCACAACAGCCTTGCCAAAACGAGAAATAAGGGGACCCAAAACAGCAGTTGATGCACGCATTTGTGCAACAAGGCTGTAAGGAGTCTCCCAGCTTGTAATATCTGTGGTATCAATTTTGAGCTCGTGAAGACCAACGACTTCAATGCGAGCGCCTAACGTCTTGAGCACCTTGCCCATGACGTGAACGTCTGCAATATTAGGAACGTTAGTGAGTGTAGTAACACCAGGAGCCATGATGGTTGCAGCCATCAATTTAAGGGCAGAGTTTTTTGCACCCTCTACAGTGACCTCTCCTGTGACAGAACGGCCACCTACTACTTTTATGACGTCCATAAACCTCCGAAAACGACAGTGAGAGAATTTTACTCCTCAACCACTTGCTTCAGAAGTAGATTACACCAGTCTATCTTTTTTTCGTAGTAGGCACGACGATTATCGTCTTCTGGAAGAGAAAGCATCTGGTCAATGACGTCATCTCTTGTCTCACGCACAACATCTGCATCAATGTCGTCAACGCGACGAGCATGATCTGCCAAGATAATGACTCCTGTTGGATCGATTTCTGCGTATCCACCAGAAATCACTATCTTGGTCATAGATTCTTCTTTATTCTCTGGATGAGACATGTGCAGTCTTACAACACCATCACCAAGCGCAATGATTTCTGGTGCGTGGCCTGGCCACACACCATACTCTCCATCTGCTGAAGCAAGAATCAGACTTTCAACAGTTCCTTCGTAAAGGAGCTTGTCTGGTCTGACAAACTGACAAGTCAACTCAGCCATGAGAAATCCTAGTTCTGTGAGCTATCCGAAGCGGACATCTTTGCAGCGCGCTCGCGAACATCTTCGATGGTGCCTGCAAAACGGAATGCCTGCTCAGGAAGGTCATCGCACTTACCATCAATAATCTCTGCAAACGAGCGGACAGTCTCCTCAACGGTGCAGTACACGCCAGGGTTACCGGTGAACTTCTCGGCAACGTGGAATGACTGAGAGAGGAACTGCTGAATCTTACGGGCGCGAGCAACGGTCTGCTGCTGCTCCTCAGAAAGCTCGTCCATACCCAGAATTGCAATGATGTCCTGAAGGTCGGAGTACTCCTGCAGGGTCTCCTGAACTGCCATAGCAACGCGGTAGTGCTCTTCACCAACAATAGATGGATCAAGAGCAGAACTGGAGCTGGCCAGAGGATCAACTGCTGGGTAAATACCAAGCTCGGTAATAGCACGAGAAAGAACGGTAGTTGCATCCAAGTGCGTAAAGGTTGTAGCAGGAGCAGGGTCAGTAAGGTCGTCTGCAGGGACGTAAACTGCCTGTACGGAAGTAATAGAGCCTTCCTTGGTGGAAGTAATACGCTCCTGAAGCTCGCCCATCTCTGTAGCCAGGGTTGGCTGATAACCAACTGCGGAAGGCATACGGCCGAGAAGTGCGGAAACCTCAGAACCTGCCTGAGAGAAGCGGAAGATGTTGTCGATGAACAACAGAACATCCTGGCCCTGATCACGGAAGTACTCTGCAGTAGTAAGACCTGCAAGAGCAACACGCATACGAGCTCCTGGTGGCTCGTTCATCTGACCATAGACGAGGCAGGTCTTGTTAATAACGCCAGACTCAGTCATCTCGAGGAAGAGGTCGGTACCCTCACGAGTACGCTCTCCAACGCCGGTGAATACGGATGTACCACCGTGCTGCTGAGCCAGGTTGTTAATAAGCTCCTGAATCAGAACGGTCTTACCAACGCCAGCGCCACCAAAGAGGCCAGTCTTTCCGCCTCGAACATAAGGCTCGAGAAGATCGATTGCCTTGATGCCTGTCTCAAAAATCTCTGTCTCAGTAGTGAGCTCTTCAAAGAGAGGTGCTGGGTGGTGAATTGGATAATACTCAACGTCTTCAGGAATTTCTCCACCATCAACTGGCTGACCCATAACGTTCCAGACGCGGCCCAGCGTAGATTTGCCTACTGGCATCATCATTGGCTTGCCGGTGTCCTTAACGCGAAGGTTACGCTGAAGACCATCGGTTGACGACATAGCGACGGTACGAACAACACCACCGGGAAGCTGAGACTCAACCTCAAGAACGGTGCTGACGTGACCAACAGGCGTGTCATCCTCTACCGTCAGTGCGGTATAGATGCTTGGAACAGGTCCGTCGAACTTAACGTCGACAACTGGTCCAACTACGCGAACGATTACGCCATCGTCAACGTGCTGATTGCGCTTGTTGAGAATAGCTTCCTCAAAGGAAGAAGTCTCTACTTGCATATCTGACATTACATATCCTCCAATGCTGCAGCACCACCGATAATCTCATTGAGCTCAGTGGTAATTGCGCCCTGGCGTTCGCGATTGTACGTACGGCTAAGAGCGCCTAAGACGTTCTCAGCATTATCAGTTGCAGACTGCATTGCACGACGGCGTGCACCATGCTCGGCTGCAGCAGAATCAAGAAGTGCGTGGAAGATGACCGTCTTGATATAAGCGGGCATCAACGAATCAAGTACCTGAGAAGCAGATGGCGAGAATTGATATTCACTCTTGTTATACGTCTTCACCTGTGAGAGGGCTTCTTCGGTACGTGGTTTATTAGGAATCGTGAGTTTATCGCGCGAAATAGGAAGAAGTTGCTCTGTAACCTGCTCTTGGTCAACACGGTTCTTTGCATGCCAGTACTTGATTACGACGCGATCAATCTTACCCTTTATATAGCCATCCATAATGTAGGAGGCAATACGATCAGCCTGGTCTGCCGTAGGCTCAGAGGAAATGCCTACATAGGACATGCTGGGCTTGATATTTCTATACGTAAAGTACTCAGTTGGCTTGCGTCCGCAAGTAATTATCTCGGAAGATACACCCTTAGCCTTAAGACGTGCTATCTCATGCTCAACCTCGCGCTGAGGCAAGATGTTAAATCCGCCTGCAAGGCCACGATCAGATGCAATGACTAAGAACAACACGTTCTTCTCGACTTTGTGCGCAGCAAGAAGAGGCTGTTTCTTAGGATTAAAGCTAGCGCTTGCAACGTTTGCAAGCATAAGGGTAATAGCTTCCTTATATGGCGAAGCAGCCTCGGCCCTATCAAGTGCCTTGCGGACACGCGCTGTCGAAATCATCGACATGGTGCGCGTAATCTGCATGGTGCTCCTGATGGAGCTCATACGCCTCGATATTTCGTGAAGGTTCGCCATTGGTAATTACTCCTGCAATGAACCCTGGGTTACTGCGTCAAAAGAGCCTGGTGTATCAGAATTAGCTTCTGCCTCATCCACAACCTTGTTTGGATGCTCTTCCAAGAACTTAGCCTTGAAGTGCTTAATGTGATCACTCAAGCGCTCTGCCTGCTCATCAGAAATCTTTCCGTTGCGCAGAGAATTGCGGAGCTGTGGGTGATACTCACTCATGTACTGAGCAAGGCCATCACGGAAGAGAGCAACGTTCTCAAGATCGACGTCATCAATGAAGTTCTCTTTTGCAGCGTAAATTGCGCAAATCTGGTCAACTACGTCCAGAGCTGAGTAACGTGGCTGCTTGAGAAGCTCCATCATATGAGCACCATGGTTGAGCTGGTACTGCGTAGTTGCATCCAAGTCGGATCCGAACTGCGAGAATGCCTGCTTCTCACGGTAACTTGCAAGGTCCAGACGAAGTGTACCTGCAACCTGCTTCATAGCCTTGACCTGTGCATCGCCACCGACGCGGGATACGGAAATACCTACGTCGACTGCTGGGCGCTGGCCCTGGAAGAAGAGGTTAGACTGCAGATAAATCTGGCCGTCTGTAATGGAAATGACGTTTGTAGGAATGTATGCAGAAACGTCACCTTCCTGCGTCTCAATAATTGGAAGTGCTGTAAGTGAACCTGCTCCGTTTTCATCGGAGAGCTTACATGCACGCTCCAGCAAGCGTGAGTGCAGGTAGAAAATATCACCAGGATATGCCTCACGTCCTGGTGGACGGTGAAGCGTCAGTGACATCTGACGGTATGCAACTGCCTGCTTGGAGAGGTCATCGTAAACAACAAGAACGTGTCCGCCTGGATGATCTTTGTCAGCAGGCTTTCCGTCCTTATCGTTATACATAAAGAACTCACCAATAGCAGCACCTGCCATAGGAGCAATGTACTGCATTGGAGCAGAATCAGCTGCGGTAGCTGCAACAATGACGGTCTTGTCAAGAACACCATGGCGGGAAAGAGACTCGCGGATGTTTGCAACTGTAGACGCCTTCTGACCGATGGCGACATAGATACAAATCATGTCGGTGTTCTTCTGGTTTACGATTGCGTCAATTGCGATAGCGGTCTTACCGGTCTTACGGTCACCAATGATCAACTCACGCTGACCACGGCCGACAGGAACCATAGCGTCAATTGCGAGAAGACCAGTCTGAACTGGCTCGCAGACAGGCTGACGCTGCATGATGCCAGGAGCCTTGAACTCAATAGGACGACGATGTGTAGCGTGGATAGCACCAAGTCCATCAATAGGCTGGCCCAGTGGGTTAACAACACGACCAAGCATGTCAAAACCGGCTGGAATATCCATGACGCGGCCGGTTGTACGGCACTCGTCGCCTTCCTTAATCTCAGAAACTTCGCCGAACAAAACAGCACCGACAGAAGTCTCATCAAGGTTCTGAGCAAGACCGAATACGCTGTGGCCGGTAACGGAGCTGGTGAACTCCAGCAGCTCGCCTGCCATAGCGCTACGTAGGCCAGCAACGCGAGCAATACCGTCTGCTACCTCGGTAACAGCAGATACCTCTTGCTGGGATACGGTTGAATTGACCTTAGAAAGGCGCTCTCTAAGCTGTGCCATGACGGCATCTGAGCTCAGCGTTCCTTCCTGTATGGTGGTCTTATCAGTCATTACAATTCACTTTCAACGTGATCTGAAGAGAGCCTACTCTTAATGTGAGTGAGCTGTGTCTTTACCGATGCATCATAACGATGATCACGTGCCTCAACAACAATGCCGCCCAAAATCTTGGGATTAACACGCTCAATGAGATACACCTCAGTGTTGAAGTTCTTCTCGAGCTTCTCGGTGACCTTTGCACGCAACTCATCATCAAGAGGCATTGTAGTAGTTACCGTTACTGTAAGTGTCTTGTCTTCTTCTTCAAGAAGCTCCTGGAACGTAGCGGCAACATCATTGATAAGGTTGACATCCTCACTCGCCTGCATAGCACCAAGAGTCTCAAGAACTTCTGGAGAGAACTTCTTTGCGTGCTGCACCTGTACAAGGTCTGCAGTTGCACGACCCTCTGCGCGGCCAGCCTCCAGGAGTGCCCTGGTATAGCCCTCTACTTTTCTGTCTTGATCGTCTTTATTAGTGCTCATCTGGAGTACCTACTTCCGCAAGGTACTTTTCGGCAAGAGCACGCTGCTGCTCTACTGAAAGCTCGTTGCCAATAATCTTTCCGGCAATATCGACGGCAAGATCAACAACGGAATCAGAAAGCTCAGCCATGGCGTGACGACGCTCAGACTCTACAACGCCCTTACCCTTAGTAATAATCTCGACAGCTTCTGCCTTTGCCTGCTCGATAATACGAGCACGCTCTTCTTCGCCCTCACGCTTAGCAGCAGAAACAATCTCGTCTGCTTGCTGCTTAGCTGCGTCGATACCAGCTGCTGCGATTTCACGATCCTTGTTGGCTTCCTCGCGAGCCTTTGCTGCAGCGTCCAGATCGCCTTGGATCTTCTCTTGACGCTTGTCAAGCATACGTAGAACGGAAGGCCATACGAACTTTGCTACAACAGCAAAGATGATCAGAAACGCAATCAGAGCAGGAACAAACTCAGCGGGCTTTGGAAGAAGAATATCGGCACCACTTGCACCCTCTTCAGCAAGTGCGACTGAGGGAGCCATTGCCACAAGTAGAGCAGCAGTTGCGCCTACTGTGCTGGCTTTTTTAACTCCCTTACAAATCGTATTCATGCATTCCTCCAACGTAGCGTTTTCGCTGTTACAAACAGTAATTTACTTAACCATCAAGGTAACAACGAAGCCAATTAGGGTAAGTGCCTCGATGAATGCGCAGCCAAGAATAAAGACTGTGAAGAGACGACCCTGAACCTCAGGCTGACGAGCCATGTTGTTAGCGGCACTCGTTGCTACGACGCTAATACAAATTGCTGCTCCCATAACGCAAAGAGCATATCCGAAAATACCCACGATTCCTCCTTTTTCGCTCGCCCCTCTCAAGGCGACCAATATACATACCTATCATCAACTGAGCGTGGGCTCAGATGACTTCATCTTTTGTGCCGTTTGGCACCACAGTGTGGCAATGCCACCAACTAAGCGTTTTGCTTAGTGTTCAGACTCTACCAGCTGGATGTAGACAGTAGAGAGTAGGGTAAAAACGTATGCCTGAATGAAAGCAACAATAGTTTCTACCAAGTAAATGATAATCAACAGCAAGATCCAGAAAATCGAAAATCCTGCCTGGGCGGCTGTTGATGCGGAGAAGTTCTCAATCGCTGGCATAAAGTACATAGATGCAAGAATTGCAAACGTACCCATAACGATGTGACCTGCATACATGTTGCAGAACAGACGGACGGCCAGAGTAACCAGACGAAGGAATGTTGAGAAGACCTCAATAACCCAGATAACTGCTGCGATAACAGGATTAACGCCCTTTGGTGCAAGACTCAAGATGTAGCCAATAACACCCATCTTTTTTGCACCTACATACATAAAGTATCCAAGGGAGCAAAGACCAAGAGCGGCGGTGACACCAATGGTGCCAGTACCTGGGTGTGCGCCAGGAATAAGGCCAATAATGTTGTTGATCAGAATAAACATAAACATGGTAATCAAGAATGGGAAGTGTGTGCGCCACGTTTCTCCAAGAGAAGCTTTGCAGACGTCATCTCTGATGTACTCAATCAGATACTCAACACCATTAACAAAGCGTCCCTGAGGAGCAATGCTCTCTGCCTGCTTCTTCTTAAACCTAAAGCAGACAATCAGAAAAATCACAGCAGCGATTAAGAAATAGAAAATGTAGTTCGTGAAACCAAAGGTGGTGTTACCAACCAATGCGTGTGGCAAAAAACTTTCGAGCAGCTCGGCCATCTCTGCTGGCAACTGCGCAAGAACATCCACTCTGTCTCAACCTCCCCATACAATCTGCAACCATTTCAGATTGCCCGTCACTGCTCAGCATACTTGAAACGCAACGTAAGATGCCAAGAATATGCCACTTGGAGTATATTATCTACCACTCGGCGTGCATATTTGCGACGAACGGCGATACTAGCACTAAATGAATGCATAGTCACGATTACAAAATCAAATAATTGACTTATGCTCAAACTCTCACATTACTGACACATTTCGTGTTAGCTGCCGTTATTGATTCATTCAACTATAACACTAATAAACTGCTGTTACGTCGCTATTTTATTGGCAGGAACATTAATGTCCAGGTAAAAATAGTTGTATCAATATCCCCTGTTATTCGCAAAGTTTTTGATATGTATCACCAGTTATTTCTTCTCGTAAAACACTGATCTGAAAAGAAAAATGATCCAGTGTGCTTGTTCTGCGGACACTGGATCATGTACTAACGTACGTATTCGCAACTCTATTATATTGCGAGAAAAACGATGAGCTTCTTACTTAGTGCCGTAAATACGGTCGCCCGCGTCGCCAAGGCCTGGGAGAATGTAAGCATTTGGGCTCAGCTGACGGTCAACGGTGCACGTATAGAGGCGTACATCTGGGTCAAAGTCCAGAGTTGCCTTGACGCCCTCAGGGCAAGAAACAATGGTCAAGCAACGAATATCCTTGACGCCAGCCTCACGCAGGAACTGAATAGCAGCAGTTAGAGAGCCGCCGGTTGCTAGCATTGGGTCAACAACCAGGCAGGTACGGTTCTCAATGTCTGCAGGGAACTTGCAGTAATACTGGTGAGGAAGATGGGTCTCTGGATCACGGTACATACCAACATGGCCAACGCGAGCAGATGGAACCAGCTCAAGAATGCCGTCAACCATACCAAGGCCAGCACGAAGAATTGGAATAATAGCAACCTTCTTACCAGCAATACGCTTAGCAGTCATGGTCTCAAGAGGAGTCTCTACCTCGACGTCCTCAAGTGGGAAGTCGCGCATGGCCTCATAGCTCTCAAGAATTGCAAGCTCGTTGACAAGCTCACGGAACTGCTTAGTGGTGGTTGTCTTGTCACGAAGAATGTGAAGCTTGTGCTGAACTAGTGGGTGGTCAACAACCGTAAGTCTGGACTCATCGTAATCTGCCATAATGCTCCCTCCAAGAGCTTGACCTGCGCTTTATTTGAATGTCTGCAACTATATCCTAGACGTACATTCCGTGCAGGTTTGTGTATGTATTGCTTAGACAGCACCGTTTATGTGCTGTTTACTTACTCAGCGTCAACACCCTTAAAGTTAGGGTCATCCTCACGCATGATCTTCTCGACACGTCCAGTGTGGCGGCCACCTGCAAACTCGGTGCTCAGGAAGGTGTCCACAATAGCCTCGTTGACAGCAAGATCAGTGAATCGACCAGAAAGGCCAATGACGTTTGCGTTATTGTGCTCACGAGCAAGCTCTGCAAACTGAACAGTCTGAACAGGAGTAGCGCGAATACCAGGGACTTTATCAGCAGTCATAGCAATGCCAATGCCGGTGCCACAAATCAGAACACCGCGATCTGCCTTGCCTGCTGCGACTGCGCGAGCAACCTTATCTGCAAAATCAGGGTAATCAACACGGTCGTCACTTGCTGGACCAAAGTCCAAAACCTCGTGACCAAGCGACTTGATGTGCTCAATGATTGGATCTTTCTGGATAAAGCCGGCGTGATCGGAACCAACTGCAATACGCATACGTATCCTCCTCAGAAAATTCACTCCTATAGAGAGTACCGCATGCAGGCAAAAGCTGCAGCCAAAACACATAAAAGGGATAGGAATTTTTATCTATTTTGCAAATCCCGCAGTGGCGAGAATATCCTCGGTTGTGATAGCGCCTTCGCGCAAAATACGCGGCTCATCACCTGTGCAGTCGACAATGGTAGACGCAATAGCAAGGGGTGCTGGACCTCCATCAAGCGTCAAGTCTGCCTGCTCAATAAGGCCTGCTTCAAGGCCACATCCATCAACTGCAGAAGGAGCTCCGTGCGTATTTGCGCTGGTAGTTGCCAGAGGAGATCCAAGCTGCTCAGCAATCTGACACACAAGCGGCGAGTTGGGCATGCGAAGTGCAATGGTTCTGTTATCTGGCAAGACGTACTCATCAGGAACGTTCTCTGATGCGGTAACCACCAGTGTAAGGGCTCCTGGCCAATATGCTTCTACCAGCTTATTTGCCCAGTTATGCGTAATGTGCGCATACTTCTGCAGGTCAGATTTGCTGCCCACAAGCCAGGGAAGCGTCTGCGTTGAAGGACGCTGCTTAATTTCAAAGATGCGCTTATGACCTGGGTTTTGAGGAGTTGCAGCAGCGCCAATGCCATAGACGGAATCGGTGGGCATAATAAGCACGCCACCACGGCGCGCCACCTCAACTGCTAAAGAAACTACAGATGTATCCGGATTCATCTGATCAACTTTGATGTACTCGCCCATGAAACCCTCGACTCATTGTTACGTGTTACACAGTGTTACGTGTTGCACAGTTTTTCTCGCCAGACGGCTGAAGTGCTACTTTGCTAAACGTGCCACAAGAATGCGCGGCCTGTGCGTCATATCCTCTTTGACCTCAACAGATTCCCACACACCCTGCTCCTCGGCAAGGTGCGCCGCCTTGTCCAGATGCCCCTCGTAGAGCTCAACGCAGAGCATACCACCAGGTAAAAGCATATGTGGAGCAGCCTCGAGCAATCGCCTATAGACGTCCAGACCGTCCTCTCCTCCGTCAAGCGCCAGCTCAGGCTCAAAACCCTTGACCTCAGCAGGTACCTCCTGCTCAAGCACGCGTGTGGGAATGTAGGGCGGATTAGACACCAACACCGAGAAGGACTGTGAAAGCACTGCGGGCACACCTTCTACCAAGTCACACTCAATGAGCTCCACGCGCTCTTGGAGGTCCAGGGCATCTCTGTTGCGAGTTGCCAGCGCAATCGCCTGAGGAGAAAGATCTGTAGCGTAGACGCGCGTCTGTGGACGCTCAGTAGCAATAGAGAGCGATATGCAGCCCGTTCCTACGCCAACCTCAAGCACGCGCACTTCTCCGTCAGCGTTTGGAGTTGCCTCGTCAACACCTGATAGCGCAACGTCTACCAGCACCTCTGTCTCTGGTCGTGGGATAAGCACACCTGGCTCGCAAGTAAGAACCAGGTGCCTAAAGGGCATCTCGCCCGTCACGTACTGGAGCGGCTCCCCTTCTGCACGGCGCTTAATTGCCTCGCGCATGCGAGTGCGCTCATCCGCAGAAAGCGGCTTGTCAAAGTTGGTGTAGAGCTGAACGCGAGAAAGGCCCGTCACTGCGGACAAAAGCCATTCTGCAGAAAGACGTGGATGCTCATCACCCTTCTTTTCCAGGTGTTGAGTAGTCCACGTCAAAATTTTTTGGATTGTCCAAACTTCATCTGTCATGAAGTTTGCACCTTAAACAGCCTGAGCGAGTTTCTCGGCACGTTCTGCTGCAGCGAGAGCCTCAATAACGGATGGCAGGGTATCGCCCAGAAGAACGCCATTGTAGGTACCGTTGAAGCCAACGCGGTGGTCGGTTACGCGGTCCTGTGGCTGGTTATAGGTACGAATCTTCTCGGAACGTGCGCCATGGCCAATCTGGGAAAGACGCTCTGCACCCTGCTCAGCTTGCTGACGCTCCAGCTCCATCTCGTAGAGGCGCGCACGGAGCATCTGCATACAAACCTCGCGGTTCTGAATCTGAGAACGCTGATCCTGAGACTGAACAACCGTATTGGTTGGCAGGTGAGTAATACGAACTGCGGAATAGGTGGTGTTAACGCATTGACCGCCAGGGCCGGATGCACAGTAGGTGTCAATGCGCAGGTCTTCCTGGTTGATCTGAATATCAATCTCGTCAGCCTCTGGGAGAACTGCAACAGTTGCGGTAGAGGTCTGAATGCGGCCCTGAGACTCAGTCTTAGGAACGCGCTGAACACGGTGAACACCGGATTCATACTTCATAACTGAATAGACCTTATCGCCTGTGACCTTGAACTCAATAGTCTTGAAGCCGCCTGCCTCAGAAGGAGAGCTGGACAGAATCTCTGTCTTCCAACCACGAGCCTCAGCAAAGCGCTCATACATCTTGAAGAGGTCGCCTGCAAAGATTGCTGCCTCATCGCCGCCAACACCAGCGCGAATCTCAACGATAGTGTCCTTCTCGTCATTTGGATCGCCTGGAATCAGCATGACCTTGATCTCATCCTCAAGCTGAGGGAGCATCTCTTCATTAGCAGCAATGTCTTCCTGCAGCATCTCTTTTTCTTCTGGATCAGAAGTAGCGTTGAGAAGCTCTTTTGCAGCCTCGATGTCATCAAGGGCAGTGATGTATTTGTTGGCGTGAGCAACCAAATCCGCCTGATTAGAGTGCTCTTTTGCCACGCGAGCATACTCTTTTGGATCAGAGACAACAGCTGGGTCTGCAAGCTTTTGCTCAAGCTCAGCATAGGCCTCGACGATTTTTTCTAGCTTGTCACGCATTCTTGCTCCTAAGATAAGTGCCTCGTGCGCGCTTGGCTCATTGACATGCGACCAAACTGTTGCAAAGCTGCTTGCGAGGTGAGAATTCAACTAAAGAAGTGTACCACCACTAGGCGGTTTTTAAACCGATACCTCCCTATCTGCACAGGATGAGGGTACACAAGTTACATAATTGTGAGAAAATTACAGCAGGTTCATACGGTAATGAGGCGCTATGACTTCTAAGAACAAAACTTCACAACCAGATAACATGCCTGCTACAGGGGATGCCTCTTCTGATCAGAAGACCCTTGATGCCCAGGCTGCTGAGGCAGTTGACACCGCTGGCGAGAAGACCGACGAGCTTGAAGAGGTCACCGACCCTATTGCTGCCGATATGGCCGCTGCTGATGAAGACTACATCATGGAAATTGTCAGCCCTATCTTTCCTGGTCTAGGCGAAGACGGCGAAGAGGACGGCTCGGCTTTAGATGAAGACTCTTCTGAAAACGATGCGGACAGCACAACTGACCTGGAGAAGATCGTAAACGATGCGGCTCTGACACAGGACCTTTCTGCTGTAGAAGCTCGTCTCAAAGAGCTTGAAGAGAGCGCCCACGAACACTCAGAGTCCAAAGTTGCCGAGGTTCCTTCCAAAAACGCTGCTAGCGCGGGTAATGCAACGTCTGACGATGATGCAACCTCTATAAAAGATGTTGCTGACACGTTCTCAAGCTATCTTCGTAGCAGGCGTCGTGCGCTTTTTAGGTTTGTACGCCGCTACAGCCTGCTTTCTGGCATTCTTGCGCTCTTAAGTCTTGCTCTTTTATCTGCGGTTATCGTCTTCTTTATTCGCGTGAGCAACGTTCCTTCAACTGATACTGTTATCGCTGACGCTCGTACACGAGCAGCAGCTCCAACATGGACTCCTGGTGAATATGATGCCGATGAGTCCTTACTCCTTACGGGCATTGAAGTTGTTTCTCGCACCAGAAGTACCACGGCAATCTCCAGCGATGCCGCGCAGTTTGGTGCGACGGGCTACGCCAACTCTGTAGTACGCCTTACCTATACAGGTAATGCAATTGCTGCTACGAAGATGACCAAACTTGGATACGCAAATACCCAGGGTTGGAACGCTATTGGTGACGAAGAGACCCAATCTGTCTCCTACCAGGCAACTTCAGGTGTTTCCACAACAAAAGTCCTTGATGCCATCGGCGATGTACTAGCCAAGCTTGATGAGAAAAATCCTAACGAAGCTATTTCTTATAGCTCGCAGTTCTCTGGCGCAACGTTTACTGTTCTTGATGCGGGTTTTGATCGTGAACAGCAGACTTGCTGGGTAAGAATGTCAGGTGTTTCGCCAACCTTCTATGGCTCGATCACCTGCGATATTACGGCTTCATTTACGTTTGATGTCTCTACGGGCACCTGGTCGCTAGACACAGTCAGTCCCTCGGCAGGACTTAAGTACGACTACAACGGACTGGTGGGAACGTGGAAGGGCACCTTTGTTAGCTGTGAAGCCAGTAGCGGCAGTCCTTGTTACGCTGGCAGAACTAATCCTTTAACGCTGACCGTAACGTCTGCAGGTTTTTCTCGAGATCAGCTGGTACTTACGGGTACTGCAGAGGGTGTTGTCCACAACCATGGAGCGCTTAACACCTCGTACCGTTGGTATCCAGGTGACACTGAGTTCAAGAACGCATCTGTCTCTCTGACTACTTCTGGAACCATCGGAGATCAAATTCAGGTTTCTGGAGCGGTAGATGTAACCAATGCAAGTCTGGATGCTCATTCTGCTTCTAGCACGTCCCTCAGCACAGCTCAAAAACCACAGTTGAAAGTTACTTTTGATATTGCTGATAACAGCGTGGTAGCTCAGCTTATTTCCACCCACACGGAAAACGGTCAGACCGTCACCTTTACTGATACCTACCAACTCTCCAAAGAGTAAAAATAATCCCGTCAGGCCGAGTCTTTCCTGACGGGATTTCTATCATCAAATTACGAGAAGTACAAAGGCTTGTTACTGCACCTTATCTTCTTCCTTATCTGTGGCTTCTTCGTCGTTCTTCTCGCCCTTATGCATGCGTCCACGAACAATTCCCACAATTGTAGGGATGATCGAGACCGCAACAATTCCCACAATCAGCAGCTCAAAATGCTCCTGAACTACAGGAATGCCGCCAAAGAAATAGCCGAGAAGTACAAACATCGTGGACCAGGTAAGACCGCCCAGAATGTTATAGATGCCAAAGTTGCGCCAGTGCATACCGCCCATACCCGCAATAAAAGGCACAAACGTGCGGATAAAGGGGAAGAAGCGCCCTAAGAAAATTGCCAGATGACCATGCTTGTCCAGAAACTTCTGGGTCTTCTCAAGATGCTCTGGAGTAAGTGCTTTGACTTTTCCAGAAGCAATGATTTTTTGACCAAAGAAATGGCCAATCATAAAGTTCATCTGATCGCCAAGAATTGCGGCAGCCCACGTAATAACAAGCAGCAAAACAATATTAAAGCCACCGTTATGAGCAAAAAATCCTGCTGCAAAAAGCAGAGAATCACCTGGTAAAAATGGGAAAAAGACTACGCCGGTCTCAATAAAAACAATCAGAAAAACAAAACCGTACGCAGCAAGAGGGCCAGTGGCAATCATTGAAGCAATAAATGCACGAGGATCTCTAAGCAGCTCAATGATGTAGTTTACAAAACCCATCGAAGTCCAATCGTCGTGACAAATGTCGCGGCAAACACACTATACGCCTAAGAAAAGCGCATTGAGTGGGAACGGATGCCCGCGAGTGACCCCTTATGGCTGCTGTCTCCCGACCCTGACCAGGTTCGAGGTGTCACGTCATCCGCACCCGCTCAATGCGCTGTAGATACTCTACCCTATTAGAGATATCTTTGCACAGATCGTATCGCTTCTATGCATTTTTTGACGAATTTTTTTCAATTGCTTTGATGATCTTCTCGACGTTCTTTTTCCCTCTTGAGATACCTACATGCAAAATTCCAGCTATAGGAACAGATATGACGAGAAGAACTATGCCGCCCACGAGCACAGCCGTTGCCATAGAACTTGTAGAGAGACTCCCGTACACGCTGAGATATATAAGCCATGCTCCAATTGCGATACCAGAATAAGCGGCTCTTCTATAAACGCTTAGCGTTCCAAGGGCTTTTGTCTGCATACGAGCCTCGACAACCAAAGGGTTATCCTCGTGTGAATGAGAAGCTGCTCCTACATAGTTTTTCTTGCTCATAAAAACTCTCAATCAAAAGTGGCATCGCCGTATGACGATGCCACTTTATTACGTTTGTCTTTTCTGCGCCAGACAGGATTTTGCGCAAAAAATTAGTAAGACAGACCTGGGTTGAAGACGCCAATAACAACGCCAACAAGTGCTACAACAACAAGAATAAGCATAACAACCGTTGGGCTGAGCTTCTTCTTAGTCATCAACCACCAGCAAAGGTATACAAACAGAAGGTTCAATACCTTAGGGAAGATGCCATTAAGTGTTGTCTGAATGTCAACACCAGCAATATTCAGAGAAGTGGTGACGTTAATCCATGTAGCAGCAACAGAGCCAATGACCATAGTACCAATCATAACAATGGAGCTACGGAGAGCCTCGGACTCAGGACCAACAAGTGCCTCAACAGCAGAAGAACCCAGGCTATAGCCCTGGTCGTAAGCAAACTTCATGCCGAAGTACATAATGAGGTTCCAGACCACAACATAGAACAGTGGGCCAAGAACGGAGCCGCCCTTAGAAAGGCCAAGTGCAATTCCAAGAAGAATTGGAATAAAGGTACCAACAATAATGGAGTCACCAAGACCAGCAAGAGGGCCCATAAGACCAGCGCGAAGACCATTGATGGTCTCGTCGTCGATTGCCTCGCCGTTTGCACGAGCCTCTTCAAGAGAAGCGGTCAAGCCAACAACCATAGAACCAATCTGTGGCTCGGTATTAAAGAAGGTTGTATAGGTAGAAAGTGCCTCAACCTTTTGGTCATCAGTATCGTAAAGCTCGTCAACGATTGGAAGCATGGATGCAAGGTAACCAAATGTCTGCATGTGCTCCTGAGAGAAGCAGGTAAGATTGCCGTAAATCCAGCTCAAGAAAGACTTATTGCGTGCTTTCTGAGAAATGGTTTTCTTTTCAGCCATGATTAAATATCCTCCTCTTCTTCATCGTCTGCGCTTACATTGCCTGATGTTGCAGCAGCCAAACGAACATTCTTTGCCTGCTGAAGCTGATAGTTAAGAACAGCAAAGAAGACTGCTACGACTGCAGAGACAATGAGGTTCAGGCCAAGTGCGCCAGCAAGGATAAAGCCAAAGGCAAAAGTTACCCAATCAAGAGGCTTAGTAATAACCTGCTTGCACAAAATTGCAACACCAACGGTAGGAAGAAGGGTACCAACGGTGAAGAGGGTCATCATTGGGATACCGTTCATAGGGAGGTATTCCTTCATGATGCCAACCATGCTCTCGCCAGCCATGCAAATGAAGAATGTTGGAATGAACGAGAAAATAATGTGAGAAACCCAAGGGAATACAAAGTCAACCATTGGAATGGTCTTCTTAATACGACCCCACTCTTTGCTCTCCATTGCGCGCCAACCAATACCCTGCCATACAAGGTTCATGGTAGCAGTGCCGTAGAACAGAACAGTACCAAGAGTACCAACAGCTGCACCAATAGCAGCTGCCTGAGATGCAGCCTCAACAGAGCTTGGATCAAGACCATAAGCCTTGATTGCAAGAATTGCTAGAGGAATACCAATGTAGGAAACAGCACGAACGTCAGCGGAAACAGTTCCACCAGGTGTTACGAGTGCAATGTAGACCAACTGGATTGCTGCACCAACAATAATGCCAGTCTGGACGTCGCCAAGAATGACACCAACGACAAGACCTGCAACAAGTGGACGACCGAGGGTATAGTTACCTACGGTAGTACCAGCCATGCCAGGTAGTGACGCAAGGCATGCAAACAAACCCAAAAGGGCAGCTTGAAACGCATTAATTGCCATAAAAATCGCCTTCCGAATACTACTTTACGTCAAACTTCTCGCGGAATTTAGGCCACTCACCAATTGCCTTTTCTTTAAGAAGAGCAAATTGAACGGTATAACCAGCTTTGGTTATATCCTCAAATGCCTGTCCCTCTTCTTGAGTAAAGGACTGGTTGTTGCCCAGCTTTACCGCACCAGGACGATCATTACCAGGACCGATAATGACAGTGTTAATTCCTGGCTTAAAACCAAAGTCAACAAGAATTTTCTTCATGTCAACTGGGTTTTTAGTAATAAGGAAATAACGAGAATCGCTGTCTAGAACCTTCTGAGCGCTCTCTTTGAAGTGATCAAATGTCCAAACAAATACTTTCTTGTCAGGTGCTGCTGACTTGTAAGCGGACTTGAGAACAGGATTTGATGCAGCTGCATCATTTACTGCAATGATTCCGTCACAAGGAACCTCAAGGGCCCAACGGGTGACCGTCTGACCATGAATCATGCGGTCATCAACACGAACAAATGAAATCATGTTTTCTCCTAACATATTTCTTACGCAAGCAGCTACGCGTACTTGCAGTAATTACTAAAGGTCTTCCTCGTCATCGTCTTCAAGAGCTAGGACGATCTGATTAACGCCATTTTTTCCTTCGTTCAGAATTGATGACACAAGAGCTTCACCGCTTAGACCATCGTCGATTGCCATCAAAGCACCAATTGCCATAGGAAGATTGGCACCACTAAAAGCCACGGTATGAGAAAGCAGGCCTTTTTTGGCGAGAAGATCAAGCGCATTAGTAAGTGGAGATCCACCGATAATGTCACCAAGAACGACAACCTCATCATCAGCAGTAAGTGGCTCAAGAATTTTTGACAAATTCTCTCTATATTCAGCTGCTCCCACGCCATCTTCCATGCTGTAGCTCAAGATGTTTTCTCTGGGTCCCATCAGCATGTCCATTACGCTATGCAGACCTGGTGCAAACGTTCCATGACTTACGAGCAAAAGGTACTTCATTACCGCTCCATTCCAGACAACACCTCTGTATCTGTACTACGCCAATACAAAATTTTTAGCCTGTTATGTAAATCATTTATCCTTCAAAAGCTACATTCCAGACTTAGCATCACATGGGTAGCCGTTATAACACAAAGTCGTACAGAGGTCGCCAGCATTCTAAAATTTTTAATATTCTCGATGCATTATTTTTTTAAATTTTATTCAAATTGTTTAATTAATCAAATGAACAAGTGTTCTAACAGCATAAATAAATATGCAGAAATTTTTTGCATATATGAACATAAAAGTAGCAATATTGCATATATTAGATAAAGAAATGTCCGCTCAGCACTCCTCGAAATACATTTCTAAAAGTAAGAAAGAAGGCCATACAAGATGACCTTCTTAACATGAAATAAAAAAAATAATTTTATGTTATGTAACGTGTTATGTTCTGTTTCTGCGATAGAAATCAACAAGAGACTGAGTGGAAGCGTCTTGTTTTGCTAGTTCTTCGTCGTTATGAATTGCAGGGAAAATCTGCTTTGCAAGCTGTTTACCAAGCTCTACGCCCCACTGATCAAAGGAATCAATGCCCCACACAACACCTTCAACAAAGGTAATGTGCTCGTAGAGTGCAATAAGCGTACCAATAGCACGAGGATTAAGCTCTTTACCAAAGATAGAAGTAGTTGGCCTATTTCCTTCAAAGACGCGTGCAGAAACCATCCACTCGGGAGTTCCCTCAGCACGGACCTCATCAGCAGTCTTACCAAAAGCAAGCGCTTTAGTCTGCGCAAAGAAATTGGAGAGGAAGAGTTCATGGACGTCTAGGTCTGCATCTTTGGTGGCAAAGGCAGTATTTACAAACGCAATAAAGTCAGCAGGAATAATCTGGGTTCCCTGATGGATAAGCTGGTAGAACGCATGTTGACCATTAGTTCCAGCCTCTCCCCAGAAGATTTCGCCTGTCTTTGAAGTAACCGCCGTACCATCCCAACGAGTAGACTTACCGTTGGATTCCATGGTGAGCTGCTGGAGATATGCAGGGAATCTATGCAGGTACTGACTATATGGAAGAACGGCGTGAGATGCTGCGCCAAAGAAATTAACGTACCAAACGTTTAAGAGACCCATGAGAGCAACAACATTTTGCCTCAATGGAGTGTTCTTGAAGTATTCATCAACTGTATTAAAGCCACTGAGGAATTCTGCAAAGCGCTGTGGACCAAAAACGATAGCCAGCACAAGACCAACTGCAGAATCAACCGAATAACGGCCGCCAACCCAGTTCCAGAAACCAAAGGCATTCTTTGGGTCAATGCCAAAGTCTTCTACCAGATCAAGTGCAGTGGAGACAGCAACAAAATGCTTGCGAATAGCATCTGCATTCTGAGAATCAGAGCCATCAATAATGCCCTGTTCAGCAAGCTTCTCTAAAAGCCACGCACGAGCACAACGTGCATTGGTAAGTGTTTCAAGTGTGGTAAAGGTTTTGGAAACAACAATGAAGAGTGTTGTTTCTGGATCAAGATCCTCGGTTTTCTCGCCAAGGTCAACAGGGTCAATGTTGGAGACAAAGCGAGCAGTAATACCGGCGTCAGCAAAAGGCTTTAGAGCCTCGTAAACCATAACAGGACCAAGGTCAGAACCACCAATACCAATACTTACAACAGTCTTGATAGGCTTGCCAGAAACACCCTTCCACTCTCCCGAGCGAACTCGGTCACAGAAGGCATACATCTTGTTCAAAGTCTGGTGAACATCGGCGACAACATCTTGTCCGTCAACAATAAGCGTGCCTGCTTCAGAGGCAGGACGACGAAGCGCTGTATGAAGAACTGCTCGGTCTTCAGTAGTGTTGATATGCATGCCGGCATACATAGCGTCTCTACGCTCTTCAAGCTTGACCTCTTTAGCAAGGTCACACAGAAGATCAAGCGTCTCTTGCGTGGCAAGGTTTTTAGAAAGATCGATATGGAACTGGTCTAGCTCGAACGTAAGATTCTTGGCGCGCTGTGGGTCCTCTGCAAACCATTTCTTCAGCGTAGCCTTAGTATCTTTTAAGCTGGTGTAATGCTCTGTAAGTGCCTGCCAAGCTCTAGTCTGTGTTGCGTCAGTAGGCAAAATGCTTGGTGCTGTAGGTGATGCCATACCAGTCTCCTTCTTTTGACTATCTCAAGGATAATCTGAGCAACGCTCATAAAACGTCACAATGTCGTTTTTCGTAAAAAATACGACAAATCATTACTAATAGGGTTCTCCCAAAGGTGGAACCTGTTTAATTGCAGCCCAGCGCATCTGCTTCTGATGAGGGTCATCAAGTGCACCGGCAAAGTTATCAAGATTAACCACGCGCATTCCACATACATGAACAAGAACACGGGGCGAGAAGGTCTTCTCGGCATCAGTTTTAAGCTGGTCAAGCTCTTCTGCGTATGCTTCACGCACCGATGCAACTGCTGCATCATTTACCAAGAGCACCGTGTCAGGGCTAAAGGCGCTTATTGCCTGTCTAACGAGCTCTGGATTTATGGGGTCGCCTGTTTTTGTGGAGGTGAGCAAGGTGGCCCATGCCTCAGGTGCATAGCCTAAATGCTCTAAAGAAGCTTTAAGTGCAGAAAGTTCTGTTTCTTCAAAGTCTTCTTGTCCTTTTACTAACAAAACCGATGCAAAAGCATTGCCTGCCATACACACCCCCTGAGCAGCAAAATCTCCAAACTCATGCGTTGTTTTTGCCATGTAGGCTTCTTTTCGCATAGATCTTTCGCTTGGCATGCGCACCTCTTTCTTATATGCCAACTATGCACGTAATTCACAATTTGAGCAAGTCTATAAAGTTATGTGTATACACTTTTCTAATTTGGGGATAAGTTTGCTAGTGCTTGAAATTAAATGGCCTAAAGGCCGTATGTAACTGGAGGTTCGTTATGGCACAGCAGCTTACTACTGCAGAGTTCGATTCTGTTCTTGCAAACGCAGACAAGCCTGTTCTTGTTGATTTCTGGGCATCTTGGTGCGGTCCTTGCCGTGCTCTTGGTCCAGTTGTCGAGGAGGTTGGCAATGAGATGGCAGACAAGCTTGACGTTTACAAGGTAAACGTTGATGACGAGGCAGATCTTGCAACTCGTTTCCGCATCGTCTCCATCCCCACCCTCATCCTCTTCAAGAACGGTGAGCCTGTTCACACCATGGTTGGCAACCTTCCTAAGGCTGACCTCGTTTCTGAGCTCAACGCTAACCTGTAAGTTCTTGTGTGCCACGCGGCTGCGCTGGCTTATCATTGAACTAAGCGGCGGTACGTCTATCGGCGTGCCGCCTTTTTGTTACAAGGAGAACTAATGGCCGATAAAAGCCTTGATGCCCAACAGACGGGACTTTTAAAAGGAGTTCGTAAGCGCCTTTTTCTACAGCGCCTACGTTCTAGCCTTTCTACCATCATTCTGCTTGTCTCTTCAGCAATCTTTATTTTTCTGTTGATTGACGTTTCTGAAGGCGACGTCATCGGCATTGATCACTTTGCCTACAGACTCTTTGTTGTCCACCTAAGAACTCCCCTTCTCACTGAGATAATGGAGGGGTTCTCTGGACTTGCAAGTCCTGTCACCGTTATTGTCATGCTTATTGTGGTTGCCGCGTTTGCGCCAGGACCAAGTGTTGGCAGACTCGCATCCATTAACCTTGGCGGTGTTGTCATTGTTGACCTTATCTTTAAGGCCATTGTCCAGCGCCCACGTCCAGATGGTTTTAGGCTAGTCGTTGAAACTGGCTACAGCTTTCCCTCGGGCCACTCGATGTTCTCGATGGCTTTTTATGGTCTGCTTATTTGGCTTGTCTGGCATTACGAGAAAGACAAACTACAACGCTGGATTTGGTGTGGTCTTTTCTCCGCGGTCATCATTATGATTGGCGTCAGCAGAATTTATCTGGGCGTGCACTACGCCACCGACGTTATTGGTGGTTTCTCGCTTGCCCTTGTATGGCTGGTTCTCTTTACTAAGCTGATGATTCCATCGCTTATTTACAAGAAGAAAGTACCTCAAGCGAAGACAGACTAATAATCTCTGCGCTGACCACCTGGGCCGATTCTTCATCAACAATAATGCGTCCCATAGTTGCGCCCTCGCGACCGCGAGGATAGGTAGGACTTCCTGGATTCATTACAAGTGTATTGGTCCACTCGTCACGCTGTACAAAAGGCTTATGCGTATGACCACAGATAGCAATGTTGCATTTAACCAGGTCAAGCCTCTCGCGATAATGGCATACCTGCCACTTTAAACCGGCCGCAAAGAAAATAATCTTTTTCTTTACCATGGGGCCATAGTTGTAGCAAAAGTCATTATTACCCAGGCAGAGCTTTACCGGAGCAATCTTCTGGAGTGTCTGATAATCAGCGTTTGAAGTGATATCCCCTGCATGCACAATGTAGTTGGCGCCCTGCAGAGCTTCAAGCAACTCAGATGACAAATACCCATGCGTATCTGAAATTACATCAAACCTTACAAGTGCCATACCAAACTCCTACGTGCGCTTTTAAGCCTCTGGCGAGAAACCCTTTGAGCTTCTACAGTCCCAGTGCTCGCTTGAGTGCAACCACACGACGGCGAGAAACCGAAATGTGACGCTCCTCAAATCCCTGAATAGTCAACTGTAGGATACCAGCAGAGATAACCTCAACATCGTCAACATACTCAAGATTCACGATAAAGCTACGATGAATGCGGAAGAATCCGTGTGGAGCAAGGCGCTCTTCAAGTTTCTGCAGAGAAATAGTAGACAAGAAGCGATCATCTTCCGTGTAGATGCAGGAGTAATCGTCTTTTGCCTCAATAAAGCGAATCTGATCAATAGGAACAAGAACCTTGCTCCCGCTCTTAATGACAGGGATACGCTCAATGGTTGCCATAGGAGACTGAGGGCGCAGGCGCTCCTCAACCTTATCAAGAGCCTGCTCAAGACGCTCTGTTTCAACGGGCTTCATCAAGTAGTCGACAGCATTAACACCAAACGCATCCAGTGCGTACTCGCTATATGCAGTAACAAACACAATCTGTGGAGGATTTTTCAGCTTATGAAGAGCCTCTGCAAGCTGCATTCCATTTGTCTTAGGCATAGAGATATCAAGGAACATAACCTCGACGCGAGACTCCATGAGTTTCTCGACAGCATCCCTTGCACTTGTGGCCTCAATAATTTCCTCGAGACGTCCGGTCTCCTCAAGCAAGAACCTGAGCTCAGAACGGGCTGGAGCCTCGTCGTCAACAATCATGGCGCGCATGTCATTCATCTCCCAACAGCCTAACGCAGCGTTAAGCAAAACCGAGTACTACAATGCTGTTGCCTGCAGAGCCGCATCTGCAAGCTTGAGTGTCACGCACGTGCCTTGACCTGGCTTAGACATGATTTCCATGCCAGATCCAGCAGCGTAGAAGCGCTCAACTCGCTCAGCTACGTTCTTAATGGCAATGCCCGTGCCCTCACTTCTCCCCGAAGAGTCTTGCGGGGTAGGACCCTGGCCATTAAGCAAGCGAGAAACAGTCTCTTCATCCATTCCAAGACCGTCATCAGCAACAGATATAAGAATATCATCTTCGTCGCGCGTGACGTGGATGTCAATATGAAGCGCGCCCTCATCTTTCATGGCGTGCCTCACGGCATTCTCAACAATAGGTTGAATCAGAAAAGATGGAACCTGAACGTCCTCACATCCCTCATCGACATGCTCGGACTCTTGAATACGATCTTCTCCAAAACGAGCCTTCTCAATTGTCAAATACCTACGTGTCTGTGTCAATTCCTGAGAAAGCGGGATAAGCGCACCTTGAGAGCTCTCGAGCGTACGACGATAAAACACGGAAAACTCACGAAGCAGGTCTCGCGCCTTATTGGGGTTTGTGCGTGTAAGAGATGCAATGGTGTTGAGCGTGTTGAACAAAAAATGCGGATTAATCTGCGCCTGCAGGGCTTTGACCTCAGCTCGGGCGGTCAACTCTGCCTGGCGGTCAAGTTCATACGAGGAAAGCTGTGTGGAGAGAAGCTCGCCCAGTCCCTCAGCAATTGCCAACTGCGTGCGATCAATTTCAATGCCACGACGATAGTAGAGCTTGATAGTACCAACCGTGCGGTCCTGAACAATCAACGGAACAATAATGCCAAAGGAGCTACCGCCATTGCCAAAGCCGCCGCGCCTTTGTAGTACCTGCTGACGACTATCTACCGAGACAAACGTCTCCATACGGCCACTTTCTAGAACCTCAGTTGCAGGGCCAACCACTTTTGAGCCAGGCATATGCGAGGTTGCAATATCTCCCTCAAAACCCAGCACATACTCTGTATCTGTGATTGAAATAGCGGCTGCAGAAGTTTCTGGAAGCAATAGTGTGCAGATAGTTGGCGCTGTTTCTTGCGACAAGCCTCCGCGTAAGGTCTTGAGTGTCTTAGAGGCAACCTCAAGTGTGCGCTCTGTTGCTTGAGACCTGGCGTGCTCATTACCAGGCTGAGTAGTGCCACCAAGAACAATGACCGTGGCAAGTCCTCCGCCTGCAACAAGAGCGGCAAACAGGTTGTCTGCCATGACGCTCCAAGAAAGCAAGCCCAGCAATACACAGGCAAGAATAATCAGGACTATCCTGGTTGATCTATGTATGTACTGAGCAAGTCTTTGCATGACTATCTAGTTCTCGACTGATTCTGCAGCAGAACCCTCAGAAGCAAGCTGCTGTGGCAAAGGCGAATGCTTAAGCGCACGAGCCAAAGGAGCTCCTAGTACATAGAGAACAACAGCCTCTCCGAGTCCTGTGGTGATAAAACCAAACAAGAACATAAGAGGATACGATCCATCAAGTTCAATGGTGGTAAATGGAATTGTGTAGAATCCCAATCCTTGAAGCAAAATGGGAAGATATGCAGACACAATAACGGCATTTGCAAGCACTGGCCCCAGAAGCGCAAGTGGTACGTTCTTCCTGTTCTTCCAGGTAAACCATGCACCAAGAGCAGTTGCCAGAGAACCAAAGACTACGTCGAGAAGACCTAAAGCGCCGGTGCCTGAGATAACCATATTGGCAAGATTAGCAATGACGCAACCAAGCGCAAGACCAGGAATTGCATCGGCAGTAAACAGGGCAAGAACAACAACTGCCTCTGAAATGCGGAACTGCACAGGACCCCAAGCAAGACCGCCCAAGAAAAGAAGAGTTGCAAGCGTAAGCGCTGCATAAAGGGCAGCAATAATACCAATACGTGCAAGGCGCTGAGCGCGCTGTTTTGTTGCATAAGCTGAAGAAACCTGTAGCAAAACAATCCCCTTGTTAACTCTAAAAACTTAGTTCATGATACGACGAAACGCATATATGAGCAAATGAGCAGCGCAGACATACAATTAGTAATGCAGGTGCATTCCTGGATAGACCATCTCACGAGCATGCTTTTGATACGCTGCGACTGCCTCTTCTTCGAAAGCAAGAGGAGTGTCTTCCTCGCCTGCCATATCCAAAATCCACCGTGTGAGATAAGGATTGAGTGGAAGCAGTGGTCCAATCAGCCAGGTGGCAATAGCGTTCTTGCGACGGAAACCTTCCAACTTGCTTTCTTTATTGATGCCAAATCCAACCTTATTCTTAAGGAAGTAGCAGTTAGAGTTATCTCCCTCGGTAAGCGTGAACTGCATCTTAAAGCCCACAACAGTAAACGGCTCTTTGCCATTACCAGGATCAAACTCGCCCACCTGAACGTCGTGGAAACGCTGGGGCATATAGCGAGTGGTCACAAAATTGAACAGACCCAAGCCCTCAATCTCTGAGCCGTCAGGATTGACGATTTTCTGGCCAAAAAGCTCTGAAGCGTTACCGGCAAACAGCATAGGAACGCCCTGATCAGCCAGCTCAGCAAGCCTGTCCTTGTAAGGCATAAGGCGAGAAATAATAAGCTCTTGCTGGGCTTCTGTCATGCCGCCCATGATAATTGCCGATGGAGTGTTGTTAACAAAGTAAGGCGTTGCTGCGTGAGAAGTGTATACGAAGTTCTCTTTTGGAAGGCAAGCTTCCAGGTAGAGAGCGTTTCCGTTATCTCCACCCTGGTTACCGTACTCTGGATAGAGAATCTCAATCTTAGTTGCTGGATTACTCATGGGAGGCCTCCATCTGTTTCAAGCGCTCAATGATACGGTTTCTACTGATATCAGCAATGCCGCCGTTGTAGAGGCCATGTGCATAGAAAACGTGCTGGCAAGCGTTAAGATCAACCAAATCAGCTGTCTCTTCTGGAGAGTTTGCTACAAAGGTCTTAGCTGGATCAATGCCCGCAAGCCTGAGCCTAAGCTGCAGGTCAAGCGATGTGTCACCGTAAATAATGACCTGCTTAACGCTTGGGTCTTGCAAGAACTCAAAGTCAGTCTGGTAGTACCAACCAATGTACTCTGTCTGATCCTTTGCTTTTGCCATATATGCATCGGCAATCATGATGATGATTGCCTTATCACCTGGCTGTTTACGCAGGATGTCAATAGTGACAGAAGTTGCCGTGTCATTCTCGCCCTTAGAAGCCATGCTAATAAGGCGGCGGCCATTGTAGTCAATCTCGTTGTACCTGGAAGAAGCGATGTTAACGCGCTGCAAGGACGCAGCGATAGTTGCAGGTGCAAGACCCATCTCACGTGCGGTAACGATAGCCACAAACAGGTTGTAAAGGTTAACGATTGAGTAGCTGTTGAGCTTGTACTCGTATGTTGGTGCGCCCTCGTGGCAGTGCTCCTTGACCACAAACGTGCCAGTCTCTGGATCAACCGAGATGACCTCGTAGTCAGGCGTTGGATTGGTATAGCCACACTCTTCGCAGGTTGCATGGCCAAGATGCCTCAGGTGGGCATAATCCCACTTGAGCTTGCCGCCGCATTGAGGACATGCGGTAAGGTCCGAAACAATGCCTACTGGCTCTGCAGTGTCTTCTGCCAGCCTTGCGATGGAGTAATACGTACGATGAGTGCACTGAGGAGCAAGTCTGCAGCTAATCATGTCATCTGCGTTCAAAATCAGATGAGTTGAAGCAGGAATGCCCTTATCCATAACGTCAAACACGTAGTCTGGAGTTGCACTACGAGAGAACGTATCGCGGAACAGATTAGTAACGGACAAAATATCAGGCTGCAGGTACGGGAAAATACGAGGTCCCGAGAGCTCATCAAACTCCATTACTGCAAGCTTAGTCTTTGAGGTACCCCTCCACGTGGCATTCTTTGCAAACGAACTTGCAAAACCGCTGGAAATATTGCCGCCAACGCGGTTGGTAACGGTCTGATATCCATTATCAGCGAGAAGATCGTTAAGCAGGTTGTTGGTGGTTGTCTTACCGTTTGTGCCGGTGATAAAGACGATCTGCTCTGGCTTAGCAATATCTCCCAAAAATGCAGGATCAATGCCTTCGGCAATAAAACCTGGCAGCGTTCCGCCCTCATGGTTCGTCAATTTAAGTGCTGCAAGCGTTGCTTTAGCAGCGAGAAAAGCTACAGGAAATAGTCTGCTCTTTTTTTGTGCCACAGTAACTCCCATCGTGAGCAAAGTCTCTCTAGTTTATCACCTCGCGAGAAGAGCTTGAAGAACAGAGGGTCTCTCGCCAAAAATGCTGCATAAAAAAGCCGAGCCAGGATGTCCTGGCTCGGCTGAAGCTCCGTGAAAGTAAGTTACCTTACTCCTCAGGCTGCTCCTTCTTCTCTGCAGCGTAAAGCTCGGAGAGACGGACAAGGTGATCGTAGCGAGCCATTGCGGCTTCCTCGTTCTCCTTGAAGAGCCTCTCTGCGTGCTCTGGGAACTCGCGGGTGAGTCGGCTGTAACGAGCCTCGTTCATCAGGAACTCCTGGTAGCCACCCTTAGGTGCCTTGGAGTCAAGCGTGAACTTCTTACCTGCAGGTGCAGCTGGGTTGAAGCGATAGAGGTTCCAGTAGCCGGTCTCGACTGCCTTCTTCATCTCCTCCTGTGCGTGAGCCATGCCGCCCTTAATGGAGTGCATCTCGCATGGGGAGTAACCGATGATGAGGGATGGTCCTGGATAAGCCTCTGCCTCAGCAATTGCCTTGAGGGTCTGCTGGAGGTTTGCGCCCATGGAGACCTGAGCAACATAGACGTAACCATAGGTCATAGCAATCTCAGCAAGGTTCTTCTGCTTGATGTCCTTACCAGCTGCAGCAAACTGTGCAACCTGGCCAAGACGGGAAGCCTTAGAGGACTGACCACCGGTGTTGGAGTAAACCTCAGTGTCGAAGACAAAGACGTTGATGTCCTCGCCGGAAGCAAGAACGTGGTCAAGGCCACCGAAGCCGATGTCGTATGCCCAACCGTCGCCGCCGAAGATCCAGAAGGACTTCTTGGTGAGGAAGCTCTTGTTAGCAAGGATTTCCTTAGCTGCTGGAAGATCAGACTTCTCAAGCTCAACTACGAAGGTCTTAGAAGCTTCCTTGGAGAGAGCTGCGTCGTTGACGGACTCAATCCATGCCTTAGCAGCATCCTTGAGGTCCTGAGATGCGCCGTCCTCATCGACAAGCTGCTGAGCAAGCTCCAGGAGACGCTTCTGCTGTGCCTGGTGACCAAGCATCAGACCCATACCGTGCTCTGCATTGTCCTCAAAGAGGGAGTTGTTCCATGCTGGGCCGTGGCCGTTTGCATCGGTAGTGAATGGTGAGCAAGAAGCTGGGTTACCCCAAATGGAGGAGCAGCCGGTTGCGTTGGAGATGAACATACGATCGCCGAAGAGCTGAGTGACCAGACGGCCGTAGCTGGTCTCAGCGCAGCCTGCGCAGGAACCAGAGAACTCAAGAAGAGGCTTCTTGAACTGGGATGCCTTGACGTTGTTAGCAACAAGCTCGGTCTTCTCGGAGACGTGGTTGACTGCGTAGTCGAAGATCTCCTGCTTGGACGCCTGCTCCTCGATTGGCTTCATGGTCAGAGCATCTGCAGGGCAGATGTAGACGCAGTTAGAACAACCGGTACAGTCGAGCTGAGAAACTGCAATCTCAAACTTGTAGCCCTTAGCCTTAGGACCAACGGCATCCTTGAACTGAGACTGTGCTGGTGCAGCAGCAACCTCTTCGTCGGTAAGGACGAATGGACGAATGACTGCGTGTGGGCAGACATAAGCGCACTGGTTACACTGAATGCACTTCTCGACGTTCCACTCAGGAACAACAACAGCAATGCCGCGCTTCTCGTAAGCAGCAGCGCCAAGCTCAAACTGGCCATCAACGTGGTTCTTAAATGCAGAAACAGGAAGTGCGTCACCCTCCATACGAGAGACTGGAGTCATGATGTCGCGAACCTGCTTGAGCAGAGCCTCACGGCCCTCAAGGGTGATTGTGCTTGGAGCATCCTCTGCAGTAGCCCAATCAGCAGGAATCTCAATCTTAGTAAATGCAGTAGCACCAGCGTCGATTGCCTTGTGGTTCATATCGACGACGTTCTGGCCCTTCTTCAGGTAAGAGTGAGTTGCAGCATCCTTCATGTACTGAAGTGCGTCTGCCTCTGGGAGAACCTTTGCAAGAGCAAAGAATGCGGACTGAAGAATGGTGTTGGTGCGCTTACCCATACCAATTTCCTTGGCAAGGTCAATTGCATTAATCAGATAAACATTGATGTTGTTCTTAGCAATGTAGCGCTTTGCCTCTGCTGGCAGGTGGTGTGCAAACTCCTCTGCATCCCACTGGCAGTTGACCAGGAAGGTACCGCCAGGCTTGACGTCGCGGACCATCTTGTAGCCCTTGATGATGTATGCAGGAACGTGGCATGCAACAAAGTCTGCCTTGGTGACATAGTAAGGAGAACGGATCTTGTGATCACCGAAGCGCAGGTGGCTGATGGTGATACCGCCGGTCTTCTTGGAGTCATACTGGAAGTATGCCTGAACATATTTATCGGTGTGGTCACCAATAATCTTAATGGAGTTCTTGTTAGCACCAACGGTACCGTCACCGCCGATACCCCAGAACTTGCACTCAATGGTGCCCTCAGCTGCAGTGTTAGGAGCCTCTGGATCCTCTGGGAGAGACAGGTTAGTAACGTCGTCGACAATACCAACGGTGAACTCACGCTGAGGAGCATCCTTCTTGAGCTCCTCGAAGATTGCGAATGCGGATGATGGTGGGGTGTCCTTGGAACCAAGGCCATAACGACCGCCAACAACCTTAATGCCTGTACGACCAGCCTCATAAAGGGAAGAAACAACGTCTTCATAGAGAGGCTCACCAACGGAACCTGGCTCCTTGGTGCGGTCGAGAACAGCAATCTTCTTGACGGACTCAGGAAGAACGTCAACAAAGTGCTTTACAGAGAATGGACGATAGAGGCGGACCTTAACCAGACCGACCTTCTCGCCATGAGCGTTCAGGTAGTCGATAACCTCTTCGAGGGTATCGCAGAAGGAACCCATGCAGATAACAACGCGGTCAGCGTCTTCTGCACCGTAGTAGTTGAACAGACCGTAGTCAGTACCAAGCTTAGCGTTGATCTGGTTCATGTAGTCTTCAACAACTGCTGGCAGCTGGTTATAAACCTCGTTGCATGCCTCGCGGTGCTGGAAGAAGATATCGCCATTCTCGTGGGAACCACGGCTTGATGGGTGCTCTGGATTCAGTGCGTGATCACGGAATGCCTGGACAGCGTCCATGTCGCACATCTCAGCCAGATCAGCGTAATCCCAAACAGCAACCTTCTGAATCTCGTGAGAAGTACGGAAGCCGTCGAAGAAGTTAACAAATGGAACCTTGCCCTTGATTGCTGCGAGGTGAGCAACAGGAGCCAGATCCATAACCTCCTGGACGTTGCCTTCTGCGAGAAGTGCAAAGCCAGTCTGGCGAGCAGACATAACGTCAGAGTGATCGCCAAAGATGTTCAGTGCATGGGTTGCAACGGTACGTGCGCTGACGTGGAAAACACCAGGAAGCTGCTCGCCGGCAATCTTGTACATGTTTGGAAGCATGAGCAAGAGGCCCTGAGAAGCGGTGTAGGTAGTGGTCAGAGCGCCTGAACCAAGAGAACCGTGAACAGCACCAGCTGCGCCAGCCTCGGACTGCATCTCGACAACCTTGACGGTTGTACCGAAGATGTTCTTTACACCCTGGGCGGACCACTGGTCAACATAGTCTGCCATTGGACTTGATGGGGTAATTGGGTAAATGCCCGCTACCTCGGTAAACGCATACGACACGTAAGCCGCGGCGTTGTTACCGTCCATGGACTTAAACTTTCTTGCCATTTCCTCTCCTTGCCTAATCTGTGATTTCTCACAGTATGCGTCTGTGCGATCCAAAATAAAGCTGTAGACCCTGGGTGACTACGGAAACAAGTTTCATAGTTCGGCCGGCAGCGGTCGCATAATGCTTTTATTATTGCGCAAAAAAACAATGAAACAAATCAGAAATATGAGCCAATAAATACCTATTTTCAGGTAGGATTTTCTACCTGCGGAATTGCAAAATAAACATAACAGTAAAGTGCAACTTTTTTGTAAATCGACAAAATATTCAAGTGCGCAAGCAGCCATCTGTCTGAAAATTGGACAAATTTTTACGTAAGCACTCAACGCACGGAAGTCTTGCTGCACGTTGAGTGCTCTTTTAATAGCCGTACTTTAGGGTCATATCTCTTTTGATTACTTGGCCGCTTTAATCTCGCAAAGCTTCTTATAACCAAATAAGAAACGCTCTCCTATCTCACCTTCAGCATCGGATGCACAAACGACTCCGTGCTCATCTGAAGTAAGGAAGGCTTCATCAAAATCAGCAGTTCCATCAAATACCTGTGCGACAACATCTGGATTAAACTCAGTTGGCTCATGCAGAGTTTGTGCCAAATCAAGCACCAGACTTGTGGCTCCTGATCGAACGCTTTCTTCTGAAATACCTGCGATAAGCTTTCCGTCTTTCACTAGCCAAAGCACTTCTGGTGCACAATGAGTTTGCTGCTCTTCTCGCTGTGAAATTCTTGCACGACCCGCAAGAGATAGAACAGAGCTCTCTTCTAAAGACTGATAAGGACCAACTGTCATAGCGGCCTGACCATTGCTCTCGAGCAAAATCATAAGAACGCCATCTGGAAATTCTTGCGATCCCTCTTTGAGCGTTCCCTCAATGTGCTGCTTAGCCCAAGCAATCAAGTGCGGAGAAACATCTTTTTGAGCAACAACTCGTCTACTCAGCGCACGTAAATGCCTGTTATCAAGAGGGAGAACACCTCCAGCCAGTCTCCAACGACAAACAAGTTCTGGATTATCAAGCTCAAACTTCTGAGCCGCTTCTAACTCTTCCTGGTCCACAGTGTCCTCCCCCAACTTTTTATGAAATGAACTGCTATTCCCGGCTTAGCAGACTAGTGCCTAAAGTGTCGCTTTCCTGTAAACACCATTGCAATACCGTATTCATCACAAGCAGCAATAGACTCATCATCTCTGACTGATCCGCCTGGCTGAATAATGGCTGTTACGCCATGGGCTGCCAAGGTATCAACGTTATCTCGGAATGGGAAAAACGCGTCGGATGCAGCCACAAGGTTCTTTGAATCAATTCCCATGCGTTCGCAAGCAGCTTCAGCTCGCTCGCACGCGAGAAGAGCAGCGTCAACACGGTTTGGCTGGCCTGGTCCCATGCCAATTCCAGCTTGATCTTTTGCAACCAAAATAGCGTTTGACTTAACGGTCTTACAAACTTTCCAAGCAAATACCAAATCATTCAGCTCTTCTGGAGTTGGTTGACGCTTAGTAACAACCTCAAAGCTCTCTGCAGTTTCATCTGCATGATCAAGGTCTTGCACCAACAATCCACCGTCAACAGTTCTCATTTCGAGTTCACGGCTTCTATCGATTCCGCCCGTAGCTAAGACGCGGAGATTTGTTCTCTTTGACAGGCGCTCAAGAGCCTCTTCTGTGAAGCTTGGCGCAATAAGAACCTCAACAAACTGCTTATTAATATCTGCAAAGTGCTCAACAAACTCCAGCGGAACCTCTCTGTTTACTGCAATAATTCCGCCAAAAGCAGAAAGCGGATCACAAGCAAATGCTCGGTCATATGCCTCAACAACATTTTCTGCCGTTGCAGAACCACAAGGATTCTGGTGTTTCAAAATAATGACTGATGGATCATCAAACTCACGAACAGCCGCCCAAGCTGCATCAGTATCCAGCAAATTGTTGTAAGACAAAGGCTTACCCTGAAGCTGCTGGGCGTTTGCTAAAGAGTGTGCAGGAGCGCCAGGCATCTTGTAAAACGCTGCGGACTGCTGAGGATTTTCTCCATAACGAAGATCCTGCTCTTTTGTTGCCTTTACCAGCAAAGTCTCTGGGAATTTACTCTGCTTTGATTCAACTACACCAGAAAGGTATGCAGCAATAGCGCCATCGTATGCAGCTGTTGTCTTAAATACCTTCAAAGCAAATTGCTGGCGAGAAGCCCTTGTAGTTGCACCGTCATTGGAACGCATCTCATGAAGAACACGACCATAATCTGCTGGATCAACAACAACCGTAACAAAGTCATTATTCTTTGCAGCAGAGCGGAGCATTGAAGGTCCGCCAATATCGATGTGCTCAATTGCATTTTCTAGTGTCACTGATGGATCAGCTACAGTCTTCTCAAACTCGTAAAGGTTAACGCAGACCAGGTCAATCATGCCGATACCATTGTTCTCTGCGTCTGCAACATGACCGTGATTATCTCTGCGACATAAGAGACCACCATGGACGCGAGGATGCAATGTTTTAACGCGGCCGTCCATCATCTCTGGAAATCCGGTATAGGACTCAATGGGGATTACAGGAACGCCAGCCTCTTCAAGGATTTTTGCAGTTCCACCTGTTGAAATTACCTCTACACCAAACTCTTTAGTAAGAGCCTGTGCAAATTCAACAATACCCGTTTTGTCTGTTACCGAGATTAGCGCACGTTTGATAGGGGCCTCAGCCATTGCCGCTCCTTTGTGTTTGACACTTACTATCAGAAACACCTACAGCCTATCAGCTGCAAAACACTACGTACTAGATGTAAACAAACTTGAAACTATTCTATAATCTTCCGCTGTAAAAACGCATGAAAGGAACTATTTCATATGTCTGACGATACTCCAATCATAGTCCCCTTCGAAGATACTGACTTACCAGAACTTATCTCAATCGTTGAACGCGTCTGGTACCTGGACGGCGATGAATCTAAAGAGACCAGTAGGTCTCTGGCTACCATTGATATTTCGTACTACATTGGCGTTTCAACTCATCGCTTTGTTGCAAAAAGTGGAAATACAGTTCTCGGCTTTATTTTCTGCTCCAACGGAGAAGACCCAGAAGATAAGCAGAAATGGGTTGAGCTTGAAAATGCCTCAACCATTACAGCTAAAAAGCTCTTAAGCCAGAAAGACTTTGAAGGCTATGAAGCCTTTGGTGTCGTCGAATCAAATCTGATTCGCAAATACTGGAATGAAGGAGTCAAAACTCCCAAGTGGGAAATTACTCTATTCTGCGTAAGCCCTGCTGCTCAAGGAGAAGGTGTCGGCGGCATGCTCTTCTCCTATATGCTCAATTTTTTGAAAGAGCAAGGAGCTACGCATTACTTCCTTGCAACAGATGATGACTGCGACATTAGTTTCTACCAGCACAAGGGTCTTACCTGTAAAGATAAGGCTCCGATTAAAGCGGATGAACAAGACTTCGGCTTTGCCTATATCTATGCGGGAGATCTCTAAGAATGAGTTCCTGCGTTGGAAGATTTGCGCCCACACCTTCTGGAAGAATGCATCTAGGTAACGTTTTCTCAGCCCTTATGGCTTGGGCCAGCGTTCGTTCCCAAAATGGCAGTCTTATTCTTCGTGTCGAAGACTTGGATATCCGTGCTCATAATCCTCAATACACCTCCCTCCTCCTTGATGATTTACAGTGGTTGGGACTAACTTGGGACAAAGGTCCGTATTACCAAAGCAAGCGCACAGAGCTCTACCAAGAAGCTCTTTCAGATTTGAGGCAGCAGGGACTCTTGTATCCCTGCTTTTGCTCCCGAGCAGACTTACACGCTGCACAAGCTCCTCATGCAAGTGATGGCACGTATGTCTATGCCAGAACTTGCCGCAACCTGAGCAAATCTGAGCGTGAAGAGCTTGCTAAACATAAAATTCCAGCAACTCGCATACGAGTTCCTAATAAGACCTACGCGTTTGAAGACAAAGTCTATGGTCAAACATCTCAAAATCTTTTTAAATTATGTGGAGACTTTATTGTTCAACGTGCAGATGGCGTCTTTGCCTATCAGCTTGCCGTGGTAGTAGACGATGCTGATATGGGCATAACTGAAGTGGTCAGAGGATCAGATCTTCTTTCCTCAACTCCTAGGCAACTTTATTTGCAAGACGTGCTTGGTCTTTCTCATCTCACATATGCTCACCTCCCCTTACTTGTTGCGCCTGATGGTAGGCGACTTTCAAAGCGCAATCATGATCTAGATCTTGGTGTTATTAGATCCCAAGGAAAAACACCGGAAGAGATTCTTGGCTTTCTTGCTTATTGCGTAGGCCTCACGGAAGAGAATGAGCCCCTTTCTGCAGTACAAATTGCAAATCGTTTTTCTTGGGAGACACTTCGCGCTCACCGAAAAAACGTGGTTGTTGAGCATTTTTCACATGTTTTGTAAAATGTCTTATTGTGAGTGACGCCAGTTCGGGGTATCATTCTCAAGCACCCATTTTGGAGAGCTGACCGAGAGGCCGAAGGTGCTCGCCTGCTAAGCGAGTATGGGCCCCAAGCCCATCTGGGGTTCGAATCCCCAGCTCTCCGCCAGAATTTTCTGCTCGTTGCACCTCTGCAACGAGCTTTTTTCTTACCAAGAAGAACTTTTTCTAAGATTAGTCTTGCATTTTTAACTGGAAAATGGCATTCTATCTACTTGCACGCGGCGTTACCTCAGCTGGATAGAGGACCTGACTACGAATCAGGGCGTCATAGGTTCGAATCCTATACGCCGCACCACTTGAATTTAGGAGCTCCTTCGGGAGCTCTTTTTTATTATCTACCTGGTCTTAAAGCTACTTCACCAGCAGAGTTAGCATATAAATAACGGTAGGAAATGCCAGCTTCATCAAGCTCATCCATTACCTCAGCCATACATGTTTCTGCCATGATGACCTCCAGATACTCTTGTGGACTTAAGTCTTTTAAACCCACCCTGCCTTGGTCTGAAATCCATTTTCTTAAAGCTGCAAGTTGCTCTGGTGCTATATGGATTTCTGAATAAAACTCCTTGTGACCAAATCCAATTTCTGCTGCACTACCCTGCACAAACTGCCGTACTACAATATCTTTTTGTACCTCTACCAAACCTTTCATAGCTACCTCTTTCTTCTTTTGCTAGCCACAAGTATAGCTGATTTATAGAACATATGTTCTATAAATCACTAATAGAAATGGTCTCCACAATTCTGTAGAAGACCATTTCAAGAATTGAATCAATTTTGATTAAAAAGAGAAACTATTCTGGGCGAATAACCTCGATACCACCCATGTAAGGACGAAGCGCCTCAGGTACGGTAACGGAGCCGTCTGCATTCTGATAATTCTCCATAATTGCAGCCATAGTACGACCAACTGCAAGACCAGAGCCGTTAAGCGTGTGAACCAGACGGGTGCCCTTGAACTCTGCTGGATCCTTATAGCGAATATTCGCACGACGTGCCTGGAAATCCCAGCAGTTGGAGCAGGAAGAAATCTCCTTGTATGCGTTATAGCTCGGGAGCCAAACCTCAATGTCGTAGCACTTGCATGCAGAGAAGCCAATATCACCAGTACAGAGGGTTACCACATGATAAGGAAGACCCAGAAGCTGAAGGATCTTCTCGGCTTCCTGAACCATGGACTCAAGCTGATTCATGGAATCCTCAGGCTTTGCAAACTTGACCATCTCTACCTTGTCAAACTGGTGAACGCGAATGATACCGCGGGTGTCTCGACCAGCTGAACCTGCCTCTTCACGGAAGCATGGAGTAAATGCGGTGTAGAGCAGAGGAAGCTGAGATGCATCCAGAATCTCGTCACGGTGGATATTAGTGAGCTGAACCTCAGCAGTTGGAATCAGGTAGAGGTCAGGCTGAACGTGGTAGAGATCCTCTTCAAACTTAGGAAGCTGACCGGTACCAAACAGGGAATCCTGATTGGTAATAACTGGTGGCCACCACTCTTTGAATCCTGCCTGGTTATGTGTATCAATCATGAAGTTGATAAGCGCACGCTCCATACGAGCGCCCATGCCGCCAAGCAGATAAAAACGAGTTCCCGCAAGCTTTACGCCACGATCAAAGTCAATCATGCCCAGCTCAGGTCCAAGATCCCAGTGTGCCTTTGGCTCAAAATCAAACTGAGTTGGCTCTCCCCACTTGCGAACCTCAGGGTTATCGGAATCATCCTTGCCGTAAGGAACCGATGCGTCTGGAATGTTTGGAATAGCTGCGACAAGAGCCGTAAGCTCCTCCTCAACCTCTCCGCGACGCTGGTCAAGCTCTGCGATGCGGTCTTTATTAGCTGCTACCTGCTCTTTAGCTGCCTCAGCCTCTTCCTTCTTGCCCTCACGCATGAGAAGGCCAATCTGCTTAGAAACAGCGTTGCGCTCTGCCTGAAGAGACTCAACCTCAGCAATTACGCTTCTGCGCTCCTCATCAAGCTCAAAGAATTTCTCGCGATCCCAATGAGCATTTTGCCTGGACTCGCAAGACTTATCTACGAGGTCAGGATTCTCGCGCACAAATTTGATATCAAGCATGCAGCTTCTCCTTGAATCAACACTTTTTGGCAGTGCATTTTTTCTTATAGCCTACCAAGTATATACTTGTATTTGGATTCTTAACCCTTCACATGTTCTGGAGCTGGATTATGGACGCAATTAACTCTTTTATTGGTTGGCTTTTTGGCGATAAGACCGGTGTGTTGTTCCTCGTACTTGGTGGAATTTTGCTCTTTTTGGTTATTTCCTTTGTGCTAGAGCGCAAAACTAAAAAGATGTATTTCAACCACAAAAAAACTGAAGACGACTGGGATCTCTTTGGAGAAGACGAAGAAGGCTGGTCTGACTTTGATGCAGACAACAAATAAGTAACAAAAAAGCCCCGTAAAGGGGCTTTTTAAATGCAAATGGTGCGGGCGAAGGGACTTGAACCCCCATGAACTTGCGTTCATACGGACCTGAACCGTACGCGTCTGCCAATTCCGCCACACCCGCGTGCTAGGGAATAATACTACAACATTTTGTTTTCTTCTAATGGAAAAACAATAGATATATAAGAAAATTCTTTTCAGCGGTAGAATATAGACAGTCACGGCCGACAAACACACTTTAAACACAGGAGGTTGCCGTGAGTGACTCGCGGTCACAGACCACGCAAACTACATATATACATTCACCTTCTGCTCAGCAGGCATCACCTGCGGCTGAGCCAGAAATTTTGCTGGACCGATATCGCGTTCTTGCCCGCAGAGGTAATGGAGGCTTCGGCACCGTCTGTACCTGCTGGGATACTCGTTTACAGAGGCGCGTAGCTATCAAGCGTATGCCGCTTTTAGGGGCGTCCGAGACGCCTGGCGTGCTTGCTTCTACTGTTGACGAGGCTCTTTCAGAGGCAAGAACAGCCTGTTTGCTGGCGCATCCCAACATTGTGACCGTTCACGATTTTGAGATTGAAGGCGACTACGCTTACCTGGTCATGGAGTTTGTTGACGGCCTTAATCTGTCAGAGCTTCTAGCTCGTGTTGAAGGCGGTTATCTCACCTACGCTGAGGCTGCTCACATGGTTTCTTCACTTGCAAAGGCGCTTCAATATGCCCATGAAAATGGCGTGCTCCATCTGGACATTAAGCCAACAAACATCATGATCGACCGCCAAGGCACCGTAAAACTTGCTGACTTTGGTATGGCAACACTTGCCTCAGCTGCTGGTTATGGCGGTGCTCGAGGTGGCACGGTTGGCTACATGCCTCCTGAGCAGGTTGAAGGCATGCTTGTTGACGAGCGCGCTGATATTTTCTCGCTTGCTGTTGTTTTGAGGCAGGCGCTAACAGGCACAAACATATTTGCAGGTAGAACAGCTAAAGAGTCCCTTGATCGCATGTACAAGGGCCCAAAGATTCCTCTTCTTAAGGAGGATCCCGAGGTTCCGTTTGCTGTAGACGCCGCCCTGACGCAGGCACTTTCTCCTGAGCCATCAATGAGACAGGGAAGCGTCTTAGAGTTTGCCCAAGATATTGTTGCTCCTCTTGGCAGCGAAAAACAGGGCGAGAAAAGCCTCAAGGCCCTCGTAGAACAGTCAGAAGAAGAGGAAACCGAGACGTGGGACGTCAAGCATCTTCCGCTCTCAATCCGCTTCCCCTGGCTGCCCTCGGCTGCCGTGCGTGGCACAACAGCCTTGGTCACCGGCGTTCTTCTCGCCCAATTGCTCCAGCTCATTGCCCCAGAATCGCTTACGTTTATTGTGGTTGGATCTCTTGTGGGAGCTGCAGCTGCAGCTCTTTGGACGCCCTTAGGATCTGCGCTTGTCATCGCGTGCGCGGTGTACGCTTTGGCAAGCATTAGTCCTACCAGCACTTCGTTTCCGTTTGCGACGCTCGTAACCTTGGTGAGCGTTATCTGGTGGGCGTTTGCGGGAAGAGTCTCAAAATTCAGCAGCATTAACTGCCTCCTGGGCGCCTTGTTACCTGTTCCGGTTTCAGCTCCAGCACTAGTTTCTGCAACAATGAGGCCTCTTTCTGCAGCTTTAACAGGAGCCTTTAGCTTTCTCTTTGGAACACTGCTTGTCAAAGGCATGTCTTTTAGCTTTGCGGCAACACCTCTTGCCTATGACTACACCTCACTGGCCTCGGGCCTTCCGTTTTGGATTCGTTTGGGGGCATGCGCTCTATCTGCTCTTTTTGGATCGCTGATAAGCCAAAAAAGACGGCGCGGATGGGCGATTTTTGGACAAATTGTCTGCGCCGCGTTACTTTCAGGTGGCTTTATATGGGCAGCTTGGATGGAGAATCCCAATTTTTGGGTAGTTGAAAGTATAGTTTCTTTACTAATTACGTTATTCTTATGTGTACTTGTATGTATTGCAATTGTCCTGATAGGTCCACTTCAAGCGGATCAGGAAGGCGAGGAATTAGATGAGCTTTCTTAGTGACTTTGAAAACCGTATTGGTTCGGTCTTTGGCGCCGCACCTCAGGGATACGCAGAGCCTTTCTCTTTTAAGAAGCTTGCCAAACGCGCAGCTAAAGAGATGGAACGTGAGACGTATGAAATCGACGGTGTAGACACTGCACCTGCCCTGTATACCGTTTTAGTTGCTCCTCAAGACGATTCACTGATGCGTCCTCTTTATGCTGATCTAACTGCAGAGGTTTCTGACTTTGTGGCTGCTCAGGCTCAGCAAAAAGATTATGTATTTGTAGGCCAGCCACTTGTTCGTTTTATGGTTGACCCTTCTCTGAAGCCTGGAAAATTTGCTGTCTTTGCAGAAAATGTTGACGGCAATACCCTTGACCAGCTGCGCAATGAAGAGCGCGCGTTCTTGGGCGGAAACTCCAGCGTCGGAGGAGCTGCAGCTCAAATGCCTCAGCAGCACAATTCTCGCGCTGCTGTTCAACCAGAGCCACAGCCAGAGCCAGATCCTCTGTCCGTGGTCCGTCCTGTTGCCGCAGAAAATGCAACCCCAGAGGTTTTGGGGGACCTTGCTGGTACAGACGCTGGTCTTGCGGTAATGCCACCAGATTTTGTTGAGGCTCAAGGCGCAATTCCTGTTGTTTCTGCAGCTGAGTCTACCCCTATGCCTGTTCTTCCTAGCTCAAACGGACTTCCAGACCTTCCAGTTAACGGAGCTATCCCAACAGCAGCTCCCGTCCCTATGACACAGCGTCGTATCACGCCTTCCCTTGATGCGCAGCTCAATGGCATGGGTGGTCGTCCTTCTCGCAATTTGCAAGGCACGCCGCGTGCAAACATGGACGCTACCTGCATTTTGATTGATCGCCAGAGCGGTCGCTCGTATCGCGTTGAGGCTCCTCGCGCCATCATTGGTCGTGAGCGCTCTCAAGCAGACGTTGTTTTGCGCGATCCTAACGTTTCAAGACGTCACGCCGAGATGACCTATGATGGTCACGATTGGCACATTGCTGATTTGCACTCCACTAACGGAACGCTTGTCAACGATATCGACGTAGATGAGGTAATTCTGCGCGACGGAGACCTCATTACCATTGGTCTTATGGACCTTCAGTTCCGGGAGAACTAATGATTGATCTAATTCTCTTTGCAGGACGCGTTCTGCTTGTTGTCCTGCTGTACATCTTCCTGTTCTCAGTCATGCGCACAGGCATTGGTCTTGTCCGCGGACAGCGCAAAGACGGAGCTATTTGGTCCGTTGATGTCGAGAAGGGCGTCAAGTCCTTACGTGGTCTGCATGTAGATATCTTGGGACCTGTTGTTATTGGACGCTCCCCTTCTTCTGACATTGTGATTGACGAACCCTACGTTTCTGCATCACATGCCCGCTTTACCATCCAGGGACCCGCTCTGGTGCTTGAAGACCTTGGTTCCACAAACGGAACTATGGTTAATGGTCACATCATCGAACAGCCTGTTACGCTTCGCGATACAGACGAAGTCCAGGTCGGCGATGTGATTATGCGTGTTGGACGTCGATAAGAGGCTCATGGTTTCTTCTGATACAACACATATTTCTGATACACCTGCACAAGAGCCCGTCAGCGCTCCTGGTCGTTGCGAGCTGCCACTTGACGGTCGAGGCGACGCAGAAGCAGTTTCAGGTTCTAACACCTTTATTTCTTGGGGCGCCCGCTCTGACGTGGGATTAGTTCGCGAGCACAACGAAGACTCGTTCCTTTTGCGTACCCCTCTCTTTGCTATCTGTGACGGTATGGGTGGTCATGCTGCTGGAGAGGTAGCCAGCTCTATTGCCGTTAAGGTCATTGCTGAGCAGGCGCCAAGTACCGCAGACGATGTCCGTCTTGGTGCTGCAATTGAGGCTGCTAACCAGGAAGTTATTGATGCTCCTGCCAAGGGTATTGGTAAACCAGGCATGGGTTCTACCGCCTCAGCCGTTCTCATTGAGGGTAATCAGATGGCTGTTGCCCATGTTGGCGACTCTCGTATCTACCTGCTTCATCACGGAACTTTGGTCCGCATTACGCACGACCACAGCTACGTTGAGGAGCTCATTGATTCTGGCCAGATTACCGCTGATGAGGCGCGTACACACCCTTCTCGCTCGGTAGTTACGCGAGCTCTTGGCTCTGATCCAGACATGTACGCAGATCACTTCTCGCTTGAAGTATCTGATGGTGACCGCATCATCTTGTGCTCCGATGGCCTTTCTGGCATGGTGCCCGACGACGAGATTGAATCCATTGCTGTTTCTAACGTCACGCCGCAAAAGGCTGCAGATAACCTTGTTTCTGCAGCTCTTACTTATGGCGGATCTGACAATATCACCGTTATTGTCATCGATGTCTTAGACGACGGTATAGCCGATCAAACCAGACGACACCTTACCCGTGGCGTCATAGCAACGTTTATCTCGTTTCTTGCACTCTTTGCTGCTACTGTTGCCGTGTTCTTCCTGTTTGTAAGTAGCGAGTGGTACTTAGGAATTAACGGAACCACAGTTGGCGTTTATCGAGGTATTCCTACAACAATCGCCGGCATAAACATGTCGTCACTTGTTGAGACTACGTCTATTGAAATAAAAGATTTGCCTGACGCAGTTCAAGACTCACTAGCCGAAGGAATTCGCGTTAAAAACGAGGATGAAGCGCATAGTACCGTCGAGAATTACCGCAAACAAATTGACGACGCCAACACTAAAGCGGTCAAAAAGAAAGAAGACGTTCAGTCTGGCGGAACACCCACAACAGAAACAACAACGTCAACAACAAGTTCGGGAGGTGAGTAGGAATGGAAAAAGCAGGCGGTCTAAGGCGTAATACAGAGCTTTTCTTACTGTTTGTAGGAGCAATCCCTGTATTTCTTCTGTACGCCATGTACATGATTACTGCTCGCTCAACGCTCAGCCTTGAGACCATGGCCGTTCCTATTGGTCTCTTTGCAGCATTTACCGTGGCTCACATTGCCATTAGGTTCCTTGCTCCCGCAGCAGACCCCGCCATTCTCCCCATTGTGTTTGTGCTTTCGGGAATTGGCATCACCATGGTCACCAGACTTGCGCCAAATCTTGCAGTCAACCAAACGATTTGGCTCTTTATCTCTGTTGTTGTGATGATTGTGGTACTAGCGGTCATTAGAAACCTTGACGCGTTAGCACGCTACAAATACTCCATTGGTATTCTCGGCGTCATACTGCTTCTTCTGCCAATTGTTATTGGCCAGGACCGCTACGGCGCAAAACTCTGGATTTCTTTTGGCGCATTCACCTTCCAGCCTGGCGAGCTTGCAAAGATTGCCATTACGCTCTTCCTGGCGTTTTATCTTGCACTGAATCGAGAAGCCCTATCAGTCTCCATGCGCTCTTTTGGACCTTTCCGCATTCCTCGCTTCAAAATGCTGCTGCCCTTGTTTGTTATGTGGGGCATCAGCCTGATTGTTGTTATTTTTGAACGCGACCTTGGTAGCGCTCTGCTCTTCTTCGTGTTCTTTGTCATCATGCTCTATGTAGCAACAGGTCGCGCTAGCTACGTTTTTGTCAGTATTGCGCTCTTGGCCATTGGCGGCGTGGTGCTGTACCACTTCTTTGGCCACGTCCAGACTCGTGTCAACATTTGGCTTGATCCGTTCAAAGATCCCGCTGGAGACGGCTACCAAATTGTCCAGTCCCTCTATTCCATCGCAGATGGAGGTCTTGCTGGCACCGGAATTGATAAGGGAATGCCTACGCTGATCCCTATTGTTGAGTCTGACTTTATTTTCTCGGCCATTGCTGAAGAGCTGGGCCTCTTTGGCGGAGCAGCAATCATTACCTTGTTCCTACTCCTCACCGTTCGTGGCCTTGCAACAGCCGCTCGAGCAAAATCCGATTCATCTGCCTTTGCAGCAGCTGGTCTTACCAGTGTTCTGGCATTTCAGACCTTCCTTATTGTTGCAGGCGTTACTAAGCTGATGCCTCTAACTGGCGTTACCTTGCCCTTTATGAGCCAGGGCGGCAGCTCTCTTCTTTCCAGCTTTATCATTGTTGCCCTGCTGCTCAGAGCAGGTGATGAGGGAACTGGTCGCGAGACTGAACTTGAGCCAAGTAAAAAAGTGCTTGATTCACAAAGACTTGAAATTTCTTCCGGTGGAGCTCACGCCTCTTCTGTTCTGCATGGCAGCCACATCCGAGGAGGCTTTGGTCTGCAGTCTGAAGAATCTGGTGTTCTAGGACGTGTTGCTCTCGGAAAACGTCTAACCAATTTGGTTACCGTATTTACCCTCTTCTTCACCGTTCTTCTCGGCAATTTGACCTTCTTGATGGTGATTGACGCTCCTAGACTTCAGGCGCTTCCTACCAACAACCACACCATTGCTAGGAGTGCGTACGTTCAGCGCGGCGCCATCATGACTTCTGACGGCGTCACCCTGGCAGAGAGCGTCAAGCAAGACGACGGCACCTACGTGCGCAACTATCCACACGACGGTATGGCTTCTCACACCGTTGGCTACATCTCTACTCAGTACGGAACTGCAGGTATTGAGTCCTCCATGAACGAGACACTCACCGGCCATGCAGATCATTCCGACTGGAGAAGTGCTCTGTACTCGATGGCTGGTGTCAATACCGCTGGTTCAAGCGTTGTCCTGACCATCAATTCCCAGATGCAGGCCGTGGCAGAAGCTGCGCTCCAGGGCTACTCGGGCTCTATTGTTGTCATGGACCCTGCTACCGGAGCTGTACTTGCAAAGGCTTCTAGCCCTTCGTATACCCACGCTGAACTGGGCACCATTATCGAATCCGGCACTGGCAGTCAGCTGGTCGACAGAACTACCCAGGCGCTCTACTCCCCTGGCTCATCGTTCAAGACCATTACACTTTCTGCTGGTATTGATACGCATACCACCACGCTGGACACCACATATTCCGCTCCAGGAACCATGGAGCTTGGCGGTGGTACTATCCACAACTACGCAAACGAGGACATGGGCACCATTCCTCTGCGCGAGGCGTTTGCCCGCTCTTCCAATACGGCTTTGGCGCAGCTTGGCGTTGCACTTGGTGCGGACAACCTGGTCAGCTATGCACGTGCCTTTGGTTATGGCACTGCACTTGGTCAGGACTTCTCCACAACTCCATCGCTGATGCCAAATCCTGCCGAGATGACCACTTGGGAGCTTGGCTGGGCAGCTTGCGGCCTTCCTGTTGGAGAGCACGCAAGTCCTGCAGGTCCTCAGACTACCGTCATGCAAAACGCTGTTGTAGCAGCAGCGATTGCTAACGGCGGCGTGGTCATGAACCCTTACATTGTTGATCGCGTTCTCTCACCAGAGGGAGCTGTTGTTTCTACAACGTCACCAAAATCGCTTGGCCAGGCCGTGTCTGCAGATACCGCCGCACAGGTCAGAGAAGCAATGCTGGGTGTTGTTGAATCCGGCACCGGTATGGGAGCTCGCGTTCCGGGTGTCAAGATTGCGGGTAAAACAGGTACAGCAGACGTCGAGAACGGTAACTTTAACTCGTTCTTCATCGGTTTTGCGCCTTACGACCACCCAACCCTTGTTGTTTCTGTTGTCATCGAAGGCAACGGCGAGAACGTCTTGGGTTACGGTGCTCAGGTTGGCGGACGTGTTCTTGCGCAGTGCCTGAATATCCAAGCTTTGGGAGCTGCTTCGTAGCGCTCAAAACACCGCACGGTCTTCTCCCCAAGTAGTTGGGTGTGTTCTAAGATAGTAAGTGACGTGGCGAGAAAATCGCACGCTTGATAGGAGTTGAGTTATGCCAGGTAGAATGCTCGGTGGGCGTTACCAGGTTCAAGACAAAATTGGTACCGGTGGAATGGCCACCGTTTACCGCGGACAGGACCAGGTTCTTGGCCGTACTGTTGCCATCAAGATGATGCTGCCTCAGTACGCAAATGACCCGTCCTTTGCTGCCCGTTTTAAGCAGGAGGCTCAGGCTGCAGCGGCGCTCTCCAGTCCATACATCGTCTCGGTCTATGACTGGGGCAAGGACGGCGAGTCCTATTACATTGTCATGGAGTACCTGCGCGGTACAGACCTTAAGAGCGGCATCCGCAAGCATGGAGCCCTTGATTCCCGTAAGGTGGCTCAGATTGGCTCTCAGATTGCTCAGGCGCTGTCTGTAGCACACCGTCACGACATCATTCACCGTGACATCAAACCACAGAACATCATGGTCCAGCCAGATGGCAACATCAAGGTCATGGACTTTGGTATTGCTCGCGCAAAGAACAGCAGTCTAACCACCGATAACTCTGTTCTTGGCACCGCTCATTACGTTTCTCCAGAGCAAAGTACCGGCAAGCCTTTGGGACCAACCACCGATATCTATTCCCTGGGTATTGTCATGTACGAGGCTGCTACTGGTCGCGTACCTTTTGCTGGCGACGATGCTATTAGCGTTGCTATGAAGCAGGTCAACGAGGCTCCTCAGCCACCATCGCTGATCAACCCTAACGTTGACCCTGCTCTTGAGGCAATCATTCTTCGCTGCATGGAGAAAAACCCAGCTGACCGCTATCAGAGCGCTGACGAGCTTGCTCGTGCGCTGCGCGATTTCATTGCTGGTCGCGCCACTATTCCAAGCAATACCACCGTGAGCCCCCGCATTGTGACGCCACCTCAGCCAACTTCCAGGTTGGATCGTCGCGGCATCGACGGCTCCAACACCTACATTACGCGCGGTGGCGACACTGGTCGCTTGAACCGCGTCCATTCTCGTGAAGAGGCCGATGAGCTGGACAAGCGCGAGAATAAGCGTCACAAGCGCAACGTTATTCTCGGCGTTCTGGGCGCTTTGGTTGTCCTGGCTCTTGCCGGCTTTGCTATTGCACAGATGCTCGGCAACTCCGCCCAGCAGTATCTGGTTCCACAGTTTGTTGGTCAGACAAAAGACCAGGCTACTCAGGCACTAAATGCTTCTGATAGCCACTTTAAGCTGGGAACTGTTACAGAAAGCTACAGTGATTCTGCTCCTGAAGGCCAGGTCATTGACCAGACTCCAAGCGCTAACAAACAGGCTCCTGAAGGAACCGCGGTTAACCTTGTCATTTCTAAGGGCGCTAAACCTGCTGCTGCAGTTAAGGTGCCTGATCTTACCAACAAGAGTCCATCAGAGGCTGAGTCTGCTCTTGCTGCTGTTGGCCTCAAAGCAAGAAATGGTGACTCGGTTGAGTCGGATGACGTAACCGTTGGTTATGTTGCAACACAGGAACCAGCCGCAGGTAGCGATGCTAAAGCTGGCGACACCATCACCTATCACCTGTCTACTGGCAAGGGTAAGGCAGATGTTCCAGACGTCACCGAGATGACTGCCGAGCGTGCGTCCGATGTCCTGAAAGATGCGGGCTTCAAGGTAGATACTCAGAAACAGCCTTCGTCGAGCGTTCCTGAGGGCCGTGTCATCTCCCAGTCTCCAGCTAACGGCAAGGCAGATAAGGGATCTACGGTAACCATCGTTGTTTCCTCTGGTGCTCAGAGCGGATCTGTTCCAAACGTTGTCGGCAAGGACTTTGAAACTGCCCAGTCCACGCTGGAGAACGCGGGCTTCCAGGTCAACACAGTTTGGGTCTACGACGACAACGTTGCAACCGGAAACGTAGTTGGTCAGACACCATCAAGCGCTGCAGCTGGCGCTACTATCACTATCCGCGTCTCTAGCGGACCTCGCCCATCAGCGTAATCGCTGCGGCGTACAATGTGCTCAATCAATACGTTCAAGCCCTGCAACCGTGTTTGGTTGCAGGGCTTTTTGCTACCACGGAAATCGTTCGGCGGCGGCACGTGTCGTCGCCGGAACCGGCGATGCAAGCACTTCAGCGCTTTTCGGGTCATAGACAACTGATGTAACTGACACGACCTGTTTTTGCTGATAGCCGAACACACCTAAGTCGGATAATCTGTCAAAAAGACGTATACATGACGCCGAAAATAGCTAAGGCGTGCAGATTATCGTCATTAGGTGTGTAATATGCCCGCAATTAAGCAGATTATCCGACATAGGTGTGTTGCTTAGAAGTGAAATTTACCTATAGTTAGATTTTTTATATTTCTCTATTCATTTTCAAGCATATTAGATGAAGTTTATGCATAAAGATGTATATCAGTCAGGGAGACCACTCGGTCGTCAGACATTGAGCCCCAGTTGTCCGGTTATCTTGATTAAGAACTAGACAATTTCTCAGCGAGGCGCGGCTAAGATGCACCATTTTGTACGCCAAGCCTAAAAACCGACGCTAACGCGCTGCAAAGTGAAAAAACCGACAGCGCTAAGCTGTCGGTTTGAAATCAATGGTGCCCCCGGGCCGATTCGAACGGCCGACACCCGCTTTAGGAGAGCGGTGCTCTATCCCCTGAGCTACGAAGGCATGTGGGATATTCTACTCACGTAGGCTCGCGTACGCAAATCTCGCCAACGCTTGCGGCGCCGGCAGCAGCGCGATACTGCTACTTGCGACGAGCCTTGCGCTCGGCTCTCTTTCTGTCGTACTCAGCCTGACGTTCGAGGTAGAAATCGTTGAGCTTCTTGTCGGTCATGCCAGCAACCTTAGCCTCGATCTTCTTGCGAAGAGGACGCATCTTAAAGAAGCTGTAGACAACCGAACCAAAGATGCAGAAGTAAGCAAAGACCAGCATGATGGCAGAAATCATACCAACGCCGGTGTTCAGGTCTCTAGACTCAGGAACCATATACGAAAGCACCAGCGTAATGATGGTTGCAACAAAGCCAAGGCCCAGGAAGACCCACCAAACGCGCTCGGCACGATGATAGTCTGGATCCGCGCGCAGCATAGCCTCAAATCCACGGCTGCGAATATCCTCGCGCTCGCGCTGGCGAGCACGTGCAGCACGCTTCTCCTCTTTGCTCTTTGGAGCACTGGAGCCAGAGCCGGAGCCACTTACGCGTACAGACGCAGCTGCCTCTCGTACTGGTTTAGCAGTAGCAGCAGATTTGCGACCAAAAGCGGAATACGAAGGACGCTCAGTCTCCTCGGAGGTTTCTTTCTTTGAAAGGCTTGCGGTAGCCTCACGCGCTTCTTTGGTTGCGCCTGTAATGGTGTCACGCAGTGACATTGGTCTCCTTCAGTGGTACAAACTCAGTTCCCGTAATAATCTGGAATGCCGTACGATAACGCTCGGACGTGCCCTCAATAACCTCTTCTGGAAGATGAGGCGGCTCTCCTTGCATGTCCCAGTGGGCTTTCAGCCAATCGCGTACATACTGTTTGTCGTAGCTTGGCTGAACGTGTCCCTCAGAATAACCCTCAGCAGGCCAAAAACGGCTCGAATCGGGTGTAAGGCACTCATCAATAAGTGTAAGTTTTCCGTCGATAAAACCAAACTCAAATTTGGTATCCGCAATAATAATTCCACGAGTTGCAGCATATTCTGCAGCAGCCTTATAAATTGCAAGCGAGGCTTCCTTCAGCTGAGTAGCAACATCCTCACCAACAATCTCGCAGCAGCGCTCAAACGAGATATTCTCGTCATGATCGCCAAGCTCAGCTTTAGTTGAAGGAGTAAAGATTGGCTCAGGAAGTTTAGATGCCTCAGTCAGGCCATCTGGCAGCTTAATGCCGCAGACAGTACCGTCCTGGTCATAGGTCTTTTTGCCAGAACCAGTAAGGTAACCACGGACAATGCACTCAATTGGTACGGTCTGTGCTTTCTTTACCAGCATTGCGCGACCAGCAAGATACTCAGTGTAATCTGCAAACTGCTCAGGAGTCTGATCTGGCAAAACAGAAATCATGTGGTTAGGCAGAAGGTCCTTGAAACGATTAAACCAGAAAGCGCTGATACGTGTCAGAATTTCTCCCTTAAAAGGAATCTCGTCGGGGAGAATAAAGTCAAAAGCACTAATGCGATCGCTCGCAACCATCAAAAGTTTGTCGCCACAATCGTAGATATCGCGAACCTTACCGTGCGAATCGGGACGAAGCTCAGCTCCAGCCACAATGACCTCACTTCTGCGCAAAGCGCGTTGTATTGCAGGACTTTTGATTGTACGGCAAAATGCCCAAAAATCGACCTACAACAAAGTATCTGTTACAGAGATATTATTTTGAGCAAGCAATGGAAGGTGCAGCGAGAAGGTCGTGCCCTTTCCAAGCTCGGATTCTACCGAGATAGTGCCGTTATGACGGTCCATAATCTCTTTTGTGATTGCCAGGCCTACACCTAGACCGCCTGATGCACGCTCACGGCTCTCTTCTGCACGCCAGAATCGCGAGAAGGTCTGTGGAATGTCCTCAGGAGCAATTCCCATGCCGTCATCAGACACGGAAATAACCGCATCGGTATCGTCAATTGAAACGGTTATGACAACATGGCCACCATCATCGGTGTAGCGGATGGCGTTGCTCAGCAAATTAGTCAGGGCTTCTCGGATCATGTCCGAGTCAATATCAACAAAACAGTTGCCCTCGGGCGTCATATCCACAAAGGTCAGCGTGCGATTATTCTCCTTGAAAAGCGTCTCTTGCACGGCAACAAGACTCGCCACCATAGCCACAACATTAACGCTTTCTGGGTTGAACTTTGTCTTTCCGTTCTCAAGCCTTGAGAGGTGGAGCATGGCGTCTACCAGGCGAGAAAGACGTCTACTCTCAGACACAATGTTTTCCAAGCGCTCTTCATCTGCGGGCAAGATACCGTCTTGGATTGCTTCAACGGTGGCCATGATAGCCATAAGTGGAGTTCTGAGCTCATGTGCAACATCACTGGTCAGACGGCGTTCAAGCTTAATGTCTCTTTCGAGTGAAGACGCCATGTCGTCGAAGGTTTCTCCCAGACGCCCCAGTTCATTCTCGCCACGGATACCTGAACGAGCCGCAAGATTGCCGCTTCTGATCTGAACAGCCGTCTCGGTAATACGGCGTACGGGCTTGGTAAGTGAACGTGAGGCCAAAATACCAATTAACCCAGAAAGCGAGATTGCAATGGCTGCAGCAAGACTAATTGCCTGGTAGGAGCCATTACGGAACGCAATGTCTCGCTGGGTCAGGAACGGCTCAGAACCAAACGTCCAAATTCTAATGCTGCCCACAGGCTCGCCTTGGAGGTTTTGGACAACTGCATAAACCACGGCGTCACCCGTCTGAGGGCCAGATAATACACTATTTCCACCAGGTCGGCGAGCATTTGGTGCCGAGTCGTCATACAGAACCACACCAGAAACATCTAAGACCTGGATACCAATATCGGAATTGGTTGCAGAGGCCTGACGTGCAATAGAAAGCACATCGGCATTCCAGCCTTCTGCGCGCGCGTACGCCTGAGACATATTGAGCGCGGTAGTATCAACGGTGTTTTGTAGGTTCTCCCTGGTATAAGCAGTAAAACGGTTTTCCCAGACAATACCTAAAACAGAAATAAGCACCAATACCGTCATGACGGCAGTTAGCGCAAAGAACGCCGCCATACGGGTGGTAAAGCTTTGAGTGCCAACGGGATCGGGCTTAATAGTTTTATAAGAACCCTCAGTTTCCGGAGGGTTCTTAAGAGAATTTGAGTAATGTTTCTTGAAGAGCGCCAAAGCTCTAAAGCTTAGGACTCGTGGCTAGCGTTGCCAGCCTCAAAGCGATAGCCAACACCGTGAACGGTGAACAGCCAGCGAGGATTACGAGGATCATCGCCGAGCTTTGCGCGCAAGTTCTTGACATGCGAATCAATAGTGCGCTCATAGCCCTCAAAATCATAACCCAGGACCTTCTCGACAAGCTCCATACGTGTGTACACGCGGCCAGGATAGCGAGCAAGGGTGGTGAGCAGCTTAAACTCTGAAGCAGTAAGGTCAACTTCCTCGTTGTTAATGAGAATCTTGTGACCAGAAATATCAATGGTAAGCGTACCGTAATCAAGCACATCAACAGCAGTCTCTGGCTCAGAATACGTGCGGCGGAACAGCGCGCGAACACGTGCCACCAGCTCACGTGGCGAGAAGGGCTTAACAAGATAGTCATCAGCACCAAGCTCAAGACCAATAATTCTGTCTTCTACCTCGCCTTTTGCGGTAAGCATAATGATAGGTACGTTAGAGGTATCTCTAATTGCACGGCAAACGCGCTCTCCAGAAAGCTTTGGAAGCATGAGGTCAAGGATAACCAGGTCAAATGCGTGCTTTTCAAACTCTTCAACTGCACTCTGACCGTCGCCAACACCCTTAACAACGTAATTTTCGCGCTCAAGATATGCTGAGACGGCGTCACGGATGACTTTCTCATCTTCGACAATCAGAATTTTCTTCTCGTCGGAAGCCATTGTCTCCCCTTTTCTTTTGCCCTGCATGTATGTGCCTATGGCACATTACGATTATTCATTAATTATTTGTATTCATTCTATCGCTATGCCTACAAATAATCTACAAAGAAAAAACACGAACTGTCACGGAAGCAGGATATCCGCTGGTAGGGTCTTTAACAGTCGAGTAGGTTACAAAAGAATCACAGTTGCCTTCTCGGGCAGGGAATTCTCCGTAATCAACGCTTCTATCCATTGAATAAAGCCAGTTTGCCGTTTGATTCTGTGTATCAACAAGCACGTAAGAAGCGCGACTCTTAATAATATAAAGGCTTCCTTTACCTGCAGCTATTGCATAAGGCTCGCGTTCAACGATGTAAGGATTTTCTCCTGAAGCAGGCAAGATATACGTTCCCATCTTGCCCAAAAGACCGCCCGAGTCGTAGCTTGCTTCAACAGACACAATGAACTTATCGTCTACGCGACTTGCTGCAAAAGGCTTAACAGATTGAGGCATAACAAGCTGGTCAACCTTGGTTTTGAGGTTATCGCCCAGCAGGTACGCCGTAACGCCATAGTAGGTGCCCTCAGAGGCACGAACTCGAGGAGTAAGGGTGACTACGCCCTTAGAGATAGATGGCGCAGTAGCAAATCTACCTGGAGATTCAACGGCATCCGTTCCTTCAGAATCACCCACACGCCACACGTAGCAGTGAGAAGACTCACGGGTTTTCTCGCCAGAAGAAGAAGGCTGGACAAGCCAAACCACCTTATCGTCTCCGCAGGCAAATGGAGCCGGATCCCAATTTTTATCGGCCTTGTACAGTACCTTTGCGTCACCTGTGAGCTTGCCGTCAGAAAATGGTGCGGCGAGAAGTTCCCAATCAAAGGTTGTGGTATCCACCTCGACCCATGCGTACACAGAGTCAGAGCAGCGGACGTCGTAAATAACGGCGGTAGTATTATTCATCTGAGCTGTAGGAACAACGTCAACTACCTGGCCAGACGTCAGCGAAAGAGCAGAGCCCTTTACCATAGGCGTGGCAGATGCGCCGGCCGTGGTAACGGGAATCCAATTTCCATCAGCTGGGTGCAGCACGCTTCCTAAAGGAAGCGTCCATGTCTGGCTTGGCTGAGCAGAATATTCCGTTGAGCTATAGGAGTCCAGCACGTTTGTGCCAGATGACTCATCAAGTACCAGCGGCTTTCCTGCGTCACTCGAGCCCTCTTGATGGGAGCAGCCTGCTGCGATGCTAATTGCACCAGCAACTACTACGCCAGCTGCTCCCGTCTTGAAGAAGTTTCGACGAGAAATATTCCCAAACAAAGCCACGATTTAGTCCAATTCAAGATGCTCAAGACGGTCAAACAGAACGTTTGAACGGGTAAGGAATGCGCGAGGATCAAAAATCTTCTCAAGCTCCTCGTGGCTCAGCGTACAAGCTGGATCTGCCTCAAGAAGCTCCTGGTAGGATAGTCCTTCATTGCACTGCTGAATGTCGCCCCACACCTTCATAGCGTTAGACTGGACAATCTTGTATGCCTCTTCGCGAGTAATACCAGTGTTTACCAGGGCAAGAAGGACCTTTGACGAGAAGAGCATGCCACGGGTCTTATTGAGGTTTGCCATCATCTGCTCTGGATACAGAACCATGCCATCAAGCAAGAACTCAAGCTTTGACAGCATGTGGTCAAGAGCAATAAAGCTATCTGCCTGAGCAACACGCTCAGCAGAAGAGTGGCTGATGTCACGCTCGTGCCAGAGTGCAACGTTATCAAAGGCAACCTGTGCGTTTGCCTTAACTACGCGGGACAAACCACAGATCTTCTCGGCAGTAATAGGATTGCGTTTGTGAGGCATAGCGGAAGAGCCCTTCTGGCCCTTGCGGAATGGCTCCTCAGCCTCGAGAGTATCGGTCTTCTGCAGTGCTCGCATCTCAGTTGCGACGCGCTCGCAAGTAGCGGCAACGGTTGCCAGAACACCAGCAAGGTAAGCATGGTGGTCGCGAGAAATTACCTGAGTTGAAAGTGGGTCGTGAACAAGACCGAGTTTCTCGCAAACGTACTCCTCAACAAAAGGATCAATGGAAGAGTAGGTTCCAACAGCGCCAGAAATTGCACCGTAAGCAACGTTTTTGCGAGCGTCCTTAAGGCGGTCAAGATCGCGCTTGAACTCCCAGGCCCAGCTACCAAACTTCATGCCAAAGGTCATAGGCTCGGCGTGAATGCCGTGAGTACGACCAACGCACAGAGTGTCACGCTCCTCAAATGCACGACGCTTGCAGATAGCAGCACAGCGACGAACTGCAGCAATGAGCAGGTCACATGCCTGGGTAAGCTGGTAGCAAAGAGCGGTATCGCCCAAGTCTGTTGAAGTCATGCCATAGTGAACCCAGCGGCTTGGCTTGAGCTCACCCTCTGGAACCTCAGCATCAATATAGGAGCCCATGTTGGTCAGAAAAGCAATGACATCGTGATTGGTAACAGCCTCAATCTCGTCTACCTCAGCGCGGTTAAACGCTGCATGCTCGCGAATCCAAGCTGCCTCTTCGCGAGAAATGCCAATAACACCAAGCTCAGCCTGTGCTTCGCACGCAAGGACTTCAATCTCCTGCCAAACGGCGTACTTGTTCTCCAAAGAAAAGATGTGGCCCATTTCTTTGCCGGTGTAGCGATCTACCACGATGAGACTCCTTCTGCTCGTAAAAGAAAAGGTCGAGTACCACTATGGTACCCGACCTTTGAATTACCTGGTGGGCCGTTAGGGGTTCGAACCCTAGACCTTGGGATTAAAAGTCCCCTGCTCTACCAACTGAGCTAACGGCCCATTATCGGGCGTGGCAATTTTACCACGCAACTAGGATAGTGTAGCAGTTTACTCCCATGCCCATTGTCCATTTACGAAAATTGGTGTTTCTTTTCCATCGGCAGAAATTCCCCAAATATTCAAATCGTCTGCACCAATCATAAAATCGACGTGGGTTGTGCTCTGATTGACGCCATGAGCCAAGAGTTCATCAGGGTTCATCTCAAGACCGCCCTCCAGGCACTCTGGGAAGCCCATTCCAAGCGCTAAGTGGCAGCTAGCGTTCTCGTCATATAAAGTGTCGTAGAACAAAATGCCGCTCTGGCGAATAGGGGTATTCTTGGAGATAAGAGCACATTCTCCCAGGTACTTACCACCTTTTTGAGAAACAATAGAGGTCAGAACATCCTTGCCCTGTTCGGCGCCGTAGTCAACAACCTCGCCATCTTTGAAGGTAAACCAGAAGTTCTTAACAATCTGTCCAGCATGAATCAGCGGCAGCGCAGAGTGAACAGTGCCGTTTACCTTGCGATAATTTGGCGTGGTAAAGACTTCCTCAGTAGGAATGTTAGGGAAGAACAATGTTCCGTCCTGGGTCTTGCCAGCGCCACCCTCCCAAAGATGTCCTGGGTTCATGCCAATAGTCAGGTTAGTCCCATTTGAAGACTCATAACGAAGCTCTTCAAACTGGTGAGAATTCATGAAACGCTTGGTCTTCTCAAATGTTGCATTGTGGGTCTCCCAAGCACTCCGAGGATCTTCTCCACTTGCATGAGCAACGTCCAAAATAGCAACCCAAAGCCTGTAGATTGCCTCAGCCTCAGAAAGCTCTGGGAAAATTACCTTTGCCCATTCAGCTGCAGGAACGCCAGCAATACACCAAACGTTTTTACCAAAGTCCATGCCGTTTCTAAAGACATCGCACTCCAGGTTTCTTGCACGAGAAACAGCAGCTGGCTTTTCTGGATCAATACCCTTCAGACCATTTGGATCATCAGACGAGAGGAACAAAAATGCTGCACCCTGCTCTGCAAGGGAGTTAAGCTGCTCAATCTTCCAGCTTGGAGTTTTAGAAAGACGAGCTAGATCTACGTTTTCGTACATGATTCTTGAGGACTCTTGATCGCCCCAAATAACCGTGACAAAATCTGCACCAGCTGCATAGGCTGCGCGCTGAACTCTACGAGCGAAATCAGCAATCTCAATTGAAGCGTTAATTACCAGCTGACTTCCCTCAGAAATTGCGCATCCCTTCTTCACAAGAAGCTCAGCGTATTTATCAATCTGATCAGACAGCGCATCGAGGGCAATCTTTACCTCTTGGTCTGTCATAGGAATTTGTGCCATCTTGTTCCCTTCAACCATCGATCCACTTAATTCAAGAAATTAAGAGCAAACGTTTTGGCGATAAATCCAAAGTATTTCCGTTCCACTTCTACCCGAACAGCCTTCTTCACAACGCCAAATTTCAATCTTGTCCATAAAAAGAGCCCCGAAGGGCTCTTGTATGTCATTGGAGCGGGCAACGGGATTCGAACCCGCGGATGATGGCTTGGGAAGCCATTGCCTTACCACTTGGCGATGCCCGCAATTGTGTAGATTTTATCACAGTATTTTTTGCCTTTTAATCGCTTGCTCGGCAACTAGATAAAAGTTTGATGAGTTGTTTTCTACCTAGCTGCGCATATACAACAAATATGCGCCTACACAAATTTTCTCCGTCAGAAACTGGACAGGCGCTGGTCAGAATAGGCGCAAAGTCACTCTTTAGCATGCTCTCCAACGAAAGGAGCGCTATGCAAAAGTACTTCTGGCGAGAAACCCCCGCATACCACTATCCCACCTCTTATAGGCGCCTGCTCTCCACCCGACAACTCCGCCTTCCTCGGGCAAAGCTGCTTGGCGGAGACCCCGTCATGCCAAGCAGCTTCCCTTCTGTAGGACATGCAGGTCTACGGTCGCGTCTAGCAGATAGGTTTTCTCGCAAACCTGAGGCTCCCCCATAAAGAAAAAGACCGGTGAAGCACCGGTCCTAAAGAAAGCTGTTTTGTTGCAACACATTAGTTAACGCTGTGATGGAGCGCTGGGTTCTTAGCTAGGCACTCGTTACAAATACCCGTAAAGCACAGAGCGTAAGAGTCAATCTCGCCGCAAGAATCCTTGGTGAGGCTGGTAAGGTCCCTCAGAACTGGTCCGTCGACATCAAAGACACGGCCACACTCATGACACTGGAAGTGTGCATGCTCGGTTGTAGTTGGATCAAAACGAGAGATATTATCGCCGGTATTAACAACCTGGAGCTCGCCTGCGTCAACAAGCTGCATAAGGTTACGGTAAACAGTTCCAAGAGAGATGTTTGGTAATTCCTCTCTTACTGCTGCATACACACTATCTGCTGTTGGATGGTCATGGCGACCTTCCATATAAGTACGAATTGCCTCACGCTGCTTGCTGTAACGCACGATAACCTCATTAATTAGTAAGTGTTACTGATTACTGAATACGTTAACACTAATTGTCTATATGTTGCAACAAAAGCTCGCATTTATGCATTACCAAATATCTCCATATACGCAATCTACCTCTGATTTTTCAGTTTGGAGGCACGCATGTTTATCACAAAATCCTCAAAACCTAAGAAGGAAACAGCTGCACGAAGACAAACTCCTTCTTCTGTCTGTCACTTTTGGTTTATCCCTCTGTTGATTGGAGCTCTTCTCCTTAGTCATTTTTTCCTAAAGCCTGCTCATAGACTTGCTTTTGCACAAGAGCCCTCTTTTACCGTTGCACAAAGAGAAGATTTTCCTGGTGGACAACAAATTCCCATGTGGACCGCTAGCGACGGTACGTATCTCTACTGTGGAGATGAATTCAATCACTATGGTGCATGGCCAGGAGCAACTGGAAGTGTAATTGACCCGCAGTCTTATACAAAACTCACCTCAGCTAATGGCGCTCGCGGTGGAACGTATACCGCCGAGCAGCTTAGAGCTATTGACTACATCATTTATCACGGAGCTACTGCGTCCCAAGAAAAAGACGTGTATGGCTATACAGGCTGGAAGGCGCGAGCCATCACGCAGTTTGCGCTGTGGGCGGTTATGCGCGGAGAAGCTCATGCTCTTGCGGTAAGCGTTCCTCAGGCAGAACTTCATCAATCTATTGAGCAGTTCTACTCCGATGCTATGAACTACGCTCAAACCAACGGTGGTGGTCCGGAGAGTGGAGTTGCCAAGCTGTTTGTGCCTACTGGAGACAAACAAGTTCTGTTTTTCTTTGGACAGCAATCTGGCTCTCTCAAAATCACCAAAGGCTCCCTATTACCCGATGTCACTTCAAATAACGAGCACTACTCCCTAGAAGGCGCTGTTTACGGAGTATATTCCGATGAGGGTTGCACCAATCTTCTTGGCAGCCTCACTCTTGATAAATCTGGGTCTGCAACACTCAATGAACTTCCTGTTGGAACGGTGTATGTAAAAGAAACCGCTGCACCAAAGGGCTTTCTTCTTGACCAATCGGTTCATGCTGTAAAAATAACAAACCAGGAAGAGAGCACTCTCACGGTTACCGATACTCCTATTGGAGAATTTGATCTACGCATTTCAAAACAAGACTTTGACCACAGCACTAGCCTCGACGAAGACGCTCGTTCTGAGCAGCAAAGCGCTTCTCCCCAAGGAAATGCAACGCTACAGGGTGCGCTTTTTAAAGTGACCTATAGCGGCTCTGCTGAAACAACACTAAGAACATGGGTTTTCTCGACCGACGAACAGGGTTTTGCCTCGTTTGACGCAGACCATAAAGTTTCTGGAGATGACCTCTTTACTCTTGGCGAGAAACCCTGGCTTCCTCTGGGGTATTACCAAATCGAAGAAATTCAAGCACCTGAAGGCTATAAACTTCCAGAACATTCACTTCAAACCTGGAAGCTTTCAAACCAAGACGGCAATCTTATCTGGACAAATCTTTCTAGCGGAAAAGAGAATTCCTCGTCTAAGCACTCCTTTACCTTCAAAGACGAGGTAATAAGAGGAAATCTTAAAGTTAAGAAAATTGGACACACTTCCCTAAGTTCACCCGATGGTTATTCTGAGGCAGAAGAAATGCCAAGTCTGAAGGGCGCCAAAATTGAGCTAACTAATAGCTCTGCTCAACCTATCTTCTACCAGGGAAAATGGATTGCTCCTCACGAAGTTGTCACCACAGTAGAAACAGACGAATCTGGAGAAGCGGCGGTTAAAGACCTTCCCTTTGGCTCCTATTCACTTAAAGAGGTTACGGCTCCAGCAGGATACTCTCTCAACAAAGAATGGAACCCAACGGTCACTCTTACTTCTGAAGAGACTGTAGAAGCACCCAAGCTCATTGATGAAAGAATTTCTTTACAAACAATGCTTGTGGATGCTGAAGGGTCAAAAAATCCTGAATATGCCGAGAAACTCAATCTTGTTGATCACATTAAATACGAGGGTCTTACCCCAGGAGAAGAGTACGAAATTACCGGAGAGCTCTATGAAACAAAGCAGCTCCAAGAAGGTACGGCAGAACCTGTTGCTCGCGGAACTGTCCGCTTCAAAGCTCCTACCTCATCGGGAGAAGCTGCGGTTCCTTTTTCTGTAAGGACTGCCTCACTTGAAGGTAAAGAAGTTACCGCCTACGAAACAATCTCAAAAGATGGTGAGAAAGTTGCTTCGCACACCGATAGTCACTCTAAAGCTCAGACTATTCGCGTAGCTCCTAAGCCCCATCTTCCGGGCACGGCAGACAATGCCTACGCAGTTCCCCTTTTACTCGCCTTGGCAGGATCAGTACTTATTGGATGCACTCATGTATTTATAGCAAAAATAAGACGCTCCTTTTAGTTGAGTAACCTTGCCTTAGCGCTAAAAAAGAAAGGGCAGAAATCTCTGCCCTTTCTTAAAAACTTACTCTAGCTAGTGACTTGTTCGTTTACGAGCGTCTAATAAGCTCAGTAACAAGAGCTGCAGCGTCAGCACACTGGCCAGCATTAACGTTCTCGCGAACATCAGCGGCGGTGCGGCTAAGTGCAGGAAGTCCATCCTCGTTTAAGCCCATCAAAGTAACAGAACGAACTGAATTCTGCATTGCAGGAGTTGCATCAGTGGTGTCCCAGTCAAATGCACGCTGCTCAACATCAATATGAAGATCAGCTGCAATAGTAGAAAGGAGTCGAGTCATTCTGCGATCAGCGCGGCGGACGTTGCCAATTCCCTCATTCTTAAGAATGGAAAGCGTACCAGCACCAACACAATCAAGGTTAATGAGAAAAGCTCCGCGAATATCAGTTCTGTGCTTTGCGAGGAACTCCCTCATGCCTGCGTGGTCAAAATCAGACGCTCCAAGTGCAACAAACCAAATATCGTGTGCAATGAGCTCGTCATCAGAAAGTGAAAGAACAGCATTACGAAGATCATCCTCAGAGACAACAGATGCATCCTCAGAGTCAGTATCTTCACGATTCTCTGCAGATGGAGCTGCTCCGCCCTTCCAATCATCTGATGGTCCGTCGTTACGACCAAAGAGTCTAAAGGAACGACGCTTTGCCTCAGGAGTCTTTGCGTCCTGTGCCTCTGTGAGACCCTCATCAGCCGAAATGGTGTCGAATGGGCTCTCTGCATCTTCTGCCTCTGGAGAAGGCGCAGATGTTGGAGCTGGAACATAGTGAGGAGCTGGCTCGGAAGATGGAGCTAGAGGATCAACGGCGTCGCCAGAAGGATCAGGAAGATCAAAGAGGGACGCACGACGAGCAAAGTCGTTCTTAGCATGGAGCTCATGTGTTGCTTCAGGCTGTACCTGCGTTGCATCTGCATCAGCGGATTCATGAACCTGCTTCATAGTTGCATTGAGCTCATCGTCAACAGAATCATACGCAACGGTGTTGTCAGCAGAAGCATCCTCAGTCCGCTCTTCTTCTGTTGTTGCATTTACAGCCTCTGCAACATCCTCGAGAGATGCAGTCTGGCTTGCGCCAGTAGTGTCATAAGCAACGTAGCTTACTTCGCAATCCTCAGGAAGAATGCCCAGTGAATTAAGAACTTCCTCGCCGTGGCGGACGCCTTCCACCTCATCAGGCTCTGGGATAAGTGCAGCTGCATCTCCTGCAAAATGATGAACAACCTCGGGTCGATGACCAGTAGGACGGACATTCTCGAGAATACCAAGAAGTGCTGCAACTGAAGACTTGTTGTTGTTTGCGCCAATAGTGCAAGGTGCAAAACGCTCTGCAATAGTTGCGACAGAAAGAGCAACAAGTGGAAGAGCTGCAAGAATACCAACAATCCAGAAAAGGACACGAACTGGATCAGGAAGGAAACGAAGAATCTGAACAAACGTAGCAACAAACACGGCAACTACACACCAACGCGCATACCTCTGTGCAAGCGGTACGTACTTTGCTACAGGGGACTCAACAAGGAAGTTTGTATGTGGAGAGTCATAGTGAGCAACAATTACGATTGGACGATTGCCTTTTGCGACAAGCTCACCAGTGGCTTCGTGTTTAGCAACAACGTTCTGGCTTCTGATGGAAGATCCAAATGAACCCAGAATGTCATTACCAAAATACTTGAGACACGTAAGTGCGCCAAAACCAGCGACAAGCAGAACGCCAAAAGCAATGAGTGCTGCATTACCAGTGCCTGCAAAAATAACGCCAATGAAGAGGAGGATTAGATAGATTGAGTAGCCAAGACTCTTAATAGACTTAGCGTCAAATTCTTCAATGGTTGCCTCAAGCCCGTGAAGTTTCATTTCTTCAGCAATGGTTTGAGCAGCCTGAAGCTCCTCTTGGCTACCGGCAGGAGCAATATCAATCTGCTCGTCTAGATAGTCAACATAGTCATGTGTGATGGCCATACTACGTCCTTCGTTGGCATGTCTTCTGACAGGTTTCATATATACGTCATTAGTATACGTCTTATATCGAAATATAGCGGTTAAAGTGTATTTTTACGTCCAAATTTAGAAATTCTGCACTAAATATCAAAAACTTTCGTATATGTTTAGAGAGATTTGAGTTCAACTAGCAAAAAGCGGGAGGTGGATATGGCTCCAAACAATCAAACTCTAGGTAATAATGAACTTGGTGCCTGGAGGATTTTCTCGCTATTTATGCTGCTAATTCAAAAGGGACCTCTACCCTCGGCAGAAATATATGCAGCGATTTACTCAGATTTATCTACCGATTCTGCTTTAAGAACTTTTTCAAGAGATCGCACTGTTTTGAAACAGCTTGGATTTGCAATTACAGAGGTAAAAACGGGAAAAGAAAAGTCATTCTATCTTTCGGACTCAAATTTCTTTAATTCCTCGTACGACTTAAGCCCTGAAGATGCCAATCAGCTGCTTGTAATCTGCAGTGCAATTCTCACTGACGCAACGTTTGTATACCAAGAGGAATTGAGAAACGCGCTCTCTAAAATTGTGGGTAACTTTTATTCCTTGGAGTCAGGTAAGTCAGACAGCCAAAAACTCAGCGCTTCTTCCCAAAACAAAGTCTTTCCTGTTCTATACGAATCACTCAGCTCTAAACAACTGGTAAACATCACCTACACAAACTCACAGGACCTAGTTAAGCAAAAACATCTGGGCGTGCTGGACTTCTTTGTTTCACAGGGACTTCTATACTTTGTGGCCCAAGATTTTTCATCCGGTACTGAGAGCGCTTCCATCAAAACTTTTCGCGTTGACCGTGTTTTAGATGCCGCGATTCTTAAAAATGAGTCCTTCTCCATACCAGAAGAGTTTGATTCAAAAGACTATAAACTCCTTGATTTCCAGCTCGGATTGCAAGCAGACACGCTTACCGCGTTTGTCCCCAAAAATATACTCGCTGCTTTTGAACATTTCTCGCAAGGTCAAGGGGATGTTGAGCTCCTCTCTAATGGCGCTTTGTGGACCGTTACTTACGCTCATGAAGACACCGCTTTATCTTGGATTCTTGCTCATGGATTAATTCCAAGGTCTCCAGAGTCTCTTCTCGCAAAGTGGAAAGGGTCTTTAAGCGAGGTTGCCAATGGCTGTTAAAAACACCTCTTTTGGAAGAAAAAACATATCGTCAGCTGTCTATAAGCTCATACTGCTTTCTTCTGCATTGAGGGAGTCTTTTGACGCAGTTGAGCTAAGCGCGGTTCAGTCGCGATTTAGCATTTCCTCTGAAGAGGCTGCTATTCTGATGGAGCTTTTGCAGCTCACGGACGAGAATGGCTATCTTCCTCTCCCCCTTACGGGAGACCAAGATACTCTGACACTTGTTGGAGAGTCTCCCTTTACTGCTCGCAGGCTTGTCTTAACGGATGAAGAAACCTTGGCACTTAAAGAGGCTTTTACCGCTCTCGCTTTGCCCCAAGAAAGTGTATTTTGGAGCCTCTTGAAGCCTCCATATACAAGAAGCTCTTCACCAGACGGGTCTTCAGTCTCTCTTGTCTCCAAAAGCCACTCTAAAGAAGTAAACGCGTTCCTCACCTGCTCAAATGCAATTGCAGAATCACAAGTTATTTCATTCGACTATCGCTCTGAGGCGTCTGTTGCAGAAGCTCGCGGTGATAAAGATGCTGCAATTAGCCAGAGAGAGGTTCTTCCCTATAAGCTGTCATACGGAGAAAATGGGTGGCTTATCGAGGGGGTTGATTTAAACCTAGAGCAGCAAAGGGTCTTTAGGGTCAATCGAATGAGCTGCATTGAAACGCAATCCGCTTCATTTGAGCACAGAAAGCTTGCGGAACGCGTGCAAGATTCTGCTATGCAAGAAAAGTCTCAGCTGGTAGAGCTTACCTTCTTTGATAAAAACGCTCTTACGCACTATTCGTGGCCGGGACTTAAAACAGTTGGAAGCCAGCGCAATGCTGCAGAAATTAAAGCAACTATCCCCTACTACGGTGGAACGTGGCTGCTACAACGATTGCTTGCCCTTAAGGGAAAAGTAACAACCAAAGACAAGGCCGTGATGCACGCAATGCGCACTTACGCTGCGTCTTTGCTTGCTGCAGAAGAGCAGCTCTAAGCCAATCAGGTGATTGCAGCCCTGCTACGCGTCGTGTTCTTCTCGCCATTTGGCAATTTGGGCGGAGATATCCTTTGTTGAGACGCGCTGATAGTTCTTGTTGGGCAATGACTTCAAGAACGAACTGCCATATCGCTTGGACACAAGCCTGGAATCGGCAAGCACCAAAACGCCTTTGTCCTCAGCACTCCTGATAAGGCGACCAGCAGCCTGTTTGGTTGCAATTACCGCCTCTGGCAGAGAATAGCGCCACCACGCACGGTCTTCTCGCGCTTCACGCTCTTTGACCAGCGGTTCATTAGGGCTTGCAAACGGAAGCTTAGGGATTACCACGCACCTCAGCGTATCTCCCGCAGCGTCAAAGCCTTCCCAGAACGATTTAAGAGCAAACAACGAGAGGTTCTTCTCGGCCAGGAACTTTTCACGAACACGTCGAGCAGAAGAAGATCGCTCCTGGCAGGCAAGGTTAAGGCCACGCTCACTCAAGCGAGGCTCTAGCGCTTCAAAGAGGCGCTCCATATCGCGTCTGTTAGTAAAGAGCGTCAGCACCGAGCCGCCCATCTGAACATGAACGTCGTACAGCAGCTTTTCCAGAGCGTCCAAGTAGCCCGGGTCTGTTGGCGCAGGCATATCCTCAGCCACAAAGACGCCCATATGGTTCTCGTAGTCAAAGCTTGACTCTAAGTGCAGGCTCTTGTGCTCAAAGGAACCTCTTTCCAGGCCAACAGCGTGCTCAAAATGAGAGAAATCATCTCCAACGGCAATGGTCGCCGAGGTAAACACAACGGAATGCGTCTCCGGCAGCCACTTCTCTGCCAGCTCTGCTCCAATATCAAGCTTCTCGGCCACAAGAGCCTCAGAACCAATATCGCGCTTCAGTCGGGTCAACTTTGCTGAATAGACGTAACTCTTGTCCTTTCCCTCACAGATGAGCTTCAGTGAATCCAGAAGGGTACTCAAGAAGACCCCAGCATCGCTCAAGTTGCTTGCAAGGTTTGGTGCCGATGCGACAAGCGCATCGGTGGCTTTTCCTATTCGAAGAGCAGCTTCTTCAAGAGCAGATAGAGCAACGGAAGCGGTCTCTAAGACTTCTTTCCATTCCTCTGTCTCTCTTACCTCGTCATTGATCCAAAGCTGAAGGGAGTTATAACCACCATCACTTTTAGCCAACGGAGCCAGCTCATGCACAGTGGCCATAAGGTTGCCCATTGCTGCCATGGCTCGCTGAACTGCGGCGGCAGAGCGCGTGAGAAGCCCCGTGAGCAGCGTAGAGTCCTCAAGGTTGGCAGCGCCCACCATAGCGGCGTGGATAGCGCCAGACTTGATGCCTCCGAGCAGCTCAAAGCCGTTTCTCATCTCTTTGGCAGAAATTTCTACTGCCCACTGATGGCGAGCCTCGGCCTCAAAGCCATGAGCCTCGTCAATCACCCAATGTCTAATAGGTGGCAGAATTTTTCCGTCAGCAGCAACGTTTCTAAGCAACAGAGAGTGATTGGTTACCACAACATCCGAAGATCCCGCACGTTTACGAGCTCCATGAACAAAGCACTCATGAGGGTAATACGGACACTTAGAGCGCAGGCACTCCGCTGCTTTGATAGTTACCATCTCTCGTGGAACCGAGCGCCAACGAATCCCCAACGCATCTAAATCGCCATCAGCCGACTGGCACGCGTAGGCATAAATCACCGCAATTGCGGTCAGCATGTCTGACGCAACGCTGTTGCTCGAGCGCCCTTCCTGGTCAAGCAGCGTCAGTGGAAGTTCCTCAAGAGCAGCCCTGTCAACGCGATGCAAGCACGGATAGTGCTCGTATCCTTTTAAGCTGCAGAAGCTCAATCCGTTTGGCAACGCTCGTGCAAGAGCCGGAAGGTCATGAGCAACTAGCTGATCAGTCAAGGCGTTTGTCTTTGTAGCAATGCCTACGGTAACGTCATTTTTCTGCGCAAAGAGCACCTCAGGCAGCAGATATGCAATTGACTTGCCAATGCCAGTTCCGGCTTCAAGCTCTCTATGCGAAGAAGTGACCAGCGCATTTCTGACCTCAACGGACATGCTTACTTGTTCGCTGCGCGTCTCAAATTTGTCGTACATCTGTGAAACAATGCCTGGCTTAGCAAATGCCCGATGAATCTCGTCCTTAGAAATCGGCAGCATAGCAGGCGTCTCTGGGTCGTCCGCGTCCCTTCTCGCCTTTGCTTTTATGTCGGCAACAAGCTGACAGCGAATGTCCTTGAGCGAGAAGAACGTGCCCGAAATCTCCGCGTCTGCAAGTTCGGCACCTGTTGCATTTTTCTTTGCGACACCGCGCTGAACTGCTTCTTCTTCCTTCATTTGCGACAAATACGAGAAGATTGGCCTAAACGTCCACTCCACTCCGTCGTGCATTGACGCCAGTTTGGCGAGAAGACCGCGGGGCAGATTCATAAGTCCCAAAAGCAAGATGCGCCACATGCCGCAAAGAGCGTCTACGTCGTCACTTGCGCGGTGCGTAACCTTCATGGTGCCAAACGCTTCAGCCATGCTGGAAAGCTTGTGTGAAGAAAGTCGAGGTAGCGCTATGCGTGAGAGCGACAGCGTATCAATCCAGGTGTCAGAGACAGAAGTTCCACCAGGTACACGCTCAATAAACGTACGGTCAAAGGTGGCGTTGTGTGCCAAAACCGGGAGACCGCCAACAAATTCTGCAAGAGCAGCAACAGCTTCCTTTGCACTTGGTGCGCCCTTAACGTCTTCATCGGTGATTGAAGTGAGGGCCGTAATTTCTTCTGGAATTGGACACCCTGGGTCAACAAAAGTCTGAAAGCGCTCCACAATCTCTCTACCGCTCAATTTAGCAGCAGAAATCTCAATAAGGGAGCATTTCTTAAAGGACAGGCCTGTTGTCTCGGTATCCAAAACAACAATGTCGTCCTCTAAGACATCAAATGACTCATGCTCCGCCCTCTCTGCAAGTTTTAAATACTTCTTGCAAACCGCAGAGGGGGTACCTGGAAGAATGAGTTCTTCTAGTTTTTGTGTAGCGCTTTCAGTGCTGGTCATAACCTACAAATCTACTGGCGATCCTCAAGTGCAAACTCAATAAAGCGAGTGCAGAGCTCAGGGAAATCAATGCCGCCGGTACGTGCAGAATCAGGCAGCAAAGAACGTGCGGTCATACCAGGAATGGTATTTGTCTCAAGCACCACTGGAACGCCGTCCTCCGTAACAATAAAGTCACTACGAGAAACGCCACGGCAACCAAGTGCATTGTGAGCCTTAATTGCCAGCTCCTGAGCGCGTGCGTACACCGCAGGCTCAAGACGAGCAGGAATTACGTGGTGCATGGATGCGGGCTCATATTTTGTCTTAATGCTGTAGAACTCATCGCCAGTAACAATCTCAACGATTGGGAGAGCAGTTGGGTTCTCATTACCAATAACAGGAACGGTAATCTCTGTTCCCGCTATGCTCTCTTCAATCAGAATGCGCTCACCCTGTTCACCGGCAAGTTCTAGTGCAGCGGGAAGCTCTTCTCGCGAAGTGACGCGTGTGACGCCATAACTTGAACCGTTGCCAGAAGGCTTTACAAACATAGGGAGGCCGAGGTCCTCGATAAGCTTGTCTACCTGCTCATCTGTAAAGACGGTACCTGCAGGAACGTCAATTCCCTTAGGCGTTGGAACTCCTGCCTGCCTATACATAAGCTTTGACAGCTCTTTTTCAGTTCCCATAGCAGACGCAAGAACGCCAGAAAACGTGTAAGGAATGTGCAGAATCTCGAGAAGACCCTGGATGCAGCCATCCTCGCCAAAACGACCGTGCATAGCAACGTATACGACATCATAACCACCCTGAGCAAGGGTAACTACAAAGTCTTTTTCTGCAACATCAAGCAGGTCAACACTGGTAAAGCCAGCCTCTTTAAGTGCTGCTGCACACTGCTTACCAGACTCCATAGCAATCTCGTGCTCGTCTGACCAACCGCCTGAAACAACTGCTACATGAAGCTTTTTGAGCTCTTCACGTGTCATTTCCGCTCCTTCAGATAAGTCTCCCATAGGGTAAACTCTAGTAAACGTATTTCTTCTAAGATACCGCAGATAGCTTAGAAGAGTTGGAGAAGGACAAAAATGCAATCAAATAATACTCTTGACGGCACAAACACCACGGTTGACGGTGCAAACACTTCCGCACCCGATTCTCGCCCACAGAAAGCTGCCGCTAAATCTGACCTCAGAAGTCTTTCATCAGAACAAATTCTTGAGCTGGTTACTTCACTCGGCCAGCCAAAATTCCGCGCTAAACAGATTGAGGAGTGGATTTGGTCTAAAGGTGCCACCTCTTTTGATCAGATGAGCAATCTTCCAAAAACATTGCGAGAAGAACTGTCTAAGCAGGTAACTCTTGCTGGTGCTGAGCAGATTGTTCGTCAGGTTTCTGAAGATGGAAGCCGTAAATACCTGCTTCGCTACCCTGATGACACCTCTGTTGAGTGCGTTGGTATGCCAAGCGGCAACAAGCTCTCAGTCTGCGCTTCCACGCAGGCGGGCTGTGCCATGGGCTGTGCTTTCTGTGCAACAGGCGCTGCTGGTCTCACGCGCTCTCTTTCTGCGAGCGAGATTTATGAGCAGGTTATGCACGTCCGCGACGATTTTGACGCGCGCGTTACCAGCGTTGTTCTCATGGGCCAAGGCGAGCCCTTCATGAACTACGACGCTACTCTCGCGGCTATGAGACGTCTCAACTCCCCTGACGGAGCCGGCATTGGTGCGCGTCATATCACGGTATCTACCTGCGGTGTTATACCTATGATTAAGCGTTTTGCTTCTGAACCAGAGCAATTTACGCTTGCCGTTTCGCTTCACTCCGCAGTTCAAAAGACACGCGATTCTCTTATGCCGGTAGTACGTAAGTACTCGCTCATCCACCTGTACGACATCATGGGAGAGTATGTCGATAAGACCGGTCGACGTCCAACGTACGAATATGCGCTGATTAAGGGTGTTAACGATTCCGACAATGAGCTTGGTGCCCTCAGGGACTTCTGTCGAGGAACGCTCTGCCACGTTAACATCATTCAGCTTAACGAGATTGAGGGTTCTAAGTTCCATCCAACATCCCCTGCCCGCGCACAGGAGTTTGTAAACAGCCTCAACTCTGTTGGCGTTGAAGCAACCATCCGTCTTTCTCGTGGATCTGACATTGATGCTGCTTGTGGACAGCTCTTCCAGAAAAGAAACGCACGCTAAAGCGCTTATATAGACAGCGCTCATATAGATAGTTCCTACATAAAACTTATCATGCTTTTAAAGCAAAGAAGGGGCCCTCAGGGACCCCTTTCCTTTTAGTTCATAAGTAGAACATTTGTTCTACTGAATTGCTTTTAGCCATTCTTTTTCTACTCTCGCTTGATGAGAAAGAATGTTTTTCGCACTTTTCCTATTACCACTACCTGAATAGTCATCAAGAATTGCATCGAGGGCTCTTCTCGATCTTCTCATCGCGTGAAGAAAACTTCTCTGTGCCTCTTTAGTCAACAGAGCATGTTTAGCGAGAAAAGCTATTCCTAGTAATGAGACACTGGATATAATTGCAAACTTTATCTTCATTATGCTTCTTTAACGTTTGAGAGTTTTTCCACTAGAGCAGCAAGTTCATCCTCGTCATTGAATTCGATTTCGATCTTATTCTTGCCACGGACATTTCGTACTTTAACTGGGGTATCCAGAGCAATCCTTAATTGTCTTGCTGCGCGCTTATATGCCTGTGGGGTTGGCTGTCTTTTTGGTTTCTCAACATTTGTGACAGAAAATAGTGGAGCAAGATTTTCTGTCTGACGAACCGACAAGTTCTCTTCAACTACTTTCTGGGCAAGCTTAATTCTTCCTTCTTTTCCACTTACAGAAAGAATTGCTCGAGCATGTCCAGCACTAATACGTCCCTCCGCCATCAAAGTTTGAACTTCTGTTGGAAGGTCCAGTAGACGAAGAGTATTTGTAATTGCAGACCTAGACTTGGACAAAACCTTGGCTAAGTCGTCTTGGGTTAAGTTCTCTTGTTTGATTAGCTGCTTGTAACCTTGAGCTTCTTCAATTGGGCTTAAGTCAGATCTTTGCAGATTTTCAATCAGAGCTAGTTTAAATACTTCCTCATCGGAAATTGCCTTAATTACTACAGGAACTTCCTCTAATTGTGCAAGTTTTGCAGCCTGGAAGCGTCTCTCGCCAGCAACAATCTCATAGTGATCGCCCTTCTCGCGAACAAGAAGTGGCTGGAGAATTCCGTTTTGCTTAATAGAATCACTGAGTTCAGCAAGTTCAGCTTCATCAAAACGCTTACGAGGCTGATCTTTATTTGGCTTAATCTTCTTTAGTGGAAGTGTAGTAGCTTCTTTTTTATTACCGACCTCTGCATCTACCTCGCTAAAGAGCGAATTAAGGCCTTTACCAAGTCCTGATTTTTTAACCACGACGATTCACTTCCTTTGCAAGTTTGTTATAGGCAAGTGCGCCCATACTTATTCGTGCATACATGGTTACTGGCAAACCATGACTTGGTGCTTCTGCGATTTTGACATTTCTTGGAATAAGCGTCTTAAATACTTTGTTACCAAAGTAATTTGAAACCTCAGTTACAACCTGCTTAGATAGGGAAGTTCTGCTATCAAACATGGTCATTACTACACCAAAGATATCAAGATCCGGATTGAGCTGTTTTTGAACCATCTTCATTGATTCAACGATCTTAGTTACGCCCTCTAGTGCATAATATTCGCACTGAATTGGGATAAGAATGCTGTTTGCTGCGACTAAAGCATTAATTGTTAAAAGACCTAGTGATGGTGGGCAATCAATCAAAATGTAGTCAAAATAGTCTTTAACCTGGTCAATTGCCTGCTTTAATATGTTTTCTCTTGATTCCACGGAGACCAGTTCAATTTCTGCACCAGCAAGTTGAATGGTAGCAGGAGCAATAGTCACGTACTTTTGAACTGTTTGTTGTAATACGTCTTCAAGCGGTGTTTCGTTGAGGATTACATCATAGATGTCGGCTTCAAGTTCCTCTTTATCAATTCCAAATCCACTTGTTGCATTACCTTGTGGATCAAAATCGACAATTAATACTTTCTTTTTTGTTTCTCCTAGCGCTGCTGCGAGATTAATTACGGTAGTTGATTTTCCAACTCCGCCTTTTTGATTAATTACAGCAAGTACTTTAGAATCTCTATCTTGAAATCCCCTCGAAAGGTCTTTGTAGCTCATTTATCCTCCGTTTGACCAAGTTTATTTAATAATACAGAATGTTTCACGTGAAACATTCCACAATTAATCTCTTCTTGCAACAAACGGATTAGATTTTGCCATTCCAGTTTTTCTTGGTAGTTTAATTTTGCTTTTTGAAACTTTTTTATAAATAAGAATTTCACGATGACCAAGATCGTGTGGTAATTCAAATGTTTCACGTGAAACATTTTCGTACCCAAAAATTTTGGCTGCCTGAGAGGCGTCCTGAAGCTCTATCTCGTCGACATTGGCCTTCATTACTATGAGAGTACCTTGTGGAGCTAAGAAAGGCTCTGCATACTCCAAAAGAATATTTGTCTTTGCAACGGCTCTGAAAGTAACAAAATCAAACTTCTGTTTATAGTCGTTTGGAATTTCTTCAGCACGAAGCTTTTCAGCTCTTACTCTCTCACCAAGACCAATCTCATCAATCATTGACTGTACGGCATTGATCTTTTTTCCAATAGAATCAACCAGCAATGTTTTGTTATCGCTCATGATTGCGAGAGGCAGTCCTGGAAAACCTCCACCGGTACCAATATCAATATAGTTTTGAGCTCCAGATGTAAACTCATTACACACTTTGAGTGGTAATAAAGAATCAAGTATATGAAGAACCAATGCATCGTCAATTGAAGTGATTCTTGTGAGGTTGAGATTTTTATTAATCTCGATTAGCAACTCAATGTGCTTGAGAAGTTGTCTTCTTTGGGTCTCAGTTGAATCGATTCCATAGGTAAGGAGAAGTTCCTTAAGTACATTCTCTTTTGAATCGTATAACGACTTCTCTGATTCAGACATTGCTTCTCCTGTGACAAAACTTCTTGTTACAAGAAGAATTGTCACAAAAAAAGAGGAAGGCGTAAACCTTCCTCATCAAATTAGTAAAGCTTGTTGAGAATTCTTAGCTGTTAATGGCTGTAACCACAACGCGACGGTATGGATCATCGCCCTCAGAGTGTGTTGTAACTTCAAGATTATCTCGAAGTGCAATGTGAATGATACGACGCTCATAACCACTCATTGGAGCAAGAGAAACCTTACCAGTCTTCTTAGCGCGAGCAGCAGCAGAGAGTGCCATCTCCTGAAGTTTATTGCGGCGGCGACTCTTGTAGCTTTCAACATCAACAGATACTGGATAGTGGAAGTGAAGCTTAGCGCTCATAAGAGAAGAGAGAACCATCTGAAGAGCCTCAAGCGTATTGCCGTGACGACCAATAAGAATTGCAAGATCTCCACCGGTTACATCAAGAATGAGTTCACCGTCTTCACCGTCGTACTCATCAATTGCACAGCTATTCTCGCCAAAGAACGAGAGAAGCTCTCTTAGATAGAAGACAGCAGTATCAGCAATCTTATTCATCTCAGCATCAGTAAGCTGAATTCCAGCTTCAAAGTGCTCTCGAATTGAAGCAAACTCGTCTTGTGAATCAACGACAGGAGACTCATTAAGAGCGTTTGGCTCAGAAACGAAAGTCTCATCCTCCATGTCGTCCTCCAGTCAATATAAAAAGTTTAACTAGTAATCTACTGTAACAAATTCTGTAAACAAAAGTTGTTTTGCTTAACACCAGCTCTTAGGCCTTTTTGTGAGGGCGTGGCTTCTTTTCTTTTCTAACCACGTCTACCTCGATTGGCTTATTAGCCATTTGAGCCTGTGCCTTGAGCTTCTCTTTTTCCATAATGCGCTTGGTAATAAGCTGCTGCTGGGCAAGCTGCCAAATACCAGAAGTTACGTAGTAGAGAAGAACGGCTGCTGGCACAGTCCAACCAAACCAGAGCATCATGAGGGTCATCATGCCGCCCATCATGTACTGCTGGGTACGCTGCTCACCGGAGCTTGTACGAGCGTTTACTGCCATGGAAAGGAAGGTAGTAAGGCCAAACAAAAGAACAAAAATCATGTAAGGGATAGCGGTAACAAAGCCATCTACAGCAAAAATGTCGGATGTTGCACGCGCAATAGAAGGAAGAATGTTGTAGAAGCGGGAGTCTACTGGAACCATCTTTGCAACGGTAAAGAGTGCAATAAAGATAGGGGACTGTAAAAGCAGTGGTAGACAACCACCAAGAGGATTGAAGTTGATCTCTGCGTAAAGTTTACGCATCTCTTCATTCTGCCTTACAGGATCATCGGCATAGCGCTCCTGGATTTCTTTGAGCTTAGGCTGAACAACACTCATACGAGCCATAGAGGCCGTCTGCTTGTTGGTCATTGGAACCAGGATAATACGGATGATGATGGTAAGCAGGATAACTGCCATACCCCAGTCTCCCGAGAATGATTGAAGTCCCGCTAAGACTGTGTATAGAAAGTTAACAATCCAATCCCACATATTTCCTCCGGTGCGTTCCTTTACGGAACGGGATCGTATCCTCCCTTATGAAAAGGGTGGCAGCGAGCAATACGCTTAAGAGCAAGCCAACTTCCCTTTTTAACACCATACTTTTGTATAGCTTGAACTGCATATTCAGAGCAAGTAGGTCTGTAGATACAGTGCGGCTTAAAAAGGGGAGAGATGTTTCTTTGATAGAAACGAATAGCACCTAGGAACAAGTTTGCGAGAAAAGAACCTTGTCTTTTCTCGCTCATTTGACCCCTGTCTTTCTTAACAGAGCATCCAAAGAAACGCTTATATCAGCAGGATTACTGCTGTGTGTATCTTTAGTCGCAAAGAGAATAATGCCGTATCCCTCAACAGGTAAACCGCTCTTTCGAGCTGCTTCGCGTAAAACGCGTTTACACCTGTTTCTAAATACGGCGTTACCTAGTCTTTTTGGAGCTACAAAGGCTACCTCGGAAGGATGTGCCTCAGTGGATGGTGCTACTCGTATACGAAGAACAGAACTTTGAGCCCTCTTCCCCGCAGAGAAGACCCTTTCAAACTCTGAACGAGATTTAATGGTCTTCACAGAAACATTCCTTAGACGGTGAGGCGCTTACGGCCCTTAAGGCGACGACGAGCGAGAACGGCACGACCATTCTTAGTTGCCATACGTGCACGGAAACCGTGGGTAGTTGCGCGCTTGCGCTTATTTGGCTGGTAGGTACGCTTCATAGCTATTTCCTCCCGAACGGGTACAGTATCGATTAAAAAGCCTACAGATTGTACTCGCGTTTATGGGTACCTGTCAAATTTTCTACGCAAATACCTCAACTTTTTCTCTTTTTTATTCAAAAAACTAAGCGAGAAAACCTTTCATCTTGAAAATTTCACTTGTGATACATGAAGAATTTTGTTGAAAGGAATATTTCTGTAAGCTGAAATATGTCCGTTAAATGCTACTATCATTCAGTACGTCTTTCACAAATATGTAAAGTTATCTACAGATGTTTAACACTTGTTGAAAACTTTCATTCACTGTGAAAGAAAACGAAAAGTTTTCTTCATTTGTTTAACAATTGTTGAAAAGGAGGTGTCATGGCAAGAGATTTCTTTCCTTTTGTTGAGGAAAATACCAACCAGGATGAAAAAGGCGCTGGTTCTGATAACTCTCTTACCGTCCGCTATGCTGCACGTATTGCAGTGTATGACGATAAAGCCGCAGCACCTCGCGTTGTTCTTGTAGAACCTAAAGATGTTCGTTCTTATCTTGACGAGATTGCAGCTACGGTTAACCAGCTTGCTCACGAGCAGGGTGGAAAAATTCCTTTTATGGTTATGCGCGAGATTGTGGAGAATTTCATTCATGCTCGCTTTGTAGCACCCACAATCTCAATTATGGACAACGGAAATACCATTAGGTTTTCAGATCAAGGGCCTGGTATTAAAGAGAAAAACCGAGCTCTTGAGTTTGGTACCTCTTCTGCAACGGAAGAAATGAAATCGTTTATTAGAGGCGTTGGTTTTGGTCTTCCTTATGCTCAGCAATATATGGTTGAGAAGGGTGGAAGCCTTACCCTTGAAGACAATATCTCTGGCGGCACAATTGTTACTTTATCAACACGCCGCTCTAAAGATGCTCATATTCAGACACTTCCAACTCAAGAAGAAGCTGAAGAATTGCCTGTTAATCAGAATCAGCAGGCAATTTCACATGCTCCACAAGCAGTATCTCGACAGGTATCTGCACAACCAGCTGCACAACTTCCTAATCTAGTGTTAACAGATCGAGCAAAACAAGTTCTTCAGTATCTCTCTGAACATGAATGGGTTGGAGCAACAGAGCTTACTGGTGCCTTTGGCCTTTCTACACCAACCTGGTCAAGAGAATTAAAATCGCTGGTAAACATAGGAATAATTGGTAAAGTTGGGCAAAAATATAAGCTCACCACTATTGGAGAAACCCTCCTTTCATAGAGTTTCTCAACATTATTCGCTGAAAGTTATCAACATTCCTCTATACTAGGTGTCCCAATTTTCAACATTTTGATTGGACACGTATGGATGCATCAATTGATTCAGACGCAGTAGCTCTGTGGCAAGACGCAATTGACCTTTTGGTTGAAGAGAATCAGCCAGAGGCTTTTATCGCCATGTTAAGAACCTGCACTCCAATTAAAGTTGAAGATAATACGCTCTGTGCTGAGACTTCAATGCGCTTGGCATATAACCGTATCCTTAAAAATCTGCCAATTGTTGAGAGATGTCTCTCGGCTGCGGCCTTTGAAGACATTATCTTAAGTCTTACGCTTACAAAGTCTTCTACTCCTGTTACAACTACTTCTACGATGACTCCTCAAGAGTTCAACGCTTGGAAGCAGAAAACTGCTCCTATACAGGCTGTCGTTCCAGAACAGATTCAAGATTTTGAATCCCAGGAACAAAGCCTTGAGGAACTAAAACAGCAGACCTTAAAGCGTCGTAAGAGTAACCCTCTCTATGAGGAGACATCCTTTAATTCAAACCTCACATTTGATCGCTTTGTTGTTGGTGATGAGAATGAGCTTGCTCATCAGCATGCTTTAAACGTTGCAAACGACGCAAAAGGCAAGGCAAACCCACTCTTTATTTACGGTGCAAGTGGACTTGGAAAAACTCACCTTCTGCGAGCCGTTCAGAACTACATCAACGCTGAAGATATCGAGCGCGTTTGTGTTTACAAAGATGCAGATGCCTTTGTTGATGACTACGTAAATGCAGTTCGTAAAAATGCCTCAGGAAATGCTGCAACAGAGCTGAGTAATAACTACCAAAACATTGACGTTCTTATCATCGATGATGTTCAAAAACTTGCTGGTAAAGCGGGTACTATTAACTTCTTCTTTAATATTTTTAACTCTCTTATTGATAGAGGTAAGCAGATTATTCTTGCCGCCGATAGAACTCCAGCTCAGCTTGGTATGGGTTCTGACGGTTTTGATGATCGTATTACTTCTCGTATGAGTGGCGGCATTGTTATTGGCATTGAGTCTCCAAGTTACGAGATGAAGCTCAATCTTATTCATGTCTTCTGCGACCGCGCATTTAAAGAAAGAAATTCTTCTCTTTCTGCAGACGATTTGCCAGAGGACATCCGTCGTTACATGGCTGACAAGGCTGGTCAAAGTATTAGAACGCTTGAGGGCTTCTGTAATCGTTGCGTCACCGGACAAATCAAAGCAAAAGAGTCCGGGAAAAATATTAAACAAGAAGAGATTGATAAGATTGCAGATACTCTTTGGCGACGCGTTTCAAAGACCGTAAATATCGAGAAGGTCCAAGAAGTCGTAGAGAATGTCTATGGCATCAGTCATCGCGATATTGTTGGTAACAAGAGAAATAAAGAGATTGCAGAACCTCGTCATGTTGCCATTTATCTTGCTCACGATCTTTGCCAATACACACTGGTAAATATTGGTAAGCATTTTGGTGGAAGAAAACACGCAACTATTTTGCACAGTATTGAGGTAATTGAAGAGAGGATCAAAGAAGATAAAAGCTTCTATGATCAAATTTCTCAACTCAAGAAGACTATCCTTGAACAAAGTTAGTGTTTAAAACCTGTTCGTAAGATGTCAATTGGTGAAGAGAAGTAATAGTTTGTTGTTGAGAGTTTAAGAGAGGGAGTTTTACTTTGTTTATGAATGTTAAAAATAAGCAAACAAATCTGACCTCTAGAAACATATTTCTACCTCTAGAAATGTAAAGCTTTCTTCTTTTCAACATGGCTTATTATTACTACGATATTTTTATTCTTATCTAAGAAATAATAGAAAGGGTCGTCATGAAATTTACCGTAAGTCAATCCGCTCTCCAGACGGCACTTGATATTGTTTCTAAAGGCATTGGTTCTAATACAACACTTCCAATTCTCTCTGGTATTTATCTCAAAGCTTTTAATGGCATGCTTGAGCTACAGTCCAGTGACTTAACTATCTCTATTAAGCATCAGATTGCAGCAAACGTAGAAGAAGAAGGAGAGACAGTTGTTTCTGGAAAGGTTATCCAGAACATTGTTAAGAACCTCCCTGATGCAGCAATTACTTTTGAAGGTGGAGACCGTACACTTTCTGTAACTTGTCAGCGTTCCTCTTTTAGACTTAATACTCTTTCTGCTCACGATTGGGCGCAGTTCCCAGAGTTTGATCTTGAGAAAACCTGTGAGCTTCCAAGCCAACTTCTATCAACGATGGTTGATAAAGTCTATCGTGTAACTTCAAAGGAAGCTTCTCGTCCAATTCTTCAGGGAATTTCTCTCACTGTTGAAGACAATACTATTCGCCTTGTTGCAACCGACTCATTCCGTCTTGCTGTTTGTGATTCCAATACAGATACTCCAGCAGGTGAATCTTTTAGTGCAATTATCTCTGGTGAAGTTTTCCATGATGTTCTCTCAATGCGTAGCATGACTGAAAAGGTTTTAATTGGTACAACGGACAATCAGGTAGTCTTCCAGTTTGGAAACACCACTCACATCTCTCGTAAGATTGAAGGTCATTTCCCTGACTATAAGCAGCTACTTCCTACGTCTTGTACTGCGTCAGTTGATATCAACGTTGAAGATTTCTCTGCAGCTCTCAAGCGCGTCTCTGTTATTGCTCTGGCAAATCCATCAGTACGTTTTGATGTTGATGCTGACGGAAAAGAAGTTAAACTGTCTGCTTCTTCACCAGATCAAGGTGAATCTTCTGAGCATATTGAGGCCCAAATTGAGGGAGACTCTCTTTCAATCGCTTTGAACTACCACTACGTCTTTGATTGTGTAAATGCTGCTCCTTCCAAGGACCTTTTGCGTCTTGAGCTCCAGGGTCCTTCTCAGCCAGCAATCTTTAAATCAAATGGTAAGGTCAACTATTTGTATCTTCTGATGCCTGTTCGCCTCTAATTTGATAGGGGTTGTGTGGGACTTAAAGTTGAACATGTTTCACTGTATAACTTTCGTTGTTTTACTTCGAAAGAAATAGATTTATCTGCGCAAACTACTATCTTTGTAGGAAAAAACGCCGCAGGTAAGACAAATACTGTCGAGGCATTACAACTCCTTACCGCTGGATATTCTTTTAGAAAACCAACGCCTTCACAGCTCCTTCTTACAGGTACTTCTGAAGCAAAGATAGAAATTTCTCTTACAGGAGATGGAAGAAAGCTAGAAAATACCTGCACCATCACAGAACGCCGTCGCCAATTTTCAAAGAATGGCAAGAAATGCCAGGCGGCAGATATTTCTGGTACGTTGATGTCGGTCCTTTTTAATCCTGACGATCTTTCAATGATTAAAGGCGGTGCATCATATCGCCGAGAAGAATTCGATGACTTTGGTCGCCAGGCAAATAAGAGCTACTTCAAGGTTTTCTCGGTATATACCAAAACAGTTGAGCAAAGAAATAAGCTGCTTAAATCTGATTGGCCTGACAATAATTTGCTTGATGCATGGGATCTTTCGCTTGCAAGGGGAGGAGCAACGCTTCTTCATGCGCGCATTCATTTGTTTGAGCGCCTGGCAAAGAAAACATGCGAGATTTACCAGGAACTTTCTGGCGGAGAGCACCTGGAGATGAACTATATTTCTTCAATTGGAGAGGTTTCTCTTGAAGCCTCTAGAGAAGAAATTACTGATCAGTTTTTACAGGCTTTAAACGAAGCGCACGCAGATGATATCCGTCGTCAACAAAGCACTAAAGGTCCTCACCGAGATGATGCTGAGTTTTTGATTGAAGGTAAAGACGCTAGAAATTTTGGGTCGCAGGGCCAGATCAGAACGGTGGTCTTAGCACTTAAAATGGCAGAAGTTTTACTCTCAGAAGAAATACTTGGCGAGAAACCCCTGTTGCTTTTAGATGATGTGATGAGTGAGTTGGATGAAGATCGCAGAAAAGCCATTATGGAATTTGCATTCCATGACATCCAAACCATAATTACAACTACCAACCTTGGTTATTTCTCTGAAGAGATCTTAGAGAAAGCGCAGATAGTTAGGTTTAGCGATGAATAATCAACAAGAAATGCCTGCGCGTGGTGGTAATGAAAACGCAAAAGATTTAATGAGCGCTCTGCTTGGAACCTTCAGAGATTCTAAGAGTATGTCTAAAAATCGTCGCGCTTATCTTGCATGGGTTGAGTCAAATGGTGAAAGAGAAGTAGAACACACAACCGGCGTATTTGTTAGAGAAATTGCTGGTAGAGAATATCCTGTACTTACCGTTTATGTAGACAATCGTATGTGCATGATTGATTTTCTTGCACAAAGAGAAATCTATAGAGCAAGGTTGTCAGAGCATGGCCTGGAATTTTCAGATCTTGAGTTTAAGCTGGATAAATACAATAGACATACTGGTAAAGAAGACGGTTCCTCAAAAGAACAACCTCAGGGCCAAAAAGTAGAGAAGAAAGTTCTTCCAGAACTCACTACAGAAGAAAAATCACAAATTTCTGAGTTAGTTTCTGGTCTTTCTGAGCCACTCAAGTCAACGGCTTATAAAGCGATTGAAGCAAGTTTTAGACAAAAAAAGAGTCTTTAGTCTAATCTGTCACTAATCTGTCCTTAAATCTCTTTACAGAGCCTCTCAGATACACAATATTACTGTTTAAACAATGAAATTTCTCTGTGCCGAGTTGATTTTGGCGATTTCATAGTAAAATACGTATATCATTCCGCTCACAATTGAAGAGAGGACTTACGTGGCAAAAGAAAATAAGTATGACGGTACAGAGATTAAGATTCTTGAAGGCCTTGAGGCGGTTCGTAAGCGCCCAGGTATGTATATTGGTACAACTTCAGCTTCTGGTCTGCACCATCTTGTTTGGGAGATTGTAGATAACTCAGTCGATGAGGCAATGGCTGGTTATTGCTCCAAAATCAAGGTTACCGTTCATCCTGATAACTCAATTTCTGTTGAAGATAATGGTCGTGGTATTCCTGTAGACCTTCATCCTCAGAAAAAAATTCCAACTCTTGAGGTTGTTCTTACTATCCTTCATGCAGGTGGTAAGTTTGATAACAACGCTTATAAAGTTTCTGGTGGTCTTCATGGCGTTGGTGTCTCTGTTGTAAACGCACTTTCAAAGAAGCTTGTTGCACAGGTTAAGCGCGATGGCAAAATCTACGAGATGGTCTTCGAGCGCGGTAAAACCGTTCAGAAGATGAAGGAAATTGGTACTTCAAAATCTAACGGAACTACCATTACCTTCTGGCCAGACGACATGATTTTTGAGACCACTACGTATAACTTTGATACGCTTCGTGATCGCCTGCAGGAGACCGCATTTCTTAACAAGAACCTTAAAATTACTCTTGTTGATGAGCGTGAGCTTACTCCTCGTCAGGTTGACTTCCAGTATGCGGGCGGTATCATCGACTTTGTTAAGTACCTTAATGACGAGAAAACCGTCTTACCAGGACTTTCTCGACCTATCTATATTGAAGGTAAGTCAGACCCTGATGCTCCAATGTCTCAGATGGGTGAGGTTGAGGTAGCTATTCAGTGGAATACTGAATTCAGTGATAGAACTCTTTCTTTTGCTAACGATATTTTTACCGAGGAAGGCGGAATGCACCTTGAGGGCTTCCGTACCGCTCTTACTAAGGTAATAAATGATTACGGCACCAGGCAGGGAATTCTTAAAGAGAAAGATCCTAAGCTTGAGGGTGGCGATATTCGTGAGGGTTTAACTGCAGTTATTTCAGTTAAACTTCCAGATCCTCAGTTTGAAGGTCAGACAAAGGCAAAGCTTGGTAGTTCTTATATGAGAACGCTTACCAACAAGATTGTTACTCAGGGTCTCTCAGAGTACCTTGAAGAGCATCCAAACCAGGCAAAAGAGATTCTTAAAAAAGCATCTCAGGCTGCAAAGGGCCGTCTTGCTGCTCGTAAAGCTCGTGAAGCAACACGTCGTAAGGGACTTCTTGAGTCTGCGGCTCTTCCAGGAAAACTTGCAGACTGCTCCGTACGTGATGCAGAGATGACTGAGCTCTTCATCGTTGAGGGTGACTCCGCAGGTGGTTCTGCAAAGATGGCACGCGACCGTTCTATCCAGGCAGTTCTTCCGCTTCGCGGAAAGATTTTGAATGTCGAGCGCGTACAGGCTCACCGTGCGCTTTCTTCTGACACCATCACTTCCTTGATTACTGCTATTGGTACTGGTGTTGGCGATGAATTTAATATTGAGAAAGCTCGTTATCACAAGATTGTCATCATGACCGATGCTGATGTTGACGGCTCTCACATTAGAATTCTTCTGCTTACCTTCTTCTATCGTTACATGAAGCCAATGATTGACGCAGGTTATATCTACGTTGCTCAGCCTCCTCTGTATCAGATCAAGCCAAAGGGTAAGAAGAACGGCAAATACATCTATACCGATGAAGAGCTTGCTCTTGAGACAAAGAAGTTTGAGGACAACACCAAGTTCACTATTCAGCGTTATAAGGGTCTTGGTGAGATGGATCCAGAGCAGCTGTGGGCAACCACTATGGAGCCAAAGAACCGCATTCTCCTTAAGGTAACCATCGATGATGCTCTTGCAGCTGATCGCGCGGTCTCTGACCTTATGGGCAATCAGGTTGAGAAGCGTAAAGACTTCATCCAAACACATGCAAAAGACGTCCGCTTCCTGGACATTTAATGGTTTCTCGCTAAATCATTAGACAGAAAATGAAAGGGTAACTTGTGGCAGACGATAAAAATATGAACGACGATCTTTTTGGTGCAGATGAGGACCAAGACCTCGATGCACAAAACGATATGGATGAAGAATACGAAGATGATGAGGTAGAAGAAGATTCCGATGAGTTTGACCCAGAGACTGGAGTAAATCTAGTAACGGGAGAGACTTCACACATCATCTCTGATGAGGCTGGTACTCGTCTTGATCTCTCTGACATTCACGGTGGCACCCTTAAGCCAACTGACTTGTCCTCAGAGATGAAGACTTCCTTCCTTGAGTATTCCATGTCCGTTATTGTTGCTCGTGCACTTCCAGATGTTCGAGACGGTCTAAAGCCTGTTCACCGCCGTATTTTGTACGCAATGAGTGAGGCTGGCATTACGCCAAACCGCCCACATAAGAAGTCTGCATGGGCAGTCGGTGAAGTCATGGGTAAGTACCACCCACACGGTGACTCCGCTATTTATGACTCCATGGTCCGTATGTCTCAGGACTTCTCGATGAGACTTCCTCTGATTGATGGTCACGGAAACTTTGGTTCTATCGATGGCGATCCACCAGCAGCAATGCGTTATACCGAGGCACGTCTTACCAGAAGTGCTATGGAGATGCTGGCAGAGCTTAACAAGAACACCGTTGACCTTCAGTCAAACTATGATGAGTCACTGACAGAGCCAGCAGTTCTTCCTGCACGTTTCCCAAATCTTTTGGTTAACGGTTCTTCAGGTATTGCAGTTGGTATGGCTACCAACATTCCTCCTCACAACCTTGGTGAGGTAACTAACGCTGTCTGCATGATGATTGAGAACCCTGACGTTACCACTGAGGAGCTCATGACCGTTCTACCTGGTCCTGACTTCCCAACAGGTGGCATCATCATGGGCACTCAGGGCATCAAGGACGCTTACGAGACTGGCCGCGGTTCTATTACGGTCCGCGCAAAAGTCCACGTTGAGCAGGTTAAGAGCGGTCGTCAGCGCCTTGTTGTTACTGAGATTCCATATCAGGTTAACAAGGGTCTTCTCCAGGAGAAGATTGCTCAGGCAGTCAACGAGAAGAAAATCGAAGGCATCTCTGACATGCGCGATGAGTCCAACCGTAAGGGTATGCGCATTGTTTTGGACCTCAAGCGTGATGCTGTACCACAGGTTGTTTTGAACAATCTCTATAAGAAGACTCAGCTTCAGTCCAACTTTGGCATCATTGACCTGGCTTTGGTTGACGGTGTTCCTCGTACGCTTTCCCTCCGCGAGATTCTTCGTCACTACATTGATCACCAGATTGATGTTGTACGCCGTCGTACTGAGTTTGACCTGGATAAGGCTCAGAAGCGCGTCCATATTTTGGAAGGCCTTCTGACCGCAGTTGATAACATCGACGAGATTGTCCACATCATTCGCAGCTCGCAAGATGATACTGAGGCAAAGAAGCGCATGAACGAGCGCTTTGGCTTGGATGAGATTCAGGGTGAAGCAATCCTTCAGATGCGTCTGCGTCGTCTTACCGGCCTGGCACGTCAAGATCTTGTTGACGAGATTTCCCAGCTCAGGCTTGATATTGCCTACTACGAGGATCTTCTCGCCCACGAGGAAAAGATCTTGGCAGTTATTGCTGATGAGCTCCGTGAGATTTCCAACCGCTACGCCGACAAGCGTCGTACGCAAATCTCTGACCAGGACATTCAGAACCTGGACGTTGAGGATCTTATCGCCGAAGAGGATATGGTTGTTACCGTTACTCACGCAGGTTACGTAAAGCGCGTTCCTGTTGAGATTTATCGCTCTCAGAAGCGCGGAGGCAAGGGTGTTCAGGGCGTCTCTCTCAAAGAGAACGATTTTGTTGAGAATCTCTTTGTTGCTTCTACCCACGATTATGTGCTGTTCTTTACCAACTTTGGTAAGGTGTACCGCCTCAAGGTCCATGAGCTTCCGGTTGGTAACAGAACCACTAAGGGTAGCGCCATCATCAACGTCATCGAGACGCTTGCAGAAGGCGAGAAGGTCAAGGCAGTTATCACTACCCGCGACTTCCCAGAAGACAACTACCTGATGTTTGCTACTAAGCAGGGTATGGTTAAGAAGACTGCAATGTCTGAGTACGACCGTACACGCAAGGACGGCCTCATTGCAATCAACCTCAAGGACGGCGACGAGCTTGTTAACGTCCGTCGCGTTCACCCAGGTGACAAGGTTGTTCTGTGCTCCTCTGACGGCAAGGCAATCCTGTTTGACGAGGCTGAGGCAAGAAGCATGGGCCGTGGCACCTCAGGCGTCCGTGGTATTACGCTCAAGGGCGACGCAACTATGCTTGGCATGGAGATTACCAACGGCAATGGCGACCTCTTCGTTATTACCGAGAAGGGCTACGGAAAGCGCACTGCAATTTCTGAGTACCCAGTCCATAAGCGTGGTGGCCAGGGCGTCTTTACCATCACAATGACGGAGAAGAAGGGTAACCTGGTTGCCTGTCGCGTTGTTGGTCCTCAGCACGAGATTATGATCATGTCCGAGGAGGGCGTAGTAATCCGCGTCAAGGCTGGCGATATCTCCAAGCTTGGCCGCTCAACTCAGGGCGTCAAGGTTATGAACCTCTCTGGTAGCGACGTTGTTTCTGCAGTTGCTCGTATGGTTGCCAACAAAAAGAAGGCCCCAAAGCACGCAGAGAACCAAGGTATGCTTGATCTGATGGCCGCTGGCGCTCGTGATGCTGATGAGGCAGAGTCCGTTGACCTTGGAGATGAAGAGGAAGTACTGGACGATTCACTGCTGGATGATGACGAATAAGCATTTCAGCTATACGTAATTTGAAGAGCTCAAGGGGTAATTCCCTTGAGCTCTTTTCGTTTACCGAGAAAATCAGCACACTAACGGTAATGATTTTTATATAAAAGATGAGTCAATTGTATAAAAGTAAGCCATAGAGCAGGATTTATGAGAAATCATCAGGGGAGACATCCTCAATAAACTGACGGAATTCCTCAAGCTCTTGGGCCTGAACGTCCTTCTCGACATCAGTAAAGTCAGGAGCAGCAGCAATTTCTAGAACGCTCTCGTCTGCAAAGATGGGAGCGTTTGTTCTTACTGCCAGCGCAATTGCGTCGGATGGGCGCGCGTCCACGTAAATATGCTCTCCCTCTTTAGAGATGAGCTCAATTTGCGAGAAAAACGTGGTGCCGCGGACACCCACAATGCGTACGCTTTTAATATCTGCATCTAGAGAATCAAGAACGGAGCGGAGAAGGTCATGCGTTAGAGGCCTCTCGGTAGATTCTTGATCAATGCCAAGGCTGATAGCAGATGCCTCGATGTTGCCAATCTTGATAGGAAGACTTAAAGAAGAGACGCCACGTGGGTCATGAAGACGCAGAACAATTACGGAAGAGATGGGTCCTCCTCCGACAACAACTGTCTGTATGTCCATACGCTTCAGTGACACAAACACTCCAAATAGCACGTCTTTTATCAATCTTTGGGCAGATAGTCTACGACTTTCTGTTCTCATTTCATACCCAGTTTCAAGAAAGTTTAAAACAAAACAAAAAAAGTGTTGACCTATGAGAATTATGGAGGTATTATTTTTCCCTGCGTTGGGCCTGTAGCTCAGTTGGTCAGAGCGTCCGGCTGATAACCGGGAGGTCACAAGTTCAAACCTTGTCAGGCCCACCACTTTATGTGACAATAGTCACCCCAACGTTAGCCGAGTCGCCGTTGGGGTGATTATTAAAACCTTCTGGGCCCAACCAGAAGTCAGTACGGGGAATTAGCTCAGCTGGGAGAGCGCGGGCTTTGCAAGCCTGAGGTCAGGGGTTCGATCCCCCTATTCTCCACCAAATGTTCAAGGCCAGGGAATTTCTCCCTGGCCTTTTTGCTTAGACGTTAAAAACATACCGATAGCCGCTAATATCAGCCACTTATCGAATAGTTGAAATATTTTCGAAAAAGTTTGAGTACGATTTACACAGGAGTATGTTCTTTTCATTGGCGCTGTGGGTAACCACAAGGAGAGAAAAGAGTTCTAATGTCAAACCTTACTCGTCGCAACTTTTTTGGTGTCAGCGCAGTTGTAGCAGGTTTGGGTATCACCGCCTGCAAAAAGTCCGATTCTGATACTAGCGAGAAAAAAGAATCTGACACCAACTCTACCGATGCTGTTGGTGCACCAGAAGAGCTGGTAAAGGCAGCAAAAGAAGAAGGTAAGCTAATTGTTTATGGCTCTTGCGAGGAAGAGTACCTAAACGCAGTTTGTGCAAACTTCAAGAGCCTGTACGGCATTGATGTTCAGGCACAGCGTCTCTCAACTGGAGAAGTTGCTGCAAAGATTGAGGAAGAGAACGGTCATCCATCAGCTGACGTCTGGTTTGGCGGAACAACCGATCCTTACAATGTCACTTCTTCAAAGGGTCTTCTTGAGCAGTATGAGCCAAAGAATGCATCACATCTTATTTCCGATAAGTTCAAGAGCACCAACAAAGACTGGTACGGAATTTATAAGGGCATTCTCGGTTTTCTGTACGATAAGGAAGAGCTTGAGCGCCTTAAGCTTGATGTTCCTCAGGATTACAAAGATCTTATCGATCCTAAATATAAGGGCCTTATTTGGTCTTCTAACTACAACACCGCAGGTACTGCAAAGCTGATCATCAACACCGTTATTCAGAAGTACGGTCATGACCAGGGTATTCAGTATCTTGTTGATCTTGATAAGAACATTGCTCAGTACACCAAGAGCGGTTCTGGTCCTTCCAAGGCTATCGGAACAGGCGAGTGCACCATCGGAATTGGTATGCTCCATGACGGCATTTATCAGATTGTTGATCAAGAGCATGAGAATGTTGGTCTTCAGATTCCAAGCTCTGGCGCATCATACGAGGTTGGCGCAACCGCAATCTTCAAGGGTGCTGCACATCCAAACGCAGCTAAACTCTGGATTGAGTATGCACTTTCACCAGCATGCGTTGACCTTGCTCAGAAGAATGGCTCTTATCAGTTCCTGGTAATTGACGACGCAAAGCAGCCTGAGATTGCTACTGAGTACGGCCTTGATCCAAACAACGTTATGGACTACAACTTCGAGGATGCCAAGAAGCACACCGAGCAGTATGTCAAGGACGTTATGGAAGCTCTTGGTGGCGGAGATAGCCGCTTTAAGACAGAGTAAAACCAGCGCCAGCACGCAATAAACAATGTTGTTGCTCAAGCTTTGAGTGGCAGATTATACTGGGTAGGCAGAGATCTGCCTACCCAGTTCCACATAGAGCTTTGCGTATAGGTTTAGTGTTTCAGAGTTAGGACCAGCATGGCAAAATCCCAGAGCGCTCGACTTGAGCGAAAAAAGCTCCTTGGCGATCCAATTTTGATAACGACCATTGTCGTTCTTATCGCCTTCTTAACCCTTTTTATTTTGTATCCACTTGCCATTCTTATGGTTGACTCTGTAGTCTCCGAAAATGGGATTAGCTTTGATGTATTTACGCGTATCTTGGCTTTGCCTTCGTTTGATCGCGCAATTACCAATACGCTCAGAGTTGGTTTTGCGGTAGGCATTTTATCAGCGCTTATTGGTCTTCTTTTTGCATATGTTGAAGTGTACGTAAAGCTTCGTACAAAGTTTATGACAGGACTTTTCCGCGTGGTTTCCATGCTTCCTGTTGTTTCTCCGCCATTTGTTCTCTCGCTTTCCATGATCATGATGTTTGGTAAGAAAGGCCTGATTACTCGAGGTCTTTTGGGAATTTTTGACAACAACATCTATGGTTTCTGGGGCATTTTTATTGTTCAGACCATGTCATTCTTCCCTGTGTGCTACATGATGCTTAAGGGTCTGCTTAAAAACATTGACCCATCCCTTGAAGAAGCAGCACGTGACATGGGTGCAAGCCGCTGGAAGGTATTTACTAGCGTTACACTTCCTCTTATTTTGCCTGGCCTAGGCAATGCTTTTCTCGTCTCATTTATTGAGTCAATTGCAGACTTTGCAAATCCAATGATTATTGGTGGCTCCTACGATACCTTGGCAACAACTATCTACCTGCAGATTACAGGCGCGTACGACAAGCAAGGCGCGGCTGCTATGGCTGTTGTTCTTCTTTCCATTACGCTGCTTATGTTTGTTGTTCAGAAGTTTGTACTGGAAGCAAAGAGCACGTCTACACTTTCGGGCAAAGCAACGCGAGCTAGGATGCTTATTACAGACAACTCAGTTCGCATTCCACTTACCATTCTTTGCGCGTTGGTTGCTCTCTTTGTTATTGGCATGTACCTCTGCGTTCCTTATGGTTCGTTTGTTCGTTCCTGGGGCTCTAATTACGAGTTAACAACAAAGTGGTTTGAGCAGGTATTTACCAAGTACCACGGTCTGCAGGCGTTTAGTGACTCGTTTATGCTCTCGCTCATTGCGGCACCAATTACCGCTTTGCTTTCGATGATCATTTCTTATCTGGTAGTAAAACGTCGCTTCCGTGGCCGTGGTTTTATCGAGGCTGTATCCATGCTTGCTATGGCAGTCCCTGGTACGGTTTTGGGCGTTGGCTATATTCGCGGTTTCTCAAGCGGTGTTATGCACACAGGATTTTTGCAAGGCCTGTATGGCACGGGACTTATCCTGATTATTGTCTTTGTCGTGCGTTCGCTTCCTACAGGAACACGCTCGGGCATCTCGGCACTTCGACAGATTGATAAATCAATTGAGGAGTCCGCATACGACATGGGCGCCGACAGCTTTACGGTGTTTATGACTGTCACGTTGCCGCTGATTAAAGATTCGTTCTTGTCTGGCTTGGTAACGGCGTTTGTCCGCTCCATCACCGCAATTTCTGCAGTTATCCTCTTGGTCACACCAGAGTTCCTGCTCATCACCGTTCAGATTAATGAGTTTGCTGGTAAGGGTTCATATGGTATGGCCTGCGCCTTTGCAACAATTCTGATTGTTATTACCTATGGCTCGGTATTGCTTATGAATTGGGCCATCAAACACTTTGGCACCAGCCGAGCACTCAAGGAGGAGTAACACATGGCTACAGAGAAAAAAGGCGTTCGCCTTGAGCACATTTCCAAGATTTATCAGGATCAGAAGACTGGAAAAGACTTCTACGCAGTTCAAGACGCTAATATCACCATTGCTCCTGGTGAGTTTGTAACGCTGCTTGGTCCTTCTGGCTGCGGAAAGACCACTATTCTGCGCATGATTGCTGGTTTTGAGAGCCCTGATGAGGGAAAGATCTTCCTTGGCGACGAGCAGATTGATGAGCTTACTCCAAACAAGCGCGATACTGCCATGGTGTTCCAGAGCTATGCGCTACTTCCTCACTACAACATCTTTGACAATGTTGCCTATGGCCTCAAGCTTCGCAAAATGGACAAGGCAGTAATTCGCGAGAAGGTCCTTCACATCCTTGGTCTTGTTGGACTTGAGGGCATGGAAGAGCGCATGACCAACCAGCTTTCTGGTGGTCAGCAGCAGCGTGTTGCTTTGGCACGTGCTCTGGTTATTGAACCAAGCGTGCTCCTCTTTGACGAGCCTCTCTCAAACCTTGACGCTAAGCTCCGCGTTGACATGCGTAACGAGATCCGTCGCATCCAGCAAGAGGCTGGTATTACCGCCATCTACGTCACACATGACCAGTCAGAGGCAATGGCGCTTTCAGACAACATCATCATTATGAAAAAGGGTGTTGTGGACCAAGTTGGCGATCCTCAGACGGTTTACTATCACCCAGCAGACGAGTTTGTTGCAGACTTTATTGGTGAGTCAAACTTCCTGCATGCAACCATTGCAGACAAGCTTGATTCTGAGACTGCTCTTTGCCGCTTTGAGGGCCATGAGTTTGAGGTCAGCGGATGTTCTCACCTGGACAAGGGTAAGGAATGCTGCATTGTTCTTCGTCCAGAGTCTGCACGCCTTGCTGACGAGGGAACACTTGCCTGTGAGGTAGTTCTTTCTCGATTCATGGGTCACTACCAGAACTACCACGTTATGGTAGGCGATACTCTCATCAAGATTACGGACTTCAATCCTCGTACCCACAAGATTTACAACGTTGGTGACCACGCCTTTGTTGACTTCACCAAAGATGAGGTCCACGTTCTGTAAGCGCTTTGGTTAAAGCAGTAACGTATGGCGAGAAGATCAGTTGGTCTTCTCGCCATTTTTGTCAGATGGTTGATTTGAGCCAGTTTAGTTTGCAGGTGAGCAGCTTATGTTCAGGCTCAAGCGAGGAATCTTTGATTCTTTTAAGGAGCATCTTGCAAGCTGCGTAGCCCTCTTCATAGACAGGCTCGACAATGGTTGAGATGCTTTTAACGGGCAGGTCAGTCCAATCAGTGTTGTTGAATCCCAACAGGCCAACTTGCTTTGGAATTACTGTCTCGTAGGACTGCAGGGCATTATAGACACTTTTAAGAGCCCATTGATTTGGTACAAATACCAGCGTTTTCTTTGATGGAAGAATGTGATTATTGAGCCATTGCGTGATGTCAGAGATAGACAGCGTGCTTTGCTCTATGGTGAGACGCTCATGAGGTTTATGTAAGGCCTCTAAGGCATCAGTGAAGCCAGATTCTCGTTCAATTCTGGTACGACCTTTTGGCTCTCCACCAATGATTAAAAAGTTTTCGTATCCGTGTTCAACGCAGTGTGACGCTGCTGAATAAACGCCGTCGTAGAGGTTACTTTTTATCCAGGAAGTATTAAGGGCAAGAAGGTCGCAGTCAAAATAGACAACGGGTTTTCCAACTTTAGCAATTCGTCTATCTACTGCTCTGAATTGATTGGTGGGCTGGATAAGCATGCCATCTGCTCCAATTGAAAGCATTTTCTCAACCCAGTCAGCTTCAAGCGTGGGGTCAAAACGAGAATTGCAAATAATTGTCTGATATCCAGCTTCAAGAGCAGCATCTTCAATACCGTTAGTCATTTGAGCTGCCCAGGCATTAGTGTTGTCCAGGATGAGAACAGCAATAATTCCAGAGCTCTTCTTAACCATTGCTTGAGCTTGGGCGCTTGGAATATATCCCGTATTTTCGATTGCTTTTTTGATACGTTGTTTAGTTGCTTCGGACATCTTTTCAAAGTGTCCGTTAAGGTAATTCGAAACGGTAGCAATAGACACATTTGCTAATTTTGCAAGGTCAATGATAGTGGTCTTAGACATTGGCACTCATTTCACCGAAATTTTTACAATGTACTTGCAAAATACCAACGTTAGTGAGTGTGCTGGATTTCACGTTGGTTAAACGTTTAACAAAATTCATCATAACACAAGGTAGATTAGACGTTTACCGAAATCCTCTTTTAAAAAAGATTGAAACAATGCAAAGTATGAGTTGGAAACGTACGTCGTAAAAGACGTGCTCGTGCGCCCCGCATAGGGGCTCACAACTTACTTTGCGAGAGGACATAACCATGAACGTCGTTGCTGTATGCGCTTGCACGGTTGGAATTGCTCACACCTGGATGGCAAAAGAGGCCATTGAGAAAGAGTGTGAGCGTCGCGGCTATGAATTCAAGGTAGAGGCTCAAGGCGGTTATGGCATTGAGAACGAGCTTGAACAGGACGAAGTTGACGCTGCTGACGTTGTTCTTCTCGCCATTGCAATTGGCATCGAAGGCGACGAGCGTTTTGACGAGAAACGCGATGAGGGTCGTGTTCTTACGCTGGATCCATCGCTGGCTATTGCAGATCCAGCAAAGGTTATTGATCAGGTAGTTGCGCTGGCTGAGTAGCAAGCGCATAAGTGATAACGCAAGGAAGAAGAGAGGAGAAACCCATGGCAGAGGAAAAGAGTCCCTCAGTTTTGGGCAAGGTCGGCAAAGACCTTCTAAAGGCGTTTAACACTGGTGTTTCGTACTTTATTCCTATTGTCGTAGTTGGCGGAGTCTTCTTGGCATTCTCGCTTGCTACGGGAACTGCAGGAAAAGACGGTATTGAAGTCACCAATCCTTTGATGCAGAGTCTCAACCTTATTGGTATGGCTGGCATCAAGATGATGATTCCTGTCCTTGCTGCTTACATTGCCTATTCTTTGGGCGGAAAGCCTGCTCTGGCACCTGGTTTTGTCCTTGGTTACCTGGCAAGCAATCCTGTTCCTGTAGGTGAGGTTCAGGTTTCTACCGGTTTCTTGGGTGCAATGGTTCTTGGCGTTGCTGCCGGCTACCTTGTTCAGTGGATGAAGAGCTGGAAGGTTAATAACACCATCCGCACCATCATGCCAATTCTGATCATCCCAAGCTTGTCTTCGCTTGCTCTTGGCATGCTTTACATCTATGTTTTGGCGGCTCCACTTGGCGCCTTCATGGACTGGCTGACAAACCTGCTTTCAAGCCTTCAGGGTGGCTCTGCAGTTGTACTCGGCATTGTAATTGGCCTTATGACCGCATTTGATATGGGCGGCCCAGTTAACAAGACTGCTTCTACCTTCACCATGGCTCTTATGACCGCAGGTGTCTATGGTCCTAACGGTGCATTCCGTGTTGCAGTTGCTATTCCTCCACTGGTCTGCGGTGTTGCATCTCTTATTGCTCGCAGCAAGTTTGACGACACTGATAGGCAGATGGGTATCTCCGCAGTCTTCATGGGACTCATCGGCATTACCGAGGGTGCAATTCCATTTGCTGTTAAGGATCTTGCACACACCCTGCCAGCAATCATGATTGGTTCTGCAGTTGGTGCTGGCCTTGCTGCTTGGCATGGTATTGAGTGCTTTGTTCCCCACGGTGGCATGATTGTTGCTGCAGCTACAAACAACATTGCCCTCTACACCCTTGATATGGCAATTGGTGTTGCAGTAGGTGTTGCAATTCTTGTTCTTACTAAGCCAAAGCTTGAGGACAACAAGTAATACACGGCGAGAAACGCATGTACCTTTTGGTCTTAGGCCATAAAAATTGAAGTTAAAAGGAGAGGGGCGTAGGGATTCAACCCCCACGCCCTTCTTATTACCAAGAAACACTCTTGGGAAGGGGTAATTATGGAAAAGCTACCAATCAAAAAAGCTGTTGAAGGGTTGCTTAAGCTCCAGGACACAGGAAAGTCCGCTACGCTTTTAGGAATTGGACCAATGTCGCCCAACCTGTTGCAAGCAGCTTTTGAACTTGGTAGAGACTGCGATTTTCCTCTGATGTTTATTGCATCGCGAAACCAGGTAGATCTTGATGAACTTGGTGGAGGATACGTAAATTCTTGGGATCAAAAGCGTTTCTCGGAAGATATTGCTGAAGCAGCTCAGAAGGTTGGTTTTGACGGTCTGTATTATCTCTGCCGTGATCACGGCGGTCCTTGGCAGCGCGATGAGGAACGCAATGCTCACCTTCCAGAAGATGAGGCTATGGAGCTTGCCAAGAAGTCCTATCTTGCTGATATGCTTAACGGCTTTGACCTGCTGATGATTGACCCAACTAAAGATCCTTTTGAGATTGGCAAGGTTATTCCGCTTGATGTGGTTCTTCGCCGTACGGTTGATTTGATTGAGTGGTGCGAGAAAGAACGTGTTTCTCGCGGTCTTCCTGAGATTGGCTATGAGGTTGGTACCGAGGAAACAAACGGCGGACTAACCTCTACCGATAAGTACCATACCTTTATTGAGCAGCTTAAAAGTGAGCTCACCGCTAAAGGCCTGCCTATGCCAACCTTTATTGTTGGACAGACAGGAACGCTTACGCGTCTTACCGAGCAGGTTGGACACTACGATTTTGAGGCTGCCATTAGCCTTGCTGAGATGGCCAAGAGCTACGGTGTTGGTCTTAAGGAGCACAACGCAGACTACCTTGATGATGTGACGCTGCTTGAGCACACTCCTGCAAATGTCACCGCATCAAACGTAGCTCCACAGTACGGAACAGAGGAGACTCGCGCATATTTGAAGCTTTGTGATGTCGAAGATCTTCTGGTTAAAGAAGGTCTCCTGAAGGCAGACGAGGTTTCCGGCTTGAGAAACACCCTGTTGGTCAAGGCAATTGAGACTGAGCGTTGGCGCAAGTGGATGGTGGGTGACCAGGTCAATCTGACTGTTGAGCAGATTCTTGCTGATCACAAACTGTCGCTGGATATTCTTGATATTTCTGGTCATTACGCATTCAATGATGACGAGGTCAAGGCAGCAACTGAGCACCTGTACAAGAACCTTGCTCAGTTCAATATTGATGGCCAGCGCTTTGTTGTCGATCACATCAAACGTCCTCTTCGCCAGTATGTTGAGTGCTATAGGCTTGAGGGAGTTACTACGCGCATCCGTGAGGCACTGGCAGAGTAAGTACTCGTGCTTTCAAGCGGGGCGTTTTACCGTTGCAACTTCCTTGCTGCCAGATTTTGGACAGATAACTGACAAACCTAAGAGGTCGAAGGCTTTTTGCTTTCGACCTCTTTTCTTGTGCGATGTATCATAGAGAACAATAGTTACAAAACGATACTAAGGAGCGGCATGGCCGAAAACAACGAGCGCAAAGATGGAGTTTCTCCCGAGCTTGATATGCTCTCAACTGAGCTGCTTGGGGATGCGTTTGACCTGCTTGCAGATGGCCAATCACTCAACGTTTTGCTTGTGGTTGAGGACGCGTCAGGCACTGTTGCAAGTTATGAGTTCTCTGACGACGGTCCAGAAGAGCTGCTTGAGGGAGCCCATAAGCGCGTGCTTGACCTGGCAAAACAGAAGGGCGATAAAGAAGCTGGGCTCGAAGAGCCTGTTCGCTATGCGCTTGTATATGAAGGAGCCATCCAGCTGCTCAAAGAGGGCGGTTACGAAGATGCCGTGCTCCTCGAGTTTGGCGAGAAGGGCTATAAGAGTTTCTCGGCATATTCTTTGGTTCACGGAAAAGGCCAAGGCGACCAGTTTGTGTGGTCTGATCCAGCGCCGGCAGGAGAGCTTGAGCCGCTTCTGTAATGAAAAAGCTGCGTTCATTGAAATTTCTGGACGCTCTAGGCACGTAATTGCACTAAAGTTCTAAAGCTGATAAAAATTGGATCTGAAGTATTTGGGTCTGAATACATACCTTCGAGAGATAGAGACTTATGCGTCAAGACAACATCAGAAATATTGCTATCATCGCCCACGTTGACCACGGTAAAACTACCATGGTTGACCAGATGCTCAAGGCAACCGATGCATTCCGCGAGAACCAGCAGGTTCAAGAAAGAATCCTGGACTCCAATGATCAGGAGCGTGAGCGCGGAATTACCATTCTGGCAAAGAACATCTCTATTGAGTACAAGGGCGTTAAGATCAACGTTATTGATACCCCTGGCCACGCTGACTTTGGCGGCGAGGTTGAGCGCGTTTTGAAGATGGCTGACGGTGCGCTTCTCTTGGTTGACGCAGCCGAGGGCCCTATGCCACAGACTCGCTTTGTTCTGCGTCACGCTATCGACGCAGGCCTTTCTATCATGATGGTTGTCAACAAGATTGACCGTGACGGCGCTCGTCCAGAGGCTGTTGTCAACGATTCTCTTGATCTTATGATGGATCTTGGCGCAACCGATGAGCAGCTTGAGTTCACCATGGAGCACGTTGTCTTTGCTTCTGGCGTTAACGGCTACGCTCGCCTTGATCCAAATGATGACAATGACAACATGTTCCCTCTTCTCGACATGATTATCGACGGCCTTCCAGCTCCAGATGTTGACATCGATGGCCCTCTTGCTATGCAGTGCGTCACCATCGACCACTCCGACTACCTGGGCCGCATTGGCATTGGCCGCGTATATTCCGGAACCGTTCATACTGGCGATAAGATTCTTGTTGTCAAAAACGATGGCTCCCGCGCTATGAGCCAGGTCAAGCAGCTGTTCACCTTTGACTACCTGGGTCGTAAGGAGTGCGATGAGGTTGACGCAGGCGATATTGCGGCAATCGTTGGCGTTGATAAAACTGATATTGGTGATGTTTACACCGATCCAGAAAATCCCGTTGAGCTTGATCCAATCGAGATTGATCCACCAACCCTTTCTATTATTTTTGAGCCTTCTACCTCGCCACTTGTTGGCCGCGAGGGAGACATTGTTGGCGGCCGTCAGCTCAAAGAGCGCCTGATGACAGAGCGCGAGAATAACGTCACCATGCGCATTAAGGAGCTTCCTGATAAGACCGGTATTGAGGTTTCTGGCCGTGGTATTCTGCACCTTTCCGTTCTTATGGAGAGTATGCGTCGTGAGGGCTTTGAATTCCAGGTTGGTCGTCCTCGCGTTCTGTTCAAGAAAGACGCTCAGGGCCACACACTTGAGCCTATTGAGCAGGCCGTTGTTGAGTGCAACCCAGAGTATGCCGGTAAAGTTATTGAAGTCTTTGGTAACGTTGGCGGAACCATGTCCATCATGGACACTGGCGAGACTCAAACGCACCTTGAGTTCAAGATTCCAACCCGCGGTATCATGGGCCTTAAGACGCGCGTCATGAACGTCACCCACGGAGATGCAGTCTTCTACCACACCTTCCTTGAGTACGGTCCTTTTGCAGGTGATATTGGTAGCCGCCAGAACGGCGCCATGATCTCTATGTCTACCGAGAAGGCCGTTGCGTACGCACTTGGCACGCTCCAGGAGCGCGGTCAGCTCTTTGTTTCTCCAGGTGTTGAGTGCTACGAGGGAATGCTGGTTGGCGAGCGTTCAAGGCCAGGCGACATGGTTGTTAACATTGCGCGCACCAAGTCTTTGGGCAACCAGAGATCTTCAACTGCAGATATTTCAGTTCAGCTGACTCCTCCACGCCTGTTTACGCTGGAAGAGGCTCTGGAGTACATCATGGACGACGAGCTTGTTGAGATCACACCGCTCAACATCCGTATGCGTAAGCGTATCCTTTCCGAGACCGAGCGCCGTAAGTGGGCAGTTCGTAACGGTATGGTCAAGAAGTAACAGCGTCGTTTACAGACAGTCAATCTGGCGAGAAAAACTTGCAGCCGCAAGGGTTTCTCGCCAGTTTTGTTTTAGGTGAGTTTTAAATAAAGTGCAGGTAAACGGCATGTTAGAGCGATGCGGAAGCGCCCAAACCGCCCAAACCGCCAAAACCGCCCAAACTGCCAAAGCCACCTGATTGTGGCTGGGCGCTACTTTGACGGGGTGTTCTTCTCAGGCTGCTTGCCCGGCTTTTGAGTTTTGTGACGCAGCTTGTTGACGCTGCGCATGACATGCGGCGTGAGGTCAACGTCTGCAGGTGAAAGCACGTTGTATTTGAGCGACCAGCGCCTCAGGCCAACGGTAACCACAACACAGACAACAGCTGCCCAAATTTTGGTGACGCCCGCATAAGAAACAAGAGCCCAATAGGAGGTTGCGCCAGCAACCGCGCAAAATGCGTAGAGATTGCTTCGCTGGAAAATGCGAGGAATATCGCCAAGAAATACGTCACGAAGCATACCGCCACCAACGCCCGTAATGCTTCCCATCAGAATGACCGAGAAGGGGAGTAGGTGATATACCAGGGCTTTATCGGTACCAACAACGGCAAAGAGGCCAACAGAGATAATGTCGGTCCACTCAAGCATGCGCGGAAATCTACCAAGCGGCTCGGGAAACATAAACAGCAAAACGGCGGTAAATACTGCCGCTGGAATGGCGTACGGCGAGTTAAGCATGTAAACGCCGCCCTCTTGCATCATGACGTCCCTGATAAGTCCGCCACCCAGGCCTCCTAAAAGACCGAGGCCCACAAAGCCCACAAGGTCCAAATGACGGTCTCGTGCAACTAAAATTCCCGAGATTGCACCAATAATTACTGTTAGAAGGTCCAGCCAGTAGGGGATGCCCACAGAAATTGCATCTGTGCCATAAGGCGAGAAAAACGGTGGCATCCATACCTCCTACTGGTGTTTTACTTTTTATGAGTATGACAATACTACACAAGTATTAAAAATACACAGAACTTCTCGTCCTATATTGGTGAGAAATCCGCTATACTGTCCCGTGCGGTTTTATATGGAGAGTTGTCCGAGTGGCCGAAGGAGCACGATTGGAAATCGTGTAGGCGTCTAAAGCGTCTCCAGGGTTCAAATCCCTGACTCTCCGCCAGAATTTTCACGGCGCCTACGGGCGCCGTTTCACCCTTCGGAGGGGTGGCAGAGTGGTTGAATGCGGCGGTCTCGAAAACCGTTTACCCCTTCTAGGGGTACGAGGGTTCGAATCCCTCCTCCTCCGCCATTTAACATTTTTGTTTGATTAATTGCTACTAAAAAAGATATATTTATTTCTCGTTTTTATATAGAATGTTTAGGCTTAGTAATTCGATGTCATTATTTTTGACACGAGGGGAGAGTTAAATGGCTGTTTCAGCAGATGAGTTGAATGGCTACAGGCGCGATCGCTATTTTGCACGCTCCTGGGCACTTCTGACTCTGGAAAAGGGTTGGTGGAAGCCTGTCCTTATTATGGCTCTGTTTGGTCTTATTCCAGTTGTCGGAATTCTTGCACTTGTTGGCTATGCACTTGAGACTGCACGCGTAACTGCATGGGGTATCAACGCTGGTCCAAAGCAAAAAGATCTTAAGTTTGGTACCTATATTGTTACCGGCTTCAAGGCAGTTGTCATTGCACTTGCGTTTGGTCTGGCATACAGCATTGCTACTGGAATTCTTACTTTTATTCCAGTCATCAATCTGATTCTTATTCCAGTCTTCATTGTTGCAGCATTTGTGTATCCACTGTTCATTAATGTTGTTCAGGTTCGTGCATCAGTTTATGGCCGCATCTCCGCTGGTTTTGCTTTTAAGAACATCTTCGAGATGATTAAGCATGATATGGGCGGTCTGTTCCGTATCTTTGGTATGGGCATTGTACTTGGTATTGTTACCTCAATTATTATGGGTATCATCGGCGGCAGCGCTGCAATCAGCATGATCGTTAACATTGGTGCTCAGGCTATGGCCATTGCAAGAACTCAGAATATTTCCAACCAGAACCAGCTTGGTCTTGTCATGCTTGCTCTTCTTGCACGCGGCTTTATTCAGATGGGACCAATCTTCCTGGTTATTGGCTATATTGGCCACGTTGTCGGTCTTATCGTTATGCTTCTTATGCAGAACGCAATTGCCCTTTGGATGCGTCAGTTCAACGTTCCTGCATGGGGACAGAGCAACGATCCACTGCCACCATTTATTAACGATCCACGTGATGGCGCAGCTGCTACCTATGCTGCCCCAGCACCTGTTGCTCCAACCGCACCAGCAGCAACCGCTGCTCCTGCAGTAGCGCCTGTTGCTGTTCCTGTCGCAGCACCTGCACCAGCAGCACCTGCACCAGCAGCTACTGCTCCCGCAGCTCCAGCAGCTCCTGCTGCCCCAGTTGCTGCTCCAGCCCCAGTTGCACCTGCAGCCCCAGTTGCTACCCCAGCTCCTGCTGAGCCTGTTGCAGCACCAGCAGCACCAGCAGCACCCGCGGCTCCAGTTGCTCCTGCGGCACCAGTTGCTCCAGCTGCGCCAGTCGCACCTGCGGCTCCTGCTGCACCTGCTGCTCCAGCAGCGCCTGTCGCTCCAGCAGCACCAGCAGCTCCTGTCGCACCTGTTGCGCCAGCAGCACCTGTAGCTCCTGAGGCACCTGTTGCTCCTGCAGCTCCAGAGCCTGCACCAGCTTCAACTGTTGTTGTTGAGCCAATTATCCCAACAGCTCCAGAGGCTCCTGAGGCACCAGCTGCTCCAGTAGATGCACCAACTCAGAATCCTGAGGGACCTGCAGCTCAGTAATGTAGAGCACATATAAACAAAACGGCCATCATGCAGATTGTGTGATGGCCGTTTTTCTTATTTAATCACGTGTTATTTGAATTAAGTGTTTGACCATACCTTAGAAAGATTCGCGTCAAATCTTTGCAAGATTAAAGACAATTAGGCGACAAATTGCCAATTTAAGCTATATATGTGGACTGCATGTGAGAAAGTTTGTGGGCTAGTTTCGTATTTAAGCATTTATGTGGTATGATGCTTGGTCGAACTTTCCTGCTTCGGGTGCACCTTCACTTCCCGAAGCCATTAGCCCAGAGGAGGTGACAATATGAAGGCCTATGAACTGCTGTTTTTTGTTGACCCAGCTTCCACCGAGGAAGTCCGCGCTGGTGTAATGAAGCGTATTGACGTTGCTATCACCACTGACGGCGGAGTAGTCGACAGCGTCGAGGATTGGGGTAAGCGTAAGCTTGCTTTTGAGATCGACGATCTTACCGAGGGTGACTATACCCTCATCAATTTCCATGCAGATCCAACGCAGATTGCAGAGCTCGATCGAGTCCTGCGAATCAATGATGCTGTTAAGCGTCACATGATCGTGCGTCGAGTCGATAAGGACTAAGTCCTTGTAATGGAAAAGTGGAATTATTCCACGATGAGAGGTAGTGAGATTTATGAGTATTAACAGGGTTAACATTTCGGGCAACCTGACCCGTGACCCGGAGCTTCGCTCCACAGCAGGCGGTACCCAGATTCTATCCTTCGGCGTTGCGGTTAACGATCGTCGCAGGAACCAGCAGACTGGTGAGTGGGAAGATGTTCCTAACTTCGTAGACTGCGTAGTATTTGGTCAGCGTGCTGAAGCACTTTCCCGCTTCCTCTCCAAGGGTTCGAAGGTTGCTATTGAAGGCAAACTTCGTTTCAGCTCCTGGGAGACGAAGGAAGGACAGCGTCGCAGCAAGCTTGAAGTTGTTGTTGATGAGGTCGAGTTCCTTTCTAGGAATCAGCAGGGTGGAGCCCCTATGTCACAGGGTGCACCATCTTATGCAGCTCCAACTCCACAGGCACCCGCTCCCGTTCCGGCTCCGCCAGACGAGGAGTTCTACGATGCTGATATTCCGTTTTAAACGTCAGACAGCAACACAGACGTTACTGTCATCTGAAAGGTAAAAGACATGGCTCAGCAGAAACAAGATTTCCAGCGCCAGCCGCGTCGCAAGTATTGCCAGTTCTGCAAGGAGGAGACTGAGTTCATCGATTACAAAGATACTCAGCTTCTTCGTAAGTACATGACCGACCGTGGCAAGATTAAGCCTCGTCGCGTCACTGGCACCTGCACGCAGCACCAGCACGACATTGCACTTGCTATCAAGCGCGCACGCGAGATGGCACTTCTGCCCTACACTGTCCCTGTGGTTTCCAGCCGCGGTGGCCGTAGTCGCGGATAACCTATCTGTTCTTCAGGTAGAGTTGGTTAGCAATGGATAGACCGGATTCAAATATTCCTCAGGCACCTGAAGGGTATTCTCGCCCAGAGAGTAGCCCACAGAATTTTGCCGGTCCAAGCAACCAAAACGGAGGCAAGCCGCGTCCGTTTGAAGCTCCAACCTACAAGCAAGGCTTTGTTCTTTGCGTTGTTGGCGGAGTAATTACCGGGCTTCTTTCTTTTATTGGAGCCGCTTTGGTTGCGTATGGCATGGTAATTGCTGTCTATTGCAAAAAAGGGCATGGATGGTTTGGTCCCGCTATTACTTCTGTACTTATTACAGGTGTAGCAGCTTATTTGCTCTCGGGGCCAACGGAGGCGGCAACTTCAGTTACCGCTTGCGCACTTGCTCTTGGAGTTGGCTACGCTTTTGCAACAGAGAAACTCACCGTTGGTGTTGGATCTCTTCTTGTAGGGGCAACGGCTTTAGCGCTTCTGGGATACGACGCGTTCTTTGCTGCGATGGCAGGAACAAGTCTTCCCGAGCTTGCTCAGAGTGTGTTTAATCAATACGCTTCGCAGGTCTCAGGTGCTTCTCCAGAGATCCAAGAGGGTCTTTCAACCGCAAAGGCACTCTTTATGCTCTTTTGGCCAACCAGCTATACCGGCATGGCGCTTTTATATTATGTAATTGCGCGTTTTGGAGCTCGAACAGTGTATAAAGCACTGACAAGAGACCCACAGAAATTGCCACAGTTCCAGCTGATGGACGTTCCATTTTGGATGTGTGCTCTTACCGTGGTCAACTTGTTTGTGTATGCACTTTCAAGCACCGTTTTGCCTGCTCAAGACTTACTTCAGCTAATTACGCTGAACGTATTTATGGCTCTTAGAGTTGTTTTTGCTCTTCAGGGCCTTGCAGTGCTCACATGGTTTGTGCGCGAGAAGCACTTCTCGCCAGCACTTTCTCTGTCACTGTTTGTATTGGCAGGCATGCTAGAAGTTCAGTTAGGCGTTATGGCTCTCGTAGGACTTATTGATGCCTGGGCAAACTTCCGAAAGCTTAATCGCTCAGGAAGCCAGGATTCAGAGCCTACGATAAACAACAACTAGTCGATACCATCGACTCATCAAAGGAGTTTCCCATGAAAGTTATTCTCTTGGGCGAGCTTCGCGGTAAGGGCGGCGAAGGCGACATCGTAGAGGTCGCACAGGGTTATGCGGAGAACTTCCTGTTCCCCAACAAGATTGCCCAGCCTGCTACACCGGGTAACATCAAGCAGCTTGAGGAGCGTCGTCACAATATCGCTAAGCGCGAAGAGCAGCGTATTGCTGACGCAAATGCTACCAAGGCAGCTCTTGATGGCAAGCTCGTAACTGTTGACGCTCGCATTGGCGAGGAGGGCCAGCTCTTTGGCTCCGTCACCACCGCTCAGATTGCTGACGCAATCGAGGCACAGCTCAACGTCACCGTTGATCGTAAGCGCATTGCTCGTAGCGCTGCTATCAAGACCGCTGGTCGCCATAATGTCACTATTGAGCTTTATCGTGACATTACCGCTACCGTCGTTGTTCTTGTTGGCGAGGACGATGCTGCTCCTGCAGAGGAGGAGACCGAGGAGGTTGTCGCTGAGGCAACCGTCGAGGTTGAGGTTGAGTCCGCAGAGTAGTTTTATGCATGCATAAAACACAGTTCTCCTGCATTTTTTGGTGGTTTATACAATTTCTGCAGTTTTCTACAGATTTGTAAGCTTTTATAAAAAGCGCAGCCATCTGAAAAGAATGGAATGTTTGTTCGAACCACCCCTTTGTGAAACATAACAAAGGGGTGGTCTTTTTATGTGTAGACGAAACGGTATAATTTCTTATACTCTACCTGCGGTTATTCAAAATGTTATGTAAAACATATTCACTTAACCTGCGGAATTGTAATTTGATTTGTATAACCGCAGATAAGCAATTGTGTAGAAAATACCACGTGTTGAAAAAAGTCTAAAAATTGTTGAAAACGTTGAAAACTCAAGGAAATCCCGCTCAGGGTATACGAGTTTTGGAAAATCGTGTTGAAGACTTATATTTTCGAGTTTTGCAAGCCAAAATGACTCTTTATTTTTTTGAAAAGTACACTACTATTCAGATTCATTCCCAAAAAATATGATTGGAAAAGACGATGGCACAAGACTCGTTTGAGATGAATCCTACGCAATTAACGGCCCTAGAGAACGCCTCTATGCCACAAGATTCTGATGCCGAGTTTTCCATTCTTTCCGCAATGATTCTCTCAGAAGAGATTAGAGGAGAATGCCTCATTAGGCTTTCTTCCGAGGATTTTTATATTCCTTCTAATCAAATCATTTTCGAGGCTATTAAGTCGCTGTTTGATAACAACAAACCAGTAGACGTCATTTCGCTTGCAGACCACCTTAAGAGTAACGGTAAGTTTGAACGTGCTGGCGGAGCTGTCCGTTTAGCAGAGCTTGGCAACAACCCACTAGCTATGGTTGGTTGGGAAAACCATGCCAACATGCTGCACCGTGATACTACGCTCAGAAAGATGATTAGCGCCTCTGCAAAGATTTCTGCCCTTGCTTACAATGCTCCAGAAGACACAAAGCAAGTTGTTGACCAGGCAGAGAAGCTTATTTTTGATGTAACTAACAGGGATGTTCAGCAGTCTGAGCAGGGCATTGAAGACATCATGACCGATCTCTTTGATGAGCTTCAGCAAAATGCTGGAAAAGATGCGGCAGAGCTGGGTGTCCAAACTGGATTTGCAACCCTTGATAACCTTTTCCAAGGTCTTCGTCCTGGTCAGATGGTTGTTATTGGTGCTCGTCCTGGTGTTGGTAAGACTTCTTTCGCACTCAGCATGGCTTATAACGCTGCAGTATCTGGTGCAACTGTTGCGCTCTTCTCGCTTGAGATGAGCAAGATTGAGATTGCTCAGAGGCTTTTGGCTTCTGAGTCAAAGGTTGATTTGCAGACCATCCGCTCTTCCAACATCAGAAATGAGCAGTGGCCTACCCTTCTGGAGGCAGCAGAGCGCATTTCTCGCCTTAAAATCATCGTTGACGATACTCCAGGCACAACAGTCACAGAAATTCGCGCAAAAGCCCGCAGAATGCTTAATAAGGCTGAGAAGGGCGTCATTATCATCGACTACCTTCAGCTACTTTCTCCACCAGCCGAGAAGGGTCGTGCAGACAGTCGTGCAACCGAGGTTTCTGAGATGTCTCGTGGCATTAAGATTATGGCTAAAGACCTTAAAGCGCCCGTTATTGCACTTTCTCAGCTCAACCGTACGCTTGAAAACAGAAATGGCAAGCGCCCACAGCTTTCTGACCTGCGTGAGTCCGGCGCTATCGAGCAGGACGCAGATATTGTTTTGCTGCTTGACCGTTCACTGAGCGATGAAGAAGCCGCGCGTGAAGATCGTCCTGATAAAGACGTTACTAACATCATTGTTGCAAAGAACCGTGCAGGAGCTTTGCGGGATGTTCCTGTCATGTTTATGCCAACTTCTACCAAGTTTGTTGAGCTTTACCAGGGAAATAACTACTCAGAAAGCGAAGCCGCTCAGTACGCCGCAATGGCAAACCCTGCACACTAATCGTTTCTTATGTGTGACAAAACCTTCGCGCTTCTGTGCTTTTGCCAGCGGTATTAGATATACTTATGAAGCAACCCCTAAAGAGGTTGCAACCGTCATGTAATGGTCGTGTTTGTAGATAGCTGCGATAGGGGAGAACTTATGCCAGCTTCCGTACTTGTTGGTGCTCAGTGGGGAGACGAGGGTAAGGGTAAGGTTACCGACCTCATTTCCGGAGATTTTGACGTTGTTTGCCGTTACGCAGGTGGTGCAAATGCAGGCCACACGGTAATTGCTGGAGACACAAAGCTTGCACTTCACCAGGTTCCATCTGGCGTTATGTATGAGAATACCTATCCAGTTATTGGCAATGGCTGCATTGTTGACCCAGAGGTTCTTCTCGGCGAGATTGACATGCTGGAGAGCAAGGGTATTTCCTGCGACCTGCTTAAGATTTCCGGCAACGCCCACATTGTTATGCCTTATCACAAAGATCTTGATGGCGTACACGAGAAAAAGCTGGGTAAGAACCTTATTGGTACCACCAAGCGCGGTGTCGGCCCAACTTATATGGACAAGATGAACCGCACTGGCCTGCGTATCCAGGACATGCTTGACGAGAAGATCTTCCGCAAGAAGCTTGAAGCTGCACTTGAGTACACCAATCCAATCTTGAGCCTTGTGTATGGTCTTCCAACCTATACCGTTGATCAGATTTGCGAGACTTACCTGCCTTATGCAGATCGCATTCGTCCTTACATTGTTGAGTCTTCTCTCTTCCTCAACGAAGAGCTTGAGGCTGGAAAGAACATCCTCTTTGAGGGCGCCCAGGCTACCATGCTTGATATTGACCACGGCACCTATCCATTTGTTACCTCTTCTAACTGCACCGCTGGTGGCGCGGTTACTGGTTCCGGCGTTGGTCCAACCAACATTGACCGCGTTTTGGGCATTGCAAAGGCTTACCTCACACGCGTTGGTTCTGGTCCATTCCCAACAGAGCTCTTTGACGAGACAGGTGATCTTCTCGGCGAAGTTGGCCATGAGTACGGTGTAACTACCGGTCGTAAGCGTCGCTGCGGTTGGTACGACGCCGTAGTTGTTAACTACGCGGCTCGTATCAATGGCCTCACTGATCTGGCAATTACCAAGCTTGACGTTCTTGGCTGCCTGGATGAGATTAAGGTATGCGTTGCTTATGAGTGCGACGGCAAGATTTACAAGACCGTCCCAGAGCACCAGAGCGTCTTCTATCACGCAAAGCCTGTGTACGAGACTCTTCCTGGTTGGAAGTGCGACATCTCTAACGTTCGCAACTTCTACCAGCTGCCTCGTGAGGCTAAGGACTATATTGACTTCCTGGAGCAGCTTGCTGGTGTACGCGTTTCTATCATCACCGTTGGTCCAGATCGCGAGCAGACAATCGACCGCTACTGGAGGTAACCCGTGGCGTCTTCGGACTGCTCGACTTTTGCAATAGTTTGCGATAACCCCTGTGGGCTTGAAGCTTCCCAGCTTGAAGCCCTGGGGGTTTTTGTAATACCTGGAGCTCTAAGCTCAGATGCTAACCAGGTGGGCGAGTTCTATCGGGGTATTTTTGAGTCCGGAGCACAAAAGATCCTCTCGCTCCATGTGTGGGCAGATTTTTCTGATTCGCTTCTTACGGCAAAAAAGGCTTGCCAGAACAATCCTGATATCTCAAGCTCAATTTACCTGGTAGATAGTGGAAACATGCCTACCGCCATGGGAATCATGCTTGAGCGCTTAAGCGTAGCAAGAAAGTCTGGAGCTTCATTTGAAGCTGCTTGCGCGTATGCACAAGAGCTTGCTGAGGTAGTTGCCACAATGTACATTGCAATGAACAAGGTTGTCCTTCATAAAAGCAAGGACAAACACCCCAGGCTTTCGTTGCGACTTCGACTTGAGCGTTTGCATAGGCGCATCTCAAACGATATGTATTTGTATCGTTTGGTTGGCGGAAAATGTACAGAGGTGGCTCGCTCATCAGATTTTACCGATCTAGCAGCAAGAATTTCTCGCCTTATGAGCGCGTGTTTTGTAAAGCGCGGCGAGCTCAAATATGTAGTAATTTCAAGTGGCGAGAAACGCATACAAAAGCATCTCAAAAAGCCGCTTAAAACTAATGAATATGATGCAGAATGTATTGCAGAAAGACTTGCTTCTCCCGAGTTTAAAAAGAGACTGGGAGAAGGTTCTGTTGGCGTTGCTTGTATCCCAAAGGCGTTGTATCAGAAGGCTGGAGTACTTATGAATGACACCGTTGATATTTTGTTGCTCGGCGCTGGTGGTCGTGAGCACGCGCTTTTGACTAAGCTGCAGGAGTCGCCTCGCGCAGGAAAAATTTACGTTGCTCCAGGTAATGGTGGCATGGCTGCTCAGGCAGAAGTTGCTCCCATTGATCAAAACAATCCTGATGAGGTTGTCGCGTTTGCCAAGGAAAAAGGCATTGGCCTGGTAGTTATTGGCCCCGAAGCACCTCTTGTTGTGGGTGTTGCAGACGCTGTTCGTCAGGCCGGTATTGCATGCTTTGGCCCTAATCAGAATGCAGCGCAGATGGAGGGCTCAAAGGCGTTTGCCAAGGGCGTTATGGAGCGAGCAAATGTTCCAACAGCTGCATGGAAGTCTTTCACAGACCAGGCGTCTTGCGAGGCGTATGTTCGCCACATCGGTGCTCCTGTAGTTGTTAAGGCAGACGGTCTTGCTGCAGGTAAGGGCGTTATCGTTGCAACTGAGCTTGAGCAGGCTCTTGAGGGTGTTCGCGAGTGTTTCTCCGGCCATTTTGGCGATGCGGGAGCAACCGTTGTTGTCGAGGAGTTCCTCGAGGGACCAGAGTGCTCGCTGCTTGCGTTGACTGATGGAACGTACGTTGTTCCGCTGGCAACAGCACAGGATCACAAGCGCGCTTACGACGACGATAAGGGTCCCAACACTGGTGGCATGGGCGTCTATTCTCCTGTTCCTTTTGTGACTGACGAAGAGCTTTCTCAGATGATTGCCATTGAGCAGCGCGTTGTTGACCAGCTCAAAAAAGAGGGCATTAACTATTCCGGCTGCCTTTACGGCGGATTTATGCTGACCAAAGACGGTCCTAAGGTTCTTGAGTTCAACGCTCGCTTTGGAGATCCAGAGACTCAGGTAGTTCTGCCTCGCCTTGAGGGAGATTTGGTTTCAATTTTGATGGCTTGTGACAACAGCACCCTCCGTCATCAGCAGGTTTCCTGGTCTGATACAGTCGCTGTTTCTGTTGTTCTGGCAAGCGCTGGATATCCCGGCTCTTACGAGAAGGGCAAGGAGATTACCGGCATCGAGGCTGCTCAGCAGCTTGAAGGCGTCTCTGTCTATCACGCAGGAACTGCTCGGACCGAAGATGGAAAGATTGTTACCGCCGGTGGTCGCGTGCTCAACGTCACCGCGCTTGCTCCAACTTTTGAGGAGGCTCGCGCCCGCGCATACGAGGCCTGTGATCTGATCAACTTTGAAGGTAAGCAGCTCAGGCACGATATTGGACTCAAAGCTCTTCAAGGTCGTCCAGAAAAATAATTGAGGTTAGTGGTTATGGCAAATCAAAACGACGAGAAAACCAACGTGCAGGATGGTGCTTGGAACAGCAATCAGGGCAGCGCTCAGTTCAACGACGTGTTTGATGATATGCAGCCTGCTGAGCCAGAGATTCTTGATGCTGACATGCAGGTAACTCCAGAGGTATTTGACTCTGCTCGCAATGATTTGCACTCAGCGGTTAATTCGCTTACCTACGACGGCGAGCGTGTTGCTGTGGGTGATGCTGCCTATCATCATTCAGGTGAGCCGAAAAAACGCAGCTTCGTTGCAGGTACGGAAGATGCCCGTGATGCCTCTCTAGAAGAAAAGCCTCTCTCCGAAGATACCGTTTGGGTTGGTCGCATTTTTGACGTGAATCGTCTTCGTGTTTCTCTTCCTGACGGACGCACTGCTCTTCGCGATGTTGTACGTCATCCAGGAGCTGTTGCTATTGTTGCGCTGACCGATGAGGGAAGAATTTGCCTGGTTCGTCAGTATCGAACCGCGCTTGGTCGTGTAACAGTTGAGCTACCTGCAGGAAAGCTTGACCCAGGTGAGGATCCTTTGGATTGTGCTCATCGTGAGCTGCTGGAAGAGACAGGAATGAAGGCGGGAAAGATGGCTTTTCTCACTACCACCGCTACTTCCGATGGTTTTACTGACGAGCTTATCCACCTCTACATGGCAACTGAGCTGACCTTTGAGGGGTCAGACCCAGATGCCGACGAATTCATTAACGTTGATCTTGTTCCACTATCTGAGCTGGTAGATGCTGTTCTCGATGGCAAAATCGAGGATGCGAAGACTATCATTGGAGCTCTTATCTGCGATTCAATTTCACATCGATTGCCTATGGAGTAATTACGCATGCTTGATCGTTCTTCTCGCCCTGTACCTGGTAACAACGCCCCTGGCAAACATCGAAAATCGCTGTTTGCCAGTTTTCTTTCTTATTACGCTCCGCAAAAGCACCTGTTCATTCTGGACACTATCTGCGCCATCATTTTGGCTTGCATCGAGCTGGCGTTCCCTCAAATTCTGCGATCGCTCACAAAGGGACTGTTTACGCAGGGTAAAGATGTCATTCTCGGCAGCTTGGTATTCATTGCTGTTGGTCTTGTCGTAATGTATTTTGTCCACTTTCTGTGCCGCTACTTTGTTATTAGTTGGGGACACATCATGGGCGCCCGCATGGAAAGTAAGATGCGAGAAGACCTGTTTGACGCGTACGAGCGCATGAGTTTCTCGTATTATGATCGCCACAAGACGGGCGACCTGATGAGTCGCCTGGTATCCGACTTGTTTGACATTTCAGAGACGGCGCATCATGGTCCTGAGTACCTGATTATTGGCTTGCTTGAGATTGCCGGCTCTTTTGTCATTCTGGCTTTTATTAACGTACCCCTTACGCTGGTGCTTGCTGGAATCGCTGCAGTGTTGGTAGTGTTCAATTTCTTTGCCAACATGCACATGCGCGGCATTTTTAAAGAGAACCGCATGCGTATTTCCGACGTAAATACCCAGCTAGAGGACTCACTTTCTGGTATTCGCGTGGTTAAGGGCTTTGCGGCGGAAGATCACGAACGTAAGAAATTTAGGGCAAGCAACTCCGCATATTTGGACTCCAAAGCCAACATGTACCACGCAATGGGCAGATATCAGGCTGCTATTTCTGGCATGATGGGCGTTTTGAACACTGTTGTGTTGGTTTTGGGCGGCTGGATGATTGCTCAAGGTCAGATGCAAGCCATTGACCTGGCAACGTATGCGCTCTACATCTCGCTGTTCACCACGCCAATTATGAATATTCTGAACTTTACCGAGACGTTCCAGAAGGGCCTTGCGGGCTTTAAGCGTTTCTCGGAAATTCTTGAGACTCAGCCAGATATTCAAGATGCGCCTGATGCTCATGACATTCAGATTACCGCTGGCGATATCATCTACCAGGACGTCCATTTTTCTTACAACAACGCCGAAGACGTTATCAACGGCTTGAACCTTCATATTGAGAGCGGAAAAACCGTTGCGCTGGTTGGTCCGTCAGGTGGAGGTAAGTCAACTACTTGCGCTTTATTGCCACGCTTCTATGATGTTACAAGCGGAAGCATCACCATTGACGGCCAGGACATTCGCTCCGTTACACAACACAGCTTGCGCTCGGCAATTGGTATGGTCCAGCAGGACGTGTATCTCTTTGACGGCACCATTGCGGAGAACATTGCATACGGTTGCCCTGAGGCTTCCGCGGCCGATATTGCGCTTGCCGCAAAGCGCGCAAACATCTCTGAGTTTATCGAGTCATTGCCTGATGGATACGATACGCAGGTAGGCCAGCGCGGAACAAGGCTTTCTGGTGGACAAAAGCAGCGCATTTCCATTGCGCGCGTGTTCCTCAAGAACCCTCCACTGCTCATCCTAGACGAGGCTACTTCTGCTTTGGATAACGAGTCCGAGCGAGCGGTACAGGAATCCCTTTCTGAGCTGGCAAAGAATAGGACCACGCTGGTCATCGCTCATCGACTTTCGACAATTATGGGCGCTGATGAGATTATTACCATCAACCACGGTCGTGCTGTTGAGCGCGGAACCCACGATGAGCTGCTAGAAAAGGGCGGAATCTACGCTCATTACTATCAAATGCAGTTTGGTGGTGCGCCAAATCTCGCAAGGCGGTAAAATAGAGCATTAGGTGCTTTGCGAAACGCGGTTTGCAGCTTGCAGTTTGCAAACCGACGGCTCGTAACCAAAGATCAGAAGTCAACGCATCGCACGCCTTGAAAGCGTGTTTATGCAGGTTGAATGAGAGAGCTACATGGCTAAAGATGATGCAGAACGTTCACGCTTCGCGCGTCGCCAGAAGGGCGCGCTTGACGCTGACGCAGCTGAAGAGTTGTTTACCAAGGTAGACGAGACAGGTCATCCTAACGAGGAGCGCGCAGCTCTAGAGCGTGCCCGCAGGCAGGGTGGAGCTGCAGCGGTAGACGTTGACCCGCTCTCGGGATCTGATCCTTCGGGCTCAAATATTGAGAAGGTCATTACAAAGACAGCAGTTCTTTTTGTTCTGGTTTTCCTGGTAATTGTTGTTCTCATGCAGGTTTCTTGCGGTGTTATTCGCCGAGCCAACACAGCAAATCTGACTGAATCTGTTACGGTACGATCTGTTGCATCCGCACTGCGTGGAGGCGTTGAGTGGGGTAATGGATTTACGCAGTTCCCTGAGGATTTCTCGGTTCAGGAAGCTGACGAGAACACTGGTCGCGTTGAGGTAACGGTCACCGACACCACCTCAAAAGACGTGCTTGAATGCTACGCCGGATCAAGTGTTCAGGCTCAGGCGTTTGCTATTAACGCGCTGCTCAACCCACGAATCAATACCGTTGTCTATCATGTTAGCGTTCATAGAAACGACCAGGGTGAGTTGCAGAAATCTCAGCTCTTTGGATTCCTTAAGCCTGGTGGAGACGCAACACCTATCTTTACCTTTACGTTCTCAAAGACGCAATCCTCTGATGGCGTAAACATCACCATGGTCATTACTGGTGCAAATGACACCATTCAAAAAGAATTGCGTGACCAGATTGCAACGTCATTTACACCAGTTCGCGTGCTTGGCGGAATCGTTGGTGGTGACTCTTCAACAAAGAAGAACACCACTACTGGCACAACAGGAACCACTGGTACCACAGGAACCACTGGTACCACAGGAACCACTGGCACCACTGGTACATCCGACAGTTCTTCAAGCAGCAAGTAGTCTGTCTTACCTGAGAAAAAGTGCAAAAGAGCCGCTGGCACCAGCGGCTCTTTTGCTTGCGCAGCTTGAAGTGACTCATCGGGAGGTCGTCGCGCCTCAAAATGGTGACACCAATGATGAGTTTGCACGTTAATTTGGCTAAAAATTGCAGGATCGGTGTTTTCAAGACGATTTTGGTCCCAAAAAGGTAAAAAACCCGTTTAGTTGGGGGTTTTAGACTTTATGCATGACGATTTTGAGCTATTTTGAGCCTGCAATGTGCCATCCGATTAGCGCCAACTGGCCTTTTAGTAATATCAAATCTTTAATCAATTCGCTCGATCCCCAACTAAACGGGTTTTTTACCTTTTTCGCCCTATTTTGGAGCTCAATGTTTGTTTGATAAAAAATGAAACGAATAAAGTGCCTGTAAAATACATTTTCATGCATAGCGTCGAATCTTTGCATAGCGACAATCGCTGGCATAAAAATAGATGCCCACTCTATGTGAGTGGGCATCTATGGCAAAGAATCATGATTGATTTCGCTGAAGTGTAAAGTTTTACACTAGCAGCGCAGCTTGCACGAGCTTTTACTCCTGCAGAAGCTGAGCAATCAGGCCCAGCTTTGTCTCAAACGAAACGCCACGAAGCTCAAAGTTTGGCTGCTCACGAGTAATTTCCATGGACTCGCAAACAAACTCACCAGCAAATTCAACGGCGTCAGCAATTTCCTGACCACACATAACTGCAGCTAGAAGCGCAGATGCAAACAGGTCACCCGTTCCGTGCAGCATGTATGGCAGAAGCTCGGAGACAATCTCGCCACGCTCGGACTCGGTAGCAACAAAGTTGCGGATGAGGCCGTCGCCACGAACGATACCCTTAAGAACGACGCACTTTGCACCCATTGCAAGCAGCGCATCAAGTAGCTCGTCTACCTGCTCGTCCGTCAAATCCTGTCCAGCATAAGGAATACCAGTCAGAATAGAAGCCTCAGTAAGGTTTGGTGTCAGAATATCAGCACCATTTACCAGGGATTTCATTGCATCACAAAGCTCTTGCGTATAGGTTGGATACATCTTTCCGCCGTCGCCCATAACTGGATCGACAACACGAAGCGCCTTTGGATGCTCCTGGTACAAACGCTGAATGCTCGCAACCTGCTCAGCAGCGCCGAGGAAGCCAGAATAAATGGCGTCCAGGTCAATGCCCTCTTCCTGCCATGCGTCAAGGTAATCCTCGAGCATATTGGTGGTGTCATGCATGTAGAACGTAGGGAACTTGGTGTGTGCCGAGAAAAGCGACGTAGGCACAGGGCAAACGTCACATCCTGCTGCAGAAAGCACCGGAATAGCTACGCCCAGCGAGCATTTTCCGTATCCGCAAAGGTCGTGCACTGCGGCAATGCGAGGGATGTACGATCCTTCTCGCTGGTACAGAACAGAGTTGGTTTCATTCATTACAGTTTCCTTTCACGTGGACTGATGGACCAACGTTCAAGAAAATCATACTCTATACTGTGAGATGGATATTTGACGTATCCACCTATTTTAAGAGACGTAACAAAGGAGCAGAGATGGCAGATCAGCCTGTTGTCGGTATCATCATGGGATCTAAGAGCGACCTTGCAACTATGGAGGGATGCACCGCCGAGCTCGAGCGCCTTGGCGTTCCATACGAGCTGGTCATCGCGTCTGCGCACCGCACTCCAGACAAGGTTCACCAGTGGGCCGAGACCGCCGCTGACCGTGGCCTCAAGGTAATCATCGCAGCTGCAGGAAAGGCCGCTCACCTGGGCGGAGTTGTTGCTGCATTTACTCCACTGCCTGTCGTTGGCGTTCCAATGAAGACCTCTGATCTCGGCGGTATGGACTCCCTGCTTTCCATGGTTCAGATGCCATCCGGCGTGCCTGTTGCCTGCGTTGCCATCAACGGCGCTAAAAACGCAGCTATTTACGCTACTCAGATTCTTGGCGCATCTCTTCCAGAGTATCGCGAGAAGATCGTCCAGCTCAAAGCCGAGATGGCTGACGCATAAGCTGACTCACAGCCCGGAATAGAACTGCACCCGCGTGCAAGCACCCGCGCCCGCGCGTACTAGCGTGTAACCGCACCTGCGCATACCCGCGTGCCCACACACAAGACCCGCGCTTTAGAAAACCTAAGGCGCGGGTTTTGCGTATTTTGCGTACCTGCAAAATGTGATTATGCGATGACTTCATAAGATGCACAGAGATTTTTGTTTCGTGCATAGCTAAACTTTTAAGGGGTATCACAAGAGTATGACAAAGGTATGACAAACGAGTACCTTCAGAAGGGAAGTGCATGGAATCAAAAAACGGCAAGCATTTTGCTTCATCCGCCGCTGCTGACCAGCCGGCTGGAAATACTCACACCTCAAAAACCTCCGTCGGGATGGCTTCTATGAAAAGCTCCGCTTCTTCAAAAAAAGATGACAAGAAAACCTCTCCAAAAAAGTCTGGCGAGAAACCCGCTAAAAAGAAGGGTTTTGCCTACATTCTTTCCACAATCTTGCTGGTAGTTGGCATTGGCCTCTTGGTTGTTGCTGGCGTTATGTTTGGCAAGACGCAGCTTGAGTATCACGAGCAAGATGTCATCAACGAAGAGCTTGCAACATACGCAACAGTTTCCGAGAAAAAAGATGAGGCTCCAGTTATTGATTGGGCTGGTCTGCAGGCAGTAAATAACCAGGTAGTCGGCTGGATTCAGATTCCAGACACACAGGTCAACTACCCTGTTTATCAAACCACAGATAACGACCACTACCTGCACACAAACGCAAAGGGCGAGTGGTCAATCGGCGGTCAGATTTTCATGGACTACCAGAACAATCCAAACGGCCTCACTGACCAACAGACTATTCTCTATGGTCACCACATGAGAAACGGCTCCATGTTTCAGTACATCGGAGCAATGAATGACCAGTCTACCTTTGATAAGGTCGAGACAATCTGGTACGTCACGCCTACTCAGACGTACGAGCTTGAGCCTGTGTTTACCTATCACACCGACGAAGATGACGAGGAAGTCCGTCAGTTTAACTTTGGCTCTGTCGATGAGTTCAGGTCTTACCTAAAAGATAGGCTTTCTAGAGCAGTAAGTTCTCGTTCCGATGCAGCAGATGTTATTTCTCGCGCTGATCATGTTCTTACACTCTTTACCTGCAATTATACCGACCAGTACGGCAGGACCATGCTCATCTGTGTACCAAAGACTGAAGCTCAGCCAAAGGCCCAGTAGCTGAAAAAGGGCGGTTTACAGAGGTTGTAAATGCCATTTTCTTAAAAAATTGTTACACGCTCCGAACATATTTGTTCGGAGCGCTTTTTCTTGCAAATTTCCAGGTACACTGTATGTACTGTTGCCAAACGTGAGAGACGTTTGATCAAGGGTGACTCAAGCCGAGGAGCCCGGAGGGGATCTAATGGAACTTCACGAGGAATGTGGCGTCTTTGGAGTATGGGCGCCTGACCGTGACGTTGCTCGACTCACTTATTTTGCGCTGCACGCGCTGCAGCATCGCGGGCAAGATTCCGCAGGTATAGCCGTCGGCGACGGCCAGACCGTGCTTATCAGAAAAGACACGGGCCTCGTAACTGAAGTTTTTAACAACGACGATCTCAACGCAATGCCAGGTAAAGTGGCTATCGGCCACTGCCGTTACGGCACCGCGGGCGCCAAGGGCTGGGAGTCGGCCCAGCCACACATGTCGTCCATCGACGAGACTCTCATTGCTCTGGCTCACAACGGCACCCTCGTTAACTTTGACTCGTTGCGAGAAGAACTGTCTTCTCGCCAGATTTCCTTTAGATCCAACACGGATTCCGAGGTAGCAGCCCAGCTCATTGGCTACTTCACGCGTCAAACGCACCGACTGCGCACCGGCATCGCCGCAACCATGAAGCTCATTGAGGGCGGCTACGCCATGGTGCTCATCCGCGAGAACGCGCTGTATGCGTTTAGAGATCCAAACGGCATCCGTCCGCTGGTACTTGGCCATATTGGTCAGGAAGGCGAGAATAACTGGGTGGTTGCATCCGAGACGTGCGCGCTGGATATTGTGGGCGCAACGTATGTGCGTGAGGTTGCTCCCGGCGAGATTATCCGTATTTCAGACAACGGCCTGTCTTCCGAGATGGGACTTGCTCCTCGTCAGCAGGCAGATTGCATCTTTGAGCAGGTGTATTTCTCGCGCCCTGACTCTATTATCAGCGGTCGTTCGGTTTATTCCGTCCGTCACCAGATGGGCCGCCAGCTGGCAAAAGAGACGCCTGCAGATGTTGACCTAGTAATTGGCGTGCCAGATTCCGGTGTTCCTGCAGCTGAGGGCTTTGCGCAAGAGCTGGACGTACCTTTTGGTACCGGCTTGATCAAGAATCGCTACGTTGCCAGAACGTTTATTCAGCCTACACAACAGCTTCGTGAGCTGGGCGTTCGCCTGAAGCTCAATGCGCTTTCAGACGTTGTTGCAGATAAACGCATTGTGATGGTGGACGATTCCGTTGTCCGCGGTACCACCTCAAAGCAGATTGTTCAGCTGCTCAGAGACGCGGGAGCTACAGAAGTGCACGTCAGAAGCGCTTCTCCTAAGGTAGCGTGGCCCTGCTTCTACGGCATTGATACTGCTGACCAACACCAGCTTGTGGCAGCAAAAATGAGTACAGAAGAAATTTGCGAGTATATCGGCGCAGATTCTTTGGGCTTCTTAAGCCTCGAGGGCCTGCTGGCGTGCGTACCCTCAAGAGGCTATTGCGAGTCCTGTTTTAGCGGCAAATATCCCGTGGCAATTCCCGAGGACTTCCACCAGAGGTTTTTGCCAGAGAACAAGCCCGATAACTTGCACCCGTCTTATGCACTAAAGTTTGACCAGGTAGAACAGCAGTTAATTGATGAGGGTCTTATGCCCTCAGAGCAGTAAGGGGAGAAACAATGACCACTTCCGCTGATCCAACTAAGCAGATTACCTACGCCGACGCAGGCGTTGACGTTGATGAGGGCGCTCGCGCGGTTGACGCCATCAAAGCTGCTGTTGCTACAACTACTCGTCCCGAGGTCATTGGTGGCCTGGGCGGCTTTGGCTCCTGCTTCTCGGCCGCAGCTCTGAAGGACATGGAGGAGCCCGTGCTGGTCAGCGGCACCGACGGCGTTGGCACCAAGCTTGCCATCGCTCAACTGCTCAACCGCCACAACACGGTGGGCGAGGACCTGGTTGCAATGTGCGTTGATGATATTGTCCCCATGGGCGCTGAGCCTTTGTTCTTCCTAGATTACGTAGCTGTGGGCAAGCTTAAAGCTGAGGCTGTTGCCGAGGTTGTTGGCGGTATCGCAGAGGGTTGCCGCAAGAGTGGCTGTGCGCTGGTTGGCGGCGAGATGGCCGAGCATCCAGGCGTTATGAACCCTGATGACTACGATCTGGCTGGCTTTGTGGTAGGAGTTGTGGACAAACCAAAAATCTTAGGTCCCGAGAAGGTCAGTGAGGGCGATATCATCCTGGGACTTCCTTCCTCTGGCATTCACTCCAACGGATATTCGCTGGTTCGCAAGGTGGCCATTGAGGGCAAGACGGTCGAGGAGCTCAACCAGCCTCTGGAGGAGCTTGGCGGCGAGTCTCTTGCAGATGCCGTTTTGCGCCCAACCACCATTTATGCAGGTGGATTGCTTGCTGCTCTTCGTGCAGGCGCACCTATCAAGGCTATGGCGCACATCACCGGTGGTGGCATCACCGAGAACCTTAACCGCGCACTTCCATCTCACCTTGATGCAGAGGTTGATCGTGGCGGAGAGGCTGGCCCTGCATGGTCTATACCACCTGTTATTTCTTACGTTTCTAACGCTGCAAACCTGTCTCTTGATGAGCAGTATCGCACCTTCAACATGGGTGTTGGCATGGCTCTGATTGTGGACATGGATGATGTTGACGACGTAGCAGAGGCCCTCTCTGAGCAGGGCTTTGAGCCATTTGTCATGGGTCAGATTATCCCAGGCACCGGAAAGGTGGTCTACAACGATGCCAATTAAGCTTGGCGTTCTTCTTTCTGGTTCAGGTACCAACCTCCAGGCCATCATTGATGCCATCCAGGCTGGTACGTTGGATGCAACTATTGAACTGGTTGTTTCTTCTCGCCCTAGTGCATACGGCTTGAAGAGGGCAGAGGCGGCCGGTCTGCAAACACTGACACTCTCAAAAGAGACGTACGAGAATCCGTTTGTTGCGGATATGGTGATTGCTACCGAGCTTAAGCGCTATAACGTCGACTACGTTGTTATGGCTGGTTACATGCGTAAAGTTGGCGTTCCTATTCTGAACACCTTCCCTAATCGCGTTCTCAACCTGCACCCTGCGCTGTTGCCAAGTTTCCGCGGCGCACATGCTATTCAGGATGCGTTTGAATACGGAGTCAAGGTGACGGGCGTTACCGTTCACCTGGCAAACGCTGATTACGACCGCGGTCCCATTATTGCTCAGCGACCTGTTGTGGTTGAGGAGGGTTGGACCGTTGACCAGCTTGAAGAGGCAATTCACCAGGTAGAGCACAAGCTGTATCCTGAGGTGTTGCAGCTTTTTGCACAGGACAGGGTTCACGTTGAGGGCCAAAAGGTTCGTATAGAGGCAGGCAAGTAAATGGCGAGAAGTGCCCAGATCAAACTGAGCGACGTAGCAACATCGCGTGTCAATAACCTGAACTTTATGAGGTTTGTTGCTGCGTTGATGGTCATTGTTTCTCACTGCTACTCAGTGGTTTTGGGCGGTGATGCTGGCAGCTATTTGCTGAAGGTAACGGGGGATCGCTTGAGCCCCGGCGGTGTTTCCGTTGGCGTCTTCTTCTTGTTTGGCGGGTTTTTAATTGCTCGTAGTTGCGAGCATTATCCTGAACCAAAGAAGTTCTTCTCGGCACGCGTGCTGAGGCTTTTTCCTGAGCTTTTGTTTGTTGTGATTTTGACCGCTTTTGTGCTTGGTCCAATACTCTCAACGCTTTCGCCTGCAGAATATTTTACTAATCCACAGACGTATAAGTACCTGCTCAATGGCGCCTTAATTATGGTGCATCAGTTGCCAGGAGTGTTTACTAACAATCCTTCGGGCGACGTGGTTAATGCTGCGTTGTGGACGCTTCCCGTTGAGTTTATCTGCTACATTCTGTGTTTTATCAGCTACAAACTTACCAAGTTTGACAAAAAGAAATTTTTGTTGCTCTCGGTACCTGTTTTTGCGTTAGCGGCAGTGTATTACGTGAAGTTTTCTCCGCTTCAGCTGAGCGTTGTGCGTGCGGTTCTTCTATTTTATCTGGGCGTTTTAATCTGGGTATTGAGAGATCACGTCACTATCTCGTCTGTTTTAGGCCTTGCTTCGATTGTTCTGTGGTTTGTTATGGTCTTTAGCGGAATCGACAATCTGGCAATGCTGACGGTTTTCCCTATTGCGTGCTTCTGCCTTGCATACGGAATGGGTAACCACTTTAGTACGTTTGGCACTAAATTTGAGCTGTCCTACGGGATTTACCTTTGGGCTTTTCCTATTCAGCAAGCACTGGCACAGTATTTCCCAGCATGGCATCCTTATGTAAATGCACTGGTTGCAGCTTTGCTAGCAACTTGCGGAGCATTTGTGAATCACTTTGTTGTTACTGCTCCACTTGGAAGATACCTCAAAGAGCGTCGTCAGAAGGCTCTTGAAGGTCAAAAGTCTTCTGAAGCATAGAAGCCTTCCGAAGAACAGCGGGGCGCTTAAAGGCATGGTGCCCCGATTAAACTGAATGACGTGGCAACATCGTGCGATTATTTTGCCAGGCCCACTAAGTAGAACACGGTTTGCATATACGCAAACGATGTAATGCCCCAGATAAGAGGCACAGTTATGTCCCTAATAGTCTGCAGGGTCTCGTGAGTAGAGCGTTTGGCTATTTGTGTGAAGATGCCACAAACAATAATAAGGACGCCAATGCCCATAAAGGCTGGAACAAGAAATTGCTGTTTCAGCGCAGCTTCTGTCGTAAGAAACATTATGGCGATAAAAAATGCGGTGCCCACAAAGATATAGAAGAGCATGAGCATTCCAAAACGGAATAGATCAAAGTTTGTGTGCTTAAAAACTTTGCTCAAGTTCCTCTTTCCCAGAAGCAGATACACCGTAAAAAAATAAAAGGCAGCCATAGGAATACAGATAACCCTATAGACATCTATAAGTTCCATATGACCGCCTTATCTGCTAAACCTGCTAGTTGCTTCTGTACTACTCAGTTTATAGTAGCGCGGTTAGCGCAGTAACAAGTCCAAAGAGAATACCAGGGGCGTTAGCAATCATAATGGGAACATCGCGTTCTTTCTTGAAAGCACCGTAAACAAACCAAACAATGCAGTTGATCATGGCAACTAGTGGTTGGATGAAGCTGCCTTTATTGCCAGCAAGATTATTGGTAATCTGTGGGATATAAGAAACATACATCATGACTGATAGAATGCTGCCGATCTGTCCCATCCTGTTGAAGAAGTTCTCGTCAAACGTAATAGCGCGCTTCTCTGTCATATAAAGTTACCTCCAATGGTTGGTTAACTGTTTGCTGATTCTTACCCAATCACTTAGAAGATATTCGTTAGTTTGTTGCCGAATAACTCGCATCAATCCATTGGCAGAGCTCATCAAAGTCAATGGAGCCATCCAAAAGTATGGAAATCCAATGCTCTTTATTCATGTGGTACGCAGGCAAATAACCATCTTGATATAGAAGCATTTCCAGAAGAAATGGATCGTCTATTTTTACATTAACAAGATCGTAGTGTTTGGATTCTTTCAAGCCTAGCTTTTTACCAGGCACATCAGCAACAAGTGCAAACCACTTATTATTGTGCGGGTGGCGTAAAACAGCATACGTTGGAGCTGTCGAGAAGGGATAGTCGGGGTTTATACCGTACTGATTTGCAACGTATTCAAACAGTTTTTCTCGCATAATTTGACCTCCTTTGTCCATATCTTACTATGAATGAAAGCTTCTCTATAGAGAGCGTGAAATTATGATTATCCCCAGCATACACGCCTTAAACAGCTATACTAAATGTGTCTGTGTATGTAATAAAAAGTCCAAGCGAAGGGCGTCATATGAGCCGAGTTTCTCGTAGAGAAGATGAGTTCTACAGCATGTTCTCTGAGTTTTCAGCGTTGATTGTTTCAACAGCAAAACTGTTTGTCTCCTATATGGAGTCATTCCCAAGTTCAGAAGATTATGAAGTCCAAATCAAGAACTACGAGACACTCTGCGATGATCAGGTAGGAAAGATTATTTCTACTCTTAACACGTCGTTTATCACGCCATTTGATCGCGAGGACATCTCGCGTCTTGCCCTGCTTATGGACGAGATTGCAGACGGTATTGAGAGCGTTTCTGCTCACCTCAGCATGTATGACATCAAAGAGATGCGTCCAGAGGCTGTTCAGGTAGCTCATCTCATTCTGTTTGCTTCAGAGGAGCTGCAGAAGGCTTTTGATCGTCTCCCTGATTATCACAAGGACGATTCGGTCATTCGTCACACACGCTCTGCAAATGAATACGAGGATCAGGGCGATGTTGTGTATCGTAACGCTCTGAGCTCTATCTTCAGAAATGTTGATGATCCAATTGAGGTTCTTAAGTGGAAGAGCCTTCTGGATAGACTTGAGTCAACCCTTGACGCTTGCAAGCACGTTGCAAACGCTGTTCAGAATGTCATCGTGAAAAATGGCTAGCATCCTGCTTATTGCGGTACTTGTTTCCGCTCTGATATTTGAGTTCATCAACGGCTTCCATGACACCGCAAATGCTATTGCAACCACGGTGTATACCAAGGCGCTGCCTCTGCGCACGGCAATTGCGATGTCCGCAATCATGAACTTTATCGGCGCGCTTATGAGCGAGAAGGTCGCTATGACCATTGCGTCTGGTCTGGTTGATATTCAGCTTCAGCTCTACGTAATTTTTGCTGCATTGATGGGCGCTATCATTTGGGACCTCTTTACCTGGTGGTTCTCAATTCCAAGTTCGTCTTCGCATGCGCTTATCGGCAGCCTTATTGGCGCAACCATCGTATTTACCGGCAGCACAGGCCACATTCTTTGGGCGGGAGTTATCGAGAAGGTTGTTATCCCTCTGTTTACCTCGCCACTTATTGGTATGGCACTGGGCTACTTTATTATGAAGCTGGTTTTTGAGATTTTTGCTGACTGGCCACCTAAAAAGGCGCATGGCCTGTTCCACCGTCTTCAGGTGCTCTCAGCTGCCTTTATGGCATACAGCCACGGTAATAATGACGCTCAGAAGACTATGGGAATCATCACGTTGGCCCTGGTAACCGCAGGTCTGCATGACCCTTCCATGGGCATTCCTCTGTGGGTTAAGCTGCTTTGCGCAACTACTATGGCACTAGGCACCTCCATTGGCGGCGGTCGCATTATGCGTACCGTTGGCGATGGCGTTACCAAGCTCACGCCAGTTATTGGCTTTGTCGCCGAAACAAGTTCTACCGTTGCAATTGAGATTATGACTGCACTTGGAGCACCAGTTTCCACTACACAGGTCATCACCACATCCATTATGGGCGCAGGATCTGCTCGTCGTCGCAGCTCCGTACGCTGGGGCGTTGCGCGCAAGATTATTGCCGCTTGGTTTGTGACGCTGCCAGCCACCATGGCGCTCGGCGGACTTATTGCATTCCTGACCAGTTTTGTTCTGGCATAACCCATGCTCAATGTTGTACTGGTAGAGCCCGAAATTCCCGCAAATACGGGAAACATTGGCCGCACCTGCGTAGTGAGTGGGACTCACTTGCACTTAGTGGGCCCATTGGGTTTCTCGCTTGATGACAAAAGCCTCAAACGAGCTGGTATGGCCTATTGGCAAAGTCTTAACGTTTCTGTCTACGATAACTGGGATCAATTTCTGGAGAAGAACGGTCTTGCCCAAGCATCTGGTGCACCTGCTGGGGACGCTGCACACGACGCTGTTGCCGCTACAGGCACCGCTTCCAACGGTGTTTTTACGGCCAGTAGATCTCCACTACATTTTCTGACTAAGAAAGCTAAGAAGACCTATACTCAGGCAACGTATCGCGATGGGGATTACCTTATCTTTGGCAAAGAAAGCTTGGGATTATCCGAGGAACTCCTTGCCCAGCATGCTGACGAGTGTGAGAGAATCCCAATGTTGCAAGACTCCGCAAGCCTGGTTAATCGTGAGGACTGGAGTCAAAAGCACGATGCACTTGACGGTGATGACCAATACGCTCATCCAGCGCTTTTGCGGCAGGATATCTGCGGAAACTTCATTGACCCTAACGAGTTCTCGGTCAGTGCGCTTAACGTTTCAAACGCTGCCGCCATTGTGCTGTATGAGGCGCTGCGACAGATTGGCTTTCCGGGGATGGGTGTCTAAGAACTAGCTTATTGAGTTTGTTTATGATGCAGAATGAGAAAAGCGCCAAGAATGGCGACAGAGGTAAGACGCATGTTAATTAAAATCCGACAGCACCATTAGATGCTGTCGGATTTCTAAATTAAACTTACTGCTTAATCACTATAAAGCAGTAAGGAACGTCAAACCGCCCAAAATTACACCAGCAGTATTTGGGATAATAAGAATCCAGTCCTTTTTGGGCTCTTTAGTCCAACCATAGATGACCCAAATGAGACAAGAAACTGCTGCAAATAGCGGCTGAAAAGGTTGAGCCTTTACGCCCTGTAGATTTGCAATAATTTGTGGAATATAAGCGATAAAAACAAATACTCCGATAAAAGCTCCGATAGAGCCTACAAATAGATTGATTTGTTTCTTTGACATAAAACACCTCCTCCTTTGTTATTTTAATTATAAGGAGGAGGTAACGAGAAAATCAAACTACCTGTGAAATTAGAATTTAACGTTATTGCTTTAGTTATGAAGATTGGTTTGCAGATTTATGGCTAGAGCTGCGCCTGCCTGCGGCTACTTCAAGAATACGCAAACAAAAACCCGAGTGCCAAAGCGCTCGGGTTTTTACGTTTGCCTTAATACTTCCTCTTACTCTTGGTCACGCTTCCTGCGATGCAAAACAAGAGAAGTTCCCAAGGAAGCCACAGAGGTTAGGGCTGTACTAACAAGAATCACGCTTGAAGCGTCGCCAGTCTCGGGCAGAGCGCTCTTACGCTTTGCTGGAGTCTGAGGTGCCGCAGGTGCTTCAGGGTTCTTTGTGTAGTAGAACGTGTATTCAAGCTGGTCAGCAGAAACATATCCGGTGCTATCTCCCTGAAGTGTGTAACCGTCAATCTCTCGAGCAGAAACATTCTGCAGGTTGAGCGTCTGGCTACCAATAACATCGTCGGAATGAATTTGCTCGCCGGTCTGTGCGTCAACGTAATGGACGGTATAGCTGTAGCGAGCTTCCTTGCTATACGTAAAGGTCAAGACGTTATTTTCGGCATTCTCGTCAAGAACCATAGAGCGAGAAGAAACATCTACATAGGCATAGTCTCCACGATCAGCTGCATCAAGAGCCCATTTGCTGACGAGAGAGCCGATTGGAGCAGTCTCAGTTGTGGTTGAGAGGACTTGACCATCGTCGGTCTGGTGAATGACCGTGTAGGAGACGGAGGAATCGTTCTTCTTCCAGAGCGCGTGCAGGGTGATGTCGCCTGTAACTGCTGCAGAGAAGCTGTATACGGAAGGGTTTCCGTTGGTGTAGAGAATCCAGCCTGCAAAGGTGTAGCCTTCGCGAACGGGATCAGCAGGCTTTGTAGCTGCATCTCCGTAGGTAAGCTCCTGCGAATTGACTGGCGAACCACCTTCAGAGTCAAAGGTAACGGTTGCAGTAAGAGGTGCCCATTTGGCGTACAACACTGTATTAGTTGCAGGCATAGTGGTGTCGGTAATAGGAGTGCCTACAGTCTCTGAGTTGTCATACCAGCCCTTAAAGACATAGCCAGGACGCGGAGAAGTCAAAGAGGTGCCAGGAACATCGGTGCTGGCATTAAAGGGCTCTCCAAAGAGATGAGAGTGCGTAGCAACAGTTGTACCAGAGCTTACGTAGGTAACGGTATAGGTATTGCGCTTATAGCGGTGCTCAATCAAGTTGGAATTGTAATCAGTGGTAAGGTAGTCGTAGTTGTATGGCTGCCAACTGGTCCAACTAAGGGCATCGTAATTGGTTCCATCAAAATGGCCAATGCTCATGCGGTAGCCGTCATACGAAAAACCTGGATGTCTATTCTCGCTCTCAAGATAGTGATCAACATCATTTCTCGCAATCTCTGTAATCATGCCAGGTCGAGAAAGCGTGTGGTCTCCGCCCATATCGTAAGTACCATCAAGGTTTTGATAGTAATAGAAGCGGTAGCGTGGACCAAGGTTAGTGGACCTAGTGTAGCGACCATAGACGTCGAGAACATTATCTGCAGTAATTTGAGTGCCTGGGTCAGTAGTCCTTATTTGGATGGTGGTAGCAGTTCCACCAATACCAGGGATTGAACCGTACCAATAGTAAGTTCCAGTCGGATCATCTGCACGCATGGCAGCGACCATATCCTCACTGTATTTGTTGCCTGTATTAGGGTTAATGGCGTAAGGATCTACTAAATCACCATAATGAACGGTGAATGTTGCAAGAATAGGACCGTTTCTCTTTGGGCGTAGATTGACAGTAATAGCTGCAAGGTTGTAGTACACGTTAATAGTGGTAGATCCATCTGCTGCAATAGGAGTTGGATCACTCTCGTGGCCGTACGTTTCAAAGCGAAAAACGCCTGTATTTGGCTGGACAGGAGCAGGTGCAGTCATTGTTCCGACGGTTCCAGAAGCAACGGTGGTAGTGACGTAGTTGTAGTTAGAAGGATTGTTTGGATCCTGAATAAAATAGGCGTAGTGGTACGTTGCTGTTGCTGGAGTCCAAAGTGCTTTTGCAGTAATAGGCTCTTGAGGCATGGTGGCAGGCAAAGAATCTGCAATACCATCGTCATTAAGGTCCCAACCAGCAAAGGTATAGCCAGTTCGTGTTGGGTTGGGGACGGCAGGAACAGGATCTCCTGGATTTCCAATTACAGGAGACAGCTCACTGCCGGAAGTTGAGAAATAAATTGCGCTGCGAGGATTACGATCATAGTAGATGTACTTAACAGCCTTGCCATCTGCGGTAACTTTAAGCGAAAGGTCTGTAGTTGTGCGCACAAAACCTGGATAGGTGACATCTGTAGCAGTAACAATCGAATCGGGCACACCGTAATTTTCTTCGGAGGACGCCTCAACATAATTACCAGTGGTCATTTCTTTCATGCGTTTAACGGTGTAGGTAACATAGCCAGGCATGTAATAGACGGTCTGTTTAATGTAGTGATCTGAGCCAGAGGCAACACCAGTAACGGTTGTTTGAGCAGGATCTTCCAGGTCATAACCGGTAACTGTTGGAGAGGTAACAGACCAAGATTCTCCCTCATTTACAACTTGCTTAGAAGGTGCATGAATCTCTTCATCGGTAAGCACATTAACGTACGAGACTACAACAGAGTATTTACCTGCGTCTTCAATAGACTCTGCAATAGCGGATGCAGGAAGGCTGCTCAAAACAAGAGCAAGAGCAAATAAAATGCTCAAAACTTTCTTTGCGCGCATAATTTCTCCTCAAACAGCAACAAGATAGGTAAATCATAATAAATAGCGAGAAGGACTTGCTGCTCAAGCTGCAAATTGACCGTATATACACAATCCGCTTCTCCTTAAGGTGTAGGAGAAGCGGGCGAGAAAATCGGTCACTCTGTGAAATTCAGCGAAATATAGGAGTTATAAATTGTCACCTGCGGCTTCAACGGGTTTCTCGGCAGATTTCTTTACAAAGAGTTTGCCAGATTTCTTGAGCTGATAGGCAAGAATCAAGACAGTTACCAGCATAACAATCGTGCAAACGATGGAACCTTCTGCGCCAAAGCTACCGCCGGTAAGCCAATCTGGGCCACCGCCAGGAGCAAACTGCAGCAAAGAACTGCCTGTAGTGCTACCGCTTACCAGAACGCCAAAGATATTGCCTTGGGCAAAGTTCCAGGCTCCGTGAATGCCAGCAGCTCCCCAGAGATTGTCTGTTTTGATGATATAGAACGTTTCCATGACGCCAAAAAGAATTAGGTCGATCAGGGATTGCATAGTAAATCCGCTGTTAAACATGTGGAGAAGACCAAATAGACTGCTCGAAACCACAATCGCAACAATCTTGTTGGACTTCTCTGCCATGACAGGAAGGAGCCAGCCCCTCGTGATAAGTTCTTCTGCTCCGCCTTGAATCAGCCAAAACGGAATAGTGAGAAGAACAAAGCCGAATGCATAAGGCGTAAAAGTAGTGCCAACTAATTGATAAGATCCGGTCAAAATGAGAATCAGCATCACAACAGAGAAGAGAAGAATTCCTAGACCAAAGCCTTTGAGCAACTCTTTCTTCCAGTTGTCTTTGTAAAATCCTAGGGTAACAATCGGACGTTTTTCAAAGAGTTTTACCCACAGGAAAAAGAGACCTGCAATAAAGACAAAGGAAAGAAGCGTTACCAGAAGATAGTAGTCTCCAAAAATCTCTCTCAGATTGAGGGAATCGGAAAGGCGATCTGGAAGTTCTGGGTGCGTCATGTAGTAAGGGGCAATAATAAGAGCTGCTGAGATGGACATTACAATAGCGCCAATAATTTGCCCAACGACCAACAAGAAAACGGCTAAAAAGGGACTAAGCCAAGCAGGAGTTAGTCTCTTTGCCAGCTTGACGTCGGAAAACATGCGATTTTCTTGCATAAAAACTCCTAGTAAACGTGTTCAAAGCGCGTCATGTAGATGACAAAATTTTAGCGACGGTGCAGGCAAACAGCATCTACCTGCGATTAACTCTCTTTATACTCTAAGAGAAAATCGCAACAATCGCCACCGTGACCTATGGTTTTTGTACGGCCCCAGATAAGTTGAGGATGCAGATTGCCGTATCCTGCATCGTCACTATCACAGTATGCAGCGGTTATTTCGGGGCAGCCATATTTTTTGGTTATCTCATAGTAGGGGCAGCTCACAATAGTGAGGCGAGCTTCGTTACCGTGACTTTCTGGATATTCAAAGGCAAATCCAGCACTTGATGTGCAGCTTTTCTCGATACCTGATTTAAAGAGTCGTGGAAACTTGCGTGCAAGACCAAATGTTTTGATGGCCCATTGGAAGAGCGGAACTCGTTTGGCAGCAAATCGCTGGAAATACTCGCGAATATACCAGACAGCTTTTTCTTGCGAGATACCCTCTGCTCGTAAAGCTTCATATACTGCAATACCAGGGTAAATGCGTCTGAAAGAGTGAACACGGAGTTCCTTGGAATCTGATGAGTTTTCTGCACAAAGCGCCTCGTACCGCGTTTGAGCCGCCTGTGCAATCTGATCCGCTTTTGCCGTGCCGATGTCCTCGGCGGCTATCGCGCACGTTTCTTTAATGAGCTGCTGCACTTTCATATGAGCCTCACTAGTCGTAAAAACGCACTGATGAAAAGCCAGTTAGAACATGCTAACAATTGTACGCTCAAATTTTATGAAACGCAGCAAGCATGGATTCCAGCGATGGCTTAGGTAAAGTTTTTTACTATCTCTAGACCAAGAAGCAGCGCCTTTTCATGGGAGTCTTTGCCAAAGTCCCTCTCGTCATATTCGTGAACGTTTGCTAAAGAGTCTGCCGTAAAAAGGAACTGTCCAAATTGCGCTCCTCGTTTTCTACAACAAGCGGCTAGTGCTGAGCATTCCATCTCTACAACTGAGCACCCTTCTTGCAGACGATACTCAACCATATCCTTTGTCTCACGGAAGAAACCGTCAGTAGACCAGGTGGTGCACGTCTCAAAAGGAAGGCCATCTTTTTTGAAGGTCTCTTCTATGACAGAAATTGGCTCCTTATCAAGCTCTATATATCTTGATGCTGGAAGATAGTGATAGGACGTCCCTTCCGCTCTAAGAGCTTTAGTGGGGACGAGAAAGGCATTCTCTTGTATCTCTTTTAGAACGCCGCAAGAACCAACTGCAATTACTTTCTTGCATCCACAGGTAACCAGTATGTCCATTACCTGTGTGGATGAAGCTGATCCAGTAGGGGATTGAACTAAACAGATTTTCTCGCCATATGAATCTAAAACGTAGACTTTAATGTCTCGAGAAACGGTCACGATTGTTTCTACGACCTCTGCCCCGTGCTCGTTGGCGTAATCATGGACAACGTCTCCGAGAAACGCGAAGAGGCACTTTTCTGGCAGCTGGCCTGCGGTCCATTCGTGATTTGCTGAAATAACCTCTGGGGAGGCATCGTCATATTCTAAAAGAGGTATTTCGTTTTTTATAATCACGGAGAGCTCCTGGGTTGTAAATGCCTTTGAGAAGTCTACCATCATTAAACATTGCACTTGCTTTGAGAATTCAAGGAAAAAATAACGTCGGACAAACATAACAAATCGAAAATACATCTGTTTATTGCTTGACAACGTATACCATTTGTATCAAAATCACCTAAAAAAGGAGCTG
>CAUVBV010000002.1:0-187085 GCA_963550405.1 uncultured Atopobium sp. | reverse complement strand
AACTTTTCTAGAAATCGTTTTGTCTTTGTAACCTTTGGCGAGAAACCCGTCTTGCTGCATATTATTCAGCAATCTTTTTGATTGTGACCTGCTTCTGAATCTTAGTTGCAACATCTTGATCAAAGCGACCGGTACCTGCAGATAAACAACTTGCGGTAGCACATGAAAGCGCAAAGGTAAGACACTCTGAAGTTGGTTTTTGCTGAGCAAGTGCAACAGCAAATGAGCCAACAAGGGTATCTCCTGCACCAACAGGATTGATAGCTTCAATTTTTGGAGGATTTGCTCTAAAGGTTCCTTCATCAGAAACCATGAGCGCACCTTTTGCACCAAGCGAGACAACTACAATTTTAATGCCGCGTTTGTGCAGCTCCTGAGCTGCCTCAATGACCTGGTCTTCTGTAGTTACTTTTCTTCCTAGAAGTTGACCGATTTCATCGGTGTTTGGTTTGATCATGGTAGGAAGGGCATCAATACAGGAGGTGAGCAGTGCACCGGATGCGTCTACAATGCAAGACACGCCCGCAGCCATGGTCTCTTCAATAAGTTCTTTGTAATTTTCGGCAGAAATGCCCTTGGGAACACTGCCATTAAAGGTGACAACTTCGGCTTCGTTGGTAAGCTGGACAAGCTTTGCCTTGAAAGCAAGGAATTCTTCAGGAAGTACAGACTGCCCAGGCTCTAAGAATTCAGTTGATTGCCCGCTTGGCTCCAGGATATTAATGCATGAGCGGGTTTCTTGCTCAGTATAAATAAAATCGCTGGTAATACCATCTTTATGAGCCAGCTCAACAAGGTATCTTCCGTTATTACCGCCTACAAATCCTGTGGCACAAACGGGGTAGTTAAGAGTGGTAATGGCTCGTGAGGCGTTAAGACCCTTGCCGCCCGCGCTGTTATCTACTACCGAGACTCTGTGTACCGTTCCATCTACAACAGGAGAGTCCAAGTAGTACGCCTTATCAATGGATGCATTGAGTGTTACGGTAACAATCACGCATATCACCTCGTCTAAAAGACAGTGCACACAAAGTGCTCAGAGGAAAGCAGGGGCGAGAAACACTATGGAACAGCGCCACTGCAAATGAAATTGGATTAAATCTATTTAACCAAAGCGCCGTCAAGAAACTTTTCTTTAGATGTTATAAAAAAAGATACCAGTACATAATTTCTTAATACCAATTTTATTTTCTCGTCGTATTTGAGCAGGATTTTAGGGTTGTTTACTACATTTATTACGTATAAAAGCACGTTATAAGAACTTCTCATTTTTCAGGGATAGTTCTCAATTTTTAGTGCGTCATCACAATTTATCCATATATCTACCTGCGAAAATAACAACGTGTGTACCGTTTACGGTAAAAATAGTACCGTTAAGCCGTCGATTGTTAACGTACACATCACAAGGTGCTCACTAGACTATACTTATATTAGGTTGTTATCTGGTATCTACCACTTAGAGGGAAGCTTCATCACCCCTAGTTTTCTGTGTAGCTCCCCAGATAGTTTCCAACTCTTTGAAAGGAGTTTGACATGGTAGGTTGCGTTTTAACTGGTCATGGAACTTTTGCAAACGGACTTGCTGATGCTTTAAAGATGATTGCTGGTGAGCAAGAAGCTTTTGTTCCCGTTCCTTTTATTGAAGCCGGTGCTGCAACATACCCAGAAACTCTTTCTGCAACAATTTCCGATCTTCTTGACACTACTGACGGTGTGCTGGTTTTCTGCGATCTGCTTGGCGGAACACCTTTTAATCAGGCAATGATTATTGCTCAGAGTTATTCAAACGTAGAAGTTGTTACCGGCACAAACCTTCCTATGCTTCTTGAAACACTTGGTAGCCGCATGGCAGATACCTCTCTTGAAGAACTGGTTGATACTGCTGTTTTAGCTGGTAGCCAGGGAGTTGTCCATAAGCGTCTTGAGCTTGAGGTTGAGCCAGAAGATGACATCTTCGGAGACGATGGTATTTAAGTAGCGTTTTGTTGTTGAGTTAAGGAGATGTACATGGCAAATCTAGCAGAGAACATTCTTGCTTCATCCATTGTTCTTCTCGCGTTCTTGGTAATTTTGGGCCTTGTTTATTCCTTCTTTGTTTGGAGAGCCTCTTCTAAAAAGGCGGGAACAACTTCAGAGTTTCTGAAGAATCTTCATGCAGGTCAGAAAGTTAAGACTAATAGCGGAATGTATGGCGTAGTTAAAAACGTCAAAAAAGAAACAGTAGATGTTGAGTTTGCTCCAAATGTGGTCATCACGTTGGATCGTTGGGCGGTAATCAGCGTTTCCAACAATAAATAAATTTGCAGTAAAACACGCAGCGCAAGTTGCGAGTAGTGCGATGAAAATCGCAGATAGCACGCACAAGTGTGCGCGTAAAGAGAGGAGAACTTGTTATGGGAGAACCAGATATCAAGCTTGCTCGAATCGATAATCGTTTGATTCATGGTCAGGTTGCTACTCAGTGGAACGGCACCCTTGGAACTAACCTCATCCTTGTTGCTAATGACGAGGTTGCAGGAAATAAGATGCGCCAGGGCCTCATGGATATGGCTGCTCCAAGTGGCGTTGCAACCAGGTACTTTACGCTTCAGAAGACTATTGAGGTAATTCATAAGGCTTCTGCAAGCCAGCACATTTTCTTAGTTGCCGAGAATCCAGAGGATGTCCTCACTCTGGTCAAGGGCGGTGTTCCAATCAAAAAAGTGAACATCGGCAATATGCACATGGCTGAGGGAAAGCGACAGGTCGCCACAAGTGTGGCGGTAGACGATAAGGACGTCGCTGCCTTCCGTGAGCTTCAGGAATTGGGGGTGACTCTAGAGATTAGGCGTGTTCCTACGACCCCGGTCGAGGATATCTCAAAGCTATTCGAGTAAGTTTTGCGCGCAACTTCCTGGTAGAGATTACAAAAAGTTGCAATGGTGCAACGTTTCTAGCAGGTTGGCAAAGGTATTCGAATAGTCTGCCGATCATCGTCATCGGTAGTTATGGTGTGTTTGAAAGGAGGAGTTAAGATGGATGTTAGCCCTATTCAGGTGTTATTAATTTTCATCGTTGCGTTTATCGCTGGCATCGATCAGTTTAGTTTCCTCGAGTCTCTTTACCAGCCAATCGTAACTGGTTTTTTGGTTGGTTTGATTCTTGGTGACGTTCAGACTGGTCTCATTGTTGGTGGTACTTATCAGCTTATGACCATCGGCAACATGCCTGTTGGTGGTGCTCAGCCACCTAACGCTGTTATCGGCGGCATTATGTCTGCAGTCTTTGCAATCACTACTAAGCTTGAACCAATGGCTGCTGTAGCTGCAGCAATTCCATTCTCCCTGCTTGGTCAGTATGCAGTAACCATCATCTTTACCATTATGTCCCCTGTAATGGCAACTGCTGATGCATACGCCGAGAAGGCCGATCCTAAGGGAATTGCTCGTATCAACTATGGTGCAATGGCTGCTCTTGGTCTCTTCTTTGGTGTCATTGTTACCCTGTTCTTCCTGGGTGGCGCTGCATTTGGCACTCAGATCACCACGGCAATTCCAAAGTGGCTCATGAATGCACTGTCCGTCGCTGGTGGCATGATGCGCTTCGTCGGCTTTGCAATCCTGCTGAAGGTTATGGTTTCTCGCGAGCTTTGGGGCTTCTTCCTCATGGGCTTTGCAGCTGCAATCGTATTTATCAGCATTCCTGAGCTCTCTGGTCCAGCACTTCTGCTTCTTGCTCTCATCGGCTTTGGTATCGCATTCTGGGATTACCAGCTCCAGACCAAGATGAAGAATGCTGCTCCTGCTGTTGTTGCTGGAGGTGACTTCGAAGATGGCATTTAATATTCCTGATACCTATCAGAACACTACTCCTGCTGAGCCACTTGATCAGAAGACGCTCAACAAGATGGTATGGCGCTCCCTGTTCCTGCAGGCTTCCTTCAACTACGAGAGAATGCAGGCAGCTGGTTGGCTCTACGGTATCCTCCCAGGTCTTGAGAAGATTCACGGCGACAACAAGGATGACCTTGCTGCTTCCATGAGTCACAACCTTGAGTTCTACAATACCCACCCATTCTTGGTCACTTTTGTTATGGGTATTGTTCTCTCCCTTGAGCAGAACAAGCTGGATATCCCAACCATTCGTGCAGTCCGCGTTTCTGCAATGGGTCCTCTGGGCGGCATTGGTGACGCACTGTTCTGGTTCACCCTTGTTCCAATTACTGCTGGTATTACCTCTAACATGGCAATTTCCGGCAATGTCTTTGCACCATTCTTGTTCCTCATCATCTTTAACATTGCACAGTTTGCTGTACGTTATTGGCTGATGAACCTTTCCTACAAGATGGGTACTGACGCAATTACTCTGCTCACCGAGAACGCAAAAGAGTTCACTCGTGCTGCTTCTATCCTGGGCGTCTTTGTTGTTGGCTGCCTGGTTGTCTGCTACGGCGGAACCAAGCTTGGCGCTGGCGCAAATATCCCTAACGGTGAGACACACAGCGTTGTTCTTTCTCAGGTAACTCTTTCTGATGAGCAGCTTGCTTCTGGTCAGTATGACAAGGCTCTCTTTGCTAAGGGTTCCTATGCTGACTACAAGAAGGACCCTGAGTCCGTTATGTTCATCGGCGGCAAGACTGCTGATGGCAAGGACGGCACCACTGCTATTGCTCCAGTCGGTAACGGCGTTAATCTGGTAACTGTTGGCGAGGAAGTCACTTCTCCTGTCTCCATTGACATCCAGAAGATCCTCGACGGCGTTTGCCCAAAGCTTATCCCACTGGCGCTTACCCTTTGCCTGTACTATCTCATGGCAAAGCGTAACTGGACTCCAATCATGTGCATCTGCCTGCTTCTGGTAATTGCACTCCTTGGTTCTGGCTTTGGCGTTCTCCCATATATTTGGGGTTAAGTAAGTGCGACGGGTGTCCACTTAGTGGGCACCCGTCTTTTATAGGAGAGTTTTGATGACAGCGTTTATGGGAAGACAGCCTCTCTACGAGCAGTTAGCAAATATACTGCGCTATCGTATTGAAAACGAGATGGATCCAAACGATCCACTTCCTTCTGAGCGAGAGCTCTCCGATTCTTATGGTCTTTCTCGCACTACGGTAAGACTGGCCTTGCAAGAGCTTGAACACATGGGACTCATTTACCGTCAACGTGGTCGGGGTACCTTTGTTGCAGACGTTTCTGAACGCGCAACAGACCTTATGGGCGGCTATAGCTTTACTGACCAGCAGCGTCAGTTGGGCCGCGTTCCAAAGACAACTATTCTTGAGTTTGACACTATTGAGGCTAATAAATTTTTAGCCCAGCATATGCATGTTATTCTTGGCGAGAAACTCTTCCGCATCAAGCGTTTAAGAAGTGCTGATAATGTGCCTATGATGCTGGAGGTAACCTACCTTCCAGTCTCACAGTTTTTCTCGCTCACCGCTCATGATGTTGAGCAAAAATCTCTGTACCAAATTTTTGAAGAAGACTACAACATAAAGATTGGCGTGGCAGAAGAGGAGTTCAAGGCTTCAATTGCTCGCTCAGATGACGCCGCTTTATTGCAAATTTCTGAGGGCTCACCTGTTTTGAGCCTTACACGTACAACCTACAATGACAGAAACAATATTGTTGAGTTTACTTTAAGTGTGGCTCGCGCTGATCAATTTAGATACAAGATTGTACATACACGCAGTTAAATAGCTGTAAGAAGGGATATCAATGTTTAAAAAGAGCCAAGAAGAGCTAAAGGCACTCGGCGCGCATATTACAACTGCCGAGATTAAGCAGCAGCCTGAGCTTTGGGAATCTACCTTTGGCATTTATCAGGAGAACCTTTCTGCAATTAAAGAGTTTGTCGAGCGTGCTCGCAATCTTGGCGAGGGTCGTCGTACCCGCGTGGTCTTTACGGGCGCAGGTACCTCGGCATATGTAGGCGATACCATTACTCCGTATCTTCGTTCTCATGGCGAGAAGAGCTCTTTTGAGTTTGCGTCTGTTGCAACTACTGATATTGTTTCTGATCCTTATGGCAGCCTTGATCCAGATGATCCAACGGTCTTGGTTTCTTTTGCACGCTCTGGTAATAGTCCAGAGAGTCTTGCTGCCGTAAATATTGCCCGTAAGATTGTTAAAAATCTTTTGCTCATCAATATTACCTGCGCTCCTGAAGGAAAACTTGCCGTTGAATCCGCAGGTAAAGACGATACATTGCTACTTCTTATTCCTGGTGCAAATGACCAGGGCTTTGCCATGACCGGCTCTTATAGCTGTATGACACTTCTTGCTACTCTTGTATTTGATAGTGCTGATGACTCACAGAAGAAGGCTTGGATTTCTGATGCTGCTGAGCTGGGTAGGCAGGTAATTGAGCGCGAGGAAGAGATTGCTGAGTGGCTTAAGAGCGATTTCAACCGCATTACCTATCTGGGTTCTGGTCCTTTTGTGGGTCTTGCTCATGAGGCTCAGCTTAAGATTTTGGAGCTTGCAGCTGGTATTAATGCAACGTCGTGGGATTCCTCGATGGGATATCGTCACGGACCAAAGTCGTTTGTCGACGAACACACCCTGGTGTTTGATTTTGTTTCCAATAACCCTTATACGCGTCAATATGATCTGGATATTCTTGACGAGATTAAGGGAGACCAGATTGCTGCTCTGACCATTGGTATTGAGCAAGAGGGGGCAACAAACTTTACGGGAAGAACATTTAGTCTTCCAGTATTTACAGAGCCTCTACCAGCACCTTATTTGGCTCTGCCTTTTGTAATGGTTGCTCAGGTGGTGGCGCTCTTGAACTCAGTCCGTGTTAACAACAAACCGGACACACCTTCTCCAACTGGTCAGGTTAATCGAGTGGTTAAGGGTGTTACAATTCACTCACTATAGGAATTACTAAGAAGGACGTGCCTATGGCGCGTCCTTTTGAGAATGATTGAGGTACGTATGAGTACATTTGCAGTTAAAGCAGATAAGTTCTTTTTGCCAGGAGCAACTTCTGGTCCAGGATATTTACTCGTAGAAGATGGTGTATTTGGTCATTTCACTAAAGAGAAGCCAGACTGCGAGATTATTGACCGCACTGGTTCTTGGGTGGCACCTGGCCTTGTTGATACCCATATCCATGGCTTCCTGGACCACGATATTATGGACTGCGATCCTGATGGCGTCATTGAGATTGCTCAGGGCCTGCTCTCTAACGGCGTAACTTCTTGGCTTCCAACAACACTGACTGCAAGTGTCGAGCAGACCGGTGATGCTTGTGAGTCCGTTGCTGATGCAGCAGAGGGAATTGCGGCAAATGGCATTGACGCTGCTCGCATTCAGGGCATCTTCCTGGAGGGACCATTCTTTACCGAGAAGCACAAGGGCGCCCAGAATCCTGCGTATTTCTTGGATCCAGATGTAGAGGTCTTTGATGAGTGGCAGGAGCGTGCTGACGGTTGGATTGCCAAGATTGCTATTGCTCCAGAGCGTGATGGTGCTCCAGAGTTCTGTGCAGAGATGGCAGATCGTGGCGTTCATGTTGCACTTGGTCACTCTGACGCAACGTATGAAGAGGCGCTTGCTTGTGTAAATGCTGGTGCTGACATCTTTGTTCACACCTATAACGGCATGAGTGGTCTTCACCATCGTGAGCCAGGTATGGTTGGCGCTGCAATGACCACCCACGGTACCTATGCAGAGGCTATTTGCGACGGTCACCACCTCAATCCTATTGCCGTTCGTGCTCTGGTAAATGCAAAGGGATATGACCACACCGTTCTAATTACAGACTGCATGCGTGCAGGTGGTATGCCTAACGGACAGTACAAGCTTGGCGATTTCCCTGTTGTTGTTGAAGGCGGAACTGCTCGTCTGATGGATGAGTCTCACAGCCTTGCTGGTTCAATTCTTCGTCTGTTTGAAGGCGTGAAGAACGTCTTTGACTGGGGCATTGTATCTGCTGAAGAAGCAGTTCGCATGGCTTCAGAAAACCCAGCTCGCTCCTGTGGAATTGATGATGTTTGTGGCTTCATCCGTCCTGGATATGACGCAGACTTTATTGTTATTACAAAAGATCTTCAGCTTGAAGAGACGTTCCTCGGCGGAAAGAGCGTTTACAAGGCATAAGCAGCAGATCTTGAGTAATGCAAACTAAAGGAAGTCTATGGAGTTCTATTCCCATAACTATTTAATTCACCATGCGACAGCATTTGACTGGACTCAGCTTGTTCTATTTGGTCTTGTTGCACTTCTGATGGTTTTCTCGCTTGTGCATTACATGCGTGATAGAAAGAATTCTAAGTATCGTGAGCTGGCGCTCATTGCGCTGTTCTCGCTCATTTTTCTTGGACTTCTGCAGCTTGATCGTGTGTTAGAGGTCAATCAAGCAACTAAGCACTATGAGTCAATTATTGCCTCACAAGAAAACATTGCTCGACGCCTTGAGGTTGATTTTGACCACGTGTACATTGCCTTTGATAGCCAGGGAAATCCGTCGTATCTTGAGGTTGACGGTAAGTATTATCACGTTTTAAAAAATACCGAGAATGACTATGTCATTGAACAGATCAATCTCATTGGTAATGACATTAAGCATGTAGAGGAGTAGATCGATGAACTTTTATTTAGAAGTTGCCATTAAATTGTGCATCGGTCTTTTCTCGCTTGTTCTGGCAATTAACGTCAGCGGAAAAGGAAACCTAGCACCAACTGCAGCAATTGACCAGGTTCAAAACTTTGTACTTGGCGGCATTGTTGGCGGCATGATCTACAACAGTTCAATTACCATTTTGCAGTTCACCCTTGTCCTGCTTATTTGGCTCATTATTGTTATGGTTCTTAAATGGTTGAGAACAAACAATATGCTGGTCAAGCAGTTGATTGATGGACGTCCTGTTATTGTTATTGATAAGGGCAAGCTGCTTGTAGACAACTGTAGGTCTATGGGTCTCACTGCCTACGATGTGTCGCTGAAGCTTCGCCAGGCAGGAGTGAATTATATCTCAGACGTTAAGCGTGCCATTCTTGAGCAAAATGGACAGTTGATTATTGTTAAAAAAGGAGAAGAGAACGTTAGATTCCCGCTTATTACTGACGGACAAGTTCAGACAAATATTCTTGAGACGCTGGACCTGGAAGAGAATTGGCTTGAAAGAGAACTTGAGCATCAAGGTTATAAGTCTGCTTCAGAGGTTTATTTGGGTGAGTATAATAGTGGAGATCTGATTATTACTCCGTATGCGGAGAAAGATCAGTAGGTTAGCAAGAGATAAAACAGTTAACCTGTTTATTCCAATTCCGTTTGTGGAAAAGATAAGAAATTTATCGTTGACTTGAATTGGAATATGTATACTAAGGCTAACTTTTAGAAAGCGGACTGTCGGAAGACAGCCCGCTTTCGTGCTAAAGGGGAAGCATGAATGCATGTTCAGATGATGAGAAGTGAGTAGAAAGGCAAAGAAGTGAGGAGAAACATGGGTTTCTCGCCATGTTTTTATGCTTGGTAGTGATGACAATCGCACGATTTTGTTTGAAGAATTTGGCACTACACCATATTGGTTTTTATAGTTTTGGGAGATGTAACATGAATTTGAATCCAACCGTTTCTCGTCGTAGCGCACTTGTAGCATCCGCTTTTGGCGTGAGTGCTATTCTTGCTGGCTGCAAGCCTGAGGCTCAAAAGCAAGAAGGAGCTTCTGATAATAAAGACCAGAAGAAGCTCAGCATTGTTGCAAGTTTTTATCCTATGTACGATTTTGCAAAGCGCATCGCTGGCGATCATGCTGAGGTAACATGCCTCGTTCCAGCAGGTACTGAGCCACATGATTGGGAGCCATCCAGCAAGGATATGAAGACTATCCAGGAAGCAGACTTCTTGATTTACAACGGTGCTGGTATGGAGCACTGGGTCAAGGACGTACTTGATGGACTTGGTTCTGGCACAAAACTTACAGCAGTTGAGACCAGCAAAGACGTTAAACTTCTTGAGCTTGAAGAGGACGATGATCACGATCATGAGGAGAAAAAAGATGACCATGATCATGATCACGATCACGACCATGGTGGAACCGACCCTCACGTTTGGCTGAGCCCTCTGAATGCAAAGATTCAGATGAAAAATATTTGTGACGCTCTGTCCGAGAAGGACTCTGAGCACAAGTCGGAGTATGCTGCCAATCTTGACAAGGCAAACGCAGACTTTGATACGCTTGATAGTGAGTTCCACAAGGGTCTGGATTCACTACCTAACAAGACCATTGTTGTTTCTCACCAGGCATTTGGTTATTTGTGCGAGGCTTATGGTCTTACACAGATGCCAATCGAGGGTGTTGAGGCAGATGCAGAGCCAAATGCTCAAGAAATGAAAGAGATTACTGAGTTCGTAAAAGAGCATAATGTAAAGGTTATTTTTACGGAGGAACTGGTAAGTCCTAAGGTTGCTCAAGCAATTGCTGAGGCAACAGGTGCTCGTGTAGAAGAGCTTAACCCACTTGAGGGACTTACTGATGACGAGCTCAAGGCGGGCGAGGATTACCTCTCTGTTATGCGCGAGAACCTCAAGGCTCTTGAGGGCGCTCTCGCATAGTGTGTTGCCAGCTTAGGCTGGATGTTTGGAGGACGTGTTGCAGGAAAGTCAGATAGCCGTTTCGCTTCAAGACGTGAGTTTTTCTTACAAGAAGACGCGTGTCTTAAGCGATGTAAATTTAGACGTTCATCAAGGTGAGATTTGCGCGCTTATTGGTGATAACGGTGCAGGTAAATCCACATTATCACGAATTGTGGTAGGAGAGCTTGAACCTACAAGTGGTAAGTCACTTCTTTTTGGAACGCCCTCGACTCGGTTTAAAGACTGGGAGCGTGTAGGCTATGTCCCACAGCTCCCTTCAGAATCGGTTAATCGCTTTCCTGCAAGCGTCGTCGAGCTAGTGGATGCAAGTCAGTATGCTCGTGCCAAAAAGGTAAAGATGAGCGCAAAAGAGCGTCGCGAGCGCACGCTTGAGGCACTTGACCTTGTAGGTATGACTGATTTTTCCACGCGTATTATCAGGGAACTCTCTGGAGGACAGCTCCAGAGAGTTCGTCTTGCCTGCGCACTGGTAGGAAATCCATCGCTACTTATTCTGGATGAGCCTACAACTGGTCTTGATAAAGAGAGTCGCAACCACTTCTATAACTTAGTGCGAGAAGCCCATGCAGCTCGAGACCTTGCGGTGCTTATTGTTACGCATGATCTTGCAGCTCTTGATGCGCTGGCTTGTCGAGTTATTGAAGTTGCTGACCACAAAGCTACAGAAATTGCAGGTAGGGGTCACGGTCATGATCACTGTGCAGTTCATGGCGCTCACTGTGACCTTGACTCTCATCATGTCCACGACCACAATCGCGGAAAATTAGATGATTTTGCACTGAATGAATCGCTTGGCCCTGCCTCAGACGTTGTTCAAGATGTCCAAGACTCATATGAGAGGAGGGCATAGATGTTTGAATACGTATTTATGCAGCGAGGAATTCTTGTGGGAATTCTTCTGGGAGCAATTATTCCGCTGGTAGGCGTTACGGTTGTATTGAAGCGCCTTTCTATGATTGGCGACGCTCTCTCACATACCTCTCTTGCAGGTGTTGCAGGAGGCATGATTGCGGGCATTAATCCTGTTGCCGGAGCAATTGCCGCTTGTTTGGGTGGTGCTCTTTGTGTTGAGGGAGTACGTCGCCACTTTAAAGATCAGTCAGAGCTTGCAGTTGCTATTGTTATGGCAGCAGGCATTGGTCTAGCAGGTGTTTTGTCAGGTTTTGTTCCCAATTCATCAAGCTTCAACAGCTTTATGTTTGGCTCTATTCTGACGGTAAGCGAGCAAGAAGTTCAGATGATTGTGGTCATTAGCGTACTTGCAGTCGCATTCTGCTTCTTCCTTAGAAAAGAACTTTTCTTGATGTCTTTTGATGAGCGTCATGCCCGTTGTGTTGGTGTACCCGTAAGTCTTATTAATTTTGGCTTTGTTATCGCAGTAGCTTTGGTGGTTGCCGTAGCAGCAAGAACGGTTGGCTCACTTATTGTTTCATCCATGATGGTAGTTCCTGTTGCCTGTGCTTTGCAGATTTCCCGCAGCTGGAAGCAATGTTGTTTGTATGCGAGCACGGTGGGTATGCTGACCTCACTTGGTGGACTTGTTGTCTCCTATGAGCTTGGCCTTAAACCTGGAGGAACCATCGTTCTTCTCGCGGTTGTTACGCTTTTGTTTATCTTTCTGGTAAAAAGGGTTGTACTGCTGCTCAAAACCCGTGCAGTGTGATACTCTGAACAAAGTGCGTTGACGGAGAGGTCTGCCGGAGCACGTTGTGAACAGAGAGGGTGTTCGTGGTTGAGAAACACCTGCACAGCGCTGGTAGAGTTCACTCCCGAGCTACAACTTGAACGGCAGTTTCTGCTTAGTAGGGAAGTCGTCCGCCTAACGAAACTAGGCTTTTAAGTGGATTGCACAGAGAGAAAACTGTGCAATCAACCGAGGTGGTACCGCGGAAATTTTCCGTCCTTGGGCATATGCTCAGGGACGGTTTTCTATTGAAAGGGTAATTACATGGGAATGTCTGAGGAACTCTCGGCAATTCGCGAGCAAGTACTTGAAGGAATTGCTAAGGCAACAAACCTTGAAGCACTTGAGAAGGTGCGCGTTGCATCAATGGGAAAGAAGGGCTCTCTTACCGCAATTATGCGTATGATGGGTCAGGTTCCCGCAGATCAGCGCCCTCAAATGGGTCAGCTTGCAAATACCGTTCGTGCTAACGTTGAGACCGCTATTCGCGAGCGTCAGCTTGCTTTAAAGCGAGAAGCCCTTGAGGCTCAGCTTAATGCTGAGGCAACTGATATTACCCTTCCAGGTCGTCGTCTGAGCCCTGGTACTCAGCACCTCATTGAGCAGGTACGTGAGGAGATGGAAGACATCTTTATCAGCATGGGCTACACCATTGAGACAGGCCCTTATGTTGAGACTACCTACTACAACTTCACAGCTCTGAACGCTCCTGAAGATCACCCAAGCCGCTCTGGTAAGGATACGTTCTACGTAGTAGACAATGCGCCAGAAGGTAAAGAATCGCACGTACTGGGCGAGTCCGACGTGCTTCTTCGTACACAGACTTCTGGCGTTCAGGTACACACCATGGAGACAAAAGAGCCTCCTATCTACATGATTTGCCCTGGTACGGTATTCCGTCCTGACACAGCAGATGCTAACCACCTGCCTCAGTTTACGCAGATGGAAGGACTTGTTGTTGATGAGGGAATCACCTTTGGTGACCTCAAGGGCACCCTTGATCACTTTACTCGTGAGATTTTTGGTAAGGACCGCGCTACCCGTTATCGTCCTCACTTCTTCCCATTCACCGAGCCAAGCTGCGAGGTAGACGTTTCTTGTGGTGTTTGCCACGGTGAAGGCTGCCGTTTCTGCAAGAACACGGGCTGGCTTGAGATTCTTGGTTGCGGCATGGTTGACCCTAATGTCTTCAAGTACTGCGGTATTGATTCCGAGAAATACACAGGCTTTGCCTTTGGCATTGGTGTTGAGCGTGTTGCAGCGCTCCGTTATGACCTTCCTGACCTGCGTATGCTCATCTCTGGTGACCAGAGAGTTCTACGTCAGTTCTAATCATCGGCGTCTTATTAGAAAGGCAATCACATGCGTGTATCTTATGAATGGCTGAAGACGCTCGTTGATCTTCCTCAGGACCCAAAAGACCTTGAGCGCGAGTTTGTGCGCACAGGCACTGAGGTTGAAGCTATAGAGCGTGTTGGCGCTAACCTTGACCATGTTGTTACTGCTCAGATTGTAAGCAAAGAGCCTCATCCTGATTCTGATCACATGTACGTTACCCTGGTTGACGTGGGCAACAACAATGTGGATAAGGACGGAAATCCTGTTCCTCTACAGATTGTTTGTGGTGCTCAGAACTTTAATCAGGGAGACCACATTGTTACGGCAATGATTGGCGCAGTGCTTCCTGGAGACTTTAAGATTAAAAAGTCCAAGCTGCGTGGCGTTGAGTCTTGCGGCATGAACTGCTCTTCTCGCGAACTTGGTCTTGGCGATGACCAGAGCGGCATTATGATTCTTCCCGAAGATGCTCCAATTGGCGTTCCTCTTACCGATTACCTGGGCATGTCTGATGTAGTTCTTGATTGCGAGATTACCCCTAACCGCCCTGACTGCCTTTCTATGACTGGTATGGCTGTTGAGGTTTCTGCAATGTATGACACTGACACCCACATTGAGCTTCCAAGTGTCACGTCTGAGTCTGGTGCAGATGCATCTGAGCAGGTTGATGTTGCTATCGCTGATCCTGAGCTCTGCTCAAGGTACACTGCTCGCGTGGTTCGTAACGTCAAGATTGGCCCAAGCCCTGAGTGGCTTGCTCGTCGCGTTACGGCTTGTGGTGGCCGCTCAATCAACAACGTTGTTGATGTTACTAACTACGTGATGTATCTGACCGGTCAGCCTCTACACGCTTTTGACCTCGGAAAACTTACCAAGGAAGATGGTAAGTACCACATTGTGGTTCGTGCTGCAGAAGACGGTGAGCACATTGTGACGCTTGACGGAGAAGACCGCGAGCTCACGTCTGATATGACGGTCATCACAGATAACGGTAAGACTCCTATTGCACTTGCTGGTGTTATGGGTGGTTTGGATTCTGAAATTACCGAGAATACCGTCGATGTTCTGCTGGAATCTGCTGTCTTTGATAACGGTCACATTAGCCGTACCAGTAGAAACCTTGATTTGATGAGTGAGGCTTCTATTCGCTACGAGCGTCTTGTGGATCCAAACGGCTGTGCATCTGTTGCAGATATTGCAGCAGCACTCTTTGAGAAATGCTGTGGTGCTGAGGTTTGCCCTGGTATTGTTGATGTATATCCAAAGGTAAAAGAGGCAGTAACTATTACGCTTCGCCCAGAGCGCGTTTGCGCTCTTGCAGGTGCTCAAATTCCAGAAGAGTTTATGGTTTCTCGCCTTACGCGCCTTGGCTGCAAGGTTGCTCCAGCAGACAACGGAGAGCTGAGCGTTATTGCTCCTACAAACCGCCCAGACCTTACGCGCGAGGTTGACCTTATTGAGGAGATTGTTCGCCTGTGGGGTGAAGGTGATATTGAGGCTACGCTTCCTGCTGCTAGAAACCATGCAGGCGGTTTGACTTCAGATCAGCGTCAGATTAGAAAGATTGGCCGTACGCTGCGCTCCCTTGGCCTCAACGAGACAAAGTCATATTTGTTTGCAAGTCCAGATGACCTCTCTAAGCTTGGTATGAGCGAAGAGGGAAGAGGCGTCCCGGTAAAGGTTATTAGCCCACTTGTTGCTGACCAGTCTGAGATGCGCCGCTCCATTGTTCCAGGCCTTCTACGCTCTATTGCATACAACCTTGCTCATGGTGTCTCTAATATTGCCATGTATGAGCTGGGCCGCGTACTCTTTGGACATAAGGATAAGAGCCAGCCAGATGAGCCAAGCTATGTCTGTGGCGTATTAGTTGGTCGCCCAGCAGATGATTCGTGGAACGCTAAGTATCCAGCCTACGATTTCTTTGATGCTAAGGGCATTGTTGAGGGCCTGCTTGAGGCGCTTCGTATTCCTAAGGTGCGTTTCCGTGTAGCTGAGCCAGAGCAGTACGGTTGGCTGCAGCCTGGTCGTGCTGCTGAGATTCTTGCAGGTAGCGAGACAATCGGTTGGGTTGGAAACATTCATCCTTTGTCGCTTCAGAACTTTGACATTGAGGTTCCTGTCATTGCGTTTGAGATTTCTGTTGCGTCGCTTTTGCGTCTTTCTCAGAAAGATCTTCCTATTGTTGAGCCTCCAACCTACCCAGGCATCTCTATTGACCTGGCACTTGTTGTTGACGAGAGCGTTACTGCTGAGCAGTTGGTTCAGCGTTTGAAGTCTGCTGGTGGCAAGCTCCTCTGCGACATCAGACTCTTTGACGTGTACCGCGATCCGCTGCGTGTTGGTGAGGGCAAGAAGTCCATGGCCTTCTCGCTCACGTATCGTGCAGACGACAGAACGCTTACTTCAGAAGAGGTCGAGAAGACCCATACAAAGCTTGTGGAGAAGGTTCTTCGTTCTACCGGCGGAGAAATTCGCGGATAAGCAGGTAATTGTAGTGCCAAGTTGGAACGTACATATTGCTCATGCTGACCGGCTCCTTGAGAAAGGAGCCGGTTGCTTGGGTGTAGATATTCACTACCCTGATGCATTTCTACTTGGAAATGTTGCTCCTGACGTGCATATTGGCTTTATGGTCCCAGACTATTCTCACAAGGTGAGGTACGGTCGAAGCCATCAGTCATACCCAGGAAGTTTGCCTATTCCAAGTTATAAGCGGTATCAGCGTAATTTTATGGGTGGTCTTAATCCTGCTGAGTATCTACTACAGACTGACTTTATTCAGCCAAATGTATCGTATTGTTCACCTGAGCAGCGCAGCTTAGTAGATCAGCGCCAGCTTAGAGAGTTTATCGTGGGCATTTGGTGTCACCTTGTTTGCGACCACGTGTATAACGCTCATACACGGGCATTTTTGCGTGCTCATCATATTCCGACAGGAGAAGATGCACGTATTCGTAAGCAAGCAGATTTTGATGTTTACGGGCGCTCGCTTGATATGAATCGTCTGCCAGAAGCATCTGATGAGCTCTTTGCAGTTGCCGCGGCTCATCCACAGTATGGGTTTACGCATTCAGATGTTGAGCAAACACTTCAGGTTATACAGCGCATTGCAGAGGAGAATCGCCAGAATAGTGTGAGCTGCCCGCAGTATCAAATGCTTGATACTGAGTTTTTCTCGTCAGCCTATAAAGAGGCAGAGGAAACGCTCGTTCAAGGATTTATGCTGCAAAAACATAACTAGTTCAGTTAAAGTTATATTCTCGCTTTTCTGAGATAGGTTTTGGAGGACGCTATGGAAAAGATGGAATCTCGCGGAACATTTACGGAGTATCTGCCTTCATACACCATTGGTGTTGATGCTTATAAGTCGGTACTGCATATTGTTAAGCGCTTTGGCAAAAATGCCGTAGTCATTGGTGGACCAACTGCAATGGAGAAGGCACGCCCAAAGCTTGAGGCTGCACTTGCGGATTCTGAGGTTTCTATCTCTTCTTGGATTTCTTACGGCACTAACTCTACGCACGCAAATGCCAAGAGAATTGCAGCAATGCCTGAGGTTATTGCTGCTGATATGCTCTTCCTTGTTGGTGGTGGTCGTGCAATTGATGAGGGTAAAGAGATTGCAACTATTCTGGACAAGCCATACTTTACCTTCCCAACACTTGCTTCTAACTGCGCTCCTGTAACAAGAATTGCTGTTTTCTATAAAGAGGACGGTTCTGCAGATACGTACTTCATTCCTGCTGAGCTGCCCGTTCATACCTTTATTGATACGCAGATTATTGCAGAGAGCCCTGATGAGTACTTCTGGGCAGGAATTGGCGATGCCTTCTCTAAGGGTCCTGAGGTTGAACTTTCTTCCAGAGAAGTTGAGCTGCTCCACAGCCCTCTTATGGGACGAGCCCTTGCCGCAGGTGCCTGCATTGAGCCTCTGTTTGATAATGCAGAGCAGGCACTGGCAGATAAGCGCGCCGGCGTTGTCTCTGAGGCATTTGAAAACGTTGTTCTGAACATCATTGTGACTGCTGGTATTGTTTCTAATATGACCACCAATCTTGGCGCAGAGCGCGGCGCGTATTACTTTAATTCCTCAACCGCTCACGCCTTCTACAATGCCTTTACTGCTCTGGGCGAGCGTGGCGAGAAACACCTTCATGGTGAGGTTGTTTCCTTTGGTACCTGCGTTCTTTATGCCTTTGACGGCAACCTTAAGGCACTTGAGGAGCAGGTGGCGCTTAATAGAAAGCTTGGTCTCCCAACCACCTTGGCCGATCTGGACATTACTCCAGAATCAGTTGACGCTGACCTGGACATCATTGTTGAGCGAGCTCAGAAGACCAACGAGTGGGGTCGCGCTCCTTATGGATTTACCACTGATCGCTTCCGCCAGGCAATTCTTGATACCGACGCATACGGTAGGGCAGTTGCTTCTAGCGAGAAGGACCAAGAGACAGCAGCTCTTGATGTAATTGCTGCACATGCTCCTTCAGCTGAGACGGCTGTACCACGCAAGATGTAGCTGCAAGTAACCTGAAGAATCACTTTAGGAAGAGGACTTGTAGGAGCCAGCTTTCTTAAGTCGCTTCACGGTTATATAAAAAGTTTTTGTATCAAATGGCAGTTTATTTGGATAAGCTGCCATTTCTTTTAGTTGCAATTTTTATTCACTATTATTAACAAAAATCGGTAAAAACAAAAAATAACGCGTACGGTCGTTTTTTATCGGTGAAAGTCATATTGACTGTTTGTCACCGTGTTTTACCTTGTAATGGTTTATCTTAGTAACTATCAACTACGAGTCTTTATGGATAACAAATCTATAAGATGCGTAGATTTCATTGGTAAGCGCGGGGGTGAGTATGGCAGAGTTAAATGCATCGTTAGCAGTGAGTGACCAGGATGCATACTTGTTTGCGCAAGGAAAATGGTTCCAGAGTCATAAGAAATTAGGTGCACACCCTGCGGTTCAAGAAGATGGAGTTGAAGGTTATCATTTTGCGGTTTGGGCCCCCAATGCAGCCTCTGTCTCTGTTGTTGGAGACTTTAATAATTGGGATGATACCGTCAACGTTTTAACTCGCTCAGAATACGGCGGAGTCTGGGAAGGCTTTATTCCAGGGATAACCTCGGGAGTATTGTATAAATTCCTGATTGTATCCGCATCTGGACAGAAGATTTTTAAGGCTGACCCCTATGGTACCTATGCAGAGGTCAGACCACATACGGCATCTATTGCGTTTGACCCAGATGTGTACGTCTGGGAAGACGAAGCGTGGATGAAGAGGCGTGCAACGCTTAAGTTCCTGCATAGTCCTCTTAACATCTTTGAAGTCCATCTTGGTAGCTGGAAGCAGCATACTGACTTGAGCGCTCAAGAGGAAGATTCTGCTGATACAGAGGATGTAGAGCAGGTCGAAGAGCCAAAAGATTACTTTGATACAAAAGTAGATGCCTTCTATACCTATGATGACCTGTCAGAAGAGCTGGTAGCCTACGTTAAAGAGATGGGTTACACCCACATCGAGCTTCTCCCCGTTATGGAGCATCCTTTTGACGGATCTTGGGGTTATCAGGTAACGGGCTATTTTGCTCCTACCTCAAGGTACGGCAATCCAGCCCAGTTTAAGCACTTTATTGACTCTTGTCATCAGGCTGGTATTGGCGTCATTTTAGACTGGGTCCCAGGAGGCTTCTGCAAAGATGCTCATGGTCTTGCAGAGTTTGATGGTACCAAGCTCTTTGAAGAAAAAGAGCATCCTAACTGGGGAACTCTTAAGTTTGATCTTACTCGTGGTGAGGTTAGAAGCTTCCTTGTTTCTAACCTGCTCATGTGGCTGAAGGACTATCACGCTGATGGCATTCGTGTTGACGGTGTCAGTAGCATGCTGTATTTGAATTTTGGTATCGACGATCCTTCTCAGAAGCGCTTTAACCATAAGGGCACAGAGGAAGATTTGGATGCAAGCGCTTTCTTGCGTCTCTGCAACGAGACTGCTCAAAAAGAACATCCCGATATTTTGATGATTGCAGAAGAGTCCACAGCATGGCCGCTGGTTACCTATCCTCCCGAGGTTGGGGGACTTGGCTTTAACCTTAAGTGGGACATGGGCTGGATGAATGATACGCTGCACTATTGTCAGACTGATTTCCCTTATAGACCAGGTAACCACCGTCTTCTGACCTTCTCCAGCATGTATCAGTTCAATGAGAATTTTGTGCTGCCACTCAGCCATGACGAGGTTGTGCATGGTAAGTGCAGTCTTATTCAGCGCATGCCGGGGGATTGGTGGAGACAGTTTGCTGGCATGAGGGCTTTGGCGCTTCATCAGATGACTCATCCGGGCGCTAAGCTCAACTTTATGGGCAACGAGATTGCGCAGTTTATTGAGTGGCGCTACTACGAGGGCATTGAGTATTACCTGACTGAGGAGTATCCAACTCACGCTCATCAGCAGGCATTTATTAAGGCTCTTAATCATTTCTATAAGAATCATCCAGGACTTTGGCAGTATGCCTACGACAACCGTGGATTTGATTGGATTGACGCAGACAATAATGAGCAATCAATCATCTCGTTTGTTCGTCACGGAAGAAAGCCTTCCGAGGACCTGGTTATTCTCATCAATTTTGACGTTGCAACCCATCAGAACTTCCGTTTGGGCATGCCTTCTGCAGGCGTGTGGAAAGAAGTATTCAATTCCGACGCAAAAGAGTTTGGCGGTTCGGGTATTGTGAATACTAAGAAACTTTCCACCAAGCCAGTGGCATGGAATGGAAGAGATTATTCGGTAGAACTGTCTGTTCCTCCGCTTGGTGGCATTGTTTTAGCGTTTGAGAAAGAACTTCCAAAGAGGGGGAAGCATGGCCGTAAATAACGGACAAAACATTTTTACCGATAAACAAGATTTTGAAGAGCAGTATCGCGATAAGTTCATCAAGATTCTTGGCAAATACTATGGAGAGTGCACTGATCAGGAGCGCTATAACGTTCTTGCTCACCTCATTGCAGAAAAGGCGCGAGAAATTCAGTCAACCTCCTATATTCATGCAAACAAGCAGGTCTATTACTTCTCCCTTGAGTTCCTTCTAGGACCACTGCTTGAAAATTACCTGCTCAATCTTGGTATTACCGACGTTGTTGCAGAGGGCCTTAAAGAGATGGGCACCTCTCTTCATGAGCTTGCCGCTCAAGAGGTAGACCCTGGCCTTGGCAATGGTGGTCTGGGTAGGCTCGCCGCGTGCTTCCTGGACTCCATGGCACACGAGGGAATGGCTGGCTTTGGTAATGGCATGAGATACCGCTACGGCCTCTTCCGCCAGGAGATTAAGGATGGACGCCAGGTAGAGCGTACCGATAATTGGCTGGCAAATGGATATCCATGGGAAGTCAGAAAAGACGATTCCAGCGTACTAGTGCGCTTTGGTGGCACCGTTGTAAGGCATGAAGACGAGAATGGCAACTTTTGGTTCTCGCAAGAGGGTGGCCAGGTAGTAAGGGCTGTTCCATACGATGTGCCTATTGTTGGTTATGGCGCAAAGACCGTAAATAAGCTGCGTCTTTGGTCTGCAGAACCAGCAGAGGAAGACTTTGATCTTGATGCTTTTAACGCCGGCGATTATGCACGTGCTAATAAGTTCCGCTCTGACGTTGAGGCAATTTCAACCATTCTGTATCCAAATGACTCTGGTGAGCACGGACGCATTCTTCGCTTAAAGCAAGAGTACCTGTTTGTCTCCGCTGGTCTTCAGACCATTCTTCGTGCTTACAAGGATAAGTACGGTGAGGATTGGGACCACTTTGCAGATCACGTCTGCATCCACACTAACGATACGCACCCAGCAATGTGCGGACCAGAGCTTATGCGTCTGCTTGTCGATGACCATGGCGTTGACTTTAACGAGGCATTTGATATCGCGAGAAACGCAATTTCTTATACCAACCACACCGTTATGCCTGAGGCTCTTGAGAAGTGGCCTATTAACACCTTCCGTGAGCTGCTTCCTCGCTTGTATATGTTTATCGACGAGGTTGATCGTTGCTATAAGGAGCAGCTGCTTGTTGACTCTAACGGCAACACCGAACTTCTCGCCTCAACAGCTGTGTTGTGGGATAACACCGTTCGTATGGCTAACCTCTCTATTTTGTTTAGCCACTCGGTTAACGGTGTATCTGATCTGCACACAAACATTTTGAAGCAGAGTGTTTTGAAGGACTTCTACAAGCTTCGTCCAGAAATCTTTAATAACAAGACTAACGGCATCTGCCACCGTCGCTTCTTGGCACAGGCAAATACCGCTTACGCAAAGCTTATTACTGAGGCTATTGGTACCGGCTGGCTTGATGATGCCAATGAGCTTCAGAAGCTTTCTGCTTTTGAGAACAATGCTGAGTTCTTGGACAAGATGGACGCTGCAAAGAAAGAAGAAAAAGAGCGTCTTGCTGCATACGTCAAGAAGACAACTGGTGTTGAGATGGATACCAATACCATCTTTGATACGCAGGTAAAACGCTTCCATGCATATAAGCGTCAGCTGCTTAATGTCTTTAAGATTTTGTATCTCTACAACCGTATGCTTGATGATCCAAGCTATAAGCCAGCTCCAACAACCTTTATTTTCTCGGGCAAAGCTGCTCAGAGCTATACCTTTGCAAAGGAAGTCATTCGACTTATTCACTCCGTTGCAGACGTGGTTAACAACGACGAGCGCATTGAGGGTCGTCTGAAGATTGTCTTTATTCCAAACTTTGCTGTTTCAAATGCACAGCTTATCTATGCTGCATCTGATATTTCAGAGCAGATTTCGGTTGCTGGTGCAGAGGCTTCTGGTACCTCAAACATGAAGCTTATGATGAATGCGGCTCTGACCCTTGGAACATATGACGGTTCGAATATTGAGATCTCTGAGCTTGCAGGACCAGAGAACATCAAGATTTTTGGTCTTCGTGCAGACGAGGTCCAAGAGGTATATGCTTCCGGCACCTACTTTGCACAAAACCTGCTTAACCAGAACCCAACACTGGCTCGCATTGTAAATATGCTGACCGATGGCTCGTTGAGCCGACTCTCTGGCAACTTTGAGTCAATTCACGACTATCTGCTGATTAACAATGATCCTGACCTGGTGCTTATTGACTTTGACGCCTACGTGAAGGCATGGGAAGAACTTACTCAGTCCTATGCAGATCGTCGTAGCTGGAATGCTCGCGCACTTCACAATACTGCAAACTCTGGTTTCTTCTCGGCTGATAGAACTATCAGGGAGTACATGGAAGATATTTGGCACGTGTAAGGATCTGCATTTAGGTTCAATCGTCGTAAGACGTTGAGAATAAAGACCTCTGTTGGGGAGAGAGGAGATTTGGATATGAGCAAAAGGGAATGTCTTGCAATGCTACTTGCAGGAGGACAGGGAAGCCGCTTAGGTGCTCTGACCTCAAAAGTAGCTAAACCTGCTGTCTCGTTTGGTGGCAAGTTCCGCATTATTGACTTTGCATTATCCAACTGCGCAAATTCAGGAATTTCTACGGTAGGTGTTTTGACACAGTATCGTCCGTATTTGCTGCACTCTTACGTGGGATCAGGTAGTGCTTGGGACCTTGATGAGCGCGGTGGTGGAATTTCAATTCTGCCTCCCTTCGCAACACAGTCTGGTGGTGCATGGTATGCGGGAACCGCAGATGCCGTCACCCAGAATATTGGTTACATTGAGCAGAATAACCCTGATTACGTACTAATTCTCTCTGGCGATCAGCTTTACCGTATGGACTACGGCGAGATGCTCGCCTGCCATAAGAAGAACAACGCAGACCTTACGATTGCCGTCATGCCTGTTCCTTGGGAAGAGACCTCTCGCTTCGGCATCATGTCCATTGATGATGAGGATAGGATCACCAAGTTTTCCGAGAAACCCAAAGAGCCAGAGTCCAACCTGGCGTCCATGGGAATCTATATCTTTAGCACAGACCTGCTTCTTGAGACTTTGCGTGAGGACGCAAAGAACCCTGAATCTTCTCATGACTTTGGCGGCGATATTATTCCGACGTTGCTTGATGATGGTAAACGTCTTTTTGCTTATCGCTTTGAGGGCTTCTGGCGTGATGTAGGCACCATTGCAAGCTATCATGAGACCAGCATGGATCTGCTTGGCTCTGAGCCTAAGTTTGACATCTTCTCGGACAAGTTCCCTATCTTGTCTAATGCTTCCACCCGTCCACCAGCGTACATTGGCGCTTTTGGAGAGGTAGACGACTGTCTGGTAAGCAACGGATGCCAGATCTTTGGTTATTCTCGCCATTCAATTTTGTCTACCGATGCCGTTATTGGTGAGGGAGCGCGCGTTATTGACTCCGTACTTCTTCCTGGCGCAGAAGTTAAACCTGGTGCGGTGGTTATTCGTGCAATTCTTGGCGAGAACGCTGTGGTCGAGAAGAACGTCCATATTGGCAGCTCTGATTTGAACAAGGAGATTGCTGTTGTTGGAAATGATGTAGTAGTCGAAAGAGGTGAGCAATAATGAATAGAGTAATTGGTCTTATTACCTGCAATTATGCGTCTACTAACATGGAAATCGCCAATGATGTACGCCCAATTGCATCCATGCCTTTCTTGGGAAGATATCGCCTGGTGGATTTTCCTCTTTCAAATATGGTTAATTCGGACATTAGTACCGTTGGTGTCATCATGCCCTTTAACTATCGCTCACTCATTGATCACCTTGGCTCTGGTAAAGACTGGAACTTGGACCGCAAGAGCGGTGGCATGTTTATCTTGCCAGGATCCGCTTTTGGTACCTCTCACACAGGCGCTCGTTTCCTGCTCAGAGATCTGATTTCCAACAGACCTTATCTTGAGAGAACTGACGCAGAGTATGTTCTGTTGTCCACTTCAAACTTTGTTTACAACGCTGATCTTACCGAGCTGCTTGATCAGCATCTAGAGTCTGACGCGGACATTACCATGATGACCTACACCACTCGTTATAACGATAGAGATGTTGTTGGTGTTGAGCTTGAAGGTGACCGCGTAGTCAAGACACATAATGGTGTCCAGCGCGGAGACGAGGCTTCTCTTGACTGCTTTATTATCAAGCGTGACCTGCTTATTGATATGCTTGATTGGTATAGAGCTACTGATTATCTTGACCTCTTTGAGGCGCTTCATGCTGACTACAACCGTGTTAAGGTCCGTACCTTCCACTTTGAGGGCCATGTAGCATCTATCTTCTCAAAGAACTCTTATTATCAGGCTAACATGGAGCTTTTGAACCCCATGCCAGCAAATGAGCTCTTTACCCCAGAGCGTTCCATTAAGACAAAGGCTCACGATACCGCTCCTGCAAAATTTGAGATTGGCTCAAAGGTAAGTAACTCTACTATTTCTGCAGGCTGCCGTATCCGTGGATCTGTTACCGGTTCCATCCTTGGTCGTAACGTCATCATTGAGCGTGGCGCAGTAGTACGCGATTCTATTGTGATGGAAGGTTGCATTGTTAAGGAAGGTTCTGTAGTCGAGCACGCTATTGTAGACCGTTCTAATATTATTCCTGCAGGTACTGAGCTTCGTGGTACCAGCGAAGAAATTCTTCTTCAGCGTAAAAACAATAAGAGGGTGGCGTAATAATGTCCCAAGTCTCCAAGCGTCGCAAACTTCGCGTTGTCTATGCAAGTTCAGAGGTGGCGCCTTTTTCCAAGTCGGGCGGCCTTGGAGATGTCTCGGGTTCATTGCCACAAGCACTTAAAAAAGTAGGAGCAAGAGTGGCGGTTATCTCGCCACTCTACAGCTCCATTAAGCCCGAGTGGAAACAAAAGATGAAGAAGGTCTACGAGCTTCAGGTGCCTCTTTCGTGGCGCTTTGAATATTGTGGGCTTTGGCATCTGATTCATGAAGGCGTTGATTTTTACTTTGTAGATAACGAGTCTTACTTTGCTCGTGATGGCCTTTATGGCTACTTTGATGATGGAGAGCGCTATGCGTTCTTCTCCAAGGCTCTGTGTGAGCTGATTGCACACGTCCCAGAGCTCTCCTGCGACGTTCTGCACTGCAATGACTGGCAAACGGCACTGGCACCCGTATTTCTGCGTGAGCAGTATCAGGGCGTCCCTGAGGCCCAAAACGTTAAGACGGTCTTCTCCATTCATAACGTCAAGTTCCAAGGCCAGTTTACTGACAAGATGCTGAGCGACGTGCTTGGCCTTGCTGATATTCCAGCTGCGGTTGATCAACTGAGATGTGACGCAAGCTCTATCAACTTTATGAAGGGTGCGCTTTGCTACTCTGATTATCTGCTCACCGTGAGCCCAACGTATGCTCGTGAGCTGCAGACAGAGCACTTCGGTGAGGGCATGGATGACATCTTCCGCCGCCGTCAAAGCGTTCTGCGCGGAATTCTGAACGGCATTGATATTGGTGCGTGGTCGCCTGCAAGCGATTCTTATATTCCACAGAACTTCTCGGCACGTCATATGGAAGGTAAGGCTGAGTGTAAGCGTCAATTGCAAGAAGAGCTGGGTCTTGAGGTAAATCCAGATGTACCTCTTGCGGTAATGGTTACGCGCCTGACTAACCAGAAAGGCTTGGGCCTGATTCGCTATGCGATGGACCGTCTTATTTGTGCAGGTATTGAGGTTGCTGTTCTAGGAACTGGTGACACTGAACAAGAAGATGCTATGCGCTTCTTTGATGAGCACTATGGCAACCGTATGGCTGCACGTATTGAGTTTGATATTGCGCTGTCTCACCGCATGTACGCAGGTGCGGATATGTTCTTGATGCCCTCAGAGTTTGAGCCTTGCGGCCTTTCTCAGATGATTTCTATGCGTTATGGCACGCTTCCTGTTGTTCGCGAGACGGGTGGTCTGGCAGACTCGGTTAAACCGTACAACCAGTTTACGGGAGAAGGAACCGGCTTTAGTTTTGCCAATCAAAACGCAGATGAAATGGCAGATATTATTCTGTACGCCGCCGATGTTTATAGAAACGATAAACAAGCGTGGACAAATCTTGTAAAACAGGCGATGGCAGAGGACTTTAGTTGGCATAACGCTGCAAATGAATATCTTGACGTGTATCATTTACTACACCCTGAAATTATCAGGTATGTACGTCGTCGAGATTGGTAAGAATGCAGGCTTTTCACAACACCTCAAACATTGTTTGTAGAGATCCAAAAGGCGCGGTAGAACTAGGTACTTCAGCAACAATCAGAATATTTGCTTGGGACGATGATGTTCAATCAGTAACGCTTCGTCTCTGGCAAGAGTATGGCCCTGAATTGTCTCCAGAGGCCCAAGCTCTGTCTGGCGAGAAATGCGTTGTGATGCAAAAGAGTGATTTTGCTGGCGCGCTTCCGACTGATGTACCTGACTATGCGCAGTGCTTTGAGGCAATTGTTAAACCAGCTGCTACGGGCCTTATTTGGTATCGTTTTGAGCTTCAGGCTTCTGACGGAGCAGTTTGGTCATATGGTGCTCAAGAAAGTAGATGCATCGGTGTTGGTAGCTTTGCCTATGGCGAGCCACCATCATTTCAGATTACTTGCTATAAGTCTCGTGGCAGCTTTGCAGGTGTAGAAGACCCTAGCTGGTACAAGGGTGGAGTTGTCTACCAGATTTTCCCTGACAGGTTTGCACGAGATGCAAACTGGCACGAACGTACCAAGCAGGCGCTTGCTGTTCCAAGAAATGGGGTTTCTCGCCAGCTGGTTGAAGACTGGGAGAAGACTCCTGAGTATCAGCGAGATGCTGACGGCCGCGTGACTGAGTGGGATTTCTACGGCGGTTCTTTAGCTGGTATTGAAGAGAAGCTTTCCTATTTGGAAAACCTTGGAATAACTGCGCTTTATTTGAATCCAATCTATGCTGCTTCTAGTAATCATCGCTACGATATTGCGGATTATTTGGAAGTCGACCCCGTGTTAGGCACTGTAGAGGATTTTGAACGCCTCTGCGTTAAAGCTGCTGAGCATGATATTTCCATTATTTTGGATGGCGTTTTTAATCATTGTGGCGCTGATTCAAAATACTTTAATAAATTTTCTAACTACTCTGAACCAGGAGCAGTTCAGCAGGCTGGCTCTGCTTATGATAAGTGGTTTACGTTCCATGAGGATGGAACATATGAGAGTTGGTGGGGTGTTGATGCACTGCCAACTATTGTGTCTGAAAATCCTGACTACCAGGAGTTTATTTGTGGCGAGAATGGTGTTATTAGAACGTGGCTGCGCCGAGGTGCTCGCGGTTGGCGCTTAGACGTTGCAGATGAAATTTCCGATTCATTTATTCAAAAGATTCGTGCTGCTGCACTTGCAGAGCGTAGTGATGCGGTCATTATTGGAGAGGTCTGGGAGGACGCAAGCAACAAGCGTGCGTATGGAAAACTCAGACATTATCTTGAGGGCCTAGAGCTTGACGGTCCTATGAATTATCCTCTGCGTAAATCTATTCTTTCATTTTTGATGAATGAGGTCGGTGCTGAGGCAACTGTTTCGGCTCTTGAAGAGCTTTGGGAAAACTATCCTCACGAGGCGTTTTATTCTTGCCTCAACGTATTTGGAACGCATGATAAAGAGCGACTGATTAACGTGGTTGCAGGAGCTCCAACTCCTGATTCTCTTTCTGCTCATGAGCAGGTTACGTATAGGCTTTCTGCTGATCAGCGTGGTCTTTCTAAGGCTCGCATGTGGCAGACTGCGGTGCTGCAGATGACACTTCCTGGTGTCCCGTCAATCTATTACGGTGATGAGATGGGTGTTGAGGGATTTGTTGACCCAACAAATCGTGCAACCATGCCATGGCCAGAGAGCAGCCCTCGTGCGGACTTAGATTACTTTCATATGTATCGCAATGCCATCGCGCTCAGAAAAACGCTGCCACTACTGGTAGATGGTTCGTTTGAACCGTTTGTCCCAGAATGTGGATCTGATGATGTTCTGGCATTTTGGCGTAAGCCCCTTCAAAAAGATGAGCAGCAAGAGCAGCAGGGCAAAGCCGCTTCTAGCATCTGTGTACTAGTAAACAAGAGTCGCTCAGATGCAAAAACAGTCTATGTTTCTGTACCTCAAAACATGCAGGTCATTGATGTTATTAGTGGCCAAGCAGTCCCCGTTAAGGACGGCAAAGCAGAGGTCTTTTTGTGGCAGCTTGGATGCACTGTTTTAAACGTACAGCCAGCTTACAGATTGCAAAAGTCCCTTGAGCCTGGTATGGGAATTCTTGCTCATATAACTTCTCTACCTGTCGATGAGGACTCCGCAATTACGCCAGGTCAGAAGCTTGGTGTTATTGGTCGCGAGACTTCCGAGTTCATCGATTTTCTCGCCAAATCTGGCCAGAAGTATTGGCAGATTTTGCCTGTTAGTCCAACCGATGAATACGGTTCTCCTTACGCGGGAATTTCCGCTTTTGCGGGAAATATCAATCTACTTGATCCGGCGGCAATGGAGAGAGTCATTTCTGAGTGTAATGACCCTCAAGGCAAGCGATCTGCTGAGTACCAGGAATTCTGCGCGAGAAACTCATATTGGCTTGATTCGTATGCAGCATTCCGCGCTATTAAAGACCTGCTGGGAGAGGAAGTATGGCAGGATTGGCCTAAGCAGTATCGCAGCTGGTCGCAAGAGCTTCTTGAGTGTCCTGAACTTGCTCAGACAATTGAACTTCATCGAAAGCAGCAATTTGCTTTTGACGTAATTTGGAGTCAGACATTAGCGGAGGCTCGTGCTAAAGGCATTCAGATTATTGGCGATATGCCTATGTTTGTTTCAGAGGATTCCGCTGATGTTTGGGCACATCCAGAACTTTTTGCTTTAGATGATACAGGTCATACAGAGCTTCAGGCTGGAGCTCCTGCTGACGCGTTTTCTCAAGATGGTCAGCTGTGGGGTAATCCAACGTATAACTGGCAGACTCATAAAGACGAAGGATATCGCTGGTGGATCGAACGTTTCCGCAGGTCTTTCTATCTGTATGACTATACCAGGCTGGACCATTTTATTGGCTTTACGTCTTACTATGCTATTGAGCAAGGAAAGACTGCTGCTGAGGGTTCATTCAAGTTTGGTCCTGGCAATGAGCTGTTTGACGTTGCTTTCAAGCAGCTTGGACCACTGCCCTTTATTGCAGAGGATTTAGGAGCGATAACTCCTGCGGTCCGAGCGCTGCTTTCTCAGACGGGATTTCCGGGCATGAGCGTCATTCAGTTTGCTGATGGAGACTGTAGATATTCCTTTACACCAGCTCAGGAGTCTATTGTGTACAGCGGTACCCATGATACGCAAACGCTTATGGGTTTTGTAGAAGCTCGTTTTACAGGTGGCCAGGCAACTGATGAATCGCACCAGATTTTTGACCATCTTATGGAGCAAGTAGTTAGCGCTTCTAATGCAGTGGTTATTTTGCCGCTACAGGACGTCTTAGGTCTTTCTGACGATGCTCGTATGAACATTCCTGGTAAGGCTGAAGGCAATTGGTCTTGGCAGGTTAAAAAGGATATGCTCACGCCACAGGTTATTCAAAAGCTGCAGGGGTTTGTTGAACTGCACCAGAGTAAGTTCGACGTTTAGAAGTTAGCTTCTTTCATACTTCAGTTACAACAAAAGGTCCTTCTCGACTGGCGAGAAGGACCTTTTACTTTTGGGTGTGCCTTTGGGTTCACTATGACATCTCTCGAGGTAAAACGATGGTAAAACGTGTGCCTACACCTTCGCGTGAAAGTACCTCAATAGAGCCGTCATGATTATCGACAATCCATTTTGCGATGGATAGTCCAAGTCCAGAACCTTCGTTGCTTTCAATACGAGCGTTGTCGGCTCTCCAGAATCTCTCAAAAATATGAGCGGCTGCTGTCTCGGACATACCCATGCCTTCATCTTCGATTGAAACTTGAACGGTTTTCTCGTCATACGTGACATTAAAAGAAATGGTGGTCTGAGCAGCAGAATATCGAGCAGCATTTTGTACGATGATACGGATAGACTGCTTAATCATTGCGGTGTCAGCAAGCACCTGATAGCAATCGTCTGTTGGTGTACTCTGATCAAATTTCAGCACATAGTGATGATCTGGATCAATCATTTCCGACTCTTCACAGACCTCAGAAGTTATCTGTGCAAGATTGAGCTTAGTCTTTGTGAGGGTATTTCTTCCTGCGTCTCCGCGTGCTAAGAAGAGGAGCTGCTCAACAAGGTCATGCATGTGTTCGCTCTCGGATTTGAGTGCAGCAATGGACTCGTCAAGTACCGCTTCGTCCGTCTTACCCCAGCGATCCAGCATGTCAGTATAACCTCGGATAACAGCTATAGGCGTGCGAAGCTCGTGGCTGGCATCGTTGACAAAGCGCATCTGTTGCAATTTTGCTTCTTGCATGCGTTGAAGCAGTTTATTCAAGGCAATCTCAATACTTGCTAGGTCTTGGTCACCTGTTTGAATCTTAGGAGCGTTAATATTAGCTTCTTCGATGGCCTGCTCAAGACTTCTGATTTTCTCGCTTTTAACCAGGGTGTCACTTGTTGTTTTATCAGCAGCAAGTACATCTGCATTAACGAGTTGATCTGCTTTAAGAGCAAGTGTATTAAGGGGCTGAAGAGCTCTTCTGACGCGACGCATATCACCGAAGAATGACAACAGATCAATGATTTCCCAGATAAGAATTGCAATATACAGGGGCCAGAAACGGGCTAAGTCTACACCTAAATCAAATATTTTGGCACCAAAGGTGGGTCCATGAACCAGGTACTTAAGGCTTGGGAGTCCGTGTAAAAAAGTAAAACCGATAAATGAAATGGAATGAGTCTCGGTAGGAAAAAATCCTAGGTAGAAAGTGCCCTGTGGAACATGCTGGTTATACGTATAAATAAAGACCAGCGCAATAATAACCAGCAAAAAGAGATTAAAGCCAACGTAGTTCATCAGCTTACGCCACCAAAATCCCCAGGTAATAACTCCAGCGGTTGAGGAATCAGAGGGAGTAAAGAAAGGCTTTTTATGCTCTTGCGAGGTAGACTGACTATACTTCTCTGATGACATATCCGACTCCACGAACGGTAGTAATCAGCTTGATGTTGTAACGATCATCAATTTTTGCACGTAGATGAGCTATGTGAACGTCTACGTTGTTAGTTTCTCCGGCAAACTCATATCCCAGGGCTTCTGATGCAATACGCTCACGGCTCATGACAACACCAGCATGCTCCATGAGCATACGAAGTACTTCAAATTCCTTAGTGGTGAGTTCAATCGTATCGTTCTTGACACAGACTTCTCTGCGATCAACATCAAGTGCGACACCCTTAATTGTAAAGGTGCTTGTAGCAGCTGTTTGAGGAATTGTTGGGGAGTTTAAACTGTCTGCCTCATGATGCTTAAGGGCCACTCGAATGCGGGCGAGAAGTTCCTCTATCGCAAAAGGTTTGGTGAGGTAGTCATCTGCACCCGCATCGAGACCAGCTACTTTATCCATAACCGAATCACGAGCAGTAAGCATGATAGTTGGCGTGTTTTTCTCGCGACGAATCCTTCTGAGAACTTCTAGACCATTAAGCTGGGGGAGAAGTACATCAAGCAAGATAAGGTCGTAGTCATTTGACAGTGCTTTTTCAGCTCCGGTTCTTCCGTCAAGAGCTTTGTCCACCTCATATCCCTCATGTTTAAGTTCGAGTTCTATAAAGCGCGCAATTTTTTCTTCATCTTCAACGATAAGAACCTTAATCATTTTCTCGCCTAAATATCGAAGTTTTCTACTTTAGGTTTGGAACCAATTGCATTTTATTTTTTGTCGATAACATCTTTTTTGATGGAACCCGCTGCATCTGCAGCCTTATCCATCGCTTCATTTACATCAACAACAATAGGATAAGCTCCCTGAATGTGATAACGCATCTCAAAGAACAAGCCAATGATGAGCAGCCAGAACGTAGCGCCCCAGAGGAACAGGCCAACAATTGGAATAATTACTGGCATGGCCATGAACTGCTCACCGCGACGAGTAACAATAAATTTTGTCTCTACGCTTTTATGGAACAGCTCTTTGCACTTTTCCCAAAGAGAAGACATATTCTCTGAGAAATCAGACTTTTTGCTTGATTCTTGGTAGGCAATTTGAGCTGCTTCCATTTCTGGAGAAACGTCTGACTGTGCAGCTGACTCAGTAGTATAGTTTGCAGTCTGCTTAGTAGACTTGCCCTGCTTCTCGAGCCAAATAATTGCATCAAGAACATTATCATCACAAGCGTCAAGTGCTGCCTTTGCGTCCTCGTAGCTTACGCCGCACTTCTCGCGAATTACTTCAACCTTTTCTAGCTTTTCCATGATCAGCTTCCTTTCGAGATGTTAAAGACGCCTCTCGTCTTCGTGATACATGGTCTCTTATAAAGATTAACCAATTATTGAGGTTAGATTAAGCTTTCATAAGTATTTTAATGAGATTGTTTACACGTCTTAATTACAGGCAGCGCGCTTACCACTTACCGATTATTTAGAAAATAATCTTGTTTTAGCAGCTCAACAGTTTGAAACTAATAATAGTTATCTATGACTAACTTTTGGCAGTTAAGTTTTCTGTCAGAGCCAGCCTGATTTACAGATACACGTAATGAGTTTGTGACAGGAGGCAGCATGGGAGCAACAAAGCACCAAAAAAAGGATGGTCAAACTAGTGTAGAAAAGCAAAATATAGAAAGTACCTCTCAGCAATCTGAAGTAAATCCTGTTGCAGTGTTGCTCGAGTGGTCAGACAGAAAAGGTATGTATGCGCTCTCTGTCATCCTTGCCATTATTGGCGTTTTGGGAGGAATGGTTCCCTACGTTGCCGCAGGCAACATGGTGGTTGGTATCTTTAATGGAATTCAAGAATGGTCGTTTTACCTGTATTGGGGACTTATAGCGGGTCTTAGCTATTTAGTAAAAATAGTTTTTCACCACCTTTCAACTATCGTTTCTCATAAGGCAACGTTTGTAACAATTGCAAACATGCGCACCCGAGTAGCAAAGAAACTGACAACTATTCCCATGGGATATGTGCTTGATACTCCTTCAGGCTCCCTTAAACGCTTGTTAGTCGAGAAAATCGATAGTATTGAAACCACACTTGCCCATGCAGTTCCTGAACTTACTTCAAACCTTACGGCTGCTTTTGCGGTCTTTGTTTATCTGCTTGTCCTGGATTGGCGCCTTGCCCTTGCCGCACTACTGACCATAATCGTGGGACTTGCCTGTTTATCAGGCATGATGAAAGACTATGAGTATTGGTATCAAAATACTATCGTAACTGGTAAAGAGATGAACAATGCTTCAGTTGAGTATGTGTCAGGAATTGAGGTAATTAAGGCTTTTGGGCAGTCCGCTAGCTCTTACGAGAAGTTCTCAAAAGCTGTTTATGCCTCTGCCCATGCCTTTATTGACTGGATGAGCCACTGTCAAATCTGGCAGGATGCCATGCTGTCGATTGCTCCAGCAACACTCGTAACCGTATTGCCTTTGGGATGTCTGTTTGTGCTCCAGGGGAGTCTTTCTCCTTCTACGTTTGTCATGTGCGCAGTTCTTTCTCTAGGTATTTTCCAGCCACTCTTTGAAGCAATGAGCTTTATGGATTCTCTTGCACAGGTAGGTTCTGTTGTTAAAGAAATTTCTGAGGTCTTAAATTACCCTGATCAGGTGAGAGCTGATGTTCCTTGCACGCTTGAAGGTACTGAAATTAAGCTAAGCGATGTTCGCTTCTCCTACGGAAGCAATGAAGTGATTCACGGGATTACTTTAGACATTGAGCCAGGACAAGTTACAGCACTTGTTGGTCCAAGTGGATCAGGTAAATCTACTGTTGCACGGCTTATTGCAGGTTTTTGGGATCAAAATGAAGGATTTGTTTCTATTGGAGGACAAGATATTCGTTCCTGCACTCCAACTCAACTTGCAAACCTCGTAGCTTATGTTGACCAAGATAGTTACCTTTTTGATGAAACCATTATGGAAAACATCAGAATGGGCAAAAAAGATGCCGCCGATGATGAGGTAATTGCTTGTGCAAAAGCTTCTGGATGCCACAACTTCATCCAATCACTTCCTCACGGCTATCAAACGGTTGTAGGAGGTTCAGGTGGGCATCTTTCTGGCGGAGAGCGCCAGCGTGTAGCAATTGCTCGAGCCATGCTCAAAAACGCTCCGATCATTATGTTGGATGAGGCAACAGCTTACGCAGATCCAGAGTCTGAAGCAGAGGTTGAATCTGCAGTTGCAAAACTGGTAGCTGGCAAAACACTGGTGGTTATCGCGCATCGTCTTTCTACCGTACAAAATGCCGACAAAATTGTTGTTGTTAATGATGGCTCTATTGAAGCTGAGGGGACGCATGATCAGCTTATGGAGACATGCCCGCTCTATGCAACCATGTATCGCGCTCACATTGGCGCACTTGACGAGGCTTAAGGAGGGGAGTAGCAATGTTATCTGTCTTAAAAATGTACTTTCAATTTGGAAGTTCTTATCGCCAGAAACTCCACAAGGGCCTTTTCTTTACCATTCTTGGTTGCCTCTTTGAAGGAGTACAAATAACAGCGCTTTGGATTGTTTTTACTGCTCTTACTACGGATACGCTCTCAACTCAGACAATAGTTTCTGCACTGGGAGTTATGCTTCTGAGCATTATAGGAACGTTTGTCTGCGCTCATTTTAAGAGTGAGAATTTCTGTGATGCTAATTTTAGTATGGCTGGCGCTAAGCGTGCGGAAATTGGAGATACCCTGCGCCGTCTGCCCATGGGTTACTTTAACGAGAATAGCCTTGGAGAAGTAACAGCTGTTATGACCAACCAGCTGGATGTAATGCAAAATCTTGGTGGCTTGCTCTATATGATGGTTTTTGGTGGTTTGGCCTTAACAGCAATTATTGTTGTGTTCTTGTTTGTATTTTGTTGGCAATTAGGCCTTATAACTGCAGCTACATTTGCTCTTTTCTGCATCACTATGGAGCTCTTGCAGGCCTACGTGCGTAACGTATCAGATAATTACGTAGCTGCTAATACCACCTTAATTAGCTCTGTTCTTGAATATGTCCGCGGCATCAGTGTAGTTAGGGCGTTTTCTCTTATTGATGATGCTGAAGGAAAATATGCCAAAGCAGTTGACGATTGTCGCGTTCAAGCGCTCAAACTTGAGCTTAAGGCGCTTCATTTCTCAGTTTTGCAGATGATTATCTCTAAGGCCACGAGCATTATCATGTGCCTGGTATCAGTTGGTCTATGGCTATCTGGAACACTTGATACAGCTACTTGTTTAACCGTAGTGGTTATGTCGTTTATGTTGTTCAGTCGTCTTGAATCTGCTGGTCGTTTTTCAACTATTCTGCGTAACATTGATATTGCAATGGAGCAAACAAACGCTATTCTCGCCACTCCTGCAATGGAGGAAGGGGAAGGTCTGGAGAAAGCCGCGTCTTGCGACATAGAACTTTCTCATGTCTCGTTTGGCTACGACGACAGGCAAATTCTTGATGATGTGAGCCTCTCGATCCCTGCAGGTACTTCTTGTGCCATCGTAGGTCCAAGTGGTTCGGGCAAGACAACGCTTGTCCGTTTGATTGAACGCTTCTGGGATGTGAATACAGGCCAGGTTACGCTTGGTGGACGCGATGTACGTGACTATAAGGTTGACGCTCTGCTCCAAAATTTCTCTACTGTTTTCCAGGGAGTTTTCCTGTTTGATGACACCATTGAGAACAACATCAAGTTTGGTAATCCAGACGCAACTCATGAGCAAGTAGTTGACGCGGCTCGGCGTGCTTGCTGCGAAGAGTTTATCCAGGCATTACCTGAGGGATACGAAACACGCTTAGGAGAAGGTGGCTCAATGCTTTCTGGCGGCGAGCGCCAGCGTCTTTCTATTGCGCGCGCTATCTTAAAAGATGCGCCAATCGTAGTACTTGATGAGGCAACGGCTAATGTTGATCCAGAAAACGAGCTTGAACTTCAGCGTGCAATAGCAGAGCTCACCAAGTCTAAGACCGTTATTATGATTGCCCATCGCCTAAAGACGGTGCGTAAAGCAAATCAGATACTTGTCTTGGATAAGGGTCGTATTGTGCAAAGAGGCACTCACGAATCACTGATGGCAGAAGGCGGCATCTACGCTGATTTTGTTAACATGCGCGAGAAAACCGTCGGCTGGAAAATTGCCTAACTGCTGGTAAGACGCTAAAAATATCCCACGTAAAAAATATGCACCCAAGCTTGTGCTTGGGTGCATATAACGTTAAAGCTGAAATGCGGTTTACTGAACCTGGCAAATCATAGCAACATTAGTTGAAGTGGTGTAGTCACCAAGACGTGGGCTGGTATGAGGATCACCAGCAGTCAGAACAACAATATCGCCAGTCTCTACAACGCCAACTTCTTTTGCAACGTTCAGAGCGTTGTACATGGTGTTAGAAAGTGTGCCCTGCTCAGAGGTCTTGAATGCATAGACGCCCCAATAGAAGCAAGTGCGACGAACTGCCTCATCGGATGGAGACATTGCATACAGAGGACGCTTTGGACGGAAGTTAGAAACAAGGCGAGCGGTACGGCCAGAGTGTGTTGGGCAGATGATGCACTTAGCGTCAACACGGATTGCCATATCAACTGCAGCAAAGCCAGTAGCGCCATTGACGTTCTTAAGGCCCTCACGCTGGTGATAGACATCTTTGACTGGCAGGTACTTCTCGGTCTCCTTACAGATGGAAGCCATAGTCTTTACTGCCTCAACAGGGTACTTACCAGCTGCAGACTCACCAGAAAGCATGACGCAGTCAGTGCCGTCGTAGATTGCGTTAGCAACGTCGGTAACCTCTGCACGGGTTGGGCGAGGGTTACGAATCATAGAGTCAAGCATCTGAGTTGCGGTGATGACAGGCTTGTAAGCATCGTTGCACTTCTTGATGACAGTCTTCTGGATGTGAGGAACCTCAGCTGCAGGAACCTCAACACCAAGGTCACCACGGGCAACCATGATGCCATTAGAAGCTGCAAGAATCTCGTCGAAGTTCTTTACGCCAAGAGCAGACTCAATCTTAGGGAAGATCTGTACGTTAGGAGTACCCATCTCACGGCAGATGTTACGAATCTCTTCAACTGCAGCACCATCACGGATGAAGGAAGCAGCAATTGCATCAATACCAAGCTCGCAACCAAACATGATGTCTGCGCGGTCCTGCTCAGTGACGGAAGGAAGGCCAATGTTAACGTTAGGAACGTTTACACCCTTCTTCTCGCCAAGCTCACCACCGTTGATAATCTTGCAGTGCATGTCGGTGCCCTCAACGTGATCAACCTCAAGACCAATGAGGCCGTCATCAATAAGGATGATAGAGCCTTTCTTGACCTCTTTTGGAAGATTCTTGTAGTCAAGCGAGAAGCGCTGAGCGTTGCCAATGACGTCATCATCAGTGGTGACAATAACGGAATCACCAGTAGTAAGGGTGACCTTCTTGCCATCCTCGAGAAGACCGGTGCGAACCTCAGGTCCCTTTGTATCAAGCATGATAGCAATAGGAATACCAAGCTCATCAGAGATAGAACGAACGCGACCAATCATAGTGCGGTGATACTCATGGCTACCGTGCGAGAAGTTGAAGCGTGCGACGTTCATGCCAGCAAGAATGAGCTCACGAAGGACCTCATCACTTTCTGTAGCAGGACCCATAGTACAAACAATCTTGGTCTTTTTGCGAGCCATATCTCTCCTTTTCATAGGAATTGAAATCACATTCAGATATCAATAGTAACCGTTTTTGAAGCGATTGTTTCTCTGGCGCTTAGCAAACCACACTTTTATCAACGTAGTCAGTGCCCTCAGCAAAAGCAGTTGCGTTATCAAGCGTAACCTGAGCAATTTGTGAGAGAGCCTCATGAGTAAAGAATGCCTGGTGGCTTGTCATGACTACGTTAGGGAAGGAGCAAAGGGTAGAAGTAACTGAGTCAAAGACCTCAGCACCACGGTCCTTATAGACGTTTGGATTTTCTTCTTCATAAACGTCAAGGCCACAAGCACCAATCTTGCCAGAAAGAATGCCGCGAATAAGAGCCTTGGTGTCAATGAGTCCACCACGACCAGTATTAACGAGGATGACACCATCTTTCATCTTTCCGATGGTTTTATCGTTAACCATGTGATAGCTCTCATCATTCAAGAAGGCATGAAGTGAGATGAAGTCCGAACGCTCCCAGAGCTCATCGTAGCTTACATACTCATCAACAACGTGCTCGTCATTGACAAGGCTCATGTTTGGATACAGGTCTGCACCAAGGACGTGCATGCCAAAGCCTTTGCAGATACGGCAAAGTGCTGCGCCAATACGACCAGTTCCAACAATTCCAGCAGTTTTACCGTGAAGTGTATCGCCAACAAGGCCAACAAGCGAGAAGTTATTCTCGCGAATTCTGATGTAACCACGGTGAATACGACGGTTAGCGGCAAGCGCAAGACCCATTGCATGCTCTGCGATTGCCTCAGGGGAGTAAGCAGGTACGCGTGTAACGGTAATGCCAAGGTCTTTAGCTGCGTTAACGTCAACAGCATCAAAGCCAGCGCAGCGCATAAGCAGAAGCTTAACGTCAAAGCCGGCAAGAATCTCAAGGGTCAGAATTGAGGCGTCTGCGTTAACAAAAGCGCAGACAGCATCATAACCCTTGGCAAAGCCTGCGGTCATAGGCGTAAGGTTTGACTCAATGTAGTCGATTGAAATGTTTGGATACTTTGGAAGCTCAAGGTTGAAAGAATCCTTGTCGTAACTTTGAGCACCATAAAACAGGATTTTCATAACTGCCTCCTTGCCAAAACTAACGTTTGGCTTATGTTGTTATGTTCTGCGTTTATTGTACCCCTTGGATAACAATTATTCGCCGCATAACAGGAGTTTTAAGAAATATTTATGAGGTTTGAAAAAAGGGAGAATACGGTAAAATGATAGGGCATTGTAAGGTCCTATGATAGGACGTTGTAAGGTCCTGACACGGCAACCTTGGTGAGCCCTTGCCCCTCTCCTGGGGAATTATGATCGGGCATCAATCTGTCAGGTAGAAACCCAGGAGGAACTTTGAAAGAGTATCTTTCAAGTGCGTCTGATGTTATCAGTGCGCAAAAAACTGATGCTGAAGCTGGTCTGTTTGATGCAGAAGCAGCTTCGCGTCTTGAGGCCCACGGTCTTAATAAGCTCAAAGAAGCGCCAAAAGAATCAATTATTAAAAGATTCTTTGCACAGATGGCTGATCCTATGGTCATCATGCTTCTTGTTGCTGCTGCTATTTCTGCTGCTGAGGGTATTTATACCGGAGAAGGCGGAATTGCAGACGTTGTAATTATTCTGTTTGTTGTTGTCATCAATTCCGTTCTTGGTGTGGTCCAGGAGGGCAAAGCCGAAGAAGCTCTTGCTGCTCTGCAAGAGATGAGCGCAGCTCAGAGCAAGGTTATCAGAGACGGTCGTCTTGAGACGGTTGCCTCAACCGAGCTTGTTGTGGGCGATATTATTCTGCTTGAGGCAGGTGACTCTGTCCCAGCTGATTGCCGCATTCTTGAGAGCGCTTCTATGAAGGTAGAGGAGTCTGCGCTCACGGGTGAATCAGTTCCTGTCGAGAAACACGCTGAGACCCTTAGCCTTACTGAAGACACCGATGACATTCCTTTGGGTGACCGAAAGAATATGTGCTACTCCGGATCTATTGTGGTCTATGGACGCGGCCGTGCAGTTGTTGTTGCAACAGGCATGGATACAGAGATGGGAAAGATTGCAGACGCAATTTCTCAGGCAGAAGAGGGACAGACTCCACTTCAGATTGCCCTCGATAAGCTTTCCCACACACTTACTATTCTTGTTGTTGTCATTTCGTTGCTTGTCTTTGCAACAGGATTTATCAAGCACGGCGCCGAGATGCTTGGCAACTTTGACCTTGTCCTCAGTACGTTTATGGTTGCAGTTTCTCTTGCAGTAGCTGCAATTCCAGAAGGTCTTGTTGCTGTTGTTACCATCGTTCTTTCTATGGGCGTTACCAGAATGAGCGAGCGACACGCTATTGTTCGTCGACTTACCGCAGTTGAGACCCTTGGTTGTACTCAGGTAATTTGTTCCGATAAGACCGGTACTCTGACTCAGAACAAGATGACTGTTGTCCGTCATGAGACAGAAAACCTTGACGCACATGTACGTACCATGGCACTGTGCTCTGATGCTACCTGGGATGATGCAGAACAGGTAGCAAAGGGTGAGCCTACTGAGGCTGCTCTTGTTGCAGACGCTGCAAAACTTGGATACACCACAAGTGACCTTGCTTCTTCTCGCCCTCGCATCGGCGAGGCGCCCTTTGACTCTGTTCGTAAGATGATGTCTGTTGTGGTGCGCACCCGGTCTGGCAAGGTTGTACAGCACACTAAGGGTGCGCCTGACGAGGTACTTGCTCGCTGCACCAAGATTATGACAAGTGATGGCATTATTGACCTCACCGATGAGGCTCGCTCTGAGATTTTGGCTCAGAACAAGTCCATGGCTGACCAGGCTCTTCGCGTTATGGCATCTGCTCGTCGTGACTGGGGAACAGAAGTCCCCCAGAGCTATGACCCAGCCAACCTTGAGCATGACATGGTCTTTGTTGGACTCTCTGGCATGATTGATCCAGTTCGTCCTGAGGTTAAGGGTGCTGTTGCAGAGGCTTATGAAGCTGGTATGCGCACCGTTATGATTACGGGCGACCACATTGATACAGCCGTTGCTATTGCGGTTGAGCTGGGCATTATTACCGATCGCTCTCAAGCAATTACCGGTGCACAGCTTGATAAGATTTCTGACGAAGAGTTTGATCAGCGCATTGAGACAATTGGCGTTTATGCACGTGTTCAGCCTGAGCACAAGGTCCGCATTGTTGATACCTGGCGCAAGAAGGGCATGGTTACGGCCATGACGGGTGACGGCGTTAACGATGCTCCTTCCATCAAACGTGCTGATATTGGTATTGGTATGGGCATTACTGGTACCGATGTCACTAAGGGCGTTGCAGATATGGTTCTGGCTGACGATAACTTTGCCACCATCATTAGTGCGTGCGAAGAGGGAAGACGCATCTACGACAACATTCGTAAGTGCATCCAGTTCCTCTTGAGCTCCAACCTTGCAGAGGTTATTTCCGTCTTTATTGCATCCCTGGTTGGCTTTACTATTCTTCAGCCTACCCACCTTCTGTGGATTAACCTGATCACCGACTCTCTGCCAGCTCTTGCTATGGCTACCGAGAAGGCTGAACCAGGCATTATGAAGCGCAAGCCTCGTAATCCTAAGGACGGAATCTTTGCGGGTGGCGTTGGCTTTGACTGCCTTGTTCAGGGCTCTATCATTGCCCTTCTCACCCTTGCCAGCTATTTTATTGGTCACTACTTTGAGTATGGAACCTTTGATATCTCACAGGTTATTACTAACCCAGAGGCTGGCGTTGAGGGTATGACCATGGCATTCTTGACGCTTTCTATGGTTGAGATGTTCCACTCCTTTAACATGCGTTCTCTGCGTGGTTCTATCTTTAAGCTAACCAGCCAAAACATTTGGCTGTGGGGTTCTTTTGTTATGTCTTTGATTCTCACCTTTGTGGTAATTGAGACACCACTTTCTCAGGCATTTGGCTTTGCTGAGATTGGCTTTGAAGAGTACGCCATGGCAATGCTTTTAGCTGCATCGATTATTCCTCTGATGGAGCTCTATAAGGCTGTTATGCGTTCTGTTCAAAAGAATAAGGCATAAGGTAGAGGAGTATTCTTGTCCGCTAAGCGTACAAAAAGTTCCAAAAAACTAGGAGCCGGCAGGACTCAAGGGTCTCTGCCGGCCCTTTCTTCATTGCTGGACGTTCCAGCGTTTGAGCAGCTGACTCCATCGTCGGCCCAGATGAAAGCTTATCCAGACGTCGTATCCGAGCTTGAAGCTCAAGGGGTTTCTCGCCAGACGATGATCATGGCCTGCGTGGTCCGCTTGGATAGGGGATTTCCTGCGGTTGTGTCAGAGCAGGGAGTGTTTCGCGCCGAGTTTGCTGCGCGCGTGACCAAGGGCCAGAACTCCACGGTAGCCGTTGGCGACTGGGTGTGTGCTCGCATTCCGGACTCGCATGATATGGGCATCATCGAGGCGATTATGCCGCGAGAGACCGATATTGCTCGCTGGAAGGGCGGCGCTCGTGGCCAAAAACAGACCTTGGCCGCAAACGTTGACCTTGTGCTTGTAGTGCAGGCTCTGGATGGCGAGGCCATCTCGGTTGATCGTATTGTGCGCTCAGCAGTCATTTCTAAAGATTGTGGTGCAGCCTGTGCCGTGGTGCTTACTAAGTCAGATGTAGCGGGACCAGAGCTTTTGGCTCAAGAGATTTCTTCTATTACCGCAGCTCTTGGCTCTACAGTGAAGATTGTTGCAACGGCCTCAAAGCTTGAGGGCGAGAAAACCGATGCACTTGCAGACCTTGCTCAAACGGCTCAAAAGCTTGGAGCTGCGTGGGGAATTGATGCTGTTCGTAGCCTTGTTCCTTACGGTTCTATAGCCATCGTGCTTGGTGAATCAGGTGCTGGTAAATCTACGCTTCTTAACGCACTTCTGGGACACGAAGCGCTTGAAACGGGAGAAGTTCGTGAGTCCGATAAGGCGGGACGTCATACAACGGTTGCTCGCCGTATGGTAGCGCTTCCTGACGCTGGCGTTATTGTGGACGAACCTGGACTTAGAAGCTTGCCTATTGTGGGCCATGAGAGGGGATTGCAGAAGATATTCCCTCACATCTCTGAAGCTGCGCAAACATGTAAATTTAGGGATTGCACCCATACTCACGAGCCAGGATGTAGCGTTCAAGATGCCCTTCATGAGGGGCAAATTACAGAGCCTCAGCTAAAGGCTTATTTATCTCTTGCAAAAGAAATGCGAGAAAGTCAGCAATCGCTTGACCCCGATGTTGTGCTTTAAGTTTTAACAGCATAAATCCTCTAAGCACCCTGGCTTGACTAGGGTGCTTTTTTGTCAAACCAGCAGGAAATATGCTATATTGAGACTAACGAGGGTTGGTCCCGCCCAGTAATGGGGAGGGTCAACCCTCGTTCATGAGTCAGGTAAATCACTTAGAAAATCATTCATTACAATCTCTCTAAAAATGTAGCAGTTATGATGTTCTAAAAATTTTTATATATCAAATTAGATAAAAATTTAAATTACCCATTTTTTATGTCACTGCAGCAGCCAGCGAACTAATTGCTTTGCGTCAGATTCGCGTCAGCTATCGGACAGATTTGTGCAGGTAAATCTTTTGTTTTTGCATTTTCACTCTCACGTCAAGCGCACAATCTATGTATCGCAAATGGAGGGAGGACAAACAGTGACTAAGAAAACAAGAATTTTAATTTCTGTGTTAAGCGCACTTTTGGCCAGTTTTTGTTTCTTTGCATACGTGCAAAGTGTTCGCGCTGAAGCGGAAAAATCGCGAGCGGAGGCAATGCAAAAATATGGCGGTGAGCTTACTTCAATTTTGGTGGCCACTAAACAAATAGAACCTGGAGAAACTCTTTCATCTTCTAATACTCAGTTAAAAAGCTGGATTTCTGATTTGATTCCCGAAGGCGCAATTACTAATCCAGAAAGTGTTATGGGTCGTACGGTTTCATCTGTTATTGGAGTTGGAATGCCTGTTGTCTCTCTTCATCTACGATCAGTTGCCTCTCAGATTTCTATTCCAGAAAATCTTGTTGGTCTCACTATTTCCCATGGCGAGAAGTACGGACTTGCTGAGAGGCTCAGCGCTGGTACAAAGCTTGCAGCGTATGAGGTTACTGATTCTCTTATTACCTGTATTGCCTCGGATATTGCGGTGTTGTCAGATGACTCCGAAGGCACTCTTTACACTTCTTCTTCCGTAACGCTTGGATTGACTCCTGAACAGGTTCCTGCCGTGCTTTCTGCATACGCTCGAGGAACACTTCGATTTACTCTTCCTGGGTCAAAGATTAACGCTCAGGACTTAGTAAATAACAACTCCTTCGTTGAACAAGAAGACTCAAAGGATCTTTCTGACAAGACAGATCAAGCAAGCTCATCAGATGTAAGTGAAGAAGTACAGCCAGAGAACAGTGCTTCTTCAACAACCAATCAAAACAGCAACAGTGCGTCACAAGCAGATTCGTCTACTAACCCGGGAGGTGAAGCGTGATGTTAGAAAAGTGGATCTCATACGTAGGTCTTGACGCACGCGTTGAAATTGGAGCCATTCTTACGTACTTGGGAATTAGCAATAGGTGTGAATTTGCCGATTCAGCAGCATCTCTTAGATCAATTGTAGCCTCTTCAACTCCTCAAGATTATTCAGTCTTAATTGGTAATACTGGCTCCGATGTTTCGGATATAAATCTAGCGGCTGCAATTGTTAAAGACGGAAATGCGCGCTGTGTGGTGCTTGTAAGGTCTGGTGCTTCTGGATCACTTCGTTCAAGAGCAGCTAAGGCTGGAGTTGATTTAGTTATTGACCCTATGGAATTAGGGGATCTGGTAAAGGTTGGAAGAGGATATCAATCGTATGGGGCTGACAGGCTTTCTCAGCCTTTACCAGAAGCTTCAGATTATGTTGCCAGTATCCAAGAGTTAAATACCTATCTACAATCCCTCATTCCTCTTGATAAGACTTTAAAAGCTCCAATTCTGACGTTTACTTCAGGAAGAGGAGGAGTGGGAAAGACCACACTTGTTTCCTCTATGGCACTACTTGCTTCTTCTTGGGGTTTAAAAGTTGCATTAGTTGATCTTGACCTGTCTTATGGAAACGCGTTTGAGAAACTTGGAATTAGGCAGCCAAAAGACTTCTCTGATCTTGTTGCTGATGTACCTTCAGAAAAAGAGAGCCTTCTAGAAAAGGCAACTTGTATCCATAAAAATTTGTATCTTTTTGGCCCTTGTGTAAAACCTGAAATGGCAGAGCTTCTCTTTCCTTGCGTGAGTCATTTTCTCCAAGCTGTTTCTGGTTTGGTTGATTTGGTGCTCGTAGACACTACAACGGCATCAACAGATTGCTACGCTCAAGCGGCCCAATGTGCAGATAGGCTGGTTATTGTCTCAGAGAATCCTCTTACGTGCATCAATTCATTAGCAAAAGTAAGTGGACTTGCAGTGCGTCTTGGAGTGGCAAGAACTCGCATTATCCGACTTGAAAACAAAGCAAACCCAAAGGTCAAACAGGATTTTTCTGTTGGAAAGGCAGAGATTGGTCTTGAAGCAGCAAAGATGTTTAGGATTTTTGAAGGCGGACCAGGGTTTCAAGAGCTTATCCAGCAAGGAAAGCTTTCTGTGTTGTTACAAGAGGAAACTTCATTTGCGCAGTCGGTTTCTTTTGTTCTTGCGCATTTCCTTAACGAACTGGGCATTCTTCCACAGCTGCGAGAGGCTCAGATTGCCTTGCAAGTAGCTCCTGAGAAAAAGCCATTTAGCTTATTCAATAGGAGGAAGGAGGTGGGTTAATGCTTGTCTTTGAACGCGTTGCTAAGCAAATTGAGGCTCAAGATGAGAATGACTCACTACTCCAAAAAGAAGTATTTCAGAAGGCTAGAAAAAAGTTAAAAGAAAAACTTGTTTCTCGATTAGGACTTTCTACGGTTTCTTCTCTTATAACAGGCAGTGATATCGATCGTGTAAGAGACGAACTAAGAGTTACCTGTGAAGCAATTGTTAATGAAGAGAAGGACGAGCTCTTTAGTTCAGTTGACTATGAGGAAACAATCGAACAGGTAATCAATGAAGTATGTGGTCTTGGTCCAATTCAGCCGCTACTGAATGATAAAGATGTTACGGAAATCATGATTAACGGTTGCAACAATTTGTTTTACGAGAAAAACGGCGAGCTATTTGAATCAAAAACAGTCTTTGACTCTGAAGAGCAGATTTTGATTGTTATGGATCGCATTTTGTCTCCATTAGGAAGAAGGCTGGATAGGGTAAGCCCTATTGTTGACGCTCGACTTGAGAATGGGGACCGTGTCAATGCAGTTGCAAGTCCTGTTGCAGTGAATGGTACTTCAGTAACTATTCGAAGATTCACCGGAAAAATTACTTCTTTGGACCGGCTAGTGGAAATGAAATCATTGCCTCAATGGCTTGCAAGATTTTTATCTTGGGCTGTGAAGTGCAGACAGGGAATCGCGGTTGTTGGAGGAACAGGGTCTGGTAAGACTACGCTTTTAAATGCACTTTCATGTGAAATTTCAAAGTCAGAAAGAATTGTCACTATTGAAGACTCAGCGGAGCTTAAGTTTGACTCACATCCAAATGTGGTCAGGCTAGAGGCTCGACCTGCCTCAATAGAAGGAACAGGAGAAATAACCATTAGATCATTGGTGAGAAATGCACTCCGAATGAGGCCAGATCGCATTGTAGTAGGAGAGGTAAGAGGGGAGGAGTGCATTGATATGCTGCAGGCTATGAATACAGGTCACGATGGTTCTCTAACTACATTGCATGCCGGAACCGCTCAAGAGGCAATATTGCGCCTAGTGTTGATGGCTCGTTTTGGAATGGACTTACCTGCAGAAATCATAGAAAAGCAGATTGCCACTGCACTTGATCTGATAGTTATGTCTCAAAGATTTCCTGATGGAAAACGATATGTGACCAGCGTTTCAGAAATCTCCTTGTCTTCGTCAGGATCAATTGAAGTGCAAGAGGTGGTGTCGTTTGACGTACAGAAAAGAAGTTGGCTTTTTGTAAGAATTCCTTCTTTTATCAATCGCGCAATACAAGAAGGAATACTCAATAAAAAGGAGGTTACTTCATGGATGTCTTTACTTCCTCAATCACAGGAGGTGTTTTTGGAGTAATTATTTATTTTCTTGTATGCAACGGTGAGGAAAAAACTGTTTCTCAAATAAATGCACGAGTAACAGGTTATGTAGTTCAGTTTTTTCAATTTGCACGCAATAGCACTTTTGTCCAGCGCTTGCTCAAATGGGAACCTTTTTCTTATACATCAATGCAGCTACGTAATCGTTTTCTTTACAAATATGGGATTACCTTAGTCACTGATGCTTTCGTACTGTTTTTTATTAGTGGCATAGCTGGATCCATCTTGCTTGGTGTTCTATTTGAGTCTGCAATAGGTACGCTTTGCGGTGTTTTCTCGTTATTTCTCGTTCCTTATTTTCTATATGAACATGCCAAGCATCAATCTGCTTTAGAAATCGCCCATATGATGCCTTCGATTTTTAGAACAATCGCCGTTGCTCTTGGATCAGGTCTCACACTTTCACAATCTATTGAATATGTCAGTAAACACACAGAAGGTGTCGTATCAGAAAATTTTTATATTGCAGACATGCAAATCAAGTGCGGATTTCCTATTGAAGAAGCTATTGAGGACTTGGCAGAAAGGTTGGATGCTCCAGGTGTTAATTTGCTGGCTAGCGCCTTAGTAATTTCACATAGAACAGGGTCTCCGCTTAAGAGTCTTTTACAGAAAACTGCCGAGTTAGTTGAATTACAAGAGAAGAATCAAAGGCTCATAGCAACAAAGACTGCTCAAGTTAGATTATCTGCTCGAATTGTATGTCTTCTCCCAGTTGTTTTATTGATTGTCTTGTCGCTTCTATCGCCGGACTTTCAAAAGGGTTTATTTACGCCATCGGGCGTTATATGCACATCAATTGCAATGGTCATGGATTGCGTCGCTCTTTTGATTATTCGAAGCATTATGAAAGGAGTAATGAAGTGATGGATTTAATATGCTCTGTACTATTTGCAACATGCATAGCTATTCTCGCCCTAGTTGTGCCCGTCAATTTAAATCATTTTGATGTCCTTAGCTATTATCAGCAAATCATGAGGGGCATAAAAAGTCACAAGAGAATGAACCTCCGGGCAAAGTCTGAGTTTACAAGAAAATCATGCCTACGTGAGATGCCAGAAATGATTGATATTTTGATTCTTGGGTTGTCATCGGGTCTATCTTTTGATTCAGCGCTTGATTTGTATTGTTTGCGAGAATCTGGAGAGTTATCAAAAGAGCTTTCAAATGCTCATATGACTTGGAAGCTTGGTGCTACTACTCGCGAAGAAGCACTCAATCAGATGGCGGCAAAAGTAGGAGTTCCATCGCTTAAAAGCTTTGCGACTGTTGTGAATGAAGCGCTTACTTTTGGAACTCCTCTTGCAGAAATATTAGATAGACAAGCTTCAGTTCTTCGCGATGAGCAGCGTTCGCTGTTAGAAACGGAAATTGAAAAGATCCCAATTAAAATGCTCATCCCTCTAGGAACGCTGATTGTTCCAGCAATGTTACTTGCAATTTTAGGTCCCTTGCTTGGACCTGCATTTTCTTCTTAAGAGAAAGGAAAGCCGATGATGTTCTTCTATCAATTTTTTAGGTATCTGCAAGGCTTAAAAAAGGATGAATCTGGACAGGGAACTACAGAGTATGCAATTTTAGTTGGCGTACTTGTAGTTATTGCGATTGTCGCAATCATTGCTTTTAAAGGTAAAGTTTCTGAGCTTTGGGAAGCAATTACATCGGGAATTAATTCTCTATGAGCAGAAAGAGCACTGCTGCTTATTCTGTGTTCATTATTGTCACTGTATGTTTGCTATTTGCAGCTCTTCTCGTATTACCAAGAAAACAGGACCATTCATCAAATACGAGCTCAGACTATGTGCAGACTCATGAAAATAGAGACGACAAAAAAGCCAATGAACAGCCAATCTCTTATGCAGCAGCAGAAGATTTGTTTAAACAGAATTCCGTGCAAAGAGATAGTAAAGAAACTATTCAAAACGAAGCTCAGAGTATTTTAGAGGGCTATCAGCAAAGAGCTGATTGCGTGCTTGTTTATTCCGGATATTTAGACATAGCTGGCAATGTATGGGGTTGTTTAGTTAATGGTGGAAATTGGTCAGAACTTGTGACTGTTTCTGATCAAGGAGAGATAAGGAGGGTCTCAACATGTCACATATCCACACAAGATGCGAAGAATCTATTAGAGCAATCAAACTAGGTGTTAAGAACACACAAGGACAAGCAACGCTTGAATATGCTCTAGTTCTATTCTCGTGTTTGATTGTTATTACCTCTCTTGGTGTGATTTATCACTTTGTGCAAAATGGAGCGGTTGTTCAATTGGCTACTCAAGCTGCTTCACATACTATGCATGACTCTCTTTTAGATTTAGCCAAAGATGTTCTCTCGTTTTAAACAGAATGCTGGTCAAGCGTCAGTAGAAGCAGCACTTTTATTTCCCGTTATTCTGATGATTATTGCATTGCTTGTAGAGCCTATCTGCATTCTCTATACAAAGACAGTTATGGATGGAGCCTGTGCAGAAGGATTAAGAGTAGCAACAACGTCTTCTGATACTGAGTTAATAGAGTCCTATATCAAACGCAGACTTAAGGCTATACCGGAGATACCTCTATTCCATAAGGGCGGAGATGAGGACTGGAATATCTCTATTGATAAAAAAGAAAACGATGTCTTGATTGAAATTACGGGTCATGTGGCAGCGCTGCCGCCAATAGGCTGGTGTTTATTCCTTGTAGGACAGACGGATGATCAGGGAGTCGTTTTGCAATCAAGTTTATCTGCTAGTACGTATCCAGATTGGATTGAGGGTTCTTATGCGGATTGGATTGCCTTTTGGAAAGGATAAACATAAGAGAATAAAGCTTGGACTTTCCATGTTTATAGACGATAAAGGCGGTATTACGTCAATCGCTTTTGCAAGTGCGCTTTTGGTCTGTTTAGCTCTTGTATTTGCGCTGGTATCGGTTGCTTGGGTTTCATCGAGAGCATACAAAACTCAGTCAATAGCAGATGCGGCTTCTATGGCAGGAGAAAATGTCGTAGCTAAATACACAACTATTGCGCAGGTAATTGATGCAAGCATTTTGAGTCTTGGGTTATCAGGATTGTTATGTGTTGGAGCCGGATTGGTTGCTTCATGTGTGCCAGGTTTAGCTTCAGCGGGTTCTAAATTGTGCGATGCAGGTTTTAAGACACTTGAAGTGCGTAAAAAATTTGCAACTTCAGCTTGTGAAGGCTTAGAGGCAACTGAAAAAATGCTTCCAGTTTTTGCAGCAATGGCAGCGAGCTCTTGTATACAAAAGAACTCTACTGATGCGGGTAACTTCGTGGGATCAGCTCTTCTATTTCCCGCTCAGTCACAATCTGATTTTGGACATTTAAATAGTGACGTTTCGTCAGATGAATTAAAAGAACAGAGCGAACTATTACAGCAGATAGCAAAACAGATTGAAGAGTTACAGAGTAAAGCAGAGACCTCTAAAAAGAGGGCGTGGGAGGCAGACTGCGGTGGAGGTCCGTATTCTATGCGTGAAAGAGCAGAGCATCTCGCTGGTCTTTCTGGGGATATAAACCCATCCATTCCGTCGCCAACTTCTTGGACGTTTGGTGTCGCTTTAAAGCGAGCTAGAGCTTATTACAGAGCTCGATATGATCAAGAAACTGTCAATGGAAGCGCCGCAGAAGAATTGCGTGATTCTGCTATACGAAAAGCTTTTTACAACTTTGCGTTTACGGAACTTTCAAAAGGATTTTATAAAGAAACAGCTGATGGTGAGGTTGAAATGAATTTACCTCGATTACCACATAATTTAGAAGAGACAAAGAAAACGGACCTGTATCTAAAGCCTATTTGGCCTTGCACCTATGAAAACGGCGAGAAAACCATTCATGCTCATAGGTCTTGTCCAGGAGCAATAGGAGAAAACGCGGGATTTGCATCGCTACAAGATTTAGATTCTGGAGCGGTTCATGAGTGTCAACATTGTCATTTTACGAGCAGCGATGTGGGAAGAGTAGCTTCTGCTTCGACAAATATTGATAACGGGTTTGAGTATTACTGGAAAATCGTAGTCGAAGAGTCTGAAGTTTATGAATCATCACGTCAGCAAATAAAAGATTTGCGAAAAAAGTTGTCTGAAGCTGCAGATAAATCAACTGGAATATTTCAAAAAGCACTTGATGCGTTAAAGGTTGCTAGGCCCAGATTATGTCCTCCAGGAGCTTGGGGATGTATTTCATTTGTGAGAAGAGGAGGTTCATCTTCAGAATTTCAAGGAAGTTTGGGAACACTTGAGCAGTCAGTTTTTCTCCCAGAAGGATATGCAATATCCGGAGCAACGCTCGCTCCAAACAGTTCATCTACAAATAACGTTCTTTCAAGCTTTTTTGACCAGGTTGAAAGGAGAGGAGGGTTTATTGGACAAACCATAGATAAGGTAATGAGTTTATGGGGGTCCCTTTTAATCTCATATGGGGATGGCGTAACTTCTTGGTCTTCTAAGCTATCGGAATTTCTTGATAACGTCGACGGAATAACAGGTGGAAGTGTCGGCTCCAAATTACAGAGTGCTTTGAAACAAATAGTTATTGACGCTGGATTAGAACCAAGTGATTTAAGACAAATGAAGCCTGTTCTTGTTAATACAGAAAGTGTTTTGAAACAAGCTGGCTTTGAGAAAGAATCAACGATTCGTGAACTAGTTCAGAAAATACCTAATACATCAGATCCAATTGCTTTAGCTCGTTCACTTGGTGCGTTTTCTCTCCAGTATTTGCCTGACAAAATCACAATTGCAAAGCTGACCATTCCTGTCATTGATATTGAGATTCCTTTAGAAATTGATGTTAAGAAAGTTTTTGGTGGCATATGAGAAAAATGAAATTTCTTTGTTGCCAAAAAGGGCAAATGTTTGTTGAGACTGCATTGGTACTTCCGGTTGTATTAGTGGTTGCTCTAATTGCAATCAATTTATTTAAGTTTGCAGATATGTGCTCAAAGTTTGATCGTGTTGCGGCAGATCAAATCATTGCTCATGGAATTTCTTCTAGTCATTCTACAGATGGAGGAGCACTAGAAAACTTAACTCAGAAAATAAAAGCTGCTCTTAAATGTGATGACAATTGCGACATTGTCGTCTCAATGGAGGGAGAAAAGGAGGGGATTGGGAATATGGTCTCTGTTTTTCCTAAATATCAAGCAACTCTAAAGTACAGACCTTGGCCACATACTGTGCGTCTTCCCTTAGTGTCACTAGAGTCTCCTCTGTACCTCACCCATACAACTTCAATTGTTGTTAGTCCCTATAAGTCGGGAGTTATGATTTGAAAATGAACGTACAGGTTTCGATAGAAGAAGTCCCTAATTCAGAGCAAATTTTTGAATTGTTACAGGGAGGCTTCGAAAAGTTCGTCGGTCTTTTGGGTACCGAGATAACGGCTCCTCCAGTCTTACTTCTAAGGTGCTCTTCAGTTCATACTTTTGGAATGACGTATCCGATTGATATCGCATTCGCAGACGATCACGGAGAAATTTTAAAAGTTCGGAGACGAGTACATCCTAAACAAATCCATAGCTGCGCGGGTGCTTATTGCACATTTGAAAGACCATCAGTTGATGATTTCCCATGGTTTGAGGTTGGTCAGAAAGTACTCATTCAAGAAATAAGTACTGAAGAAAGCAACATTGAAAGAAGGAGTCGCTATGGTTATAGAAAACTACTCCGTAAAAATTTGCCCCAGATGCGGAGAAAAGCTGTTTCAGGACATGAGAATTTGTTACGGGTGCCTTCTAGACTTCAGCGGTCCAAGCTCACTTGTATGCAATCTCGAAGTATCAAGAAATAAAAGAATTGCCAACCTTCCCTTTATAGAAACTGATGAGTATTTGCTTTCTGAGGAAGTAGGAGAGGAGTGGGATAAAGGCCTGCCACCTGCTTTGTTTGAACTGGATAACTCATATTCACCAGCAGATTAAACAGTACGTGGTATCCTTTAAGAAGAGTTGCGAAAGTAACATAAAGGAGTTTCCATGTATAAAGTCTCGCTTCGCTCTTCTAAAAAGAGCCAGTTTGTAAAGATTGCGCTTTGCATAATGCTTTTGGCTGTTGCGTTTTTAATTACGCCTGCAAGAGCATTTGCGCGCGACCTTTCAATAGATACGGTAAATATTGATGCGACGGTTCAAAAAGACGGAACGTTGCATGTCGTAGAAACTCGTACGTTCTATTTCAATGGTAGTTTTCATGGTGTCTATTGGAATCTTCCAGTTGGAAAGAATAAATACAATGGACAGAACGTTGAAGTAAACATTACTTCAGTTAAGGTTCAGGATAGGCAAGGAACGCGTCAGATCTACAGCAAAGATTCAAATGGAAATGGTGCCAGCTCAGATGAGTATTATGTTCCAACTCAATCAAACAACATGTTGAACTTAAAGATTTATTCAGCGCATGATGATGAGTCAGCACATATCACTATCGAGTATGACATTACTAATGTTGTAACAAACTGGTCGGATACTGCTGAGCTGTACTGGAAGTTTGTATCTGATGGCTGGGATTCCGAGTCTCGCAACGTAACAGCCACTATTCATCTTCCTGTCCCATCAGGACAATCTATAGTTGCCGGAGATACTGTTCGCGCCTGGGGACATGGTCCACTAGATGCAAATGTTGAAATTACCAACAATGCAGTCGTTTATAAAGTCCCTGGCGTAGGAACTGATGAGTTTGCGGAAGCTCGCATTACGTTCCCAACTGATTGGGTTTCTGGACTAGCTCCTATTCAGCAGAATAAACTGAGTAGCATCTTGTCTGAGGAACAAGCGTGGGCGGATGAAGCAAATCACAAACGTGAGATTGCAAAAACTCAGGTAGCTCTTATTCTTTATGCACCATTAGTACTTGCGGCTATCACCGTTGTAGCAGCAATCTTGCTGCGTATTCAATACAAAAAGGTAATGGCTCCTCAGTTTAATGACCTTTACTACAGAGATGTTCCATCTAATGATCACCCGGCAGTTCTTTCTATGCTTTACAACGGTGAGCTGATTAAGGGAGACGCTCTGACAGCAACCCTTATGCACCTTTCAGATTCAAAGTACATTAGCTTGAATAAGACGGTTAGTACAAACTTCCTTGGTATGGAGAAGTCTGATTACTGTCTTACAAAGGTTCAAGACCTTTCAGAAAGCCAGCAGCCTTTCTACCCTGGCAGTTCACTGTCAAATAAGATTGATATCATGGCAATGAGGCTAATCTTTGATAAGGCCGGAGAATCTGGAGCGGTAAACACCACTGTTACTATGAAGCAAATTGGCAAATATGCTTCATCACATCCAGAAGATTTTAATAAGGCATATGAGTCTTGGGAGAGCCCTATTAAGCTTAGCTATGCTGCTAAGTATGGAACAAATAAGATTCCATTCCACGGTAAGGGAATTCTTGGTGCTCTGATTGCTGTTGATGTTCTTGTTGCCGCTGCTGCATTCTTCATGGGTGTTATGGCCGATGTTTCATTTGCCAATCTACTACTACATCTGTTTATTCTTGTCATTGCCGGTCTTGTTGCACTTGTAAACATTGGCTCTTTCGATTTGATGAACAGAGAGGGTGTTGAGACGCTTGCTAAGACTCGCGCATTAAGAAAGTGGCTTACTGAGTTCACTAACCTGCACGAAGCAATTCCTACTGATGTCATTCTCTGGAATAGGCTTCTGGTTATGGCAGTTGCGCTTGGTGTTGCGGATAAGGTTATCGAGCAGCTGAAAGTTGCAATGCCAGAGATGCTCAAAGATCCTCAGTTTATGCCTGTTTATAGCTGGTATTACTATGGAAATGGCATGCGCACTAATGCAATTGAGAGTGTTACCAAGAGCGTTACAGCCGCTCATTCTGTTTCCACCGCAGCACTTGCTTCTTCCAACTCAAGCTCCGGCGGCGGTTTTGGTGGTGGCTTCTCCGGAGGCGGCGGAGGCGGCTTCGGCGGCGGAGGCGGCGGTGGCGGTTTCTAATGCCATAAACCCTTCAATTAACACCACAAGAAGCTACGTTTAAAGGTTTTAATTCTCCCCGTGAACTTGTCGGGGAGAATTTCTTTTTTTAAGAAAATATGCGATTTTGGCATATTTGAGTTGATAGTTTTACGCTGCACTTATGGAGCAGATATCTAACAGATTAGTGGGCCAGTGCCTTCGCGATTTGCGAAAGAAGCAACGTCTTACTCAAGAGGCGGTTGCTGAGCACCTTGCTGGAGATCAAGCATTCATATCAAAGGTTGAATCAGGTGAGCGTGGCGTTAAGCTCGGAGAAGTCTTTTCTTTTGCTGAAGCTTTAGGTATTGATGCTTCCGAGCTCATCGAAGCGTTACGTACGTATCGGTAGTTTTAGTTCAATTTTTTAATGCAAGATTCCTGTGAAAGATGCGCTTCTTAAAAGAGGTGCTTCTTAAAAGAGGTACGTCCTTTACTGTTTATTACTCGCTACGTCAACATCAAAAGATAAAAGAAAACGGCCCAGAGATTTCTCTCTGAGCCGATTCAAGTCGTGGTGGCGGGGAAGGGAATCGAACCCCTGACACGGGGATTTTCAGTCCCCTGCTCTACCAACTGAGCTACCCAGCCATTGGTGCTTCGAAAAGCTTATTTACTATAACAGACTCAAGCGCTTCGTCAAGCGGGCAATTTATACAATCCAGAAATTTTTTCCGCCAGTGAGGTCAAATTCAACGGTCATGCCCTTTATTGCAAAAAATGCCTCAACTTGCTCTTTTGTTTTCTCAAGCTCTTGACCGTCGATTTTCTCGCGCTCATCGGTTTTCTCGCCAGAGGGGAGCTCTATCCACAGAGACTGCTTGCCGCATGCATCGCGTAGGTGGACTTTGCTTAGAAGCCCCTGCTGAGCAAGTCTTTCATTAAGATGAATGAGGTCAAAAAAGTTGACGATTTTTGGCATGCTAACTCGTTTCTCTAAACATTCGCTCTTAAGCATACACGTTTGCAAATTGGTACAATAGATGACTAGCTTGAACTAGGTCAGCGGTCGTTGCTGCCTCCACTGAATAAACTATTCGAGGGGAAATTATGGCCTTTACGAGAAAAGAATTCTTGTCCCTTTCTGCTTTGGGAGCTGCGGGTACCTTGGCCGCATGTACTCCGCAAGCAAGGACATCTGATGATACGAATCAGCCTGCATCTAACGTGGACCTTGAAGAGTTCAAGTCACTCAAGCTGGACATGACCCAGTGGAGCTATGACGAGGATAACGACTGCTACTATCAGCTGGGCATTCAGTACTGCACTAAGCCCGCAAGCAAGTCGGTAAACACTCTCTCGGTTTTTGTTCCTGGAAAGTATCTCTCGGGAAAGAAGAATGGCTCTACGTACGAGTGCGAAGTGAGCGAGAAGGCCGTTGTAGGCAGCTTCACCGCAAGTACCGCGCCAATCGTCATGCCTATTAACACAGCAACGCTCGCCCCTCAGAGCGCTCCTACAAGTTACTCATACGAAGGCCTTGCACCGTACCTAGAGGCTGGTTGTGTGTACGTATACGCAGGTTTCCGCGGCAGAAGTGCGGGCTACGATTCAACCACAGGCTCGGACGAGCTTTATGCGGGTGGATCACCTTGGCCGGCAGTAGACCTCAAGGCAGCTATCAGGTACTTGCGCTACAACCATGAGCTGCTTCCTTGCAATACATCAAAGATTTTTGTGTTTGGCTTTGCGGCCGGCGGTGGTCTCAGCACAGTGCTAGGCACCTCGGGAGATTCTCCACTGTATACGCCATACCTTAAGGCGGTTGGCGCTGCTACACATAGCGAGAAGGGCGAGCAGCTTTCAGACTCTATTTACGGCAGCGCTTCATGGTGTCCTGCGACATCGTACGACCTTGCAGATGCAGCGTACGAATGGTCAGCTGGTCAGTATGCTGATGCAACAGACTCTCGTGCTGAAGGTGTTTGGACACAGCCTCTCTCGCAAGATCTTGCTGGCGCATACGCTTCATTTGTCAACAACATGGATCTTCTCGACAGCAATGACAGCAAGGTCGGTCTTGATGAAACCAACTCTGGTGTCTATACCGCTGGATCATATGCAGATCTTCTGCTCAACGAGCTTAAGACCTCTGCAAATAACTTTGTTAAGGACAACGCATTCCCTTACACCTCTACGCCTCAGCGACTGGAAGAGCCTACGTTCCCAGGTGATCCAAATCTGGCAACAGTTCGTGGTACAGACAACGCAACTCCTGCCACTCAGCAGGTTCAATCTACTATTTACGATACTGCTGAGCACTACTTTGGCTCTCTGAACTCTGAGTCTATTTGGGTTGTATATAACCTTCGCCGTCAGAGCGTTGAGCTTGAGAACTTGAGGGGTTTCTCGCGCGCTTTGAGAGGTGCTTCACTTCCTGTTGGAGCTTTTGATGCACCTGATAGAAGCACTCGTGCAAATCAGCTATTTGGCGTTGGTGAGCAAAGTACCTTGCATTTTGATGAGCAGACAGCTGATCTCATCAAAAAGAACCTTGATACGTATATGAAGCTTACTGATTGGAAGTCCAGCTACGCCAATGACTGGTCCTCTGATTTGAATAAGGCTGACACGCTGGAGAATGACATTCCAACTCGTGTGGATATGTTTAATCCTCTGTACTTTACCAGCGCGTCTTACAAGGGTTATCAGACAGCATCGGTTGCTCCTTATTGGCGTATTAATGAGGGTGCCCAGAATACCGATACTTCAATTTGCACCTCGTTCAACCTGGGTCTGTCTTTAAAGCATTTCTCGGGCGTGAGCAATGTTGATTACACGCTTGTTTGGGATAAGGGTCACGTTCTTGCCGAGAGAACAGGCAATGCAACCGCCAATCTGGTGTCTTGGATTGTCTCGAGCGCATCCGCTTAAAGGGGAGGATACAGCGTGTTTCAAACAAAGAATCGTCGGCTGTACGGTGTTATTGTTATCGTTGTGCTTGCGGTAGGAGCAATATGCTTCTCCCTTTTTAGAGGTGCTGATAAGTCTCAGTCTCAGGCAAGTTCACAATCGCAGCAATCGCAATCGCAGCAGACACAACAAACGCAGTCTCAGAGCTCGCAAAACAAGGGCTACATTGATTCCGTAGCAGCGGATGACCCTTATGCAAAGGGGATCCATCACGTTCGCATTGTGGTGAAGGATTACGGCACTATCGAGGCAACTCTTAACGCAAATGTTGCACCTATTACGGTCTCCAACTTTGCTCATCTTGCCGAATCAGGCTTCTATAACGGCCTTACGTTCCATCGTATTATTGACGGCTTCATGATTCAGGGCGGAGATCCTAAGGGCAACGGCTCGGGCGGATCCGAGAACAAAATCAAGGGTGAGTTCACCAAAAACGGTGTCGAGAATAACATCTCGCATACACGTGGAACTATTTCCATGGCGCGCGCCCAAGATCCTAACTCGGCAAGCTCACAGTTCTTTATCATGCAGGCAGATAACTCAACTCTGAATGGAAACTATGCTGCATTTGGCACGGTAACAAGTGGAATGGATGTTGTTGACGCAATTTGTAAAGGTGTAAAACCCACCGATTCAAACGGAACCATCCCTGCTTCAGAGCAGCCAGTCATTGAGTCCATCACGATGATTGATTAGATTCCTTATATAAAATATTGTTATGTTATTAAATGACCTGCAACGTTTTATAAAGTTGCAGGTCATTAGCGTATAACGAGCTTCTCATGATATACTATCGTTATCCGAGAGGAGTGGTGTTATGCGAGCTGTTGGAGAGTTTTGCGTTCACCCGGGTCAGGGCGTATGTCTTGTTGAAAATGTAGTTTCGGAGCCTACTCCGGCCTACATTTTGTCTCCTATTGGACAAAAACACCCTGTTCAGATTGTATTTCCTCTTGATCAAGAGTTCAGGCTTCGTGATCTTATGACGCATGACGAGGCTATGAATCTTGTTGATACCTATCCTCAAATTGAGCTCATTACGTTCCATATTCATAATGCATCGCTTGAAGAATCGCACTTTAGGCGCGCGATTAGAGAAGGTTCTTGTAAAGACTCCTTCAGTATTGCTAAAACGTTTAGAGCTCGCATTGATAACGCACGTTCACTCAACAAGAAACCACCCGTTTCTCACGAGAGAATATTTAAGATGGCTAGTAATCGTGGCTTGTACGAGCTTATTACAGCGCTAAATTGTACCGTTGACGAGATTCAAAAGGTCTTTAGCTCACGCTATGGCGTAGAAATTGGAAAGGCATAGAGTACAATTAACCCATCCGTTCAAGAGATGGGAAATTATGACTTCAGAAACATCTGCAAATCGTGCTGTTGTTACTGTTTTGGGCAGCGATGCCCCAGGAATTGTTGCAGCAATTTCTACCACTTTGGCCGAGTCAAATGCCAACATCTTAGATATCGCCCAGACTATTTTGTCTGGTATTTTTACCATGACCATGCTGATTGAACTTCAGGATGCTGAGTCTTTCTTGAGTCTTAAAGAACGCCTTGATGCTGTTTCAGAAAAGCTTGGTGTACAGGTTAACATGCAGCGTGAAGAGGTCTTCACGTTTATGTATCGTCCTTAAAGAGGTAGTGTTTTGTCAGAGCTTTCAACAGAAGAACTCATTGCTCAAAAGCAGTCTTGGCTCAATCAAGGTGCATCAAATCTGAAAGTAGACATTGTCTTTTCTGATATGGACGAGACGTTTCTTCATACTGATAAATCTCTTGATGCCAAAAACATGGCAATGTTGGATCGCCTGGCTGAGCTAGGTATTCCTTTTGTACCTTGTTCCGGACGCGCGTTTAACGTGCTGCCAAAAGAAGTTGTGAACCATCCTGCTTCTAAATATGTAGTTTCTTGTGACGGTGCCGTTATCAGAGATCTTTCTACCCAGACGGTACTGCACGAGTCTACTGTTACCAAGGAGCAGGCGCTAGAGTTGTATCAAAAGCTTAAAGAATATCCAGTCACATTTGATATCTTTGCTGATGGTGGAGTCTATCAGGAACGTTCAAGGCATAATCTCATTACCCATCTTGGTATTCCTGCAGATCATGCGGCCTTTATGCAGCGCTCTCGTACGCCATTTGACCAAAGTGTCGAGGAGTTTATTGATAGTGTTGCTACTATTGAGCGTCTGGGTTCTTATTGGTCCGTTGCAGAAGGCGAGAAATACCAGGCACTTGTGGCAGACGCTGTTGCTTCAGTTAAGGGTTTAAGCGGTACGGCTTCCATGAGTATGGGAATGGAGATCTTGGCCGACGGCACCTCAAAGGGCGCCGCACTTCAATGGCTGTGCAACTATCTTGGTATCTCCACAGAGAGCGCTGCAGCCTTTGGCGACTCGCTCAATGATGTTGCAATGCTTTCTGCAGCTGGAATGGGTACTGCAGTTGCTAACGCTCGTCGTGAGGATTTTGAGGCTGCAACCTATATCACTTTGACTAACGATGAGGCAGGTTTCTCGCGATTCCTTACGTGGGCGCTGGGGGAGTAAACGCTCGGCACTGGGGGAGTAAGTGCTTGGCGCTGGGAGCGTAGTGCTTCAGAGTTTTCGCTTCAAAGTTTTGCTTGAGACATATCGTGTAAAGAAAAAGCCGGCAGATACCATCTGTCGGCTTTTGTTGTAACTAGTAGAAAGTACGAGGCACTAGGTTAGTGATTACTGTCCTGCTGCTCTTCAAAGACGTCTTCATCGGCCGCTTCCTCATCAAGCTTAAGAGGACGGAAGCTAGCGGTATCGCCACCAACATAGTCTGCAACGGTAGCTGCGTTTTCAACGCGCTCCTTGTGCAGTGCCTCTGCAAAGATATCCTCATCTTCCTCAATCTCTGCAATGCGCTCTTTCATAGGAGCCTCAACAAGTGGCATAGGACCTGTCTGAGCCGCATCGTCAAGCATGATACGGGTAAGCTTCTGCTCACGCTTAACCTTGGAGAACAGAGGAACGTACTCAAAGACAATGTTGGAGTTCTCAAGGCCATACCAGCGAGCAGGAGATCCGCAGATACGACGAATAAAGTACTTAAGCTCAAGGCAACGAGCGTCAAAACCGTTGATGTCGGTCTCTGGAGCTAGTACCTTACGCAGCAAGCAGAATCTAAAGTCACCAATCTCAGAGTGCTCCTTGTAGATAGAGTACTTGTGGTTTTGTGGAGCAAGCTGGTTGTTCTTAATCAGATCACCAACAATTTGGTAGAGATAGGTGTTGATGCGCTGGTTAACCTTGAAGCCAAGTCGCAACGTAATCTTGAACAAGAAGTCTGTACCAAAATCGTTAACAATAAACTCGCGTGTATTTGGGTCATCTGTCAGCGAGATGTTAATGAAGTAGTAGGCTTTTGCACGCTTTGGACGCTTATCCAGGATGGAATAAAGGATGTCGCGGTCAAGTTTGTCAAAGGACGAATCGTTAGTAAGGAAGACCAGGTTATCAGCAAGAGTTGAATAATCTGCATCGTGGCTCAAGCTACGAAGCTGGTCGATGTATTTATCAACAGGCAGATAAACGCTTTGTGTTCTCTCAACAGCGGTACCGCGACGCCATACAAACATGACAACAAAGATTGCGGTTGCCATAAGAACGGTAAAGTAGCCGCCGTGGAAGAACTTGGTAAGGCTTGAGAAGAAGAACATGGCCTCAATAGCACCAAAGAAGATGATGAACGGAATTGCTGCCCACATACGCTTTCTGATGACGGATAGATAGGTATAAAGCAGAATTGAAGTCATCAGCATGGTAACGGTAATAGCAAGGCCGTATGCTGCTTCCATATGCTCGGAGCTCTGGAAGAGAAGAACAACGCCAATGCAGCCAACCCACATGATGTTATTGACCAGAGGAATATAAATCTGGCCCTTTGTGGTGGATGGGTAGTTGATCTTGATATGAGGCATAAGATCAAGCTTAATTGCCTCAGAAACAATGGAGTAAGAACCTGTAATCAGAGCCTGGGAGGCAATAATTGCAGCCAGTGCAGAAAGAACAACAGCAAATGGTCTAATCTGACCAGGAAGCATCTCAAAGAAAGGATTGAGGTCTTTGATAGTGTTAAGTACGGTGTTATTGTGGTTGATGACGATCCATGCGCCCTGTCCAAGATAGTTCAAAATGAGGCAAATCTTAACAAAAGGCCAGCTTACATAAATATTGCTCTTGCCAACGTGACCCATGTCAGAATAAAGTGCCTCTGCACCAGTAGTACAAAGGAAGACACTACCTAAAACCATGAGGCCAGCTGCATTGAGCTTGCCATCAAAGAGGAACATAATGCCGCGGACTGGGTTAAGAGCACGAACAACGCTGATGTCAGCAAATATGTTCATAACGCCCGTAGCTCCCAGGAACAAGAACCACAAGGTCATAACAGGTCCAAAGGCCTTACCAATGGTAGAAGTTCCCGCTTTCTGAAGGGCAAAAAGCGTACAAAGAATAGCAATGGTAATCATAACAACAATGTGTTGATTATCACCAATAATGGAATGAGCCGCAGGAATAGTACGCAAACCCTCAATAGCGGTGGTTACCGTAACAGCTGGGGTCAAAATACCGTCAGCAAGAAGTGCTGCGCCACCAATCATGGCAGGAATAATCAGCCATTTGGCGCACTTTTTAACCAAACTGTAGAGCGCAAAGATTCCGCCCTCATTGTGGTTGTCTGCCTTCATTGCAACCATGACGTATTTAACGGTTGTAATGAGTGTCAGCGTCCAGATAATGAGGGACAGAGCACCCAAAACAACATCGGTACTCATGGTAAGAAGTCCGCCATTACCAGCGATAATTGCCTTCATGGTGTACATTGGAGAAGTGCCAATGTCACCATAGACAATGCCAATGGTAACCAGTATCATGCCAGCACTTAGAGGAATGCCCGTTGATTTCTTGGCTTTGTCCTTAGAGAAAAGCGCATGAAATGCAGCTTTACTTGTATTCATCCATTAATCCTCTCAACAGATGATCGGTTCAGTTCGTCATCATATGTTAGTCCATATACCTAGTTATAACTAGACGAATGTACAAACGTACTTATTTTCCCTGCAAGCGGAAAAAATTTACTCATTTTCTCGCGGTTTTCTCGAGATTTTATATGCATGGTGAATCTTCTTATTTCTTGAGAAGTCCTCCGGAATAGTTTCACTTGTGATGTCTTCGATAATGACACCAGCTCGCTGGATTTTCTCGACATCTGGTTTAAAGGTACGCAGGTTGCACGAGAAAATGGCAACGCCACCGCGAGTTAGAAGGCGAGAAATGCCAATGATAAGCTCCGCGTGATCTCTCTGGACATCAAACGAGCTCTGCTTCATGCGCGATGAGTTGGAGAAGGTAGGAACATCGCAGAAGATGACATTCCAGCGGTTTTTGGTGTGGCGCGTCTCGGTAATCCAAGACAGAACGTCTGCCTGGACAAACTCGTGCTCCTCGCCGTCAAAACCGTTACGCTTCATGTTACGCTTAGCCCATTCAAGTGAAGGTTTGGAGAGGTCAACAGTTGTGGAATGCAGTGCGCCACCATCTGCTGCGTAGCAGGTGGCGGTACCTGTATAGGCAAAGAGGTTGAGGAAGCTCTTGGCAGCACCAGCGCTCTTCATGAGCTCACGAATTTCTGCGCGCGTATCGCGGTGGTCTAGGAAGATTCCGCAGTCCAGCCTTGATGCAAAGTTGACCTCAAAAAGCAGACCACCCTCGTCGATGAGCAACATTTCTTTTCTTGAGTTGTCTGCAGCGCTGCCCTCATCAGAGTACTGAGAGCCACCCTTTGCGCGCGTTCTTGTTCGTAGATTTACGTTTGAGCTGGGGACGCCTAGAATGCGTGGAGCCAGAGCTAGGACGTCTAGGAGGCGCCGCTTTGCAAGGTCTTGATCAATCTCTTTAGAAGCGGCGTACTCAGAGATTTGCAACCAGGTAGTTGGCTTTGTAGCTCCCTTGTAGATGTCAATGCTGACGGCATAATCGGGCAGGTCAGCGTCGTAGACTCGGTAGCATGAGACGTCGTTTTTACGAGCCCACTTGGCGCGTTGCTTGGCCACCTTAGTAAGGCGTGCAGCAAACTGATCAGATGCAGGAACAAGCACACTTACCGGCTGGTTGTTAACCATGACAGTGGGACCTGCGGGAACTGACGAGAGCTCAGAGTTGTTTGATGGCTCATCGGTAACGCTACCATGGACTTTCTCTGCATTTGCAGCAGGGTAGGAGCGCATAGTGGCAATGGAGTTGCCCACGTAGACGGAAAGTGTCTGCGCAGGAGTTGCTCTGAGTACCGTATCGGTATTTGTATCACTGGTAAGAAGCGTACTTGCCTGACCAGCAAAAAGTCCAAGCGTAGCGTAAGCAGAACCCTGAAGTGTAGGCTCCTCTTTGGTCCATGAGAGGTCGGCAACAACGCCCGTGAAGTGCTCTGCGTGCTTGAGGAGCTCAGATGCAGGTAAGAACTGCACGTCTGCCTTGAGACCACCTGCGCGAAGCGTATAGAGCACGGCCTCCTTAGCCTTTGGGCGAGGATCCGCTGCATAGAGCGTGACCTGGCGCTCCTGGCCCTTCTCGGCACGCTCATCTGCCTCGGCAAGCAAATCCTGCCAGGCATCGTCGTCGTGACCGGCCCAGCCCGTCATTCCCCAGCGAGCGCGCAGGATGCCCGGAGCCACGTCCAGCGCCATGCCCGCAGCCTCCTGTGCAAGCGCGCCTGCTCCCGGGAACAGCAGCGCCGGCAGCGGCGCGTCTGGCGAGAAACCCGATGCACTCGCAGCAGTTTGCGCCTGCAGGTACAGAAGAGCAGCAGCGTAGTCCAGCCTGAGCGGCGCAAACTCACGTGCCGGCCCTCGACCGCCAGTCAGACTACGCTTAAAGAGCGCCTCACCAGCAAGATCGATGCCAACCGTGGCACGGTTGCGTGATACGCGCACGACAATAGTCACGTCAGGTGCAAGCGTGTTGACCATAGGACGGCTTCCGCGCTTTGCTGCAAGGCGGTCTACAATGGCGTCTTTTGTTCTGACAGCAATAAAGTTGGTATTTCTGAGCTGGTCATTTGTGCCGTGAGCGCTCACTGCAATGGTGGCATGTGGACCAATATGGTCTTCCCAAGCAATGTGGGAGAGGTCTTCGTAAAGAGCGTCTGAAGTTGCGGCGCTAACGCGCTCAAGTACCAAAATGACGCGAGACGTGAGGCGAGACCATAAACAGACGCGGTAAGCATCGGCAAGTGAGCCGTAAAACGCAACTTGTCCGCCAAGGGGACGCACCTTTTTAATGCGTAGGCCTTCTAGCTCCTGTGCAAGAAGCTTCTCAAAGCCTTTTGGACACGTTGCAAAGAACTCAAGTTCTTGAGACATCGGGACACCTTTCGCCCGTAGGAATGGAATACATACTAGCGCTCTATTTTCCCATGTTTTTCTCGCTAAATCATCTGTTATTTTTCGCTTAAAATACGCATAGTATCTTTTATAAGGAAATACAGAGAGCTGTTCGAGGTTTGGGAGTCATTATGGATGCAAAAGTTATGGAAGCATTTGAGTCCTGGCGTGCAAACGTCACCGAAGAAGACTTGGTAGAAGAGCTCGGTGAGCTTGCTAAACCAGAAGCAGAAGATAAGCTCTACGACGCATTTTATCGTTCGCTTGCTTTTGGTACTGCTGGTTTGCGCGGCACCATTGGCGTTGGAACTAATCGCATGAACGTCTACGTTGTTGCTCAGGCAACCCAGGGTCTTGCGGATTACCTCAACGCTCACTACGAGAATCCTACGGTGGCTCTTGCAAGGGATTCTCGCCTAAAGGGTGAGGATTTCCAGAAGGTTGCAGCCGGTGTTTTGGCAGCTAATGGCATCCGCGTGTACGTTTATCCACGTATCGAGCCTGTTCCAACTCTCTCGTTTGCTGTTCGCTATCTCAAGACTTCCGCAGGTATCGTGCTTACCGCAAGTCACAACCCTGCGCCTTACAACGGCTACAAGGTATACAACGATAACGGCGGCCAGATTACCGATGAAGCTGCAGCAGAGATTTCTGCAAATATCGCACGCGTCAATCCTTTTGACGTTAAGCCTATGGACTTTGAAGAGGGTCTGGAGAAGGGCCTGATTGTCTGGACACCAGAAGAGGTGCTGGACAACTTCATTGAGGCTATCAAGCGCGTTTCTATTCCAGGATTTAAGGCTGCTGACGGCTACAAGGTTGTATACACGCCGCTTAACGGTACAGGTATGGAGTGCGTCACGCGCATCCTCAAGGAGATTGGCGTCAATGACGTTGACGTTGTCCCAGAGCAGGCAGAGCCAGATGGAAACTTCCCAACGTGTTCCTATCCAAATCCAGAGTTCCGCGAGGCACTTGAGTTGGGCCTCAAGCTTGCTGACAAGGTTAAGCCAAACCTTTTGGTTGCAACTGATCCTGACGCCGACCGCATGGGTACCGCAATCCCACACAACGGCGATTACGTGCTGCTTTCCGGCAACGAGATGGGCGTCCTGCTTATGGACTGGCTTCTTACCATGGCAGAAGAGCGTGGCGAGAAACCCCAGGATAAGGTAGCCGTTTCTACTATCGTATCTTCCGCTATGCCTGACGTCCTGGCACGTGCTCGCGGCTTTGAGATGCGCCGCGTCCTTACGGGCTTCAAGTACATCGGCGACCAAATTGACCAGCTCAAGGACGCCGGCGAGGAAGATCGCTTCCTCATGGGCTTTGAGGAGTCTTATGGCTACCTTGTTGGTACGCATGCTCGCGATAAGGACGCTATTGTTGCAACCATGCTTTGCGTAGAGATGGCATCTTGGTATGCTGCTCGCAACATGGATCTTTACGAGGCCATGGATGCTCTGTACCAGCGCTACGGCTACTACCTCAATGGCGTTGTTAACGCTGCTTATCCAGGTGCTGAGGGTGCTGCAAAGATGACTGAGATCATGAGCGGTCTGCGTAAGAATCCACTAGAAATGGTGGGCAATTACAAGGTTGTTGGCGTAACTGATTATGCTGAGTGCGCAGAGATGCCTCGCGTCTCGGGCCTTCAGAAAGAGGCTCCTCAGACCCTGCCAGCATCCAACGTTATTGAGTATAGGCTTGAGGGAGACAACAAGGTCATCTTCCGTCCATCAGGTACCGAGCCAAAGGTCAAGGCCTATCTTTTTGCCAACGGCAAAACTCGCGAAGAGGCTGAGGCACGCATCGCCGAGCTTATCGAGGCTGCACAGAAGGTGCTTTCATAATCCACCTCTTCAAAACGTCTTTCTCCGCACAATCTTTTAGCGAGAAACCCGTCCAGCCCAGCATCCACCTTTTCTGGATGCTGGGTTTTTATGTGCTTTCCACAAAGACGCATACCGTACGAAAAAGTCCCGCACTTTAAAGTGCGGGACTCAAGTTTGTAGACGCCAAACAAATACCTTATCGTTTAGTGACTTTGCTATTCAGCGGCCTTTACCGTCACGGTGTACAGGGCGTTTGCAGCGCCAGCAATAGTCTCTGCGGCCCATGGGCGTGAGCTCACCTCAGGAGATAGAGGGTCGTGAACGTTTACCGTGCCATCATCGTTTTTGCTGGTTACCAGGATCCAGTGAGCGCCATCCGAGCTCAGCTTATTGCCCTTAACCTCAACAAGCAGGAAGGTTTCGGCGTCTAGAAGCGTGGTGATATTGTCGGCAGAAATGCTGTAGCTATCAGCAGTAAGACCAAGGTTTGCTAAGTTCTTCTCGAGAAATGATCTGTTCATTCCAGAGTCGGTGTCCGTTGCCTTAGCGGTTTCAACGGCGCCCGCAATGTCAGCTGGAGTCCAGTTGTTCTTTCCCGTAAGACCCATGTATGCCATTGAGAGAGCAGTTGGACCGGAGCCCTTGGTGGCAATTACAGAGCCGGCATACGAGACGCCACCCCATCTAGAGTCCCAGGTATAGAGCTGCGGTGCTGTGCCTTTGGTGAGCGAATCATCGTAAGTTTTGGCCTTGCCGTCAGAATCGGGGTAGTTTGCAACAAAATCAATTGCCTCAGGGTGGGCGAGTGCTAGCTCAATAAGGCTCTTATCGCTATATCTATCAGCGTGTTCTGCAATCCACGCAAGATTTTTGTCCTGATCAAGTTTGGCTGCAAGCGCTTTGGTCAGCTCTTCTGGAGTTCCCACTGCAACACGAGAATCAACGGAGTTGACTTCTACCTCTGGAGTAGATTCTTTAGCGCAACCACGAACGCAGCTCGACACAATAAAGACCAGCAAAAGCGCTGCTATAACAGCTAGTCCAATAACAATGTAGGTTCTTGTACGAGAATCAATGCGATGCAGCAGGGACTGTCTCTTAAAGAGAATAGCCTGTGAGCCAAGGGTATTTCTTTTGCGACGTCTTGCTTGCCTATCAGAAAAACTGCCATCACGAGGAGGACGACCATTTTGCGGAGGACGACGACGCATTGCAGAGTCTCCGTAGGAGCCTTCTCTTCTATCTGGTGAATCATTCAGGGGCATGGTGGCCTCCAAGCCGTAAAAATAGTTTCACTCATGATGAATCATACGGCGAGAAGTGCATAAATACTTTTAGAAAACGGTGAATGCAATATTCCGACCGACGAGCGGGTAATTTACACCGTTTAGCGGTTTGGCATGCGCATAAGGGTTGATTAAGTATATTCTTTTACTCACTATCATTTGTTTTCAAAAGTTAGTGAGTCGCATAAAGAAAGAAGGCGTCGTGAAGCATAGAAATGCTCGACAGGACGTGATTCGTGAGCTTGTTCGCAGCGAGTCAATCCGTACGCAGCGCGATCTTGTTGACATGCTTAAAGATCGTGGCTTTGCCTGTACTCAAGCAACCGTTTCTCGTGATACAGCAGAAATGGATTTGCAAAAGCTTCCCGAGGGAGCCTATGTGCTTTCTGAAGATATGCATTTGCAAAAAATGCTCTCCGAGTTTGTAGTTGGCGCTACGGCAGCAGAGAATCTCATTGTGATTCGCTGTCACCCTGGCACTGCATCAGCCGTTGCGTTTGCCCTTGATGATGTTGAGCTTGACCATGTCGTAGGCACCGTTGCTGGTGACGATACCGTTTTGATGATCGTGGATAAAACTGCGCACGCTGCAGACGTGGTACGTATCATTACGCAACTTGGCAACGTAGACAGCATTTTCTAAACATAAAGCCTTTGGCGAGAAACCCGTCAAAGTACAAGTCTTACAAAAAAGGAGCCTGCTTGGTGCAGACTCCTTTTTGTTGTAGATAAACCAGGGGTTTATGGAGTTCCTGTTCCGGTTCCTGTTCCTGTTCCTGTTCCTGTTCCAGTACCTGTTCCGGTACCCGTGCCAGTGCCCGTACCGGTACCTGGTGTGGCTGGAGTAGTAGGAGTGGTAGGAGTAGTGGTGGTATCGTCCTCTTCCTCCTCCTCGGTAGTCTCCTCCTCTTCCTCTTCGTCGTCATCTTTCTCATTTTGCTTAGCATTAGCGGAGCCACCAACAAATTTCCAGTAACTATTAGGCTTGTAAGCAATAGTTTCAGTGGTCTTTGGGAACTCAGCGCGAGCAACGCCAGAGAGAGCTGCGTTCATGTAGTACGCCCATACGTACTGTGCAGTAACAAAGGTAGAGGACTCTCCGCCGCCGATAATAACAGGGTCACGACTATCTGGATATCCACACCAAGCTACGGTTGCAAGCTGTGGGGTATAGGCGCAGAACCAAAGGTCCTCGGAGTTATCGGAAGTACCCGTCTTACCTGCAACTGGTTGGTTGAAGGTCTTCAGGTTGTAAGCATAGCGACCAGTACCAGAGGTAAGAACGCCGCTCAGAACATCGGTAGCAGCTGCAGCAACAGCTGGGCTAATTGCCTGAACTGGGTTGTCCTTGTGCTCGTAGATAACGTTGCCATTACGGTCTTCAATGCGCGTAATTGCAACAGCATCACGACGAACACCGCCTGCAGCAAGGGTTGCAAATGCGGTGCACTGCTCAATAGGGGTTACGCCCTGAGAACCAAGAGTGGTAGACAGGTATGGCTGTAGCTGAGTGCGAATACCCATGGCATAGCACGTCTGAAGGATCTTATCGATACCAATAGCTTCAGCAACCTGTGCGTAAACAGTGTTGGACGAGTAAACCGTACCTTGACGCAGGGTAATTGCACCGTAGCTGTAGTTGCCAGCGTTTTTAACCAACCAGGTTGGCGTAATTTGCATAGGGGAGTTGCCGTTAAGAACAATCTCTGGGTTCATACCCTCAGAAAGGGCTGCTACCAGCGTATACATCTTAAAACTGGAGCCCATCTGACGGTTACTACTGGTTGCAATGTTGTACTGACTCTTTGAGTAATCCTGTCCACCAACCATTGCTTTAATGTAGCCAGTTTGAGGATCAATGGAAACCAAAGCAGCGCCCAGGCGAGGGTTGCCAAGCTCAGCAATACGCCTTCTAGCAGCCTCATCAGCATCTTTCTGGAGGTCAGGATCAAGTGTAGTATAAACACGCAATCCACCCTGGAGAATAGTATCGCTATCAAAGTCTTCCTGAAGCAGGCTACGAATGTAGTCAGTCCAGTAAGGGAACTGGCCAATGTTGTCGGTCAAAGTACCAGGGTTAAGTACTAAGTCCTCAGCAACAGCTTCATCGTACTGCTCCTGTGTAATATCGCCCGCGCGAAGCATACGCTCAAGAACGGTATTACGCCTTTCTCTTGCTGCCTCTGGATTAACAGTTGGGTCATAGGCAGAAGGAGCATTTGGAAGGCCAGCAAGCGTTGCAGCCTCAGCAAGAGTCAAATCACTTGCATGCTTGTTAAAGTAGATAATACTTGCAGCCTCAATACCGTAGGCACCATTACCGTAGTAAATGGTGTTGAGGTACATATTAAGAATCTGGTCCTTAGTAAACTTCTTCTCCATCTGAATAGAGATGTAAGCCTCGCGGACCTTACGTTTCAAAGAGCGCTCAAACTGCTCGTTAGAAAGAACGGTATTACGAACAAGCTGCTGCGTAATAGTGGAAGCACCTTCGCCGCCACCAAACAGCGAGCCAACAGATGCACGAACAATACCCCAGGGGTCAATACCGCTGTGGGAATAGAAGCGCTTATCCTCAGTATCAATGGTGCCCTGAATAACATAAGGAGAAATCTGATCCAAGGTAACAGAGCGACGCTGCTGCAGATAGAAGTCTGCAATGTCGTTGCCCTTAGAGTCATAAACGCGAGTAGGCTCTGCTACCAGATAGGCATCAGCAGAGTTGTAATCCGGCAGATCCTCGAGCCATGAAGAAACAGCTGCACCCAAAGAAAGAGCAAGTGCAAGCGCGAGAAGAGCCATAAAGCCAAAGAATCCAGCAATGCCAAAACCTACGGCATGTGTATTTGCGTGTTTACGTGCACGACGGGTTCTAATACCCATTGAGCCTCCTTGTCATAGCTCTCACTATTATAGTCTGATATTTATGTTTCAGTGAATAAAGAGTTACAACTCTGTTGTATTCTGATAGATAACATTTTGAATTGATACTATTTGTAGCAGTTATTATATGGTTTAACAGGCTTGCGTTGAGAGGATACAGAGTGCTTTCAGTAGAAGAACAGCTCCGCGTTATTACTTCAGGAACTATGCAGATTGTTCCTTTGGACGGTCTAAAAGAAAAACTCAAGAAGGGTACCCCTCTTAATATTAAGCTTGGCGTCGATCCAACAAGTCCTGATTTGCATCTGGGACACGCGGTTCCTCTACGCAAGATGCGCCAGTTCCAGGACCTTGGCCATAATGTCACCTTGATTATTGGTAGCGGCACCGCGCTGATTGGAGATCCTTCCGGACGTGATTCTACCCGTCCTCCTCTCACTGCAGAACAGGTAGATGCAAATGCAGAAACTTATGTTAACCAGGCAATGAAGATTCTTGATCCAGAGAGAACCACTGTTGTTCATAACGGTGACTGGATTAAGCCTATGAATCTTGAGACCATGCTTGGCCTTATGAGCAAGTTCACCATTGCTCGTATTCTTGAGCGAGAAGACTTCTCTAATCGCTATCATAATCAGCAGCCAATTGCGCTTCACGAGTTCATTTATCCAGTTCTTCAGGCATACGATTCTGTTGTTATCAAGGCAGATGTAGAGATGGGCGGAAACGACCAGATTTTCAACCTGCTCGCCGGCCGCGATCTTATGCGTGATATGGACATGGAGCCTCAGATTGCGCTTACTATGCCTTTGCTTGTAGGTACTGACGGTACTAAGAAGATGAGTAAGTCTTACGGTAACTACATTGGACTGACTGATGAGCCAAACGATATGTTTGGTAAGGTCATGTCAATTACTGACGAGATTATTCCAATGTACTATCGTCTCTGCTCTACGCTCTCTATTGATGAGCTTGATGCAATCGATAAGAGCTTTGAGGATGGTACTGCTGATCCTTACCAGCTCAAACGTGCTCTTGGTAGAAATATCGTTGACCTTTATCACGGTGAGGGAGAAGGCCTTAAGGCTCAGGCTGCTTTTGATGCTCAGTTCAAGAACAATGAGGTTCCTGACGACGTCAAAGAGTTTGCCATCTCTCTTGAGGCTGATGAGGATGGCCTTATCTATCTGCCAAAGATTTTGGTGGAGGTAGAAATTGCTTCAAGTAATGGTGAGGCTCGTCGTCTTATTGACGGCGGCGGTATTAAGATTAACCAGCAGCCTCTTCCCGCAAAGACGTATAAGGTTGAGCCATCGGTTCTTGAGAAAGCTCTTCTCCAGGCAGGTAAAAAGCGCTGGGCTCAGCTCATCTAGTCGACAATGGCAACCAAATAAGGAAGCTTACACATGTGGAGACAGTTTGCTCTAGCAGTAGCAGTTGTACTGGTTCTTTGTTATGTACCGGGATATCTTTTTTCTCGCGCTATTGGCACTAAACGAATGACATCCCTTGTGGTAGCTCCGCTTATCTCGGTCTGCCTCATTGGTTTTTCTGGAATTGCAATATATCCTTTGGGTCTAAGAGGTGTAACGCCGCTTTTGGGAGGCGTTGGTCTTTTTATCTTGATTGCTGCTGGGCTTTCGTATCTTATTCAGAAAATCAGACCCATCCAGGAAAATCAATCTCATGTTAACCTTGGCGAGAAGGACTCTCTAAACGGAGTCTTTCTCTTAGTGACTGCTGCTATCTCTACTGCAATATTCTTTGTTATTTTCCACAAAGCAATTAGAAACCCCTCGTGGTTCTTGCAGTCCGCTGATAACTACGCGCACCTTGCGTACATTACAAGAAGTGTTCAGTCGGGCATTTATTCTATGCTGCATGCTGCCTTTTATACAGGAGCAAGACCAGAGCTTCAGACCCCCTTCTTTGACGAGGGCTTTTATCCAACTTTATTTCATTCTTTAGCAGCTGTCACTGCAGCAATTACAGGCTTTAATGAGGTACTTACAGAAAATGTGGTTTGGTTTGTTTTTGTCGCGGTTATATATCCAGTGGGCGTCTGTGCTTTGCTTCAAGTAATAGGAAAGAAAAACTTAACTTTTAGTTTACTGACTGCATTTGCGGCATTTGCACAATTGGCTTTTCCTATTCGAATGGTTACGGTGCATGCAGTCTTTCCTAATGTAGCTGGCTTTTGTCTTGTCCCCACTGTTGCAGCAGTCTTTATATTGTCTTTTAACGAGAAGACATCCTGCAAAGAAGTATGCTCATCAACTCATAGCGTTCAAAAATTTTCTGTAAATATTCATACACTTTGTTTATGTTTTATGGGGATTATTGCACTTGCAATGGTTCATCCTAGTGCAGATTTTTTGTGGGCCATTTTTGTTTTACCCTTTGTTCTTTGCAACTTGCTTCCAAGTTTTGTGCAGTATTTGAGTAAGAAATTTGAATTAACAAAACCGAAGAAAATCATTCTATTGATTTGTTTAGAGTGCGTAATTCTTGGCTCCGCTATTGGTATGTGGACTATTGTGCTTAATTCAAGTTTTATGGCACCGACAGTCAATTTCCTCTGGGAAATTTATGTTGATCCAATTCAGTCAGTTCTTTCTGTATTGAATTTTGGCCTGCTTTTGAATTTGCCACAGATTCTCTTTGCGGTTGCGTTCTGGATTGGATTTGTCAGCTGTTGTATGAATAAAAATTGTCGCTGGCTCACTCTGGTATTTCTCATGACTGCCGTTATTTATGTGGCTAGTCTTTCTGATGTGATTCCTATTAAGAGGTTTTTCTCGGGATTTTGGTACACCGATCCAGAAAGAACCGCCGCGATGGTAGCAATAGCTGCAGTTCCTGTTGCAATTATTGGTATGGAAACATCTATCACGCTTGTATTTGACTTCATTAAATACGTTATTAAGACGGTCAAAGAAAAAGGAAACAAAGGCGAGAAAACAAGCTCAGAGAATTCTGCTTGTACCATTTCTGCAAATGGAGGTCAATCAACCTGTAAGCCCTGCATGTTTATTAAGAACTCTGGCGTTCTTATGGGCATCGTGGCGGTGTTATGGGGCTGTGTGCTTTTGAGTCCGTGGAACTTGGCAAGCTTACCAAAAAAAGAGCATAGCGAAATCCGCTATGGCATCATATGGCTCAATGAGGTCTTTGAGCCTCGTGAGCATACAACCTATAAGGCAAGTGAGGATGAGTTTGTAAAAAAAGCTCTCCAGATTGTTGGTAATGACCTGGTAGTTAATAATCCTTACGATGGCTCGCTTGTTCTGAACTCACTTTATGGCATGAACATTTTCTACCGGGCAAAGGTAGAATCGGAAGAATTGCCACAAAGTGTAATTATTCGTACAAAGCTTAATGAGGTAGCTAGTAATCCAGAGGTTCAGCAGGCGGTCCGAGAAACTGGAGCAAGATATGTCCTGTTGTTAGATTTAGAAAATCCAGCTTTATTAGGAGACCAAAGCTATTATTTCTCAGGTTTACAGATTACTGATGAAATTCCTGGATTTGAGATTGTTCTTCAAGAAGGACCTTATAGACTGTATAGAATCACCGCTGTTGAGTAAGACTTTGGTAAGATTACATATCAATATCGTCCTAAACGGTGTTTAGCGGGAAGCCCGATTGATGGGGAGTAATTTTGAAAGGCATTATTCTTGCAGGAGGTAGCGGTACCAGGCTTTATCCGCTGACAACCGTTACATCTAAACAGCTTTTACCTGTTTATGACAAGCCAATGATTTACTATCCGCTGTCAACGCTTATGCTTGCAGGTATTAGAGATATTTTGGTTATCTCCACGCCACGCGATCTGCCAAATTTTAAGAAACTCTTGGGTGACGGCTCTGACTTCGGTATCACCATCAGTTATGCCGAGCAGCCTTCTCCCGATGGACTTGCTCAGGCATTTGTTATTGGTAAAGAGTTTATTGGTGATGACGCTGCTGCTCTGATTCTTGGAGATAATATCTTCTATGGAAACGGTCTTTCAGGACTTGTGAGAAAAGCTGCTCAGCAGGCACAAACTGCTGGTCGTGCCACAGTTTTTGGCTATCACGTTGATGATCCAGAGCGTTTTGGCGTTGTTGAGTTTGATAAGAACTACAACGCTATTTCAATTGAGGAGAAGCCAGCTCATCCAAAATCTAACTACGCAGTAACCGGACTTTATTTCTACGATCAACGTGTTACTGAGCTGGTAAAGCAGGTTCAGCCAAGCGCTCGTGGTGAGTATGAGATTACTGACCTCAATCGACTCTATCTTGATGATGGCACGCTTGATGTTGTCACCCTTGGCCGTGGCTTTGCATGGCTGGATACAGGAACTATGGAGTCTCTGTTTGAGGCATCTACCTTTGTTCGTACTGTTGAGACTGCGCAAGGTTTACCTGTAAGCGTTCCAGAAGAAATTGCTTTTGAGAACGGTTGGATTGACAGCTCTAAACTTATCGAGTGTGCAGAACGCTACGGTAAATCTACGTATGGTGAACACCTCAAGAGTGTTGCAGAGGGACGTATTCTTCCTTCTGGAAAGGGAGAGTAGTATGCGCGTTCTTATTACTGGCTCTCATGGTCAGTTAGGCAATGAACTCAAACGTCTTTTTGAAACTGGTATCTCTGAAATTGGGGCTATTCCAGAGCTGTTTGTTGACCCAGATGTTGACTATACTGACGCAGAAGAACTGGATATTACCAGTTCAGACGCGGTAAATACATGGTTTGACCAGCATGATCGTTATGACCTTGTTATTAACTGTGCGGCCGCAACAAATGTCGATGGCTGCGAAAGCAATTTTGAGATGGCCTTTGCGGTAAACGCCCTTGGTCCTATGAATCTTGCACGAGCTTGCAGTACTACGCAGACAAAGCTTGTTCAAGTATCTACTGATTATGTCTTTAGTGGCAAAGAAAGCTCTCCTCGTACAGAGCAAGATGCTCCTTATCCTGTTTCTGCGTATGGGCGCTCCAAATTGGCGGGAGAGGGACTTGCGCTTGCGGCAAATCCTCAAACGTTTGTAGTGAGAACTGCATGGCTTTATGGCTATGTTGGTAAGAACTTTGTGGCAACCATGCGAGCCCTCGGCGCAAAGTATCCAGAGATTAGCGTTGTTGATGATCAGGTGGGTAATCCTACCAGCGCAAATGACCTAGCTCACGCAATCTTGTGCATTGCAGCTACTGAGAACTATGGCATCTACCATGCAACTAATGAAGGAACATGTTCATGGGCAGATTTTGCTGAAGCTATTATGGCTGGCAGCAATCTTGACTGTAAGGTTTCCAGGGTAACCTCTGCTCAGTGGAAAGAGATGCACCCAGAAAGTGCTTCTCGCCCTGCGTATTCATCTTTGGTAAACGGTCATCTTGAGAGTACCATTGGAAATTGTATGAGACCTTGGCAGGAGGCTCTTGCGACATATCTTTCGAAGGTAGAAAGAGGTTAGTGTGAAGACCTATTTAGTAACTGGTGGAGCTGGATTTATTGGATCTAACTTTATCCACTATATGCTTAGAAGAAATCAGGACATTCATATCTTGAACGTGGATGCTCTGACGTATGCAGGCAACCTTGAGAACCTCTCGGAATATGATCAAGATCCTCGCTATACCTTTGCCCATGTAGATATTAGGGATAAAGAGGCTCTGACACAGCTGTTTGAGACCTATCATCCCGATTATGTTGTTAACTTTGCAGCAGAGAGTCACGTAGACCGTTCTATTGAAGATCCGGGTGCCTTTGCAGACACTAACGTTATGGGTACTGTCGCTCTTCTGAGCGTTGCAGAGTCTTTCTGGAATGATGGCCAGGGCTCCTACGGAGACCACAGATACCTGCAGGTTTCTACTGATGAAGTCTACGGTTCACTTCCGCTTGATGATCCAGAGGCATTCTTCCGTGAGACTACACCACTGAGCCCTCATAGCCCTTACTCTGCATCTAAGGCTTCTGCAGATATGTTTGTAAAGGCCTGGCATGATACATACGGATTCCCAGCAGTAATTACTCGTTGCTCTAACAATTACGGTCCATATCAGTTCCCTGAGAAGCTCATTCCTCTGATGATTGAGAATTGCTTGGAACACAAGTCTCTTCCTGTCTATGGCGACGGACTTAATGTTCGCGATTGGCTGTACGTTGATGATCACTGTAAGGCAATTGCTATGGTTCTTGAAGGTGGATGCCTTGGTGAGGTCTACAACGTTGGCGGTCATAACGAGCGCAACAACCTCTACATTGTTAAGCGCATTATCAGTGAAGTTGCAAGAATCACTGGTGACACTCAGATTACTGAGGATCTAATCTCTTACGTTACTGACCGCAAGGGTCACGATCGTCGCTATGGTATTGCACCTGATAAGATTAAAGAAGAGCTTGGTTGGTATCCAGAAACTCCATTTGAAGAGGGCATTGTTACCACTATCAACTGGTATTTAGAGAACCGCGAGTGGGTTAAGAATGTAGTTTCCGGTGATTATCAGGATTACTATAAGAAGATGTATGAAGGTCGATAATGCGCACATACGATACAGAAACGCTTAAGCATCTCCAGCAAGTTGAGCTGATGATTTTAAAGGACTTCGTAGACACGTGTGAAGCCAACAACATCCGCTATTTTGGTTTTGGCGGCACCGCGATTGGCGCCCTTCGTCATAAGGGATTTATTCCTTGGGACGATGATATTGATGTTTGTCTTCCTGCAGAAGACTTCAACAAACTCTTAGATATCTATGATAAAGAGTGGTCAGAAAAGTATTCAATCATGAATACTGAGAGGGATATCAACTATCCATTCCCAACCACGCGCATTATGCTCAAAGGAACACAGTTCTGCGAAGAAGCACTTGCGCCACTTCCTCTTGACCTTGGTATTTTCCTAGATGTCTACTGCTTTGATAACGTTTCGGATGACGAGAAGGAATATCAGAAGCAGGCATTTGATGCGTGGTTCTGGTCACATATGCGCATCCTCGTTGACGTTCCTCGCCCTGTTATTTTGGCCGACGGCATCAAAGGAAAGCTCTTAAAGGCAGCAGTTACTATGGGTAGGGGAGTTTGCAAACTGCTGCATCTCTCTACTCAGAAAATGTATGAGCGTGAGCAGGAAGCCCGCAACCGCTTTGCTCACGTTAAGACAAAAAGAATTGCCTACCTGCACGATACGGATAGGTTTGTAAATACCTATCCAGTTGATGAGGTTTTTCCTGTCGATAAGCTTGATTTTGATGGAATTCAAGTAGCGTTCCCTAATCAAAATGATAAATTCCTTAGGATGCTTTACGGCGATTACATGCAAATGCCACCAGTTGAGAAGCGTAAAAACCACTATCCAGCGCGTTTGGATTTTGGTCCTTACTAGGGTCTTCTCGTTTGTAAAGCAATACATAAAAGGTAAAACGGCATCTCAGGTGCCGTTTTTTTGTTAGATTGGCAGCCTTTAACAATCTTCTAAAGTTATTATGTTCAAAATATGTTCATACTTGTATAAATTTGAACATAGGAGTATTATGACTGAAGGAAATTGGTATGGAAGTTTATTTCGCAGTTAATTGGTCTTCATTTGGAGGAACCGTGGCATTAACAAATAACGTGTTTTCTGTATTAAAAACCATTGCTCTTTCTGACGAGAAGCTCAATCAGAGACAGCTTGCAGAAGAGACTGAGCTTTCTTTAGGATCAGTTAATTCAGCAGTTAAAACGCTTGAAGACCAGGGTCTTATTGAAGAAGGACTCATTACACCAAAGGGTCTTGAAGCTCTGAAACCTTATGAGGTTAAGAATGCCATTATTATGGCAGCTGGTCTGTCTTCTCGCTTTGCCCCTATTTCATATGAGAAGCCCAAGGGTGTTCTGAAGGTTCGTGGAGAAGTTCTGATTGAGCGTCAGATTCATCAGCTGCTTGAAGCTGGTATTACTGACATCACCGTTGTTGTGGGTTATAAGAAGGAGTACTTCTTCTATTTGGAGGAGAAGTATGGCGTCAAGATTGTTGTTAACCCAGATTATGCAACAAGAAATAACAACTCCACGCTTTGGTATGTAAAAGACCAGCTTGATAATACGTATATCTGCTCGTCAGATGACTACTTTACTCAGAATCCATTTGAACACTATGTCTATGAGGCTTATTACTCAGCAACGTATGTTGCAGGAGAAACTGATGAGTGGTGCCTTAAAGAGGGACGTGGTGGACGTATTACTGGCGTAGAAATTGGCGGTTCAAATTCTTGGATTATGCTTGGTCACGTCTATTTTGACAGGCAATTCTCAAAGAAGTTTGTAGATATTCTTGAGGCTGTCTACGACAAGCCAGAAACCGTTGATATGCTCTGGGAAGAGATTTACGTCCGTCATATCAAAGAGCTTTCCATGACCATTAGAAAGTATCCTGACGGTGTTATTTACGAGTTTGATTCCCTTGATGAGCTTCGTCAGTTTGACCCAGCATTTATTGAGAACATCGACTCAGAGATTTTTGACAACATTGTCTCGGTGCTTCATTGCCAGAAGAAGGATATCCACGGTTTCTATCCTCTAAAACAGGGACTTACCAATTTATCTGCTCACTTTATTGTGGGATATGGTGATGATGCTCAGGAGTATGTCTACAGGCATCCAGGTGTTGGTACCGAGAAACTCGTTGATCGTGCAGCTGAAGAAGCTGGTCTTCGACTTGCTCGTGAGCTTGGCCTAGACAACACCTTTATTTACGAGGACCAAAAAGAAGGTTGGAAGATTTCCAAGTTTGTGAAAAACGCTCAGAATCTTGATCCTCATAATCCTGAGCAGCTCAAGCGCGCAATGGAAATGGGTTATAAATTGCATCATAGCGGCGCGTCACTTGATCGTTCTTTTGACTTTGTCAACGAGGGTCTTAATTACGAGAAACTCCTGCTTGAAGAGGGTCCTATTGAGATTCCTGGCTACTATGAGCTTCGCGAGAAGGTCCTGCGCTTGAAGAAGTTTGCAGACGCAGATCAGTATCCAATTGTTATTTCACACAATGATTTCTTCTATCTGAATTTCTTGATTGATGAGGCTGGTACCTACAGCCTTATTGACTGGGAATATGCAGGTATGTCAGATGAGGCAAATGACTTTGGTACTTTTACGGTTTGCTGCGAGCTTACTGATGATGAGGCAAATGCTGCTATTGATTATTACTTTGGACAAGAGGCAACGTTTGAGCAGCGCAGACACTTCTGGAGCTATGTAGTCTTTGCTGGTTGGTGCTGGTATCTCTGGTCTCTGGTTAAGGAAGCAGAGGGCGAGAACGTAGGCGAGTGGTTCTTCATTTACTATCGCTACGCTGCAAACAATATTGATCGTGTTCTTTCTTGGTACGAAGACGCTCAGAACTAAGAGCAAAAGGGGAAAACTATGTATTATGGTCTTTTAAGCGGTATTCTTTGGGCGGTTGATACCGTTATTCTTGGTGTTGCTCTTGGTATGAGTCCTTATGTTGATTCAGCTCAAGCGTCATTTGCCAGCGCATTCATGCACGATTTCTTTGCCGCTGCAGTTCTTTTAGTCATGATGGCTCAGAAAGGCAGACTTAAAGATACCCTTGAGGCAGCAAAAACAAAGAGTGGCCGTGTAGTTATGCTTGGTGCACTCCTGGGTGGACCAATTGGTATGAGTGGTTACTTAGCTGCTATTAATACCATTGGACCTGGTTACACCGCTGCTATTTCAGCTTTCTATCCTGCAGTTGGTTCACTTTTGGCATGGCTTTTGCTCAAAGAAAAGATGAACTTAAAGCAGGTCATTGCCCTTATTGTGGCTCTTGTCGGCGTCATGGTTATTGGTCTCTCAACAGCAGCAGGCGAGGGTAATGGAAACGTTCTTGTGGGCATCTTGGGTGTTGCTGCATGTGTCTTTGGCTGGGGCTCTGAGGCGGTTATTTTGGCTTGGGGCATGCAAGACGATGCTGTTGATAACGAGACTGCACTCCAGATTAGGGAAACTACCTCTGCGTTTGCATACGGTCTTCTCATCTTGCCATTGGCTGGCTCCGTTGATTTTGCTGCACAGGTTGCACTAACTCCTGCTAATGGCGTTGTCTTTATTGCTGCTCTTGCAGGTACTGCCTCATATCTCTTCTACTACAAGGCAATTGACGCTATTGGTGCTTCTCGTGGTATGGCACTGAACATTTCTTACTCTGCGTGGTCGGTAATTTTTGCAGCTCTTGCAGGTATTATCCTGCCAGCAATTATGCCTGAAGCAATTCCATCTCCACTGGTTGTAATTTGCTGCATTGTCATTATTGTAGGAACGGTTCTTTCTGCAACTCCAGACTGGAGTGAGCTCTTTAGTAAAGAGTAGGTTAGCTTTAATCAAACACACTAAAAATGACCCGTAGCTGTTGAGCTGCGGGTCATTTTGTGTAGAGAACAGATGGAGTTAGCCGTTACTTTTTTGTCCGCTCTTATAAGCCATGTTGATAAGCTTGGCCACAGGAGCTGGCCAAAACTTTTTAAGCATCTCAAGGTCTTCCTTTTCACGACGGTTATCGTGAATAAGATGGCTAGTTTCAGAGTCTTCATGAATGCGGTGAAGCATCAGCACGCGGGTGTCGTACAAGAAATCACCCTCACGCTTACTAATTGTTTCCCATGCTTCCCAGTCTAAATTGGAGCCAAATCCAGCTTTGAAAACAGGCACTTCAAGGTTGGGGAGAACCAGCGTGGTGCTTGGACAGCAAATAGCACAGCCCAGCTCAAGCGCACGACGTTTAGCCCATGCTTTACCTGCATTTTCTGGCTTGGAGAGCGAGTACAAGAGACGACGCTTAACCTTAAGCAGACGATTTTCAAGAACTTCTTCGCCGTCGCGCAGCTCTCCGTAATTGGTGAAGTAAATCAGTGGGCGAGAAGAACTATTTACACGTTCAAGCATGTTCTCTGCATAAGAAGGCTTATACAAGTCATCTTGGTGAGCGATGGTTACCAATGGAGTTGTACAAACGCTCACGGCAAAGTTCCAGTCGCCAGCAATGCCTCCGGGACCGGGATTAACGTGCATGGGAATGTTGTACTTCTCGCAAAGAGACTGAATCAGTTCATTTGGTGTTGAAGTAGCCAAAAGAATATTCGTAGACAGAGTCTGCTCCTTGAGCGAGAGAATGCACTCTTCTAGATAGGGGCTCTCGCCATATGCGCAGACAGCAAACGTGTGATCCTGAGGTGTATACATTGCTACATCCAATCGATTAGCTCCGATGTCTAGTATTATAAGAATGTTATCGGACGATGGCGAATGGGAGCCTTTGTGGAGTCTGACGGATATAAGACATACGAGAACCCCGATGAGCTAAGAAAGATTCAGATTCTTTCTACGCTTTTGATGGATGAGCTTGACCGCGTCTGTACGAAGCTTGGTATTTCGTATCAGGCGTACGGCGGAACTGCTATTGGCGCTGTGAGGCACAAAGGCTTTATTCCTTGGGATGATGATGTAGATATCTCGATGTTCCGCGAGGACTATGAAATCTTTTTGGAGAAGGCACCGGCACTTCTTCGTCCAGATTTTTGCATTCAAAACGGAAGAAAAGACAATTTCTTTCCAGCAGTTAATACAAACCTCTCTTTAAAGGGAACAGTTTGCGTCCCTGATGAGTTTATGACCTGCCCTTTTACTTACGCTATCTCAATTGGAATTTTCCCCTTTGATAAAATTCCGGCGGATCCAAAGAAGCTGGCTAAGATTAAGCGCCAAACATGGTTCTGGGGACGCTTGAACTTCCTGCTGGTTACTCCAACACCTCGTGTGCCTTTAGTTGGCTGGAAAAAGAAAGTTGCTCTTGCAGGATGCTTTGTCATTCATCACGCCTTGAAGCTTTTTAGGGTTTCATCTGCGTACATTCAACGTAAATGGGATCAGGCAGCACGTGCTGCAGAGGGCGAGAATACCACTCATTACGCAAGTTTTGTTGAACCTGATCCAGAGAACTGGTCAATGGACAAAGAGGATGTATTTCCAATGGTTCGCGTTCCTTTTGAGGACATTACCACTACGCTTCCAAAGGAATATGACAAGCTTTTAACCAGGGGATACGGGGATTATATGCAGCTTCCTCCAGAGAAGGATCGTAAAAACCATCATCCTGGTGCGCTTGATTTTGGTAAGTGGAAAGATGTAGACGTTACTAAAGGAAGCCGTCAGGCATTTGAAGACTTTGGTCAGAAAAGCTAACTATGACTATTGATACTTCTGCGGAACAGCTTAAGAAAAACTACTTTTGGAATACGCTTGGTTCTTTAATGAACGCTGCCTCAACAGTGCTTATGTTGATGGTGGTTACACGTACCATGGGAGCTGCTGCCGGTGGTGTTTTCTCGCTTGCGTATGCTGTGGCTCAGCAGCTTATGGTTATTGGTCACTTTGAAATTAGGACGTATCAGGTTACCGATACAGAAGAAGTGTTCTCGTTTGGTGTGTATCTTGCGGCACGAATCATCACAACTGGTTTGATGATTGCGGGAATCATTATCTTTACCCTGCAGTCCCAGGGATTGAGCTACGAGGGAGTGCTGTATGCCCTTATTGCATCACTTCGTTTATTTGACGTTGTAGAAGATGTTTTCCACGGTATGTTCCAGCAGCATGGTCGCTTAGATATTGCTGGTAGAGCATTCTTTTATCGTGTTCTTGCAACCGTTGTTGGCTTTGCGGTAGGTGTGCTTCTTACAAAGAATTTGCTTGTTGGTGCTGCTCTTTCTTTTGTTGCATCACTGGTAGTTATGGTTGCGCTTGTCATTCCTCCTACTAAGAAGATGGCAACGCTTAAGCCTACCTTTGACGTTAAGCAAATTACAAAGCTGTTGGTTACCACCGCTCCATTGTTTGCTGGTTCATTCTTGCTAACGTACGTTGTTGGTGCTCCTCGCTATGCACTGGGTGCTTTGAGCGATCAGGCGCTTCTTACGTTCTTTACGGCATTGGCCATGCCAGCCATGGTTATCAATCTTTTAAGTAACTTTGTCTTTAAGCCGCTGCTCACTCAGATGGCCGAATATTGGAATAATCAGCAAGACAAACAGTTTGTGGGTCTGATTCTTAAAGGGTTTGCGGTAGTTGCCCTGGCTACTGTTGTTTCGATGGCTTTAGCTTGGCCATTGGGAGCTCCAGTTCTTGGACTTTTGTATGGTCTTGATTTTGAGCCATATAAGTTTGAGCTTTTGCTATTGCTCTTTGGCGGTTTGCTCAATGCTCTTACCGTCATTTTGTACTATGCCGTAGTAACTATGCGTAAGCAAGTTGCTGTGTTTGTGAGTTATGCTGCAGGTGCAGGCTTTGCTGCGCTTACCGGGGGATGGTTTGTGGGCAACTTTGGCATTATGGGAGCGTGCGTGCTTTATGATGCCTCGCTTGCAATTCTCGCTCTGGTATTTGGCATCTTCTGCTTCTTGGGATTTAAAGATCAAAAGAAAAAGTCCGCTGCGTAAGCGGACTTTTTAAGGTATTGCCTGTGTGAGCGTGCCGTCAGAGAGCTGACGCGTCGTTTACACGCGGGTTCGCTGGTTTAGATCAGTTACAAAATCAAGGTTCTTCTCGTCACGTGCATCTTTATCGCGCAGAGCAAGCTCAGTTGAAAGCTGCTCAACCTTATAGGTGAGCTTAGAGATTGCACAGGACTGATGGAAGAGCCTGATGAGGATCATCACAATAACCAGCATCAGGACAAAGTTTGCTGGGCTCATAAAGCCAAACAGACTTGAGAAGAAATAGGCAAGCTGAGGGATGAGCGCAAATAAAACAAGGATTCCTGCAGAGACAACCCAATAGACAGAGTCGGAAATGCGAATCTTTGATTTACGGACGCTATTGATGACAATGCCCATGGCAAAAAGGGCGCCAATAAGCAGCAGAATTCTGAGAACTAAAGTCATGGTGCCACCTTATCTAAACCACTGGAAGAGCAAAAGCGAGAGGCACGTACGAGCCATATACATAATTGAGTTGTAGAAGCTCAAATAGGATTCGCCGCCTTGACGCTCACGCATTTCAGTTTCAATCTCGACAACCTTAGCTCCTCGACGCATCAGCAGCGAGATAGTGTCTGGCTCGGGGGAGAAATCAAAGGAGCGAGCATACGTTTCAATAAGACCACGATCGTACATACGCATGCCTGAGGTAGGGTCAGTAATGGTTTGACCAGTGCTTGTCTTAATAAGCCAAGAAATCAGCTTGGAGCCAATCTCTCGAGGAGAGTTTCCGCGGGCCTTGGTGACAAAGCGAGAAGCAATAACAATGTTTGCTCCCTCGTTTACCATTGCCTGGGCCATAGGAGCAATGTACTCAGGCCTGTGCTGGCCATCGGAGTCAAACTGCACCACTGCATCGTAGCCATGCTCTTTTGCATAGCGCATACCGGCCCTAAAGCCAGCAGAAAGACCACCATTAACAGGTAAATTAAGGTAGTTAAATCCACGCTCTTTACAGATGTCCAGTGTGCGGTCAGCGGAGCCGTCGTTGATTATGATGTAATCAACTTGAGGGGCTACCTGGCACAACTCTGTAATAGTTGAAGCAATGCAGGCTTCTTCGTTGTAAGCGGGAACGACTGCAAGAATTCTCACAAGCATCCTTTGAATTGCAAATTACACGTTAACTGCATGAATATCATAGCTCAAAAGCCTTATTAATCTTGACTCGTATATAGTAGATTACCTAAAGAAATCGAAAGGTGAACGCTATGGAGTTTCCAAAAGAGCTTAAAAACCCTATTCAGTCGGGCAATTTTACGTTTTATGACACCTCGATTGAAGGTGTAAAGGTTGTGGACGTAAAGCTGTACGGTGATGCTCGTGGTGGCTTTATGGAGACCTATCGTGAAGAAAACTTTGTTGCTGGCGGCATTGACGCTTCATTTGTGCAGGACAATCAGTCTTACTCCGTTCAAGGCGTGCTTCGCGGTCTTCACTTCCAGATTGAGCATCCACAGGCAAAGCTTGTGCGTGTAATCTCCGGCACTGTCTTTGACGTGGCGGTTGACCTGCGAGAGGGAAGTCCAACCTGGGGTCAGTGGGAAGGCGTTGTTTTGTCCGCAGAGAACCGCAGGCAGTTCTTTGTTCCTCGCGGTTTTGCTCACGGTTTTTTGGTACTCTCCGAGACTGCGGAGTTCTGCTACAAGTGTGACGACATCTATCACCCAGGTGATGAGGGCGGCATTATGTGGAACGATTCAGAGCTTGGCATTGAGTGGCCAGCGTTTCTTGGCGAGAAAACCTTAGATTCTGCAAAGGTTATTCTTTCCGACAAAGATAAGATTCATCCAGCACTTTCTTCACTTAAGAAGTAACAAGCGCTGAAGGCAAGTTAGGTAGTATGAACGAACGTAATCGTCGTGAGCGAGAATCTACCGCTCACGAGCTTAATCGCATGAACGAGCCAGAGTGGACAGAGGAAGCTTCTGATAAAGAGCTTTCGTCTTCGCCGCTCCCTCGTGCAACCCAGATGGAACTTCTCGCCCCAGCGGGAGGTCCAGCTCCATTTACCGCAGCTCTTGCTGGCGGTGCAGATGCTATTTACTGCGGCTTGGGCAACAACTTCAACGCCCGCCGCGGTGCGGACAACTTTGACGACGAGTCGTTTGCGCGTGCGTGCAGGCAGGCTCATCTAGCTGGCGCTCGCGTGTACGTCACCGTGAACGTTGTTGTTAAGTGGGACGAGATGCAGCGTGTCCTGCGCCTGATTCGCCGCGCGTGGATCCTTGGCGCAGATGCTTTTATCATCCAGGACTGGGGTCTTATGGCACAGGTTAGACAAACCTGGCCAGAGATTGAATGTCACGTATCAACGCAGGCAAACATCCACGATACGCGCGGTGTTGCTGCATGCAAAAAGCTTGGCGTGGGTCGTGTCACCCTATCTAGAGAGCTTACTAAAGAAGAGATTTCTACTATTTCCAAGCTTGGCGTTGAGCTGGAGTGTTTTGGTCACGGTGCCCTGTGCTTCTGCTATTCGGGCATCTGCCACATGTCGTCTATGCGAGGAGACCGCTCTGCTAACCGCGGAGCCTGTGCTCAGCCGTGCCGTCTGCCCTATGAGCTGCTCAACTCTAAGCATGAAGTTGTTTCGATGGGCGGCATTGACAGGCTGCTGTGCCCCAAGGATTACTGCACTATTGATGACGTGCCCGATATGATTGAGGCGGGTGTTGGCTCGCTTAAGATTGAAGGCCGCATGAAGGCGCCTGAGTACGTGTACTCGGTGGTGTCTTCGTATCGTCAGGCAATTGATGCTGCCGAGAAGGGCGTGGACAACCAAGCCGATGTGGCACGTCGTCACCGCTTGCTCAAACGCTCGTTTAACCGCGGTCTGACCAACGCGTATCTGCATGGCACCGCCGGCAACGAGATGATGAGCTATGAGCGCTCCAACAACCGCGGAGAGATTGTTGGCGAGGTTACCGGAGGACGCCCACTTGAGGACGCTCTTGAGCGCAAGAGTGGCCTCAATGGCGGCCGTGTGAAGCTCCGCCGCTACAAGCAGGCGGACGTTGACCTTATTGCTCACGCTCCCATTGGCAAGAATGACCTGCTTGAAATTAGACCCTTGGATGAGCCTGACAAGTTCCTGACCGCTCTTTGTCCTGTTGACGTTGAGCCTGGTCAGACAGTTACCGTGCGCACTTCTCGCGTTATGCAGACCGGATCTACGGTACGCATTATTCGCTCCGAGGCAGCGCGTGTGGCGGCTGAGCAGATTTCTTCACTGGAGTATCCTCGCAAACGTGCCGTTGACGTGGCTATTATTGCCCGCATTGGCCAGCCCTTTACTGTGACCCTTACTACCGCAGATGGTGTGGCAAGCGCGTCTGCCGAGGGCTTTGTGGTGGAGGAGGCACGCACCAAGGCGGTAACCTCTGACGAGCTTATTGAGCACGTTGGCCGCATGGGAACCTCGCCGTTTGAGGCCGTTAGCTTTGACGTCCAGATGGACGATATGTGCGGTATGAGCTTTAGTGCTGTCCACAAGGTCCGCGCCGCAGCATGTGAGCAGCTCGAGACCGCACTTCTCGAAGAGTACCAGAACCGCGAGCAGAAGATTGCTCCGCTTTCTCGTCTTGCTTATCAAAAGGAGCGAGAAGCCCAAGACAAGGAGAAGCTTTTTGCCTTTGATGAGGCGGCTGCAAAGGCAAATGCGTCGCAGGCAGAGGTGTGTGTTCTGGTTGAAACTCCAGAGCAGGCACGTGTTGCGCTCAAGGCGGGAGCAAATCGTCTGTATGCAACTACCGATGCGCTCGCAGAGACTTCGTGGCCAGAGGATCTTCTCGCCAAGGTGACGCCGTGGCTTGATGAGGTATGCCGCGAGATTGACCACAATCGCCTGGATCCATACGTTGCTGCAGGTAAGCCGGTTGCCGTGGGCAACATCTCCGAGCTGGCGCTGGCTGTTGAGCGCGGGGCCACTCCAGAGGTGCGCGAATGTATTCCTGTTCACAACGACTACGCTCTGCAGGCGCTGGCTGACATGGGAGCAGAAGGCGTTTGGCTCAACTCCGAGCTGACTCTCCAAGAGATTTGTCACCTGGCGAGAAACGCCTCGATTCCTGTGGGTTATATGGTCAGCGGCCGTATTCGCACCATGACAACTGAGCACTGTATTTTGATGTCTACGGGCAAGTGCATCCACGATTGTGATGCCTGCAAGCTGCGTCTTGAGGAGCACACGCTCAGAGGCATTGACAACGACTACATGCCGGTCAGGACCGATAGGCACGGCCGTTCTAAGATTTGGAGCCCTAAGCTCTTTGACGGCGTGCCAGAGATTGCCGAGATGCTCTCTGCCGGCGTGAAGCGCTTTATGGTAGACGCAACGCTTCTGAGCACGGAGCAAACACGGGAGGCTACCTCTCGCGTGGCTGCTGCGATTGCGGCAACAGCGTCGGGTGCATCATTGCCTGCACGTCTGAAAGATGCGTCAGTTGGACATCTTTTCTCGCCAATTGGATAGGCGAGAAATAAGTTTGAAATTTTGGGTAGGATACCCATGTTGTAAGTTATGGGCGCATCCGCGCTTGAAGAGTTTGAATAGGAGCAAACATGGCCATTAATCGTGACCTTTTGAATGCAACCCTTGATGTTATCCGTCAGAGCCTTCAGACCGATGGCGGCGACGTTGAGCTTATTGATGTAAGCGATGACGGCACCGTTACGCTTGAGATGACTGGTTCTTGCGCTGGTTGTCCTATGTCTGCATACGACATGTCTGAGGGTATTGAGCGTATCCTGATTGAGCACGTTCCTGGTGTAAAGCGCGTTCAGCCTGCAATGCTGTAAGTTATCGCTCGGCGTCAAAAAGTGAACATTTGACGCTTATCGGTTGTTGGCTTCACGCGCATAAACGTGTTTTTTATGCAGAGAAGTTGTGGTGAACCATAACTGACCTGCATATTTACAAATTTTATATATCACGCCCCGCACATTATTGTGTAGGGCGTGATATTTTATATAAACGGATAACTAGGTTTTCTGACCATACATTTGTATGACGTAAGAAAGGTGGACGTTGTGGTTCTTTCTGATCGCGACATTAAAGCAGAGATTGCAGCTGGTCGTATCGTTATTGAGCCTTTATGCGAGAAAAACGTGCAGCCTGCATCGGTTGACGTATGTCTTGGCTCAAATTTTAGAATCTTCCGCAATTCTACGCATACCTCAATTGATCCACTTGTAGCTCAAGAGGGTCTTACTGAGTCAATTGATGTTCCTGAGGGAGAGGTTTTTGTCCTTCATCCTGGTCAGTTTGCGCTTGGCACTACGCTTGAGCGCATTGCTATTCCTGACGATATCCTCGGCAAGCTTGAGGGAAAGTCCACCCTGGGACGCCTGGGTCTTATGATTCACTCAACTGCAGGCTATGTTGATCCAGGCTGGGACGGAGAACTCACACTGGAGCTTTCTAACGTAGCTAACCTTCCAATCATTTTGCACCCTGGCATGAGGATTGGTCAGCTTTCCTTTGAGCGCATGAGTTCTCCTGTTGAGCGTCCTTATGGCTGCGAAGATCTTGGTAGCCATTATCAGGGCCAGCGTGGTGCAACTCCTTCGCATGTTCTTTCAAAGTAGTTTTAGTAAGTAGGACGTATTGTGTGGCTTGATGCTTTTTATCATTCATTAAACCCAGTAGCGCTTTCACTGGGTCCGCTATCTATCAGGTGGTATGGTCTGGCATATCTCGTGGGCTTTGTGCTTGCTGGCGTAGTTATGTACAGAACTGCTCAGCGCTGGAAGCTTAACGTTACCCTTGATGACGTGCTTAATTTGATGGTAGGCATCTCGTTTGGCGTTATTGTTGGCGCCCGTCTGTTCTACGTTATTTTCTACGGTGCAGGCTATTACGTGGCTCATCCACTTGATGCATTTGCCTTAAGTCAAGGTGGTATGAGTTTCCACGGTGGCCTTGTAGGCGCTGTTGTTGGCGGCTCTATTGTCTGTAAGGCATCGGGTCTTTCTATCCCTACCATCTGTGACCTGGGAGTTATTGGCGCACCACTTGGCCTTTTCTTTGGACGTTGCGCAAACTTCATTAACGGTGAGCTTTGGGGAAAGCCAACAGATCTGCCTTGGGGAGTAATGTTTGAGACAGGAGGAGCGGTCTACCGTCATCCTTCTCAGCTCTATGAAGCACTTCTCGAGGGCCTTGTGATGTTTGTCATTTTGTACGTCCTTTCTAGGAAGTATCCCCCTCGTCCACAAGGAACGTTCATTGGAACGTTTTTGATGCTCTATGGCATTTTTAGGTTTGTCGTGGAATTTGTCCGTGTTCCTGACGAGCAGCTTGGCTATCTCTTTGGCAGCTTTATTACCATGGGGCAGCTACTCAGTCTGCCTTTAGTTGTACTTGGAATAGTGGTGCTTGTTATGGCAAGAAGGCTAAACTCACCACAAGTTGGAAGGAATTAGAAGCATGTTTAAAAAGGCGCTCAATAGCCTTTTCTCCATACTTTTAGTGCTTGCACTCTTACCAGCTCCTGCATTCGCAGAAGCAGCGGGGGAGTTGACTACTACTGTTACTGCAACCTCCTCAACGGAGACTGCTCTTGCTGCTAATAACAGCGCTTCTGGTACAGAAGCTGCTTCTGGTACGGCAGATGCTACAGCTGGCGCAACTACAACCTCCGAAGAAACAGGTCCTGGCGTTGCAGCAACCACTAATGAGACTGACTATCCACATAAAACGCTGGACCAGGCAGTAGAAGCGCTGACCAATTCCTTCTATAAGCCAAAACCTCGTTATGGCGTAGACACTAACCTCAACACTATGGTTGCAGAAGAGCTGCGTCGTATTGGTGCTGGAGAGGTTAACGTTAGAGTGGCATCTGTTCAGATGTCTTCGACAGCCTCATATGCTCACGCAGGCATTTCTACTGATTTTGCGACTAATGGTTCTATTGAGTACTTCTGGATGGATGCGGCCGGTTTTACTAACCAGAGAAGCACTCTTATCCTCCGTCAGGCAAAAGTTACCTTTGAACTTTCTAAAGACGGAAAGACCGTCCAATATACCTGCAATGTTTTAATTCCTTGGGATGAGGCAAAATCTCAGGCGCAACTTGCTGACGTATCTCAAAACCTTGCGCCATCATACGCGGCAGGACAGAATGAATCTTCTGTAACTTCAGACTTTACTCTTCCACATAAGCTTGTTTCCGCAGATGGAAACCAACTTTCATGGTCTAAGGTCACTTGGACTAGCTCAGATACCTCTGTAGTTCGCGTTGATGGATACGGCACTGAGCCCTATAAGGCAACAGTTACCCGCGGCATTCGTGACAAGCAGGTAACGCTGACTGCAAATGTCTCTTTAAGCAGCTCCGACGCTCCTCAGACAAGTTATCAGAAAACCTTTACCATAACGGTTCCCGGAGATCCTTCGGCTATTACCGATGCACAGAATAATCTCTTGAGGCGCATTAACAGGCGTTTCTCGGCATCAAGTATTAAAGATGTGTATACCAATCACTCAATTAATGCTCAGGCGGTTACAGATGACCTGCAGATGCCTACGCCAAAGAACTTTGGCTTGGACGGAAAGCGCTATCAGTTTACATACACTTCCTCCAATGCTGCTATTACGTTCAATGGCTATAGGGGAACGGTGTACCAGCCTTTGCCTTCTGCTTCCGCGCAGCAGGTAGACATCACTCTGACCGTTACCGATAAAGAAAATCCTGAGGTATCAGTCTCTAAGACTCTTACGGTTACGGTAAGCCCGCTTAATCAGGCTGACATTGATGCAGAGCTTGCTTTGATGAATGAGTCTAAGGCTCATTTCTGGGATGCACTTGCTACTCCTTCTGGTCAGCAGAATAAGCAGGATAGCGTTTCTGAATCCCTGGCTACACCAAACAAGTTCTATCGTGCTGCTGACGGCTCTTTGACCTGGTCTTATGATGTTAACAATACCGATAAGACCGCAAGTGGTATTGTGCCTTCGGAGTTCCCAACATACGACCCCATGGGCCCTTCTGATCAGGCGCGCACGTACAGTTCTTCTCAGCCAACAATCATTCAGAACGAGAATCTTGTTCTCGCACAGACTCCTGAGTACAACACGTCTGTTACGGTTTCGGCACTTCTTTCAAGTGCACGCTATTCTCGCTATGCAAGCCTGTATCCAGATAACGAGCAGTTCCAGGCCCTTACTAATCAGAAGGTCTCTGCCACCTTTACCGTGGCAGGCGAGAAGGGCGCTCGACCTGTAGAGGAAGACCCAGATCCAAGTCAGCTTGTTTCCGTCACTCTTTCTGTAGTAGGTCTTGATAAAGACGGTAAGCCTCAGCACTGGGCTCCTACTCAGACTATTGAGGTTCGTAAGGGTACCACTGCTGACAAGGTAACGTATGACTACCTGAAGAATAATGGCCTTACCTACGATGCAGCGGGCGGTTATTTGTCTTCTATTACGTCGCCTTCACAGGGACTTACGCTTGCAACAGCGCAGGTAGATGGCGCCTATAAATGGTGGCAGTTCTTTGTAAACGGTCAGCTTTCGGACAAGATGGCAAACAACGTTGTCTTGGACAAAAACACTACCATTACCTGGACATATGGTGGTCAGGATAGCTCTATTCCAACTCCTCAAAATGAGTTGGTCATCAATCCATTTGCTGAGCACCCTAACTACGAGGCATCTTGGAGCGGTTTTGGTAGCGGAAATGGTTCCACTACTACGCAGAGCACCCCCATTAATTCTGCAGCTCTTCGTTGGAGTGTGACTGAAGGAACTCAGAATACACCTGGATTTGTTTCTGATCAGGTCATTGTTCATGATACGGTCTATTACGTAAGCGGTTCTACTCTCAAAGCAGTTGACGCTGCAACAGGTAACCTTATTGCCGAGGCACAGATTGGCTCGAAGGTCTCGTACTTTGCACGTCCTCTGTACATTAATGGCATGATTGTTGTTGCTACCGATGATGGATGTCTTACCGCATTCTCGGCAACAACTATGGAGTGCATCTGGAAGACAGAGCCGCTGGATACCACCAATGCATTGCAGTCCGTTTCTAGCCTGACGGTTAATAATGGCACCATCTTGGCTGAGTTTACTAAGATGAGCGGATTTGACGCAGCTGGTGGCTATATGGTTGCTGTTGACGCTACAACTGGTGCGCTTCGCTGGAAGCAGAATGCGCAGCCTGCAAATATTCCTGGAGCAACCTCTGGTCAGCCTGCAGGTTATTACTGGTCTGGCGCAGCAGCTTCTGGCTCTGACTTTATGATTGGTGACGAGTCCTCCTCTGTCAGGCTTATCAGCGGTACAACCGGTGCCATCGAGGCTGAGCTTAACCTTGGTTCACCAATTCGCGCAGGTATTGTTCCTGTCTCCGTTGATCAAAACGGTAATGGAACCTATCTTGCTGTAACCAGAAATGACGGTACGCTGCACCTGATTAGAAGAAACGGTTCTTCTCTTGTTGAGGAGAAGCAAGTCAAATTTGCAGCAGAGTCCACCTCTACACCAACTATCAGCGGTTCTAATGTCTTTGTTAACGGTGTCGATGCTGAGGGCTACGGAACTATCTCTGTGATTTCTCTTGACACCTTTACGGTGATTGACCAGGCTCGTGCTGGCAAGGGTAAGTCTCAGAGCACTCCTCTTGTTTCTGTTCAACAAAACGGTACCTATGCCTACTTCACGGTAAACGGTCTACCTGGTGGCGTATGGGTATACAAGTTGGGCTCTGGCCGAGCAGCTCAGATTTACACTCCTGATAAAGACCATCAGAACTACACCACGTCGTCGGTTATTGCAGACTTTGAGGGCAACCTTTACTACACCAACGACTCTGGCACGCTCTTCTCGCTTATTAATCAGAAACCTTCTGGCGAGAATACCCAGCCATCTGGAGATATTTTCAGCAGGACAGACACAATGTCTACGAATGTACCTGCTCAAGATCCTTCATCTCCAGCTGCGCATGAAACTTCCTCGACCACCTCTACGAGTGCAGGTGAGGAGGTTACAAAGGCTCCATCTGAGAACAAGACTGCAGATAATAACTCTGACGAGAAACACTTTCCGCCAACTGAATACTCAAACAAGCAGGCCGCTGCTCCACAGCAGGTGTCCTCTGCGCCTACTATCCCGCTTTTGAGCGTCTTTGGTTTCTTTGCTTCTGCAGCAGTCCTTGCAGTGTTCGTAGCGTTGCTTAAGAAAGAAACCGCTGCAATTCACCATGTTTCCAATGGCCGAGGCCAGGTGAGATAGTGGTTAAGCTCACAAGAGAATCCAAAAGGATTCTCTATTTGGCAGCGTCAATAGTGTCTCTTCTGTTCATGCTTTTCTTTGCATGGACGCTTGTGCAGTATTTCTTTGCGCCTGCTTCAAGCACTTCTGCTCAGGAAGCGCCTGCTGCGCAGGGTCAGACAGTAGCAGGTGCTTCTGGCACTCAAACAGACTCTCAGACGGCACAGACGCAAGGAAGTTCTAGTTCAGACGCTCAATCGAATGCTGATGCGTCTAAAACGCAAGATTCTTCTAATCAGAATACGTCGGAGCCTTCTAACTCTGGTAACTCAACAAACGCGGTAGCTGCCCCTCGAAAAGAGAATGGCGCGCTTTCTGTAAGTGTTACGGTTGACGGCTCTGCAGCCAAAGGGTCTTCATTTACCGTCAACCTCCAGGTGCAAGAGGGTACGTCAGTCTATGACGCATTGCTTGCAAGTGGAGCCGGGGTAAATGCACGTAGCACGTCGTTTGGTATGTACGTTGCGGCTATTAATGGGCTTGCAGAGCGTGACCACGGTCCACAGAGCGGTTGGGTATATTCAGTTAACGGTGTCCAGCCTAACTACACGTCAGATGCATATGTTCTGCATGATGGCGATTCGGTTGTTTGGACGTACGTTAACGCGGTGAACTAATGAATCCCGCGCGCACAAGTTTTTCTCGCCTTCATCCACTTGCTACGTTGGTGTTGTTTGGATGTGAGGTTGTGCTTGCCGCATTTTCTTTTCAGCCTCTCTGCGCGTTTATTGCTTTTGTAGGAGCGCAGCTTTGTACAATCCAGTTGTTTGATACCAAACATGCTGCTAAACAGCTTGTTTGGTATGCTCCAATTATTGTATTGATGGCAGTAATCAATCCGTTTTTCTCGGCATCTGGCTCTACCGTTTTGTATTCTTTTGGGCATACACAACTGTACGCAGAAAGTCTGGTGTACGGGGCTACCTCGGGCCTGGTGCTCGTAAGTACTTTGAGCTGGCTTGAGTGCCTATTTGCAGTAGTATCGCCGCTCGAGATGTTACAGCGATCAAGTGTGCGCTTTCCAGGACTGCAACTGGTCTTGAGCCTTTCTGTGCAGCTTATGCCGCAGCTACTTTCTGACCTGACAACAGCCCGCCAAATCCAGTCAGCAAATACCGCAGCTAGAAGGTGTGATTCTGTCGCATGGGCTCACCGGCAAAGCCGTGTTCCAAGTCAAAGCCGTCTTTTGAGCACGAGAAAAACTATTGCGCGATCAGCTACCACCATTAACGCAGTGTGCATGAGCGCGCTGGAGAAGTCGATAAGTACGTTTCAGTCTATTCTGTCTCGAGGTTGGGGGATGGCAGGACACAGGAGCAGATGGAGCGCTGAAGTGCTTGACGTCTATGATACTGTGGCGTTGTTGGTATTTACTTTCTTAAGCGTTATAGCTGCGGTTTCTTTGTATATGCTGGTACAAGCCTGGCAGTTTTACCCCACTATGACAGAGTTTCAGGCGAGCTTTTGGTATCTGGGCGTAGTGCTATTTACCGTTTTACCAGCAATTTTTGTGTGTATTGATACTGTCTTATGGGAGCAGTCTGTATGAGTGAGCATCCTTCCTATATTCAGAATTCACCTACTACTTTAGCTAGTAAAGAAGTAGTTCTTGCTATTCAGAATCTCTCATTTGCGTATGCTCTAACTCCAGACCGCAACGTCATAGAAGATTTTTCCTGCGAGGTTTGTGCTTGTCAGATTAGTCTTTTACTGGGACCAACTGGTTCAGGCAAGTCCACCATTTTGAGCCTTATCAAGCCCGAGATTGCGCCTCAAGGTAGGCGAGAGGGTTCAATTGTTGTTTGCGGCCAAGAGGTTTCTACGATGACGCAGGCGCAATCCGTAGACACCATTGCATTTGTGCCGCAAGCCACTTCACAAGCACTTGTGTGTGAGACACCTTTGAAAGAGCTGGCTTTTGGCCTGGAAAATCGAGGCGTTTCAGAGAAAGAAATGCGGCGGCGGATTTTTGAGACGGTCAGTTTCTTTGGCATGGAATCGCTCTTGCATAAACGCTGCAACGAGCTTTCCGGGGGAGAACAGCAGCTAGTGGCCCTTGCTGCAGCGCTTGTCATGCGCCCAAAGCTGCTTTTGCTGGATGAGCCAACCTCGCAGCTGGACCCGTTTGCGCAGAAGAGTTTCACCGCGCTCCTGGAGCGAGTTGCACGCGAGCTCAACGTTGCCGTGCTTGTTGCCACCCACGACGTCGCCGCGTTTGAGCACCTCGCTGACGCGTGCGTCTGCCTCGACGGCGAGAAACCCGATGTACTCCAAGCAGACAGCCCTTCTCGCCAGGCACTCTGTCCTCGCAGCACCGCGCCCAACCAAGCATCCACCGCGGCCGACAACTCGCCCGTGCTCGAGTTCAGCGCCGTGACGTTTGCGTATCCGCAGAGTGATCAGCTGGTGCTCAGCAAGTGCTCGCTTGAGGTCACGGGGCGAGAAATTCGTGCGCTTGTAGGCGGTAATGGCTCAGGTAAGTCAACGCTGCTAAGGCTTGCAGCAGGTGTTCTCCGTCCAAGGCGCGGACATGTCTACAACCAGCTCCAGCAATCTCAAGGATACATTCCACAAGATCCCAATCTGCTCTTTACCTGCCAAAGTGTGGGCGAGGAGCTTGCTCAGTGGCAGCAGAGCGGCACTTATTCTGACCAGGATGTTCAGGATCTTCTGGAAGCTTCAGGACTTCTTGCGCGAACAACATATCAGAAGCTTATGTCTTCTCATCCATACGATTTGTCTGGTGGACAGCAGCAACTCTTAGCCCTCGTAAAAGTGCTGCTTACAAAAGCGCATCTGCTTATTCTTGACGAGCCTACAAAGGGTCTAGATGCCCCAACCAAAGATGCTGTTGTCAATTTGCTTTCTCGCGCCCAGTCAGAAGGGGCAACCATAGTAATAGCAACGCACGACATGCAGCTGATATCGCGCGTTGCTGATAACGTTTCTCTAGTTTTTGATGGTCAGATTTCTCTGACAGAGCCAACTTCAGAGTTCTTTGAGAACTCATGGGTGTGGTCGGCAGAGTAGGCGCCTAGAACCTTAAGAAAGGCTCTTCATCCTGACCAAGCTCCTCAAGAAGTTCATCGTCAAGATCGTTGATGTCGCCAAACTCCTCGTGCTCATGCTCTTCTTCATCTTCCTCATGATCGTGAACATGCTCATTGAAGCCGTAGGCATTGGCCGTCTCATCATCAAGATCAAGCGTTGGAAGGGCACTGGTAATGCTGCAAAGGCCAACTCCTGCAGGAATAATCTTTTGCCACTGAGCAATCAGAGGAGTGGTTGGAACTTCTCCCAACTCAACAATGGAATCCAAGAAAATCTCTTTTGCACCATCAAGCAGGTCAGATGTCTTTGCAACCTCAATAAGGTGCTCCGAGAAAAGCTCAAGTGCATGATCTGTGGAGTCTGCCTCAACAATGCAAGGCATAAGGCAGTAGTTGTCAGTAGCATCAAGCTCGTCGTTATAACTAAAGTTTCCCAGATAGATCATGAGACCTCCTTGTTGTAGTTTCAAATCATCTTATGCCAAAATAAGACAGACCTTCTCGATATTTTTATTTTGACGGTAAGCGTGAGGTTCTCGTGGATAATCGGCACACGTTATCAATTCTTCTAGAGGTTGTAGCACTCTTTGCTACTCCTATCATCCTTGCTGTTGAAATGATATATTTTCCCGATTTTACTGCGGCATCTTCACTAATTTTAGCAATCATTTCAGTTGCATTATTTATGTTAAGTTTTGAGGCAAAGAAGCTCTCAGTTGCCAATTTGGTACCAACTGCCGTCTTTAGCGCCTTAGGTGCTGCGGGAAGAATTGCCTTTGCGCCACTCGCGTATGTAAAGCCTGTTTCCGCAGTTGCTATCTTCGCGGGAGCGTTTCTTGGTAGGCATGCGGGCTTTTTAGTAGGTGCCTTATCTGCGCTTCTTTCAAACGTTTTCTTTGGCCAGGGCTCATGGACGCCCTGGCAGATGTATGCCTGGGGACTTGTTGGCTACCTGGGTGGCCTTCTTGCAACTTTTACCTCAGCTCGCCCTGCATCTTCTAAACGTACATCCGTCCAACAAGGCGAGAAACCCCACAAACTTCCACCTTTCCTTCTTATGGCCTGGGCGTTTATCTCCGGACCATTCTTTGGCCTTGTCATGAACGTGTACTTTGTTATTGGATTTGTCCATCCTCTAACCTTCGAGTCCGCTCTTCTTGCGTTTTTAGCTTCTGTTCCGCTTGATCTTACGCATGGAGTAGCAACGCTTATTTTCTTGATTTTGCTTTGGCTCCCTTGGCAAACATCCGTTGACCGAATCCTCACAAAATACAATCTCACTGGTAGGAGCTTTAGATAATCCATCTTTTTCCGTTTACCTAAAATACCTTTCATTTTGCGACCTTTGACCTAGACTGTATTCACTGTCAGCCCCCAGATTCTGGGGGTAAAAATGCCACCTACATCTATCTTTGCTGCAACGGCAAACTCAACACTTGAGTTGCTTGCTCCTACGCGCTGTGTCGTGTGCGAGAAACCCGGTCAGCTCCTCTGTGATGAGTGTCGGGAAAAGCTGCCGTGGATCTCTCAGCAGTGGGCCTGTCCTAATTGCGGCGCTCCCTATGGAAAGCTCGTCTGCTCAGAGTGCGCTGATAAAAAGAAGCGTCCCGTTCAGTGGGAGAGTAGGGCAGTTATCTGTGCCATGGGATTTAAAGGCCCTCCTGCACGGTTGATTTTGACGCTTAAAGATGGCCATGAGCTCCGACTAGCGCCGGTAATTGCCGCAGCTATTTTGTGTGCGCTTGAAGAAGCTTCAGCATGGAGTGCTCGTGATGGCACTTCTCGCTTTGATAGTTCAAAAATTGATGGTGTTTGCTTTATTCCAGCAACTGCAGAGGCATACGCGCGCAGAGGCTTTGATCATATGGAGCTGGTAGCTCAATCGTTTTGCCAGCTTACAGGCCTGCCTTTGTATGACGTGCTTATACGGCCTCGCGCAAAGGACCAAAGAACGCTCTCATCTGCTCAGAGGCAAATCAATTTGAAAGGAAGTATTGCTTGTACCGTACCAGTTAACCAATCAAATATTTTACTTTTAGATGATGTAGTAACTACTGGAGCATCAATTAGAGAAGCCACAAGAGTACTTTGTGCCGCAGGCGTGCAATCTGTAACCGTAGGCGCATTAGCTCGCGTATGGTGAGTTACCTATGGTTGCAAACGGCTATACTTGATAAGTCTTTTCAGGTCTGTGGTTGCGAAGTTCTCCGTGAGCTTTTAGTCCATGACAGACGAGGTCAAAGGGATCCACGTAAGTTTGCGTGTGTGCACGTAAACGATCATGGCTCGTCCTAGAAGTAAGCCATACCGCCTGTTATATCAATGAGACAAAGGGTCTCGCAGGCGAGAGAACTAGTAGTGGAGTTGCTGCGGCAGCAAAGCAAACGTTCCAGTATGCGAGTGTGGGGTCAAATACCAGGTCAGCTGAAAAGACACCTGTTTAGAAGAAGGAGTTCTGATGACGCGCGTTAAAAGCTCTCTTAAGGTGTTACTTCTTATAGCACTAGCTGTTGTTTTAACAGGATGCTCCATTGGTCCTATCAACATTGATTTGGACAAATGGTTCCACGTCAAGTCGGTGCAAGAGGCAATTCAAGAGAAGCGAGAAGCCCGTCAGCAGAAGATTCCTAATTCCGCATTGCATACTGCTGGCACCCTTACGGTTGGTTTACGCACGCAGTCAGTGACCGCTCCTATGATTGTGGCCTCAGAAGGCGGAACGCTGCAAGGAATTGACGTTGAAGTTGCCTCTGCGATTGCAGATCAGTTGGGCGTAGACGTTAAGTTTGTGTCAGTTAATGGTCCAGTTGATGGTCTGCAAGCAGGCTGCGATATTGTCATGGATGTTAGAAGTGGTGAGGATTCAACAAGTACGTTGATTTCTGGCTATGCAGAGTCCACAACAGCGCTTTTCCATAAGGGTTCAGAAACAGATATTGCTGCTGATAGTTTGAGTGGAAAGTCCGTTGGCGTTCAAACAGGCTCTTTGTCCGAGCGCGCAATGGGCCAGGTGCTCACCGGTATGTCTGTGCAAGGTTTTTCTAACTTAAATGATGCTTTTGAAGCACTTGAAAATGGTTCCATTGATTATGTGGCCTGTGATGCGTATGCTGGTGCCTATCTAGCAGCAAATAAGGATATTTCTATGGTTGGTGTTGTTGATGTTCCTACTACGATTGGCATTTCTGTAGCAACAAGCAATAAGACGCTTGCTACGCAAATACAACAAGCTCTTTCGACTATTCAAGCTGATGGAGTAGAGGGAGTCATCAGAAATAAATGGGTTGGCACGTTGCCACACCTTTCAACTACCAATAAGATCCCTGGTCTAGTAGAAGTATCTACGCAATCTACCAGTGCTGATTCATCTTCATCTTCCTCTGAGCAAAATTAGTCACGCGTAAAGAGAAATAGTCTCTAACCGTTTACCGCTCAATTCAACTTTTTATGGAATGATTGACCGACAAATGGGTATTGTTGTTATACAGACATCAGATAGAAGATGTCTCGTGTATCCGATAGGAGGCTCCCATGGTGGACATCAAAATTTCGGGACGCAAGGTAAGTATTTCTGAGGCTTTGCGCGCACACGTAGACCAGAAAATCGGTGATGCTCTTAAGGTATTTGACATCACTCCTATGTCTTGCGATGTAGTTCTCAGAGTAGACAAAAACCCTTCAAATCCAGATAGAAAGACAGCTGAAGTTACGGTATTTGTTCGTAACAATGTTGTTCGTGTCACCGCCAGCTCTGACGATATGTATGTAGCTATTGATGAAGCGGCAGAAAGAGTCTCCAGGCAGCTGCGTAAGTACAAGACAAAAGTTGTTGAGCGCCGTCATCATGTAAAGTCTGAGCGCGGAGTTGCTCTTACACAAGAAGATCTTGCCAATCTCATTGAGATTCCAGCTGAAGATCTTGATGACCAGCTTGTTCGCGAGAAATACATTGATCTTGAGCCCATGACGGAAGAGGAGGCGCTTGTCCAAACTGATCTTCTCGGCCATGATTTTTATGTCTTTGTTAATTCTTCTACTGGTTTGACTAATGTCATCTACCATCGTAAAAATGGTGGTTATGGAATTATCAAACCTAAGATTGAGGAACAGGATGTTCAATAAAAAAGATAAAGCCGAAGAAGAAATTAGCGAGGTTGCCTTTGAAGATCTTGAGCCTACTGAGCTTTCAGCTGCATATCATAAGCCCAGTAACGTTCGAATCATCATGGACTCCTGCGCAGACTTTGCTCCAGGAATTGCTGAACAGCTAGGTGTTGATATCATCCAGTTCCCTTATGTGGGACCAGATGGAGAGCACTATGATGACGGCTGGAAGAGCATTAGTGCACATGAGTTCTTTGAGGGCATGCGCAAAGATAAAAAGCTGCGCTACACCACCTCTGCAATTACTCCTGGTCATTACCTCGAGGTCTTTGAGCGTGCTGCAAAGCAGGGCACTCCAACGGTATATCTTTGCTTTACCTCTGCGCTTTCTTCATCCTACTATGCGGCTGAGCAAGCAGCAGATATGGTAAGAGAGAAATACCCAGACTTTGAGATTTACGTAGTCGACAATGGTGCACCTTCGTCCGCAGCTCAGCTTTTGGGTCTTGAAGCAGTGCATCAGGCCAATAAGGGTCTCTCGGCAAAAGAGATTGCCGAGTGGGCAGCAGATGCGCGTAACTATATTCATGGCTACTTAACACTTGAGACCTTGGATGCTCTTGCTGCGGGCGGTCGTATTCCAGCTGCTGCTGCAAATATTGGCGGCAAGCTTGATGTAAAGCCAGAGCTTACCTATGACTCAACAGGAGCTCTTACCGTCAAGACAGTGTGCAGAGGCCGCAAGAAGGCACTCAAGTCTCTTATCCAGGACTTTAGAGATAGCTATTCTCATGACACCTCGCTTCCTGTTGGCATTATTTCTGCAGACGCACAGAAGGACGCTAATTGGTTAGAGGCTCAGATTCGTAAAGAGAAGGGCTGCGAGGGACTTACCATTATTCATAGCCAGGTAGGACCAGTCATTGGTGCTCACGTTGGACCAGGCATGGTGGCTATTGTCTTCTGGGGAACTGACCGCCGCGAGAAGCTTTCGCTTTCTGACCGAATTGCTAACAGGGTTCGTAAATCTAATTAACGGGTACAAGGTATAGGGTCGCTCTTTGGAGCGGCCCTAGTTTGTATATTTATTTCAGTCTGAAAGGACTTATACATGGCATTGAGCAAGAATGCAAAGGTTGCTTTTATTGGAACAGGCATTATGGGCACTCCTATTGTAGAGCACCTTATTTCTGCTGGTTATGACGTTACTGTTTACAACAGAACACCAGAGAAAGCACAAAAGCTTGTCTCTTTGGGCGCTCACGCTGCAGAGAGTGTGGAAGATGCTGCAAAAGACGCTGACGTTGTCTTTACCATGGTTGGTTATCCAACTGATGTTGAAGATGTTTACTTGGCAACAGATGGTCTTATCCGCGTTGCTAAGAAGGGCGCATACCTTATTGATCTGACCACTTCTTCATCTCAGCTTGCTCGCGATATTCACGATGCTGCTGAAATTGAGGGAAAACATGCCTTTGACTGTCCTGTTACGGGCGGCCAGAAGGGTGCTCAGGACGGCACTCTTACGCTGATTGTCGGCGCAACTGAGAATGATATTGAGCCAGTACGCGCTCTTCTCGAGACCTTCTCGGCAAAGATTTTCTGCATGGGTGGCGCTGGTAAGGGTCAGACCGCAAAGCTTTGTAACCAGGTATCCCTTGCTTCTTGCATGATTGGCTATGCAGACGCAATGGCCTTGGCAGAGCAGGGTGGACTTGACGTTGAGCAGATGCTTGAGGTTGTTGCTAGTGGCATGGGTTCTTCTCGCGCACTTAAAGAGCTTGCTCCTAAGTCGCTAGAGGGAGACTTCCAACCAGGATTTTTGGCTGAGCACTTCCGCAAGGATATTGCGCTCGCCCTTGCTCAGTCTGAGGACCTTGAGATTACGCTTCCTGGTGCAGAGACCGCCTTTACCCTGTATGACATGCTTTGCCAGATTGGTGGCGCTCGCAAGGGCACCCAGGCAATCTCACTGCTTTATGCTGATGAGGCTACGAGCACTGCAGCTGGTCTTGACTGGTCGCTTCTTGAGAGCCAGGAAGATGAGGGTGAGCACGAGTGCTGCTGTGGTCACGACCATGAAGATGGTGATCACGAGTGCGAGTGCCATGGTCACGGACATCATCATGAGCATGAAGGTCACGAGCACGGTCATGACGGCCACTGCTGCCACTAAGTGCTAGCCGCAAAGGAACCCCGATTATGAGTGATATTTCTACTCCTCAGAGCTCTATTGCGGTTTTCATCGATTATGAAAATTTGGCACTAGGAACAGGCAAAAGAAAGAGAAACGGTCATCAAGAGCCAGGCCATCTTCCAGAGATGAAGCTCATTATGGAGAGGCTGGTTGATAAGGGACGCATTACTGCCAAGCGTGCATATTGTGATTGGCAGCGCTTTCCAAATGCTATTACACCCTTGCATGAGCTTGGCATTGAGCTCATTGAGATTCCAGATAGGGCTTATACTGGCAAGAACTCTGCCGATATTAGACTTGCGGTAGACGCTGTTGAGATGTGTCTTACTAAAGACCACATTGACACCTTTGCTGTGCTTTCTGGTGACTCGGACTTCTCGCCACTTGTGGCAAAGCTTAAAGAGGCTGGTAAAACAGTCATTGGCGTTGGTATGAAGGAGTCTACCAGCTCGCTTCTTGCTGAAGTTTGTGACGAGTTTATCTTCTACGAGGATATTTTGAGTTCTGGCAGAATTCCAGACTTTAAAGAGAAGGTACCTATCGAGAAACACGACTGCTATCAGCTTTTATTTGAGACCATTGAGTCTTTGGAACGCGAAAGCGAAACGTTTATTTATGCATCGCGCTTAAAGGAGACCATGCGAAGGAAGCGTCCACAGTTTGCTGAGGCAACTTATGGATATCGTTCGTTTACTTCTCTTTTACGTGAAGCATCAAGCCTTGGATTTATTAAAATTCATGAGGATCAAAAAAGCGGCACCGTTGTCGTAGACGGATTTAGAGAATAAACGGTGTTTTAGGAAGGATTTAGGTTTCATGGCAGAGAAGAAAGAAACTGCTCAGAAGCCAAAAAAGGCTTCAACTAAGGCAACCGCAAAAGCGGGCTCTACAAAGGCGCCAAAACAAGAAAAGCAACCTGCTAAGAAGGCTGCTAAAAAGCCAACTATGGCTCAGATGAAAAAAGTGAATGCACTGGTCATCGCTTTGTCTGATGCTAGTAGGCGCGCTCGTCAAGATGCGTCTCATGAGCTTGCAGAGCTTGCTCATGTTGCTCCTCTTGCCTTTGAAGAGCACATCGATTCTCTAATTGATGCACTGTATAGACCAGAGGCTCAGACTCGTTGGGAAGTGCTTGATGCTCTTGCTCATTTGAGCGAGCATTTTGGTGACCAGGTCTTCAAAGCATTTGATGCTGCTGAGGCTTCTTTGTTTGATGACGACTCGGCAACGGTGCGTCTAGCAGCATTTTTGTTCCTCTGCCAGTACGGCGCAACTTCTGCAAAGCATTCTGATGAGGCATGGCCACTTCTGGATGAGGCAGTCCAGTGCTATCACGGAGATGCTGAGTACCATGACATGCTCCAGGGTCTTCTCGCCTTAGCACATGGAACTATTTCTAAGGACGTGAAGAAGGCATTGTCGCAGCGTATGAAGTTTGATGCGGAAAATGCCACGGGATACATTAAGCAGTATTCGGAAGAGATTGTTGCAGCTACCAAGTAATTTGATTTGCTTGTAAACGACTGTGTACAAACGGGGGAGTTTACTGGTTGTATGTTTTATGCATGCTAATAAGAGTAAACTACAGGTTTGTATTGTGTACGCATAGTTGCATTAAGCGATGAAAGGCAAGGATATGCCATCTATTGATGTAAAAAAGAACTCAAAGATCTTTATCGGAGTAGGCGCAGTTGTACTGTTTGCTCTTGGTATTGTCATCGGTCGCTTCCTTCTGGGTGGTGGCGGAGCTACTGGTTCTTTGAACGGTCGCACCACACTTTCTGAGGGTGAGCTCAACACTCCTATTGCTTCTTATACCTATAACGGTCAGACCAAAGAAGTAACTGCTCGTGAGGTTATTGAGAACACTTCCGGTCTTGACGCAGCAAAGCAGTCTGACGGCACCTATGCTGTTCCAGCAGCCGATAAGATCATTGGCTATGTTCGCAATGCTCTTGTTGTTGCTGAGGCTCAGAGCAAGGGTATTACCGTCACCGATGACGAAGTCAACAATTACATGCAGACCAACTTCAAGACTACTGATGTTAGCCAGGTTGCTTCTGCATACAAGCTCTCTGAAGACGTTGCAAAGAAGCTCATCCATGATGCTGTCATCATGAAGAAGTATCGTGATAGCGTTCTGACTACAACCCTTCCAGATGCTCCACAGGCACCAACTGCACCTGAGGACGGCAACTCTGAGACTACAAGCCAGGAGTACGCTCAGTACATCATTGGTCTTGCTGGTGATGAGTGGGACGCTAAGAACAACACTTGGGCTTCCCAGGATGGCGATTACTACAAGCAGCTCTCTGCTTACTCAATCTCCAACGATTCCGCTTCTTATGCAGCTGCTCAGACCGCTTATCAGGTTGCAATGAGCAAGTACTCTGCTGTTGCAAGCAAGGCATCTCAGGAGTGGTCACAGAAGATCAACGAGATTCTTGGTAAGGCATCTATTGCTGTTTACTCTCTTGCTCTCTAGGATTTGAAAAGCAATGAAAGTTGCTATTAGCGCTTGTTTACTTGGCCTCCCCGTCAGATATGACGGAGGGGCCAAGCCTGTTTCTGCAGTACAAAAGCTGGCAGAAAAAGTAAACGTCACAAAGATTTGCCCCGAGACTTCCTCGGGTCTTCCTGTGCCTCGTCCGCCCGCGGAACAGCGAGAAGGACGTGTTTGGCTCAAGGACGGCTCAGATGTAACAGAAGATTTTGAACGAGGATCTAAGATTGCTCTTAGTGCCGTTACGTCTTCTGACATAACGCTCGCCGTTTTGAAGGCAAAGAGCCCGTCTTGTGGCGTGCATGAGATTTATGATGGTACGTACTCAGGAAAGCTTGTTTCTGGCGAGGGAACACTTACTCGTCACCTCTTAGAGGAGGGGATTTGCGTGGTTACCGAGAAAACCATTGAGAATGTAAGCCCATCTGTTGAGCATCCTGTTGCTCTTATTTTGGGAACCGGACTTGGTCATCTTGCTGATTTGGTAAAGCCAGTTCGTCGTATTGATTATCGTGACATTCCAGGTTTCCCTGTTGACGCTTCTCCTATGGCTGGCCACAGCTTTGAGGCAACTATTGGTACTATCGATGGCGTGCCTGTAGTTGTTTATCCTGGTCGCGTACATCTCTATCAGGGTTATTCTGCAGCTGAGGTAACCTCTCTTGTTCAGCATGCCCATCACCTGGGCTGCAAAGACATTATTTTTGCAGGTGCAACAGGTGCTGTTTCTGGAAACGCAAAGACTGGCCTTGGCGTTATTACTGATCAGATTAACCTCACTGGAACCAATCCGCTTGCAGAGTGGGCAGGCCTTCGCGATGTCGAGACCCCATTTGTAGATATGAATGATGCCTTCTCGCCTTATCTAAGAACGCTTGCACGCGGCGTAGCGGATGACCTCAAAATTGAGCTCAACGAGGGCGTTTTTGCTGGTCTATTGGGACCAAACTTTGAAACTCCTGCAGAGGTTGCTATGCTTCGTAGCTTTGGCGTTTCATACGTTGGCGTTTCTACAGCTCTTGAAGTCATTATGGCCCGCGCTCTTGATATGAACGTGTTAGCCCTGACGCTTGCAGCAAATCCAGCTGGAGCTCACGGAACTACGCATAAGAGTGTTCAAGAGGCATCTGAGAAGTACGCAAATGATCTTGAGCGCCTTGTTCGTGGTGTTCTCGGGCTTCTTTAGTATTTCTGCTTGAATAATACAGGGCTTCCCCGTATAGTTGTTAGCGCGCTTTTGCACGCCAGCATAGCTCAGTTGGTAGAGCACCGCTCTCGTAAAGCGGGGGTCATCAGTTCGATCCTGGTTGCTGGCACCACTAACTATTAATAGCCGCCTTGTGCGGCTATTTTTATCTCATTTTGGACACAGAGTGGCCACATTTTGGCCACAAACCCATGCAGCCGATTTTTTACACCAGTTCACGGAACGGGTGTTTAAGCGTTTTCGCGCTTTGCGATTTCGAGCAAATCGGCAACGAACCATAGCAAGATTGCGCATAAGCAAGCCGCGCCGCACACGCCCGCTGCGATCAATGCAATTTGTGAACCCGTCGTGTAATTGGCAAGTGTGCTTTGTGCGATTGTGTGTGTTGGTATCCTCTGAGCTAGTGACATTTCTTCCGCAATACGAGCCGAGAACGCAGCACTTACCGCGTACGCGATTACTCCAAGCACGAACGTTGCGATTGAAGTGTTCTTGAATTGCTGCTTTCTTGTTTGCAGCGTCTTTGGTGTTTCATTGGTTGTCTCAGACATAACAGCACTCCTAATTTGTTATTTACTTACAAATCAACAGGAAAATAAAGTCAATGAAAATTATCGGCATCACCCAGCGGAAACTAGTACAAATATTTATGCGCGCGTCAATATTTACATACCGTTATACGCTTGGTATTCGTCGATTGCTTGTTGAACCTTATTATGCAGCTCAAAGGCGCGTTTTTCTTGTTCCTTGACTGTAGGGACGCTTTCCCAGCCGACGAGTTCGTCGAGTGTACAATCTAAAACACGGCATACCTTCAACGCGTCGCCTAATGTGATTTCTGTTGTGCCGCGTTCCCACCGCCCGACAGCTTGATAATTTGAGCCGATTTTTTCGGCTAACTCCGTGAGCGTTAAACCCTTCTTGTTACGTAACGCTCTTAGTTGTAAATTGTATTTATCCATTTCCAATCTCCTTTTTACATTTAATATAACTATAGTTAATTAGGAAAAAGAGAGCCGATATGTAGTTTCAAAATTGATTGATTTTCGGTGAGTGGAGGACAAATGACATGTATTAGACCACCTTACTTTTTAACCAATCGCGATTGGTATACAACCCCAGAAGATGAAGGTATTGATGATTTCTTCTTTGATGATGGTCGCGGGTATCACATTAAAGATGATGCTCCAGAAGAAGCAAAACAGAGTTATATAGATTTCTATGCAGAAGATCCGGACTTTCCAGGGATTCATTTCCATTAGAGAGCCACAATCAAATCCATGTGAAACAACTGCAACGTGATGGGTATAGACAAAGTAGTAGTAATTACTAACAAAAGGAGTTTTTATGGCTACTCAGAATCTTGAGCTTTTCTATAAGCCAACCTGCCCATACTGCCACAAGGTCATGTCCTTTATGGAGCAGAACAACATTGAGCTTCCTATGCACGATATCGTTGCTGATGACGCAGCACGTGAGCGCCTTATTGAGGTTGGCGGTAAGCGTCAGGTCCCATGTCTGTTCATTGACGACAAGGCAATGTATGAGTCCGGCGACATCATCAACTACCTTTCCGAGGTCTTCCACGTTTCTGGTTCAAACGATGACTCAGACGATGGCTCCGCTGCAGCTGCTTGCACCATCGGTGGTGCTTGCTCCTTCTAAGATTGTTGCCGAGAAACCCGTCAAGCAGTAGGTTTTCTCGCCTTATGTACAAAAAATCCCTCTGTTCCAAGATATGGAGCAGAGGGATTTTGCGTTAGAAAACGGGGTAGTTTATGGCTCTTCAGCCTTGACCGCGTTGGTTAGCTCTTTAGGCGTGCTACAGCGTATTCGCTAATGAGCAGCAAGAAGAGGATAAGGATAGAGGAGAAGCTACCAATAACTGCGCCGTTAAGACCAGTAAAGCTGACCATCATCCAGATAATAGGGATGGATACAACAAATGAAATAAGGTAGGCGCGCGTAACTGCCTTTTGAGCTCGCATGATGGTGATGAGCTGGTACAAAAAGTCGATTGCAGCACAAAGGCCACCCGTGGCTACCATAATGCGTGCGAGTCCACGATACTGCTCAAAATCAACACCATACAAGAAGCTGTTAAGAGGAATGCCAATGAACTCAACAAATGCTGCAGTACCTGCGGTGACAACGGCAATAGCTCCAAACAGGGCAAGTACCATTACGCCAAAGCGCTTCTTATTAACAGGATTGTGGATAGAGGTTTCTAGCAGGCTGGCAAGCTTAAAGAGCTGTGGCCTGTAGATGAGTGTAGAAATCATCAAAATAGTGTGAGCGGGGAAATAGAGTGCGTTGAAGTACAACTGATTGCTGTAAGAGAGCGCGCCTTCCATGGCAAACTTTGGCAGCGAGTCAATAAGGTTGTAGAGGAAAAGCGCCAAAAAGAGAGGCCAACATTGCACAAAGATATCTTTGATGTTTGCAAGCTTAAAGCGCACGCTTTTATCGGTCTCAAGAATGGCTAGGGGAGCAGAAACAAATACCAAGGTAACAAGAGCGCAAATACCCATGCTCCAACTTGCCCACACAAGATTTCTGGTAACAAATAACACAAGCGTGAAGAGAATAAAACTTGAGCTACACCTAAGCGCTTGACTGAGTCCTGCTAGATAGAGCTTGTCCTTTTGCTGCAGACGACCTTCATAGACATCAGCCATACCGTCAACTGCCCTAAAGAGCAAAGCTCCTGTGCAGATAGAAAACATGGGCTCGGTGTAGCCTTTGAAGAAACACCAAATAAGACCAGCTGTCACCATGACAACAACGGTAGCTGCACGCTGAATCTGGTAATCAGAAAAACTGCGCTGTTCGGTTAGGTCAGAAACCTGATAGGTACGGACGCCGTATTGGGCAACAAATAACAAAAGCGTTGCCACAACAAATGCCATGGAGAAAAGTCCTGCTTGTTCAATGCCAACAAGCTGGGAGCAAACAACAGTTAAAAGCGGGAAAAGTGCGCCCCAGGCGCCTTGTCCAAGTGCGTTGAAGAGATAATCCTGGGACGTTTGATGTGCCAAGTATTGCTCGTCTTGATTAGCAATATCGCCAGAGACCACGGCAGAGAGAAGCCTGGTCCACCATGTAACCACAATGCCAGGTTGACCCCCGTTTGTGCGCGAGTCATCAAGCTCATAGCGAGGTGTGCGAAGACGCTCTACCTGCTTATGTACGGAAGAATTGTTGTACGCAGTACGACTTTTCTTGAATGGATTGAGCATGTAAAACCTAAGATCTTCTTTAGTGTGGTCAGAAACTTTGATATATCAATTTTTATTTGTTGTATCGATTGTAGTCCACGATGTACATTAGGTAACAGATTGACAAACAATCGTGCGAAGATTGTTACAAAAGGGTATGGTAGATAGTACGTATTCTGAGTCATGTGACGAAAGGATGAGCATGGCAGGCAATCCTCAAGATTCAAATCTAGAGTCCAGCAATGCTTCTTTTGACGAGAAACCCATCGATGGTGCAACAACTTCTGAAGTAGCTCAGTCGCTTCTTGAACGACGTGGGAATGAGATTGCTGCCGCTCGTACCCTTATTCAAGCGCTTAAAGCGCCAGCTCCTCTGCGCGATAACCTTACCTTCTTTTTGCGTTTGGTAAGAAAAGTGCTTGCTGAGTACAATCCAGATCTTCTTACTAGTTTTGACACGTTGTTGGTTGAGGCAATTAAAGCTGGACCAGATGATTTGTCTACAACTCGCGCACCTTTGCTGCTTGAGGCAATCAATGCGGTACTCAAGGTAGATTCAGAGAAGGAATCGCTTAATGCTTTTCTGCGTTTTGCTTCTACCATTGACAACCTAAGCATGGAAGACTCCGTGCTTCTCATGCGCGCATTTGTAACTTTTTTCCACTTAGCAAATCTTTGTGAAGAGAATTATCGCGTTACCAGCCTGCGCTCTCGTGAGGCTTCTGTTGATCCATCTTCCGCAGAAGACCCTATCAATGAGATAACCGTTGCATATAGACAGCTTATTGACGAGTGTGGTGAAGAAGAGGCAAAAGCACGTCTTAATCGTCTTGAGTTCCACCCCGTCTTTACCGCGCACCCAACTGAGGCTCGTCGTAAAAACGTTGAGCGCCGAATCCGCACCATCTCAGAGCTTCTTGATGAGCGTCAGAGGCTTGGTGGTCCTGCTCGTGTGGAAAACGAGCGTCGCATGCTGCAAGAGATTGATGGCCTATTCCGTACGTCTCCTATCGGTCATAAAAAGCCAACTCCTTTGGAGGAGGCAGATACTGTCCTCAACATTTTTGATACCACCCTTTTTGAGATGGTTCCTTCGGTATATCGCCGCTTTGATAACTGGGTGCTGGGAGAAAACGCTGGTTGTGTGTCGCCTGTCTGCCCACCATTTTTCCGTCCAGGTAGCTGGATTGGCTCTGACCGCGATGGTAATCCTAACGTTACTGCCTTGGTTTCTCGCCAAGTTGCCGAGAAGTACCGTGTACACGTACTGCAGGCACTGGCTAGAGCTACCAAGGAAGTCAGTCGAGGCCTGACGCTTGATGGTATTTCTACTCCAGCTTCGCCTGCGCTTGCTAATCTTTGGGCACAGCAGGTAGAAATGAGTCAGGCTCTGACCTCTGGAGCTATTGATAAGGCTGGGTCTGAGCTGCATCGTGCGGCAATGCGCGTCATTTCTGGCCGACTCAGCGCCACCATTGAGCGCAATGCTGACCTGATGTATCAAAGCGCTGAAGAGTTTATTGCTGATCTGCGCGTTATTCAGGATTCACTAGCTCAAGCAGGGGCTTATCGTATTGCCTACGGTCCTGTTCAGAAGCTTATCTGGCAGGCTCAAACTTTTGGCTTCCACTTGGTAGAGATGGAGTTCCGTCAACACTCTTTGGTGCACAAACGTGCACTTGCAGATATTGAGGCACACCCCTCAACTGCCGAGAAACCCGCCAAACTTGCTGCTATGACGCAGGAGGTGCTAGACACCTTCCGCTCCATTGGATCAATTCAAAAGAAGAATGGCATTAACGCTGCTCGTCGCTATATTATTTCGTTTACGCAGTCTGCTCAGGATGTTGAGAATGTCTATAAGCTTGCACGTCTTGCGTTTGCAAATGAAGAAGACGTTCCTGTACTAGATGTTATTCCGCTCTTTGAGCAAATTGAAGACCTTGAGAACGCTGTTGCTACACTTGACCAGGTAATTCAGCTTCCTGAGGTACAGGCACGTCTTGCTCAGACAGACCGCAAGCTTGAGGTCATGCTGGGCTATTCCGATTCTTCGAAGGACGAGGGACCAACTACGGCAACGTTGGTACTGCATAAGACTCAGGCTGCTTTGGCAGAGTGGGCAGAGAAGAACTCCATTGACCTCATCTTGATGCATGGCCGTGGCGGTGCAGTTGGTCGTGGCGGTGGTCCTGCAAACCGTGCTGTTCTTTCGCAGCCCAAAGGTTCAGTCAACGGTCGCTTTAAACTTACTGAGCAGGGAGAAGTTATTTTTGCTCGCTATGGTGACCCAACGCTTGCTCGTCGTCACGTAGAGTCCGTTGCTGGAGCAACACTGCTTCAGATGGCACCTTCTATTGAGCAGAAGAATACCCAGACAGACGTGAAGTTTGCTTCGCTCGCTTCTGAGCTTGATAAAGCGTCCAAGCAGCGTTTCTTGGAGCTCATTCACTCCGATGGCTTTGCTGAGTGGTTCTCGGTTGTTACCCCTCTGACAGAGATTGGTCTTCTCCCCATTGGTTCAAGACCTGCAAAACGTGGCCTGGGTGCCAAGTCCCTTGATGACTTGCGTGCTATTCCATGGATTTTCTCCTGGTCACAGGCTCGTATCAACCTGGCTGCTTGGTACGGACTGGGCAGTGCCTGCGAGGCAGTAGGAGATATCGAACGTCTCCGTGAGGCATATAGAGAGTGGCCGCTGTTCACTACGTTTATCGACAACATTGAGATGTCAATCTCCAAGATTGATGCTCGTATTGCAAGGCTTTATCTGGCCCTGGGTGATCGCTCTGAGCTCTCGGAGATGGTTCTCTCCGAGATGTCGTTGACGCGCAAGTGGGTCCTTGCTATCACCGGTAACAAGTGGCCGTTGGAGAACCGCCGCGTGCTTGGTCCTGTTATCCGCCTGCGTCTGCCATTTGTTAATATTCTCTCGGTTACGCAGGTACATGCCCTATCTGAGCTTCGTACAAGGGATGACATGCTTACTCCTGAGGAGCGCGCAAATATTACGTATTTGATTTTGTGCACTGTGTCTGGTGTTGCCGCAGGTCTGCAGAATACGGGCTGATATCACACAGCTTGCCATAAGTTTGAGCAAACAATTGTTCATGTTTGCGTAAAACTAGTACTACCTGAAATAAAGTTGCAATATTTATAAGGAGAGAAACCACTGGTAGATGGTGTTTCTCGCCTTCTTTTTAGTTTAATTGTTAAATGAAAGTTGAATTACCTTAACTTTTAGTTGATACTAGTGAAGTAAAAGTTCGAAAGAGCAAACTTAGTTTGCCAACGATTATTTTGGGGGATGCATGGATACAGAAAAGACCTCACAGGGTCCTGCGAATTCTGGTCCAGTTCTTCCTCTTGCCATGCTTGGTGAGGGAGAGACTGCGTTGATCGTAACGGTTAAGGGTGCTTCTGATCTTCGTCAGCACCTTTCAACACTTGGTTTTGTTGAGGGCGCCGAGGTCAAGGTTATTTCACGTGTCAATGGTGACGTTATTGTCAGCGTTAAGGGTGCACGACTAGGACTGAACCGTCAGATGTCTTCGCACATCATGGTTTCTCCGCTCTAAACACTTTGTTGTATTGCGCTGCTGGTAAAACCCGCGGCTTTTAATACGTGTTTCGATGAAAGGAAGGTTATGGCAACTCTGAAAGAAGTTAAGGTGGGGGAGAGTTGCACGGTTGCTGCGCTAAAGGGTGTAGGCGCCGTGAAACGTCGCATCATGGACATGGGCCTTACTAAGGGCACTGAGGTTCATGTCAAAAAGGTAGCACCACTGGGAGATCCAATTGAGCTCACAGTTCGTGGCTACGAGCTTTCTATCCGCAAGGATGAGGCTGCAAGCATTGAAGTAGTAGACGTTCACAAGGTAGAGGAAGCCTAATGGCACAAAAAACCATCATTGGTCTCGCAGGTAACCCAAACTGCGGTAAGACCACCCTATTCAATGAGCTTACGGGCTCAAACGGCTACGTTGGCAACTGGCCTGGCGTTACTGTTGAGAAGAAGCAGGCAAATTGGCGCGCTGATAAGGACGTCACTTTTGTTGACCTTCCTGGAATTTATTCTTTGTCTCCATATTCACCAGAGGAGCAGGTATCTCGTGACTACCTCATTAATGAGCGTCCAGACGCCATTATTGACCTTCTCGATGTTACCAACCTGGAGCGCAATCTCTATCTGACAACTCAGATTCTTGAGGCTGGCCGCCCTGTTGTTCTTGGTCTTAACATGGTTGACCTTCTTAAAGAGTCTGGCGATGTCATTGATACCGCAGAGCTTTCTAAGCAGCTTGGCGTTGAGGTTGTTGAGGTTTCCGCACTTCGTAACAAGAACATTGACACTCTGGTAAAGACTGCTATTAAGGCTGGCCAGGAGGGAACTCCTGCTGAGGGCGTTAAGTGCTTCTCCCCAGAGGTAGAAGAGGCTCTTGGCAAGATTGCTGCTGCAATCGAGGGTCTTGCTCCTGCAACTCTGTCCCGTTGGTATTCCATTAAGGTCTTTGAGCGCGATGCAAATGCTATTGCTCCTCTTAACCTTTCTGCCGAGAAGACCGCAGAGCTTGAGCAGATTATTGCTGCAGTTGAGCAGTCTCGCGACGATGATGCTGAGTCCATCATTACGTCTGATCGTTATGAGTGGATTGCTGGCGTAATGGCAGCTTGCGTCAAGAAAGCACCTAAAAAACTGAGTACTTCCGAGAAGATTGACCGTGTTGTTACTAACCGTATTCTGGGTCTTCCAATTTTTGTTATTGTAATGTCCCTGGTGTATTTTATCTCTATTTCTACAGTTGGTATCAATGCTACCAACTGGGTCAACGACAATCTGTTTGACAAAGGTTTTCACGTATTGGGCATCGGAGATGCAGAGTATAGTCAGGCAAAAGATGATTTTGACTCTCACCACTATGGCGACCAGATTGACGCATATCTCAATGCAGCAGACGAGGCTGGTATTGATACCACTGAGGTTCGCGCTGCTATTCAGGCAAAACAGTGGGATTCTGACGCTATTACTAATTTTGAGAACGAAGCTTCTAAAAAGAGCGTCGTTGCTCTAAGCGCACCAGTTCACGATGAAGACGGCAACTTTGTTGACACCGATGGCAATCCTCTTCATCTTGACGCAAACGGCAACCCAATTCTTGCTGAAGGTCAAGAACTTCAGACTCTGGGCGGCGTAACTGCTGCGGGCTTCAAGACCGCTGTTGAAGGCGCTGCTACTGAGCCAGAGGCATCTGAGTACGGCATGTATGTCCCTGGTATTCCTACGCTTGCTCGCGGCGCTCTTGAGGGTGCTGGCGCAAGCCCCGTCATCACCAGTCTTGTAGTTGACGGTATTATCGGCGGCGTAGGTGCTGTTCTTGGCTTTATTCCACAGATGTTTGTTCTGTTTGTCATGCTGTGCTTCCTTGAGGACTGCGGTTACATGAGCCGCGTTGCTTTTGTTATGGACCGTGTCTTCCGTCGCTTTGGCCTGTCCGGCAAGTCCTTCATTCCACTTCTGATTTCTTCTGGCTGTGGTGTTCCTGGCGTTCTTTCTACTCGTACTATCGAAAATGAGAAAGATCGTCGCATGACGATTATGCTTACCACTATGATTCCATGTTCGGCAAAACAGCCTATTATTGCCTTGATTATGGGTGTTCTTATTGGAGGAACTACTGCTTGGTGGATTGCCCCAGCCTTTTATTTCTTGGGTGTAGCTATGATTGTTATTTCTGCAATCATGCTAAAGAAGACTAAGGCTTTTGAGGGAGAGCCAGCACCATTTGTCATGGAACTTCCTGATTATCACATGCCTTCTCTTAAGTCTTGGGCAATGCATGTTTGGGAGCGTATTTCTGCGTATATTATTAAAGCTGGTACCATTATTTTTGCTGCAGCAATTGGAATTTGGGTTTTATCCAATTTTGGCTGGGCTAACTGGGACGGCGCAAATGGAGTATTCGGCTATCTTCCAGGTATTCAGGGTGCTCCTGATAATGTTATGGACTTTTCTTTGCTTGCTGCTATTGGCGGTTCTATTGGATTTATCTTCTCTCCTCTTGGATTTGGAAATTGGCAGGCAACTGTAGCTTCTATTTCTGCTTTGATTGCAAAAGAGAATCTTGTTTCCACCTTTGGCGTTCTTTATGGCCTTGGCGATGCAAGTGAGAAGTCTGTCACTATGTGGTCTGGCTTTGCTGGTATGTTTACTGATGCTGGTGGTATCCTCCACGTTGGTGCAATGTGTGCATTTGTGGCATTCAATATGCTTGACGCACCTTGCTTTGCTGCAATAGGTAGTATTCGTCGACAAATGAACGACTCTAAATGGTTCTGGTTTGCCATTGGTTATCAGTGCATTTTTGCATGGATTGTAGGCCTGATGATCAATCAGTTCTGGGAGTTCTTCGTTCTTGGCTCCTTTGGTGTGTGGACTGTTGTTGCCTTTATCTTCCTGGCAGCAATTCTCTTCCAGCTTTTGCGTCCAGCTCCAAAGTGGGATAAAAAAGACGAGAAGATTCTTACCAGCCTTAATGAAGTAGCAAAAGCATAAAGTTGCTAACTTAATAAGCTAACCTAATCTCCCGCATCAATTCGGTGTGGGAGATTTTTCATTACTGGTATCTCGGACTTTCTTGATATAAGATAAAAATCCATAGACATGTAAACTTAGTCTAACTTTTTGTAGAGTTTACGAAAATAGATAAAAAAACTGAAAAGATTCTTGTAAGTTTCCCTCGGTTAACTTACTATGGTTTTAAGCAATTTACTTGCTTGCTTTATTCAGGTTCCCGTAGCTCGGAGAAAGACCCTCTCCCTTTCTTGCGAGTGTAGAACACGAGCCGCTGACTCTGGGTGTCAGCGGCTCGCCCCTTTTTAAAGATGTATTAATGTGCGTTTAGTGCAAGTCTCTGTCTTCTTCATGTTCAGAAAGATCGCTTGTATCGCGGTCCAAAAGAACCGAGACGTTCATGTCAGGGTAGGATGCTTCTACTTCATGAATAATATCGTGAACAATTTGCTTGCCGTCATAACCAAACTCGATAACAGTGTCAAAGGCCATAAATTGGTTTTCAATGTCAGCAATAAACCCATGAACTTGAAGAACGCCTTCATGAGCTAAAGCCATTTCAGTTACTTTAGTACGCATTTTTACAATGCGATTATCGGTAGTGTTTCTCGCATAAATGCCAATGGCAGCAATGATTATTTTGCCTGATGTCTGCTTGTAAATCTCTGTACTCAGACGCCTAGTCATTGTATCAATCTCAATGGCTGAAGTGGTATCAAGCACCTCAGTGTGAAATGAGCCAACAAATTTGTCTGGTCCATAGCTGTGGATAATGAGGTCGTAAACACCTTCTGCATCTGGATCATCTCTCACAATGTCATAGATGAGTGTTGAAAGTGCTGTATCAGGACGCATGCCAATAATTTCTTTAATAGAGCCCTGTAGCAGCTCAATTGAAGCTTTAATGATAAATGCAGAGATAACGATGCCCACGTATGCTTCAATGCTAATTCCTGTAAAGATAAAAATAAGAGCAGCAGCTAAAACAGAAGTGGAAAGCGCAGCATCAAAGAGCGCGTCAGAGCCTGATGCAATAAGGGTGTCGGAGTTTACACGATTACCAACAGAGCGGACGTAGTGGCCCAGAACAATCTTTACCACTACAGCTACAGCAATGATAATTAAAGATAAAAAGCTATAGTCTGGCGTTGCAGGGTCCATGACGTCTTGAACAGATTTAATAAGCGAAGAAATACCTGCATACATAATGATTGCAGCAATGACTGTTGTAGTGATGTATTCAATGCGTCCGTGACCAAAAGGATGCTCGCGATCAGCTTTTTTGTTAGATAGTTTGGTTCCCACAATGGTGATGATTGATGAAATTGCATCGGAGAGATTGTTCACCGCATCAAGAGTAACGGCAATTGAGTTAGATAAAATGCCCACAGCTGCTTTGAATGCCGCAAGGGCAACATTGGCTGCAATGCCAATGGCGCTCGTGCGTACAATGGCGGTTTCACGTTCAGAAGAGGTAATGGTTACCTGTGATTGGGTCATAGTAAATCTAGCTTTCTGTAACGTTAGAAAGAACTTTTAAAAGCAATCGTTTAAGCTCAGCGCCTTCTTCGGGCGAGAGATTAACGCATGAGCCGATCTGATGTGGGACTATTTGCATTTCTCGCCTAAGATCTTTGCCTTTTTGGGTAAGAGAAACAATTAGCTGACGTCCGTCTTTACCTGTTTTTTGACGCAGTACAAGGCTCTTCTCCTCAAGCTTTTTAAGAAGTGGAGTCAAGGTGCCTGAATCAAGAAATAAAAGCTCACCTAAGGTTTTGACATCCAAGGATTCATGTTCCCAAAGCGCCATCATGGCAATGTATTGTGTATACGTTAGATTAAAGGGCTTAAGTAGCGGCGTATACCTTCGTACCACTTCTTTTGAGGCACTGTAGAGCGGGAAGCAGAGCTGGTTTTTAAGGAGAAGCTCGGGGATATCGGGGGAGTTGTCGAGTGCAGAAGAGCCGCCAGCAAACGTGCTGACGGCTGCGACGGACTGCATTTCTTTCTGAGAAGAACTCATGAGTAGACCGGTCTTCTCGCCTTAGGCAAGAAGGTTTTTAACTGCGGACTCAACCTCTGCCATATCGGCAGTTGGCTCGAAGCGGGCAACAACGTTTCCCTGGCGGTCTACAAGGAACTTGGTGAAGTTCCACATGATGTAGGCCTTGTCGCCAAACTTCTTGTTGTTTGCCTTAGCAAATTTGTCCAGAGCAAGTGCCTTGATACCCTTACCAAAGCCCTGGAAGGGGAAAGCTGTTGCAAGGCGCTCAAAGAGAGGATTTGCAGTCTCTCCGTTGACGTCGCTTTTCTTGAATTGTGGGAAATTAGTGCCAAACTTCATGGTGCAGAACTGATGAATCTCTTCATCAGACTCTGGAGCCTGGTCAGCAAACTGATTGCAAGGGAAGTCCAAGATCTCAAAGCCCTGGTCCTTGTATGCGGCATAAATGCGCTCAAGGTCCTCATACTGTGGGGTAAAGCCGCAACCAGTTGCAGTGTTGACAATCAGAAGAACCTTTCCATCAAAAGAGGAGAGGGAAGTTAGGGAGCCGTCACGCTCTTCTACGGAGAGGTCATAGATATTGGTGTTTGCCATGATGTTCCTTTCAACGAGCCACGGATTGTCCGAAGCATTGGATGACTTATTTTCTTTGGGTAGTGTACCCCAGTAGCTGTAACCTAACACAAATAAATTGTATGCAATTTATTTTCACAGTAACGACACAGAATAGTTGTTATTTTTCATTAAGTTGTTAGCCTATACGAACAAATATCAATTATTTAAGTAACGTCCCAGAGCGGTTTCTTCACAAAATTTATATGTACACCATGGTTAACCTTAGGAAACGTTTTCGCAGGTAAGGAATTACTTGTGTACAATTGTTTCATTAGGATAACTAATCAGTAATGATTTTCACTTGTTTTTTTCGTCAAAAAATTTTATCTTCAATAGGTCACTAACCGATTAATTTGCAAATAGCAGATGGGGGATTTTTATGAAACTGAACAATTGGTGTCTCGCAGCCGGTGGCGCTGCACTTGCTGGCGTTGTTGCTGGTCTTGCTTCTAACGGCACTCTTCACAAGGCAGCTGTTAAGGCAACTGCATGTGGTCTTCGCGTAACTGATCGCGTTTCTGCAGAGACTCAGAACGTTGTTGACGAGGCTAACGACGTTGTCGCAGAGGCTCGCCGTGAGTCCAAGATTGACGCTGCTGTTCGCGCTCGCCTTGCTGAGCTCGAGGAGGGTATCCGCGCTGAGGTTACCAAGCAGGTCGACGCAGAGGGCGCACAGGCATAATTCATGCGCTTCACAATTACTAATGAAATCTCAGGTCGCATTCGTGCAAAATGCGACCTGGGTCATATTGATGAGGCTGAAGCTCGTGGTATCTCCTATGAGCTGATGCGTGTTGACGGCGTTCGTCACGCAGAAGTTCACATGGCAAACGGCTCTCTCTTGCTAAGGTTTGATCCTCTTAAGAGAGACCAGGTACTTGCAGCTGTTGGTGCTTTTGATGTCTTGAACTTGCCACGAGAAGAAGAGGCAGGCCTTGAAGACTTCTGTAGCTCAATCGAGATGGCTCTAGAGAACAACCGCTTCCAGATGGAGGTTGTGACTACATTCGCACGCCGCTGGATTATGCGTTCTCTGCCACTTCCTGCAGTTGCTAACTATGCCTACGTTATTCTCCGCGCCATTCCATTTGTTGTGGAAGGCGTTAAGCGTCTGTTCAAGAAAGAGCTGACAGTTGAGGTTTTGGACGCAACTGCAATTACCACTTCCATTTTAAGAAATGAGTGGGCGGATGCTTCCACTGTCATGTTCCTGCTTGAGCTGTCTGCAGCTATGGAGAACCACGTTGCCAGCCGTGCTCGTCTTGCACTCCGTGACGGCCTGATTACCCGTTCTGAGAACGTCTGGGCTCGTATTGACGGCAAGGACGTTATGATTGCTCTCTCTGAGGTTGAGAAGGGCATGATTTTGCACCAGCGCGCTGGTGGCGTTCTTCCTGTTGACGGCAAAGTTGTTGAAGGCATTGGTCAGATGAACGAGGCTGCCATGACAGGTGAGTCCCGCCTTGTTACCAAGGAGCCTGGCTCTACCGTTTATGCTGGTACCGCTCTTGAAGACGGTGACCTCATGGTCAGTGTTACCGCTCCTCCAGGAATGTCTCGTATCGACAACATTGTTGATATGGTTGAGCAGTCTGCTGAGCTTAAGGCAGGCGCACAGTCAAAGGCCGAGCGCCTTTCCGATGCACTGGTTCCTTACAGCTTCCTTGCCTTCTTTGGTATTTGGGGCATCACCCGAAACATCACTAAGGCTATGACCGTTCTTATGGTTGACTATTCCTGCGCCATTAAGCTTTCCACTCCTGTTGCAGTGGGTAGCGCTATGGATGAGGCAGCTAAATATGGCATGACGGTTAAGGGCGGAAAGTACCTCGAGAAGATCGCTGCAGCAGATCTTATCGTCTTTGATAAGACAGGCACGCTGACAAAGGCAGTTCCACACGTTGAGTGTATTGTCAGCTTCTGCGATCGTACCGAGGACCAGCTCCTGCGCCTTGCTGCATGTATTGAGGAGCACTTCCCACACAGCATGGCTCGCGCAATTGTGAATGAGGCAAAGGTACGTGGCCTTAAGCACAAGGATGAGTTCCACGCAGAGGTCAAATATGTTGTTGCTCACGGTATTCGTACCAAGGTTAACGACAAAGAGGTCTGCATTGGTTCTGCTCACTTCATTTTTGATGACGAGAAGACCCCAATGCCCGAGGGAATTCAGGACGACCTTGCGCAGATTGCTCCTACCTCGTCCATTATCTTCATGTCCGAGGATTCAAAGCTTATTGCAGCAATTTGTATTACCGATCCTGTAAGGGAAGACGCAGCAGCAACTATTATGCAGCTCCGTGCTCTTGGCGTTAAGCGTATGGTTATGCTGACTGGTGACTCAGAAAACGTTGCAGCAAGTGTTGCAAAGAAGCTGGGTCTTGACGATTACGTGGCACAGATTCTCCCAGAGGATAAGTGCGAGTATGTTAAGAAGTTCCAGCAGGAGGGCTACACCGTTGCAATGGTAGGCGATGGTATTAACGATTCACCTGCTTTGGCTGTTTCTGATGTTTCATTGGCTCTGTCTGATGCAACTGATATTGCTCGCGCTGTTGCGGATATTTCGATTAAGAACGATTCGCTTGAATCGCTGGTAATCATGCGTCTTTTGGGCCAGCAGGTAATGAAGAGGATTCACGCCGACTATCGCACGATTGTTGCGCTGAACAGCTCTTTCATTGCTGCAGGTGTTGCAGGCCTTATTACCGTAAGTGCTGCTGCATATATGCACAACCTTTTGACACTTATGGTCACGCTTGCAAACACAAGGTCGCTGCTTACTACTGCAGCTCATAACCCAAATGTTCCTTCTGAGGTTAAATTGCTTTTAACTGAAGGACAGGCTGCTTAGTGCGTACCTGTGCGCTAGCAAAGCGTTTCTTAGATCACGTTAAAGCTCCCGTTTCTTATTCGTAAGAGACGGGAGCTTTTTTCTGTCAAAAAGTAAAAATATTTTGAGTTTTCACTTGCAATTAGTTAGCTAAGGCTTACACTTTAAATAGTTAGAAGAGGTTAACTTGTTAAGGTTTTTATATAACAGGAGCTAGTTCTAACAAATTTGCTTTATCAGCCCGGAACCTATCCCCTCTCCAAGGGTCCGGAATCCAGGCGCCGTCGGCTCCCTTTTAGTCGACGGCGCATTTTTAAGAAGGGAGCAAGTGCGGTATGGATTGTCTTACTTCTTTTGAGAATTCATTGCTCCTAGACGTTACTTCTCCCTGTGTATATTCCGCTGATAAAAAGCTTGTTTCTACCGGAAGCAGAAGAGCGTATACGCCTGAGCTTTGTCATGATTTTGCGACAACGTTTGTTCGCTGTGCCGCTGGTGTTATTGCTCACGTCAAGCCAGCCGCACTCTTTTCATTTGCGTCCCACAAGTCTTGCAGTTCTTGTACAAGCCTAATCTGCACCGATCCAACACTGAGGGCATTTCTCTGTAACGCTACACACGAGCTCTCGCTGTTTGGGGTAACGCTCCTTGCTACTTCTGCTATTTCGGGTGGAAAAGTATCGTTCGTTGCGTATAGACCTGAGCTGGTTGAGGATATTCTCGCCAAACCAGAGCACTGTGAGTTCTTGGCTACGTTTGGCCATTCCACTGAATCGGTACAAGCGTTGATGAAGAGCATGCGCTCAAAAATCTTTGCCTTTCATGCAAGAAAAGCCGCGTTTCCGCACGAGATTGGACTTGTACTGGGCTATCCGCTTGCAGATGTTCAAGGCTTTATGAACGGCCAGCCTGAGCTCTTTACTGGTGCTTGGAAAGTCTATGACAACACAGAAGAAACTCGCTTGCGCCTGGAGCAGCTTAAAGATGCAGAAGACCATTGCAAGCTTCGTTTTTATCAAGGGGAATCTTTGGCGCAGATTCTCTCATCGTATGGCAATGCCGAGAAATACCAGGTTGCATAAGGGGTGCACTTGGATTTCTTGTTGAGGTATTGAAAGTAATGTGTAGTTTTCCAGGGGGAACCTGGACACAGAAGGAGGAAATGTATGAGTAAAGTAGCAGTTGTGTATTGGTCCATGACGGGCAATACTGAGGCAATGGCTAAAGAGCTTGCAAGTGCAGCAGATACCGAGGCTATTGAGTCCTCTGAGTTCTCTGCTGATATGTGCGACCAGTACGATGCATTTGCTTTTGGCTGCCCTGCTATGGGTGACGAGGAGCTTGATCCTGATTTTGAGGAGCTCTTCAATGACTGCGCAGGCAAGCTTGGCCAGAAGCCAACCGCTCTCTTTGGTTCTTACGACTGGGGAACCGGTGACTGGATGGAGACTTGGAAGCAGAACGCTGAGGCAGAGGGTGTTAACGTTGTTGAGACTCTTATCTGCAACCTTGAGCCAGATGACGATGCTCTTGAGGCTCTTCGCGGTCTTGGCGCAAAGCTTTCTGCTTAAGCTGCATCACGATTTTTGCTGTTGCTGTTAAATTTAGCGAGAAAAAACATCATTTTTTGAATAATCTAGAAAATGTTGGGTAGTAAAACAGCAACAGAAGGGAAGTTTGTATGTCACCAATCAATATTATTGTTATTCTTGCTGTTGTAGCACTTTGTGGTTTTGCGGTTTATCGTGTTTACGGAATTGCTGCAGGTAAAAAAGGCTGCTGCTCTGATGAAGGAACAGGTGTTACTACTTGTAACACAGAGCAAGTTGCGGCTGCAGAGGGTCCAGAAGACAAAGATGAGTCTCATTACCCCTATGTTCAGACATTTGAGATTGGTGGTATGACTTGCCAGAACTGCGTCAACCATGTGACTCGAGCACTCGATAGTATTGAGGGAACATGGGCGCAGGTTACTCTAGCAGGTGGCCAGGCACGTATCCTCAGCAAAAATCCAATTGATGTCGATGCGTACCGAGCTGCCGTAGAGAAAGAAGGCTACCGTCTTCGTGCTTAAGCACAACAAGATCTTCTCGCAAGAAACAAACTTTGAAGAAATTTTGTAAAACTTGCGTAATAGCTGTGCAAAGTAGCGCTCTTTGGCTTGTTTAATCAGCCGAAGAGCGCTATCCTATTGCCCGTATGGCGTCAAGCTATGCACTGTATCTGTTGGCCCCCGAGAGCATGTAAGTTTCCGAGTAGAGAAGCCCACGTATTGGCACTCTGGCAGCAACCATGTTGACCGGGGCCCCGTTTTGGAAGGGGTCCACCTTTGAGTGAGATTCAGAACTCGTCCATCTTCTCTTTGGATGAAATTTCCGATGAGGAAATGAACAGCCTGATCGACGGCACTGTTACCGATTTTGATGAGGGAGATCTTGTCAACGGCACCGTCGTCAAAATTGAGCGCGATGAGGTCCTCGTAGACATTGGCTACAAGTCTGAGGGCGTTATTCCTGCTCGTGAGCTTTCTATTCGTAAAGACGTCAACCCTGCAGAGATCATCTCCCTGGGTGAGGACGTCGAGGCTCTTGTCCTTCAGAAAGAGGACAAAGAGGGTCGTCTGGTTCTCTCCAAGAAGCGTGCTGAGTACGAGCGTGCTTGGAAGGCAGTTGAGGATAAGTTCAACGCCGGTGAGACCGTTGAGGGCGAGGTTATTGAGGTTGTTAAGGGCGGCCTGATTCTTGACATTGGCCTCCGTGGCTTCCTGCCTGCATCCCTTGTTGACCTTCGTCGTGTCAAGGACCTTGGTACATTCATGGGCACTCGTATTGAGGCTCGTGTTATCGAGATGGATCGCAACCGTAACAACGTTGTTCTTTCTCGCCGCATTGTTCTTGAGGAGGCTCGTAAGGCAGAGCGTCAGGACATCCTGGGCAAGCTCCAGGTTGGCATGAAGCTCAAGGGTACTGTTTCCTCCATCGTTGAGTTTGGTGCATTTGTTGACCTTGGCGGCATTGACGGCCTGGTTCACATCTCCGAGCTTTCTTGGAACCACGTTAACCACCCATCTGAGGTTGTTAAGGTTGGCCAGGAGGTTGAGGTTCAGGTTCTCGACGTTGACCTTAACCGTGAGCGCATCTCCCTTGGTCTTAAGCAGACTTCCGAGGATCCATGGCGCGTACTTGTTTCCAAGTACCCAGTTGACGCTATTATCGAGGGCACTGTCACCAAGCTTGTTACCTTCGGTGCATTTGTTGACCTTGGCAACGGCGTTGAGGGCCTCGTCCACATCTCCGAGATGGCTAAGCAGCACGTCACCGCTCCATCCCAGGTCTGCAAGGTTGGCGACGTTGTACAGGTAAAGGTCATGGAGATTGATCTTGACCGCCGTCGCATCTCCCTGTCTATGAAGGCAGCTGCAGAGACCCTTGGCATTGACATTGAGGTCACTCCACTTCCAGAGGAGGAGCGTGCAGCAGCAGAGGCAGCAGCAGCTGAGGCTGAGGCAGATCTTGAGGCTCACCTTGTTGAGTCTGAGGCTAACGCACAGGCAACTGAAGAGGCTGCAGAGTAACACGCTTTGCGCATCTAAGTAATTGTCAAGAGACGTCATCGAAAGATGGCGTCTCTTTTTTATGGGAGTAACAAATATCTCCATTCCTTCAGCAGGATGTTAATGCGAAAATATAACGCTAAGTTTTTATTCTGAGGAGGAATACGCCTATGACATCAAAGATGCAGGGCCGCAGGTTTCTTGCTGTTGTGTTTGCATTTTTGGCAGCTTTAATCTTTATGCCAAATATTGCATACGCTGCAAGTAACAATTCATTCTATAACGGCACTACTACTAACGTGTCTCCATCTGTGAGTGCAGATGGCCTTATTGAGCGTTCTATTTACTTTACAGATGCTTCTGGTCAGACATCTAACTACGCTTATAAGGACAATGACACCACTCAGATGAACCGCTCCATCGTAGATATTGATAAGTATCAGAATCTGCAGGCAGTGGTAAAGATTACCAACATCTCTTCATCTCCAGTTTCTATTAACGAGATTATGCAGCTGCCACTGACATACTATGCCAGCTCTAGCCCAAATCCTGATTTACGTGCAACAGGATTTACCTTCTCGTCAACTAATGCAGCAACTGCAATTAACCTGAACATTAATGGACTGAACGGTGGTTCTGGTTCTCAGCCTGCAGCTAATGCTTATGCCGCATACCAGGCAGCTGGTCAGGACAATGCTGAGATGCGTTCCATTTCTATCTCTGGCACCCTGGCTGCTGGTGAGACCATTACGCTTACCGTCCCTCTGACGCTTACTAATGGCTCTACTCTCAATCTGTATGGCACTAACTATGTAAGCCTTACCCAGTATCTGCTTGACCACAGAACCTCTTATGGAAACCCTCGTGTTTCAGTCAGGTTTGCAAGGCAGGTCCTGGAAGAGGGAACAAACAATTCCATTCTTAGCAGCAACAAGAAATATCTGGGCGTCATTATTAGGCCTGACGGTAGTTATTACGCTATCCCACAGGACGAGTGGAATTACATGCCAACTATTTCTGCAAGCGATATTCACGTTGACAATATCTTGTACGAAGACCGTCACAGCGCAACAGAAAATGATGCACTGTATACCGGTGGTGCTTACTACATTGATTTGACCAACATTAAGAATGCCATGAGGGACTATGGCTATTCGGTTCACACCGGAAATTCCAATAGGGGACTGTACCTCAATCTTCCTGGCTGGCAGCTGGCTGTTGATAATGATCTTGCTGACGATGTGTATCAGGAGTATTCGTACACTTCTCTCTCCGGCAGCAACCTTGTCATCAATGCTTCCGAGAACTCAACTGACGAGCTTGATCTTAACAACGGCGTTATTCCTCCACTTTATACAGAGCTTAGACAGGTAGTTACGGCACACGACAGCACTATTACTGCTAATCAGGATTCCTGGACTATTCTTGATAACCTTGATGCTATGGTTGATCACAGTGCTGGTCAGGTTACCCCTGCTGCTGGTTCTGCTGACGCTCGTGTTAAGGTTGTTGATCAGAGCGGTACCGTTGTACTTGATACAGCAACTATGGATGCAGCAACTGTTGCTCAGAAGGCAGAAGAGATTTCTAAGACTCCAGGCACATACTCCATTACCTATTACTATTACTTCAACGGTAATGCTGCAGCTGCAGGCAATGATTATGAAGCATCTAAGACGGTAACTCTTACCGTTAATCCTTGTACTCCATCCCCAGCTCCAGCTCCAGCTCCAGAAGAGCCTTCTAACCCTGCTTCTCCTGTAAAAGAGAAGAAGACAAAGAAGAAGAAAGCACAGCTTCCTAATACGGGAGAAGAGCTTCTGGTAATGCCTCTTATGGTTATGGGTGGAGCTGCTTTAACAGCCGCAGGTCTTATGAAGCGTAAGCACTAAGACAGAGTGTTCTTCTCGTTACATGAATTTGTATTGGCAGGTATCTCTTTGGTACCTGCCAATATTTTTATGGACATAGTGGACAACTGTCCAAAAATGCTTAGTCATTATTTATCTTTGTATATAGGTAAATCCTATATGAGTTGACAAAAAGTGCAGGTAAATAGATTTTGCTGTTATCGTCGCAATTTAATGTTTCATGTCTATTTCATCCTAGGTATATATAGGTAAATGCTGATAATTGTTATGTATAGTTATCTAACCCCAGCAGGGTTGTCTTATAAATCGTTTTAATAAGAAAGAAGGGTTAACATGCTGGAGAACTCACTCAGCCGTCGTAATTTTTTGAAGGCATCAGGTATGGTAGCGGCTGGTGGTGGCGCATCTATGATGTTGGCTGGCTGCAATCCTTCCTCCACTGATACTCCTCAGGCTTCTGATAAGAAGAAGATTCTTCGCTACGGCTCCGCAAATTCTAAGCAGGGCCTTGATATGCAGCGTGCAAACAACTCACAGTCCGCATGTGTTGCAGACTCTGTTTGCGAGTCTTTGCTTCGTTGGACTGAAGATAACGAGCTTGTCACATGTCTGCTTAAAGAGATTCCAACCTTTGAGTCTGATGGTGTCACCCTTAAGTGCGAGCTCAAAGAGGGTATTAAGTTCCACGATGGTACTACTTTGACCGCAAAGGACGTTAAGTACACCTTTGAGCGTATGTTTAAGCCAGAGACCAAGGCTCTCTCAACCAGCTTCTTTGACAAGATCAAGGGCGCTCCAGAGATGCTTGCTGGTAAGGCTACTGAGCTTGAGGGTCTGACTGTTCAGGACGACACTCACTTTACCTTTACGCTCTCTGAGCCTTACATTGTCTTTGTAAGCGTTCTTGGTATTTCCTATGCTTGCATCTTCCCAGAGAAGGCTTGCGAGGCTGCTGGTGCTGATTGGGGTACCGGTACTAACCTCATTGGTACTGGTAAGTACAAGATTAAGAGCAACGATGACACTACTGAGGTAGTTCTTGAGCGCTTTGATGACTACCACGATGGCAAGCCAGCTCTGGATGAGATTCGTATTCACTACTACGACGATTCCAACACTCAGCTGCTTGCATTCAAAAACAACGATATTGACTTCTGCGATCTTCCATCTTCTCTGTATCAGCAGTATTCAAGCGATGCTGACGTCAAGGACCTTATCACTGCATATCAGACTCTTGGTGTTAACTTCATCAACCTCAACCTCAAAGAGGGCTTTGAGCTTACCGATCCTAAGGTTCGTCAGGCACTTTCCCTGGCAATTAACCGCCAGGAGCTCGTTGACAACATTGCTTCCGGTAACGGCACCGTTGCAAGCGGTTGGCTTGCACCAGCAACCCCTGGTTACGACAAGAGCGCACCTGCTTTTGCGTATGATCCAGAGAAGGCTAAGTCTCTTCTCTCTGAGGCTGGTGTTTCTGGTCTTAAGCTTTCTGCAAAGGTTAGAAAGTCTTACGAGAAACTCCTTGTTGCTGTCCAGGAGTACTGGAGCAAGATTGGCGTTACCCTTGATGTCCAGGTAGAGGACAACGCAGTTTGGAACACTGACTGGGCTGCTGGTAACCTTCAGATTACTACACTTGGTTGGTATCCACTGTTTGCTGATGGCGATCAGCACCTCTACACCTACTTCTACAGCACCAACGCTGCAAAGAAGTCTTCCTTCTACAACAACCCAGAGTTTGACAAGCTTCTTGTTGAGGGTCGCTCTGAGTCTAACAAGGACAAGAGAACAGAGGATTACAAGGACGCAGATAACCTGCTCACACGTACAGACTTCGCAACACTTCCTCTGTACTGGCCAAAGAACTCCTTTGTCGCTAAAAAGTACGTCAAGAACGCTAAGGTTGGAAACTTGATTTATCACTTCTTTGATATTGATATTGATACATCAAATTCCGATTACACCGTTCCAGAGGACTAAGTAGCAAACTTGCTATAAACTTTAAAGCGGCATCTAAGATTCTTGGATGCCGCTTCATTTTCTTGAGGGGAGAGGAGCTCAGGAGTGAGATCGTTTCTAATCAAACGAATCCTTCAAGCAGTGAGCGTTGTAGTTTGCATTTCTGCTTTAACGTTTTTTGTCTTGAACATTGTCCCAGGTGACCCAGTACGAGTCATGATGGGCGATATGGCTGATGAAGCTACGGTTCAGCAAGTCCGTCACACTATGGGCCTTGATAAGCCAATTCCAGAGCAGTACGCAAACTGGTTTGTAAAAATGCTTGGTGGAGATTTTGGAACTTCTTACACTCAGAAGCGCCCTGTCATTGCACTTTTGACAAAGGCTCTGGGCGTTACGCTGCGCTTGGCAGTGTTCGCGTATCTTTTTGCCATTGTGCTTGGTCTATTGATGGGTATTCTCGCCGCAGTAAACCATGGAAAATGGCTTGATAGAACACTTATGTCGGCCGCAATCTTTGGTATTTCTGCTCCATCGTTTTGGGTGGCATTAGTACTGCAGATTATTTTTGCTTTGACGCTTAAGTGGTTCCCGCTCTCTGGCGTTAAAACTCCTACCGCGTACGTTCTTCCTGTCATTGCGCTGGGTTCCCGTTACGCAGCTAGTATTGCTCGTGTTACCAGGACTAGCATGCTAGACGTATTAAACCAGGACTACATTAGAACCGCTGAAGCTAAGGGCTTAAAGCGCTCTGCTATTGTTTTGAAGCATGCACTCAGAAATGCTCTGATTCCCATTATTACTATTGCTGGATCTCAGCTGGGAGACATCCTTACTGGTTCCATCATCATTGAGCAGATCTTTAATATGAACGGTATGGGTAAGTTGCTTATTGATGCAATTAATGCTCGTGACCTGCCGTTGATTCAGGGTAGTGTCATGTACGTGGCAATTATCTGCGTTGTGATTTATTTACTTGTTGATATTTTGTACGCAGTAGTTGATCCACGAATTCGTCTTGGAGAGGAGGCATCAGAGTAATGGCTTTGTTTACAAGCGATAAAAATAGCGAGAAGGTCCAAAAGACTGAAGCTGTACTTGAAGATGCCGCCAAGGCTCAAGAAGCAGAACAGGCTGCCACGGGAAAGGTTCGTGCGCAGAGCTATTGGCAGGTTAGCTGGAACATCTTTAAGAAAAATAAACTGGGCATGATTTGCTTGGGCATTGTTTTGGCTCTGGTAATTATTGCAATTCTTGCTCCTGTTCTTGCTCCCTATGGCTACAAAGATCAAAACCTTTCAATTCAGAATCAGAATCCAACATTTGCACATCTGCTTGGCACTGATGAATACGGCCGAGACATTCTTTCTCGTATTATTTACGGCTGCCAGATTTCTCTCTCTGTTGGTATTATTTCGCAGGCAATTGCCCTGTTTATCGGCTTTGTAGCAGGAGTTGCAGCAGGATATTATGGTCGCTGGGTTGATGCAGTTGTGTCTTTTATCATCCAGGTTTTCTCCAGCTTCCCATTCTTGCTCTTTGCAATTTTGATTATGTTTGTTATGGGCCCAGGTCTCATCAATCTCTATATTGCATTAGGTCTTTTAATGTGGACTACCACCGCAAGGCTGATTCGTGGCGATGTCATGCGCCTGAAGAATTCTGAATACATTCAGTCTTGTATTTTGTCTGGCGGTAATAGCTTCCGCATCATCATGAAACATCTCTTGCCTAACTGTATGTCAACGCTGATTGTTGTTTCTACCTTGGGTATTCCAAGTGCAATTCTTTCTGAGGCAACGCTTTCGTTCTTGGGATTGGGCGTTCAGCCGCCTGAGGCAAGTTGGGGCCAAATGATTGCGGCGTCTCAGCCATACCTTGCATCACAGCCTCTCTACAGTATTGCCCCAGGTATTGTCATCATCATTACAGTTATGTCCTTTAACTTGCTCGGCGACGCCCTTCGCGACGCCCTTGATCCAAAGATGCGTTCTTAGAAAGGAGGTTACGTTTATGGCAGAAAAAACAGATGCTCTTGTACAAGAGAGTGATCAGACAAAAGAGACTAAAGATGCGTCATGTGAGCACGTCATTGAGGGTCCAAACGGTCAGTCTGTGCAATTTTGCAGCCTTGAAGAGCGCAAACTTGCACAAGAGACCGCTCAAAAGGAGCGAGAAGAGCAGTGCAAGAAAAACGTTCTTCTCGACGTCAATCATCTTGATGTCACGCTCTTTACCGAAGATGGCGCACTTCCTGCAGTAAGTGACCTCTCGTTTATCATGCGAAAAGGCGAGACTCTTGCGGTAGTAGGAGAGTCTGGCTGCGGTAAGTCCATGACGGCTTTGTCGGTTATGGGATTGCTTCCAACACCTCCTGCACAAATTACCGGCGGAGAAATTATTTTTGAGGGAACTGATTTAACTCAGCTTCCTCGTGGTGGCATGCGTGACTTCCGCGGTAATCGCATTGGCATGATTTTTCAGGAGCCTATGACCTCCTTGAACCCTGTTATGAAATCTGGTCTTCAGATTCGTGAGGGCATCCTTGTTCATAATCCCAACATGAGCAAACAGGAGGCAGATCAGAAGGCTCTTGATATGATCAAACTGGTGGGTATTCCTGCACCAGAGAAGGTCTTCTCGTCATATCCACATGAGCTTTCTGGTGGCATGCGTCAGCGTGTCATGATTGCTATGGCACTTGCGTGCCAGCCTTCGCTGCTTATCTGCGATGAGCCAACAACCGCGCTTGACGTAACGGTTCAGGCACAGATTCTGCAGATCATCGACCGCATGAAGCAAGACCTAGGTACCGCCGTCATGCTGATTACGCATGATATGGGCGTTGTTTCCGAGATGGCTGACTGGGTTCTTGTCATGTACGCTGGTCATCGTGTTGAGTATGCGCAGTCTGCAGAGCTCTTTACTAATCCTCTGCACCCCTATGCTCAGGGTCTGATTGCGTCCATCCCATCGTTTGACGAGCACACCAAGGAACTCTATGCAATTCCTGGCAGCGTTCCTATGCTTTCTCACATGCCTTCTGGCTGCCCGTTCCATCCACGTTGTCCGTTTGCTAAGGACATTTGTAAGAATCGTCGTCCTGGCTTGACTGCTGTTGGTGAAGACAATTGTCATACTGTCAGCTGTTGGAAATACACTGATGAGTGGAGTGAGTAGTCATGGCAGAAGAGAAAAATACAGACGTCAAGGACCTTTCTGGCGAGAAAACCATCTTGTCCGTAAAGAACTTGGTTAAGCGATTCCCCATTAAAAACGGAGTTTTTGGTCGCTCTAACGCTTCGGTTCATGCTGTTGAGGATGTTTCGTTTGACCTTAGGCGCAAAGAGACTCTGGCTATTGTTGGCGAGTCTGGCTGCGGAAAGTCTACAACTGGCAAGTGCGTGCTGCGCCTCACCGAGCCAACCTCTGGTACGGTTGAGCTTGATGGGGAAGACTTCACCTCGCTTAAGGGAGAAGACCTCAAGCGTGCACGTCAGAAGATGAAGCTTATCTTCCAGGATCCTTACAGCTCCCTGAATCCACGTATGACGGTCATGGATATCATTGGCGAGCCTATTGATATTGCAGGCACCTATAAGACAAAGGCAGAGCGTGATGCTCGCATTGAAGAGGTTATGGAGGAAGTTGGCCTTAACCTTGAGTTCAAGTACCGCTACCCTCACGAGTTCTCGGGTGGTCAGCGCCAGCGTATTGGTATTGCTCGCGCTATTGTGCTTGAGCCAGAGATTGTTGTCTGCGACGAGCCTGTTTCTGCTTTGGACGTTTCTGTTCAGGCAAAAGTAATTAACTTGCTTGAAGAGCTTCAGAAGGACCACGGTCTGGCCTACATCTTTATTAGCCACGACCTTTCCGTTGTTCGCCACATTGCAGATACTGTTATGGTCATGTACCTGGGCCACCAGATGGAGTTTGCTACTAAAGACGCCCTCTTTGAGCATCCTCTGCACCCCTATACTCAGGCACTTCTTGACGTTATTCCTCGTATTCGTCACGAGCGCATCCAGGAGAAGCGCATTCTCCAAGGCGATGTTCCAAGCCCTGCAAATCCACCTTCGGGTTGTGTATTCCACACGCGCTGCCCTAAGGCTATGAAGGTTTGCTCCGAGCGTATTCCTGAGCGCATCGAGGCTGAGCCAGGTCACTTCTGCGCCTGCCACTTGTACGACGCTTCGCTCTCTGATGCCGACCGCACACCTCAGGTTGCACATGCTATTGAAGCGGCTCAGAAGGCCGTAGAAGAAGCGCGCCTTGAGGAGAAGATTTCCGAGTAGTGCATTTTGTTGTCGTGTCTTAAAACGGCTTACAAACACAAAAGGGCGAGAAGACCAATCGATCTTCTCGCCCTTGTTTTGTATGAAAGAAACGCTTACTTCTTCTTAACCTTATCGAAGTGAGGGTTAACCAAAACGGTGAGGCCGGTAAACTCTGGCTTCAAGACGTAAGGCATCTGAGGCCAGTCGATAGGCAGGCAAGCATAGTCTGTGTGAGTCATAAGACTGTCTGCCTGACGGGTAAGCTCCAGGACCTTATCGTTGTCATTAACGGTTGAACGAGCCTGATCAACCAGGCTGTCAAACTCGGTGCTGTTGTAGAAGGAAGACTTCTTTGCAGCGCGGTCAGAGCGGAAGTAAGAGCCCATGTGCTCAACACCCTGGAAGGAGAGGGTAGACCATGTGACGAGGGTAACCTCAAGTTCTCCGTTGGTACGTGCGTCGCTCCAAACGCCAGAGTCAATAACACTTACGTTACAGGTAACGCCAATCTTGGACCAAGCATCCTGAAGGGCAACCATGAGGTTCTGATCCTGGCTTCTGACCTGTGCGTTAAGAGTGAGGTTAGAAACACCTGCCTGTGCAAGAAGCTGCTTTGCCTTGTCTACGTTGTACTCAAACTCTGGAGCGGACTCATTGTAGCCAGTCTCAGAAGATGGAATAAACGACTTTGCAGGTTTGGCAACACCAGAAAGAATGGTGCTGCAAATAGTATCTCTGTCAATTGCCATAGAGAGCGCCTGACGGACGCGAACATCTTTGAGATTCTCGCTCTTAAGGTTCAAGTTTACAAACTGCGTAGATGCAGGGGTGTAGTTGACAATCTCTTTGGAGATAGACTCATCATTTTGGTACTGCTGGATAAGAGACTGAGAAATAAAGACCAGGTCAACATCGTTGTTCTTGTAGTTAAGAATACGGGTGTTGGCATCGTCAATGTAGACAAATCTGAGCTCATCCAGGCCAGGCTTACCCTCATGGTAATCAGCAAATCCCTCAAGAACAACTTCTGTGGTGCTGTCATTAGAGACAAGCTTGAAAGCACCAGTACCAATAAAGTTGGTCTCAGTGCCCCATGCCTCACCAGCCTCTTTACAGGCTTTCTCTGGGTAGATAACTGCGTAGAACTGAGCCATGATTGCGTTGAAGGTTGAATAAGGCTGTGTCAGTTTGATGTCAAAGTGACGGTCGTCCTTAATAACAATGCCAGAAAGCTCTTCAGTTTTACCAGCAATAATGTCTTTAGCGCCCTCAATGTACGCATAAGAGTCAATTGAGGTTGCCTTGGTAGCAGGCAAGAACATACGCGTGAAGGTGTACTTAACGTCAGACGCCTTAAGGGTTTCTCCATTGTGGAATTTGACGCCATCCTTAAGCTCATATGAGTAGGTAAGGCCATCATCAGAGACAGTAGGAAGGCCAGTTACCAAGTTTGGCTCAATCTCTTTTGTGTCTGGGTTAAGTACCAGCAAAGACTCTGCAACTGCTTCAGATACACCAACAGAACCAGAAGTCTTCTGAGTATCAAAGGTTACCTTTGGGTTGTTTACACCAAAGCGCAACACCTTTTTCTCTGCGTCTCCGCCAGCCGAACCGCCACAAGCAGAAAGTAGTGAAGCAGAACCGGCGGCAACGGCAGCCGCCAAAGATCCACGTAAAAATGATTTACGGGAAAGGTTATTAAATACGTGCTCTTTCATAGGGCGCCTTCCGTTTACATCTTCAAAATATGAAGCCTTAAATGTAAAGAACTGGCTTCTTAATACCCAAATTAATTGTACGCAATACAGAAAAATGTTTCATTAATGAAAAAACATTGTGGAGGAGGGCTTGCTAGAGTGGCACGAAAAGCGCAAAAGCGATAAAGTCAAAGACTCAATAAAGGTCAACCTTTACTGTTATGTTGTTTGAAGAGCTGAGTGTTAAGAGGATTTTGTGGTTATTCCAGATATTGTCAAAGATGCATTTAATGATGTTCCCAAGCTTTCTGCTTCTGAGCGCCCTCTTATCTGTGTGACTCCTCGCTGGATGCCTGAAGAAAATTTTTCTGATTCTGCTTCTGTAGCACAAATTCAGTTTGACGCCATTCTTGCAGCTGGCGGCATTCCAATCATGATGCCTCTCACAGAAGACCCAGAGATTATTGCTCAGTTTGTTGAGATGTGTGATGGTTTCTGCCTTACGGGAGGTCACGATGTTGACCCTCGTAATTGGGGAGAAGAACCACGCGACCTTAATCGTTTGTGCCCTATACGAGATGCGCTTGAGTTTGAGCTGGTAAAGCAGGTACTTGCTGCAGATAAACCTTTACTTGCTATTTGCCGTGGCCTTCAGCTTTTAAATGTTGCGCTGGGCGGTACGCTTGTACAAGATCTGCATACCATGGAGCCAGCAGAAAATCATGCATTCTGGACTCATTCAGCAAATCTGTATCATCCAGCTCATGCTGTTCATGTTCAAAAAGACTCTTTGCTATACAACGCCTTGGGCCAGGTAGAGGACATTCAGGCAAATTCATATCACGATGAGGCACTCCGAAAGGTGTCTTCTGAACTTACGGTAGTTGCCTATGCGTCAGACGGCATTATTGAAGGTGCTGAGGTCAAGGGGAAGACGTTTGCCTTAGGCGTACAGTGGCATCCGGAATATGGATGGAATTACAGTAAGGCTGATTGCGAACTTTGGAAATCCTTTGTTACAGCTTCGCAAGCCTCGCGGTCTTCTCGTTAATACATTGATACTCTAAACTGCGTTGACTATATGGTTAGCGCAGTTTTTATAAGGGAGTTTTATGAGTGACGTTTTAGATAGATTTATTGCGTATTGCAAAGTTTCTTCTCAGTCTAATCCGCTGACCGCAGATAAGGTTCCTTCAACTGATTCTCAGTACCAGATGGCTGAGGTTGTTGCAGCTGATCTTCGTGAGCTTGGTGCAGAAAATGTAACCGTTGACGAGCACGCTTATGTGGTTGCTCACTGGCCAGCAAGCAAGGGTCTGGAGGACTTTCCAACTCTTGGTTTCTGCTGCCACATTGATACGGCTTGGCAGTCTTGGGGCAATCCCGTTCACCCTCAGGTAGTCACATATGAGGGCGGCAAGCTGGTAGTTGGTTCTGATCGTGAGGGCAGAGAGGTTTACATTAGCCCAGAGACTAATCCTCAGCTTGAGCACATGGTTGGCTGGCAGCTGGTTACCACTGACGGCACATCGCTGCTTGGTGGCGATGACAAGGCAGGCATTGCCATGCTGGTCAGCTTGCTCGCTCGCTACAAGGAGCATCCAGAGCTTAAGCACCCACGTATTGCGCTTGCGTTTGTTCCTGATGAGGAGATTGGCCACGGCGCTGCTCTTCTCGACCTTGATGCCTTTGGCGCAGCTTATGGCTACACCATTGACGGCGGCCCCTTTGGTGAGTTCTGCTACGAGACGTTCAACGCTGCTGAGGTGTTTGTGCGCGCTCACGGACTTTCGGTTCACACAGGTACCGCAAAAGGCCAGATGATCAATGCATCTGAGGCAATCATGCGCTTCCACGAGCTGCTTCCACCTGCGGAGCGTCCTGAGTTCACTGAGGGCTATGATGGCTTCTTCTATCTGGAGCGCGTCAATGGTGATTGCGAGTCTGCTCGCGCTGATTACATTATTCGTGATCACGATCAGGCAAAGGTTGAGCGTCGCAAGCAGCTGATGGTTGACGCTGCAGCGTATGTCAATAAGCAGATTGGCTCCGAGGTACTCTCTGTTGAGATTCACGATCAGTATCACAACTTGGCTGACATCGTATTAAAGCCTGAATATGCGCACTTAATCGAGAATGCTCGTACGGCATACGAGAAGACCGGTGTAGAGATGACCTGCATTCCAATGCGTGGTGGCACCGACGGATCCCAACTTTCCTTTAGAGGATTCCCATGCGCTAATCTTTCTGCCTGCTACTACAATGCTCACGGTGTCAGAGAGTTTGTTCCTGTCCCAGAGCTTGAGGGCATGGTTGACATGCTTGAGCACCTGGTAGAACTCTACACGCATCCACAAAACTAGGAGATTTTCATGACTCATTTTGAGACTGATACACAGTATTTGATTGATACTACAAAGAAGCTTGTTGAGTGCGATAGCCCTGTTGGCTACTACGAGCGCATTCACGAGCTGCTTCGTGAGCTTGTTGCTGAGGCAGGCTATGAGCTTCAAATTGACAATAAGGCTACTGCATATGTCCTGGTAGAGGGTAAAGATACCAGCAAGACTGTTGGCGTTAATGCCCACCTTGATACTATTGGTCTGATTGTTCGTGGCTTCAACTCAGACGGTACGCTGCGCGTTCGCCAGCTGGGCGGTATCAACTACCACAGCATTGAGGGCGAGACCTGCCACGTTGTCTGTAGAGATGGTTCCGTTGTTGATGGCCAGGTAATCTGCAACCACCACTCCGTTCACGTTTTTGAAGACGCTAGAACCATGGAGCGCACCGAGGACAACATGTCCATCTCGCTTATCGCTGATGTTTCTTCTGCTGAGGAAGCCCGAGCGCTGGGCGTTTCCGAGGGTGCAGTTGTTGCTATTGACCCTCATTTTGAGATGTATGACAACGGCTATATGGTTTCTCGCTTTATCGATGATAAGGCTTGTGTTGCAGCGCAGCTTCATACGCTCCGTTGGCTTGCACAGTCTGGCGAGAAACCCCTCTATAACACCTTGTTTGCATTCCCCATGTACGAGGAGATTGGTCACGGCGGCGCATTCTTGCCTGTTGAGGTAGATGAATACGTATCGCTGGACATTACCCTCATTGGTCCAGACTACAATTCAAATGAACACCACGTAGGCATCATTGTTTCTGATATTCGCTCGCCTTACGATTGGGAAGTTTCCAACAAGCTTATTGCCTGCGCGCAGGAGGTTGTTGAGCCAGAAAAGTGGAATCAGCAGGTTGCCTTCCACTTCTCAACTGATGCTAACGCTGCATATTTCTCTGGTAATGATCTGAAGAGTGGCGCATTTGGTCCAGCTTGTCTCAACACTCACGGTCGTGAGCGTTGCCACATTGATGCGATCATCGGTACCGAGAATCTGTGCCGTGCGTACGTCCTTGGATATGGCGAGAAGAACTAGTTTTTCTCGCCATAGGCGAGTTTTGCTCTTATGGATGTATCAAAGAGTTTGCAAGATATGCTGTATATCGTATGAATTTTGCTGTAGACGTGATAAGGTAGCCGTAGTTAACTTTTCGAGTCAGGAGTGATTCATGGATAGACGTTCGTTCCTTAAGCTTGCAGGTCTTATTCCAGCTACAGCGCTGTTTGGCTGCAAGGGAACAGACCAAGAGAAGTCTCAGGATGCCACAAAAGATGAGGCTAAGAAATCTGATCCTGTTGCGGTAAAAGTTGCAACGCTCAAAGGACCTACTGCTATGGGCTTGGTCAAGTTCATGAGCGAGGTTGAGGCGCAAAACATTACCGATAACAACTACTCGTTTGAGATTTTGGATGCCCCTGATCAGGTAGTTGCTAAGGTTGCCCAGGGCGATGTTGACGTTGCATCTATTCCTGCAAACCTTGCAGCTACGCTGTTCAATAAGACTAAGGGCGCCTATAAGGTAGCTTGCCTCAACGTACTGAACGTCCTTTACATTGTTGAGACGGGTAGTGCTATCTCTAAGCTTACTGACCTTAAAGGAAAGACGCTCTACGCTTCCGGTAAGGGTGCCGTTCCAGAGTACACATTGTCCTACCTGTTGAGCAAAAATGGTATGACACTTGGTGAGGACGTCCAGGTAGAGTGGAAGAGCGAACATACCGAGTGTGTTGCTGCTCTAGCTCAAGACCCAGAGGGAATTGCGCTGCTTCCACAGCCTTTTGTTACGGTGGCACAAACCAAGAACAACCAGATTCGCGTTGCCATTGACCTTGGCGCTGAGTGGGAGGCAGTCAATCCTCAGAGCAAGCTGATTGCGGGCGTGACCATTATTTCTTCAAAGCTAATCTCTGATTCTCCAGATGCTGTGACTGCTTTGCTTTCTCACTACAAAGACTCTGTTGCATTTGCGGTTGACCATCCAGACGATGCGGCCACACTTGTGGGCAAATACGGTATTGTTCCAGAGCCTATTGCTAAGGTTGCGCTGCCTAAGTGTAATATTACGTATATTGATGGCGCAGATATGAAGAGCGCGCTTTCAAGTTACTTAGGCATTCTGGCTGAGGCTAATCCTCAGTCAGTAGGCGGACAGGTTCCTGGAGACGATTTCTACTTTGGCGCATAACCCGCACATAAAAGATAATATTTCTGCCCGAGGTGGCGCCGAGAAAGGCGCTGCCTCGGCAGATTTTTCTGTCGAGAAAAACGATCAGACCCAAAGCGCAGGTCAGAACCAAGGTGCGGGCCGCGTGCAAGGCAAACCGACTGTGCGCAAAGTTGCTTCTAGCTGGGGAGCACGTTTAGGCGCACTGGCATTTTGGCTTGTCGTGTGGCAGATAGCTGCGGTTGTCATCAATCAGGATATTGTTTTAACTTCACCTATTCAGACCATTCAGACGCTTTTCTCGCTAGCTCAACTGCGCGAGTTTTGGGTTTCTATTGGACTTTCTCTTTTACGTATTTTTGCTGGTGGAGCACTTGCTTTTACCGTTGGCTCCTTGCTGGCGTTTTTGAGTTTTAAGTACAAACTGATCAAGATTCTTTTTGAGCCGCTTATTTCTACGATTAAATCAATTCCCGTGGCATCGTTTGTCATCTTGCTACTAATCTGGGTTCGCACGCCCTACCTCTCAATTTCAATTTCATTTTTGATGGCACTTCCCATCATCTACATTGCGGTACTTGAGGGGCTCCTCAGCACTGACCAGCAGCTTATTGAGATGGCTGATGTATACCAAATTCACGGCTGGCAACGCATTAAAGCAATTTATTTGTCGCAGCTTATGCCTTCGCTTAAGACAGCTACCTCACTTGCCATGGGATTTTGCTGGAAGTCGGGAATTGCTGCCGAGGTCATTGGTCTTCCCGCATTCTCCATTGGCGAGCACCTCTATAACGCTAAAGTGTATTTGGATACGCCAGCCCTTTTTGCGTGGACGCTTGTGGTTATTGTGATGAGCGCACTTGGCGAGAAGATCGTGATGCGGTTAGTTTCATGGGCTGCTGCAAGGTTAGAAAAGAGCTGCTCATGAGTATGAACACAACCAATTGTGCCTATGCAACCGAGCAGTTGCTTGAGGTAAAAAACATCACTAAATCGTTTGGTAATACGGTTGTGCTTGATGACTTTTCCTACAAGTTTGAGAGGGGAGTATACGTACTCTCTGAGCCCTCTGGAGCAGGTAAAACAACACTTCTTCGTATTCTTTGTGGTCTTGAAGTGGCTGATTCAGGCACAGTAAGTAAATCTCCTCAGGCTAAAACAGTCATGATGTTCCAGGAAGACAGACTGCTAGAAAACTTGAGCGTCAGGGCAAATATCATGCTTGCTATACAAGCGCACTCACAGGAGCAAAAGCAAAATGCACGTGAGCGTATTACAGAAGCACTTTGTGCAGTTGGGCTTGAGGGAACAGAAAACAAGCCTGTCTCTGAGCTTTCTGGCGGACAAAAGAGACGCGTTGCTCTTTTACGTACACTCTTTGCCGATGCAGATATCTTGCTCTTTGATGAACCGCTCAAGGGATTAGACGAAGCGCTTAAGCAGCAGGTTATTGGCTTTGTCAAACCGTTTGTTGAATCAAAAATTGTAATTTGGGTAACTCACACTCCTGAAGAAGTAAAACTGCTAGGCTCTTATACAGCACTGCAGTTATAGGAGTGAGCTACATGTACAAGGTAATTCTCGCCGGCGGAATGGCGTCTGGCAAATCAACTGTTTCTAAAATGTTTGAAGCGGCAGGTGGTCTGCGCTTTGACCTTGATGAGGTTTCTCGAAAGCTTTTACGCCCTGGATGCGAATGTACGTATCGCGTGGCAGAGGCTTTTGGAAACGATTTGCTGGATCCTGTTACTCACGAGATTAATAGACGAGAGCTTGGACGCAGGGCTTTTGCTACCAGTGAATCAGCTGAGCTCTTAGAAGACCTAGAGATGCCTTTTATCAGGGAATATATGCGTCAATTCCTCACAAAAGAGGCTCCTGCTGCAGACGCTCAGTTCTGCTTTGTAGAGGTTCCGCTGCTTGACCGTGTTGAAGACTTGCTTGAGCTCGTTGATGAGGTTGTCGTTGTTGTAGCACCATTAGAGCTCAGAGCAGAGCGCGCTGAACAGCGAGGATCTTCTCGCCAGGAGTTTGAGCAGCGCATAGCGCATCAGCCTTCCGATACGTATTTGCGTAATCAGGCGGATACAGTGTTTGTGAACTCTGAGGGCCTCGACGATCTTAAAGCACAGGTAGAGCTTTGGCTAAACGCTCGGTTTAACCAGCATTCAGAGAATAAGTTATAGCTTACGCGCACGGCTTTTAGAAGGGCGTCCTCAGTGAACTCTCTACCTTGGCAGCTGCATCATCAAAGGTAATCTCTAGGCAGTTTTTGAGCATGTTCTGGCCAACACAGTAAATGCCATCATTTACACAAGCGCTGCCAATAGCAACTGCCTTGTTAAACACAGTCTTCTGGTCAAAGACAGGAACACCATTTTGCTTAAGGAACGAGAAAACCTCTTGAGGAGTATCTAGTTTCTTAACAGAAGAGTCTGCCTTGAGAAGGTCTTCAAGCTCTTCTTTTGCAGGTTGAGCAACACTACCACCGATAATCATAGCCATTTGATAGCAAGCTGCACAAAGATCAGAGCGACCTAGCTTCCACTCCATATAGGCTAGGCGATAGTACACCAGCGCAACATCTGATGCGGAGAAAAGGTGCTCGATAAGGTCTTTGAGCAGCTTTGCAGCTTCAAAGACTTTTGACTGGTCTTCCAATGTTCTTACCAATAGCAGCGTTGCATCAACTCCCAAAGGAGAAATCCTGTGGGCTTCTTGTGCATAACGTTCTGCTTTTTCTGGCTGCTCAAGCAGGTTGTAGGCGCGCGCCATTCTTGCTAAAGACATATAGTACGTGTCTGGAATAAGCACCAGTTTTCTTGGCTCATTGGGGAATGCTAGGTTATAAGCTACGCGCTCTGAGAGGGAATCAAAATACCTGTAGATAGAATCGGAATCGTCCAGGTACAGGCCCATATCAAGGGTTGGTGAAACCTGAGACTCAAGCTCTGCAAGTGTTTTTTCTAGAGCGTCTGGGTCTGGCTCTCCGTCCATGATGTTATTTATGGATTGAAGCGTTTTCTGCAAAGGCGAACCAAAGAGGAATTTCTCGGCCATAGATCTTCTGTCCGAAAAATCAATGGTGCCCTCGACCAGGCCATGGATAACTCTGTCAAAGCCTTCAATGGCAAAAATATCAGAAGTTGAAGCTTTTGCTTCTTCAAATTTTCCAACTGCATCTGCGGTAGAAGCATCTTTTGGGATGTTGTTAAGAGTGGTATTCCAAAGCCTAATGCGGCGGGATGCCTCAGAGTATCCAAGATCGCTTACCTTTTGAGCTCCACAAACTGCGGTAACTGCTGGTGAACAAGGGCGATCGGACAAATCTGGCATCTCAAAGAAGCTGCGAGGAGAAACCCACTCGTCCGTTTGCTTCATAAAGGGCTCAACTTCACTAAACCAACCTTCAGAGTCAAAAGAAACTCTGAGTGCTGGGTCTTGTGGGAAGCTATTGCCGTCAATTTGAGTATTTTCTGCAGTGGGTAAGAGGCGAGCAAGAGCTGCCTCGTTCAAGTCCATAGATAGGACAATACGGTCTTCTCCGCGCAAGCTGCCGTTGATGCAGACACGAGAGATTTCGCAGCTCTGAAGAGCCATGCGAGCAATGCAAAGAGAAGCGCGTAGCGCATAAGCGCGAGCTGCTGCAATTTGTTCTGACTTTTCTGCAGATAAGAAGCTAAAGCAGCGAGGACGAGCTACAAAGAACTCAAATACCAAAATATCAAGTTGTGGATTGTAGGAGAAGTTATACACCATCCTAAAAGGGAACGGCGTGTTCTCAACATAGTTTGCAAACCAGAGACGCTTCATCCAGTCAGAGCTACCGTCAGCATTACCACTAAAAGGAGCAACTTGTTCTGAGAGAGAAGCGGACTTGGGCATGAGGCTTGCTACCTGCGAGAGGGTAGTGCGAACAAGCTGAAGATCTGTCTCAGATGCATGCGTATTCTTTAGAGCTTCAACATCTTGTGAAATGTTGAGGATTGCCTCAGTTGCAATAAATGCGTCGTACTCTTCTGGTTCACACTCAAGAGTGTTGGCGTTGAACCACCAGCGGCCTGTTCTATCGAGCTTATGGACATCACCTTTGGGCAGATTGGTATTCTCGAGATTTTTAGAGCGCGTAAGCATCTCTTGAAGACCTGTCTCTGTAATCTGATTGTTTGCAACAAGGTCTTTAAGAGAGGCGATGACATTATTTGAGCGCAGCAAAATGTTCTCTAGGGTAGAGCCCTGAGATTGCTTTGAAGCTTTATTTAGCGAGAAAAGATCTGAGACGCCCAAGGTATCTCCTTTATCTGATGTAACTTGTTTATTTAGGTGCTAGTTTAGCGCATATAGGTAATTTATTTATTACCCGTCACACTTTGAAACTATACTGCAATTTATAAATAGTATAGAACAAGTGTTTCAGTTTTGGGAAGTGGGGTATACTACATTCACAAGAAAAGGAGAATCTCATGGACGCATCTCATGCTGAAGATCAACATAAAGAATATATAGGTGCTGAACTGCGCCGATTTGGTCGTGAAGCAGGAGAAGAGAAGCTTCAGGTAGTATCTCCTTTTGAGCCTGCAGGTGATCAGCCGCAGGCAATAGAAAAGCTTGCCCAAGGAATTGAAGACGGGCTTAGGTATCAGACGCTCTTAGGTGTAACAGGCTCGGGCAAGACCTTCTCTATGGCTAAAACTATCGAGAAGCTCAACCGCCCCACGCTTATTATGGAGCCCAATAAAACACTGGCTGCCCAGGTTGCCTCAGAGATGAAGGAGCTCTTTCCTAACAACGCTGTTGTGTACTTTGTCTCGTACTATGACTACTACCAGCCAGAAGCATATGTTCCGCAATCAGATACGTACATAGAAAAAGATGCTTCCATTAATGAAGAGGTAGAGAAGCTCCGTCACCAGGCAACTTCGTCACTTTTGTCTAGGCGTGATGTCATTGTTGTGGCATCTGTATCGTGTATTTACGGTATTGGTAGCCCTCAAGATTATGCAGGTCTTGCTCCTAATGTAGATAAATCCGTTCTTCTTGAGCGTGATGATTTTATTAAAGATCTTATTGATGTTCAGTACGATAGAAATGATTATGATCTGCAGCGTGGCATGTTTAGGGTGCGTGGAGACGTTGTTGATGTGTTTCCTCCGTATGCAGAAAACCCGCTGCGTATTGAGTTCTTTGGGGATGAAGTAGAAAGCATCTCAGAGGTTAGCAACGTTACGGGAGAAGTACTGAGAGAGTTTGATGCCATTCCTATTTGGCCTGCATCTCACTACGTTACTGAGCGTCCAAAGATTACCCACGCACTTTCAACCATCTCTGAAGAGATGGAAGCTCGTGTTAAAGAGCTTAAAGAAAACGATAAATTACTTGAAGCTCAGCGTCTTGCTCAGAGAACAAACTATGACTTAGAGATGCTTGAAACCATGGGCTACTGCAATGGCATTGAGAACTACTCGCGCCATTTAGATGGACGCGCACCAGGTGAGCCTCCCTATACGCTCATTGATTATTTCCCTAAAGACATGATTTGCATTATCGATGAGTCACACGTTACGGTTCCTCAAATTAGAGGTATGTATGAGGGCGATAGGTCTCGTAAGGTTACGTTGGTAGATCACGGATTTAGACTTCCTTCTGCACTTGATAACAGGCCGCTCAGATTTGACGAATTTGAGGGACGTATTCCACAGTTTATTTACGTCTCTGCAACTCCTGGAGACTACGAAGAGACGGTTGCTCAACAACAGGTTGAGCAGATTATTCGTCCAACTGGCCTCCTAGATCCAAAGATTGATGTCAGACCGGTAAGAGGTCAGATTGATGATCTTATTTCAGAGGTCAAAGAGAGAGTGGCAAAAAAAGAGCGCGTTCTTGTTACTACGCTCACTAAAAGAATGGCAGAAGATCTTACAGATCACCTGCTAGATGAGGGCATTAAAGTCAATTATATGCACTCGGATACCGCTACGCTTGACCGCGTAGAAATCATTAGAGATTTGCGCCAGGGAAAGATTGACGTACTGGTTGGAATTAACCTTTTACGAGAAGGACTTGATATTCCAGAGGTTTCTCTTGTAGCTATTCTTGATGCAGATAAAGAGGGCTTCTTAAGAAACAGAAGGTCTCTTATTCAGACTATGGGTAGAGCGGCAAGAAACGCTTCTGGCCAGGTCATTATGTATGCCGATAAAATCACTGACTCTATGCGTATTGCTATAGATGAGACAAAAAGGCGCCGAGAAATTCAGGAAGCCTTTAACAAAGAGCACGGTATTGTACCTAAGACCGTTAAGAAATCCATTACAGATATTGCAGGCTTTATTGCTGAAGCTTCAGAAAACGTTGATAAGCGTAAGCGCAAAAACGGAGAGTTCTATACCGCTTCTGATGATGAAGATTCGCTTGAAGAACAGCAAGAATCAATTCTTGAAATGCCTGCAGAATTGCTTGCTGAAGAATTGCAAAATCTTCCTCGTACAGAGGTTGAAGCAATGCTTTCTGGTATGGAAGCAGAGATGGCAGAAGCATCTGCATCTATGGATTATGAGCATGCAGCAGAACTCAGAGATCAGATTGTTGCCATTAGAAGCCAGCTTGAAGGCACTACCTCAGATGATGTTATCAAGAGGCTTAAAACTGGTGCTAGAAAGGGCAGCGCCCACGCAACTCGTAGGCGTTACAGAGGCAAACATTAAGCCCTGTTGTAGTGCTCTACTACAAGCTCGGCCATCCTAATGCCATCAGCTGCAGCGCTCATAATGCCGCCGGCGTAGCCAGCACCTTCACCTACAGGCCATACACCTGGAGTGTTAATACTTTGTCCTGTTTCATCGCGGGTAATTCTTACAGGAGAGCTTGATCTTGTTTCAACGCCTGTAAGAACAGCATCGGGATGAGCAAAGCCATGAAGCTTTTTGTCCATTACCGGAAGGGCTTCTCGCAAGGTTTGTAAGACGTAGGGTGGTAGACAGTCTTCAAGTGAGGTCCAGGTAACGCCCCGTGGGTAGGTTGGTTTTACCGAACGAGGTCCAGTAGAAGCTTTCTTGCTTAGGAAGTCGCCTACAAGCTGAGCTGGGGCAACATAAGCTCCGCCGCCCGCTTTAAAGGCCGCTTGCTCGCAGCTGCGTTGTAGTTCAATTCCAGCAAGTACGTCATCTCCTGGAAGATCGTCTGGATAGACGTTGGCCAAGAGACCAGAGTTAGCGTTTTGTCCAGCGCGGTCAGACAGGCTCATGCCATTTGTGACTACGCCGCCCTTCTCGCTAGCTGCAGAAACAACATAGCCACCAGGACACATACAGAACGAGAAGGCACTTCTACCAGAGGGAAGGTGAACAGAAAGCTTGTAGGGTGCCGCTCCTAGTACAGGGTTGGTTGCTTCAGGGCCATAGAGTGATTTGTTGATTTGGGGCTGAAGGTGCTCAATTCGCACGCCCATGGCAAAGGTTTTCCTCTCCATAGAGATGCCCTTGTCTTTGAGCATGACATACGTGTCTCTACTTGAGTGTCCAGTTGCAAGAATCACCGTGCGAGTCTGTATGGTTTCAGTTTGAACTGAACCGTCTGGAGTGGTTCTTTCAATCTGAATTGCAGAAAGAGAGCCATCTGAGGCACGCTCTAGGGAGGTGAGCTTTGTCCTAAACGCAACGGTTCCGCCAGCGTCTTCGATCATTTTGACAATGTTGGTCACAACGGTGGGAAGAACATCGCTTCCTACGTGGGGTTTTGCGTCCCACAAAATATTTTTCTGTGCGCCCGCCTTAACAAAAGTCTCAAGAATAAAGCGATGAGAAGCACTCTTGGTGCCCGTGTTGAGTTTTCCATCAGAAAACGTTCCGGCACCACCAAGTCCAAACTGGATGTTGCTCTCAAGATCTAGCTGACCAGTTTGGTTGTGATGCTCCACTGCAGCAGTTCTTCTCGCTGCGTCATCTCCACGTTCGATGAGCAGGGGATTAAGGCCAGCTTTGGCAAGCGTAAGTGCACAAAATAGGCCGGCACATCCAGCTCCAACAACAACGGGACGATTCTCTGAAGGAGCAGGTTGCGTTGCTTTAGGGATCGCAAAAGTATTTGGCTCTGCAAGCTTTATATGCTTTGCTGCAGGTTTGCCTTGAATCTTGCTCAGAAGTTTTTGTTCCGTTGCAGGCCCACCTTTAAGGTTTACGTGGTAGGTGAGGATAAGAACAATATCGTTCCTTTTACGTGCATCAATTGAGCGTTTATGCAGCTCATATGAGGTAATCTCATCCGCAGAGACTCGGAGAGTGCGAAGGAGTGCGTCAAAACCCACCTTTGATTCTTTAGCGGGATGCTTACGAAGAGGAGCAACATGAACTTTAATGTTTGATACTTCCAGCATGTTAGTTGTCCTCTTTCAAAGACTCGCAATTCTGACCAGCGCTTTTTGCGGCAGCCAGACCAGCTACCATACCGCTCTTCCACGCCCACGAGAGGTTAAAGCCTCCACATTGAGCGTCAATATCAAGAGCTTCTCCTGCGATAAACAGACCTGGAAGGCTGCTCATCTCAAGTGTGTCTGTACTCACTTGCTCAACGGAAATTCCACCAACACAGACCTGAGGGACAACTTTGGAAGATGTGCCCGTAACGGTAAAGATCATTTTGCGAGCCCTGGCAACCGTGGCTTCAACTGAATTGCTGACGCCCAGGTAGGCAGCAATCTGTGGGTCGAGAAGACCGTCGGTGGTGTGAGCTTCTACAGCTGCTGAAACTTCCTCTTCCGTAAGCTGGGGGAGAAGGTCAATCTCAAGCACATCACCAGGCAAGGCTGTGCGAGACAAGTTGAAAATCATGATGCCCGAGAGTCCAAATGACCTAAAAAGAAGCTCACCAGATTCCTGTTTGAGCACAGCTCCGTCTCTTACAAGAGCTGCGTGTGCTCGTACGCGCTTTCCGTCAAGGCTTGTTGGGGGCTCAGGCTTGCAAGTGAGCGCGCAGAGTCCTGGTCGCAGTGAGGTGGTCTGTAGCTGAAGGCTTTCTGCAAGTTTTGTGGTTGTGAGTCCACCAGTAGCTAGAACCACCGATGATGCATGGACCTTGTGGGTTTTCTCGCCAGCAAAGCATTCTTGGAAGGCAATGTCGAAGCCATTGTGCTGCGGTTTAACTGACGTTACTTCTCGTCCCAGTGCAAATTGCACACCAGCTTTTTGGGCTCGTCTGAGCAACAGTGACTGGATGGAGCTTGCTTGCCTGGTAAGAGGGTACATTCTTCCTTCATCTTCAGTTGCCCACGCAAGACCACTGGACCTAAAGAAAGAGAGGATGTCTGCAAGGAAGGTGTTTTTGTCCTTACAGACAGCCTGAACAAACTCTGGATGTGAGAAATTCTCAAAGCTCGGATTAGCATTGGTAAAGTTACAACGACCGCCACCTGTTGCCAGGATAGTTCTGCCGCTCTCCAGTGCTTTTTCAAAGACAACAACGCGCTTGCCTGTGCCAAGAGCTTCGGCAGCAGTGATGGCAGCGCAGAGTCCTGCTGCACCACCACCAAGAATTGCAACATCAATGTGGTCTGGCACCAGAAATGCCTGAGCCTGCTTAATGCGCTGAGCTTGTGCTGCTTGTCGTTCTTTAACGCGCGTTGATTGAGCCATAGTAAGAACTACCCTTTGTGTTGTGTAAGTACCAGCTTCTAGAACTTACAGGTCAAGAACGCTCTGTGTTGCGTCAGGGACAAGGCCTTCTGGAAGCTCGGTGCTAAAGGTTCCCTTATCAGCAATCTGTGCAAAGGTTGCATCCATAGGAAGCTGTCCTAAAGGCTTGAGGTTAAATGCCGCTGCGGTCTCAGCAAGTTTTGATGGACCATAAGGCTCAATACGCTCATCACAGTGAGGGCAGGTGATATATGCCATGTTCTCAATCAAACCAAGCACAGGTACATGCATCATTTCTGCCATGCGCACTGCCTTGCCCACAACCATCTGAACAAGATCTTGTGGAGAAGAAACAATCACAACACCCTCAACAGGAAGGGATTGGAATACCGTTAGCGCAACGTCGCCTGTTCCTGGAGGCATATCAATCAGCAGATAATCCAGGTCTCCCCAGTTACACTGGCTGTAGAACTGTTGGATAGCGCCAGCAACAACAGGGCCTCTCCAGAGAACAGGATCGGTCTCGTTCTGAAGCACCAGGTTAGCGCTCATAATCTTGATACCGTTTGCGTCCTCGATGGGAATAAGCTGCTCTTCAACGCCGTAAGAGCGCTCGTCAGAGATGCCAAACATACGAGGAATTGAAGGACCGGTAATATCACCGTCAAGAATACCAACGCGCTTACCTGCGCGAGCAAGGTTAGTTGCAAGAATACCGGTGACAAAAGACTTGCCAACGCCACCCTTACCAGAAACAACGCCAATAACGTGCTTCACGCTTGAGTGCTGATTAAGTTCAAAGCCCGCTGGTGGCTGTGGCTCTTTCTTTTTGCCGTGAAGTGCGGCGTCAATCTCTTTACGAAGCGCCTCACGGTCAATATCTACGTCTGCCATGTCTCTCCTTATGTAGCAGTTGTATGCAGTAACTACTTAATTCTACCCATAGAACTTTATGGCAAACGAGATAGCTATAATCTTTTCGGCGCACTTTAGCTGAACGTAGGAGGTTCACATGATTTTCTCGTCAATTAAACATTTATCTGAGAATGACTTTGGTCAGAAATATATGGCTTGTGCTGCGGAGTTTTTGGCAACCAACAATCTGGACGAGCTACCTTTGGGCAAGACAGAAATTGATGGAGATAACGTTTTTGTGAACGTCATGGAGTTTGAGCCAGTACTGCCTGGCGAGAAGGACTATGAGGCTCATAAGATTTACGCCGATATTCACGTAGTGATTTCTGGCACCGAAAGCATTGCTGTTGCCCCTCTTGAGCAGTGTGTTCTTAAGGGTGAGTTCAATGCTGACGCTGATTTTGGTGCTTATACCAATCCTGGAGAAGAGACATGGGTCACCCTGCACGCAGGTGATTTTCTGGTGACACCTCCATCTGATGCCCACAAACCAGGCTGCACACTGGAGAAAACTGGCTCTAAGCTTAAAAAAGCTGTGATGAAGGTTCGTATTAAATAGGGAAGTGCGTGCGCCGTGTTTTGGCAGCACTATCTTGGGTATACTAGAACATCAGTACGCACAAATTGCATCTGTGTACTGATGTTGTTTTCTATTGTTTGGCAGTAGGTGTGTCAAAAGAGACGCGCACGTCAAACTGGTTATGTGAGGAACTATGGCTTCAAGCAAAATTGCTATCCGTGGCGCTCGAGAGCACAACCTGCAAGATATTGACATTGATATCCCTCGTGATCAGCTGGTAGTTATTACGGGACTTTCTGGCTCGGGTAAATCGAGCCTTGCATTTGACACAATTTACGCAGAGGGACAGCGCCGCTACGTTGAGTCCTTGTCCAGCTATGCCCGTCAGTTCTTGGGACAGATGGACAAGCCAGACCTTGACTCTATTGACGGTCTTTCTCCGGCTGTGTCTATTGACCAGAAGACAACCTCTAGAAATCCTCGCTCAACCGTAGGTACTGTTACAGAAATCTATGATTATCTGCGTCTTTTGTATGCTCGCATGGGTACTCCTCACTGCCCTGAGTGCGGTCGCGTTATTGAGCGCCAGACAACAGATCAGGTTGCCGATAAAATCCTCGAGGCTGGTCAGGGGCGTAGAGCCTATGTTCTGGCTCCTGTTGTTTTGGGCCGCAAGGGCGAGTACGTCAAGCTTTTTGAAGACCTGCGCAAAGAAGGATTTTCTCGCGTTCGTGTTGACGGCGTTGTGCGTGAACTTGATGAAGAAATTACGCTGGGTAAAACGCTCAAGCACGATATTGAGGTTGTTGTTGACCGTATTGTCATTCGTCCTGATTCTTTGGGCCGTATTGTTGAGGGTGTTGAGCAGGCAACTAAGCTTGCCCAGGGCAAGGTAGGCATATTGCTCCTGGCCGATAAATCCAATCCAGAGACTATGCCAGAAGAGCTCTTGCAGTATTCGCTGGCGCTTGCTTGTCCAATTCACGGTCACTCTATGGATGACCTGCAGCCTCGCGATTTCTCGTTCAACGCACCTTACGGAGCTTGTCCTGACTGTGATGGCCTAGGAACTCGCAAAATTATTGATGCTGCGGCACTCATTGCTGATCCAAAACTGTCTGTCTCTGAAGGCGTTTTTGGAAGCCTCTTTGGTCACTCCAATTACTATCCTCAGATTTTGTCTGCAGTCTGCAAGCATTTTGACGTGTCTGATACAACGCCTTGGAACAAGCTACCAAAGAAGGTACAAGATGCCCTTCTCGGTGGTCTTGGTTCTACTAAGATTCGCGTTGACTACAAGACGCGCGACGGCCGCAATACGCACTGGTTTACCACTTTCTCCGGCGTCAGAAAGATTCTTTTTGACAAGTACCAAGAGACCACGTCAGAAAATATGAAGACGCATCTTGAGAAGTACATTCGAGAGATGCCCTGTACAACCTGCCATGGAGCTCGCTTAAAGCCAGAAATTCTTTCTGTTACCGTTGGCGAGAAGAACATCTGGGGAGTCTGTGAACTCTCCTGTAAGGAGTCTCTAGAGTTCTTTAAGCAGCTGACTATTACTGACCGTCAGAAGGTTATTGCAGGTCCTATTGTCAAAGAGATTGTGGCAAGGCTGCAATTCTTGGTAAACGTTGGCTTGGACTACCTCACGCTTTCTCGCGCAGCAGCATCGCTTTCTGGTGGAGAAGCCCAGCGTATTCGCTTGGCAACTCAGATCGGTGCTGGCCTTATGGGCGTCCTTTACATTTTGGACGAGCCTTCTATTGGCCTCCATCAAAGAGACAACAACCGTCTTATCGAGACGCTTAAGCAGCTTAGAGACCGTGGTAATACCGTACTTGTTGTCGAGCACGATGAAGATACCATTCGCGCAGCTGACTACGTTATTGACATGGGTCCCGGCGCCGGTGAGCTTGGTGGTCATGTTGTTGCTGCTGGCACTCCAGAAGAGATTGTTGAAAACCCTGATTCCATCACAGGTGCGTATCTCACGGGAAAGAAGCAGATTAGGCTGCCAGAGGCTCGTCGTAAGCCTGGTCGCGGAAAGATTAAGATTACGGGAGCTAGCGCTAACAATCTTAAGAACGTTTCCGCCTCAATTGAGCTGGGCACATTAACGGTGGTTACAGGTGTTTCTGGCTCTGGCAAGTCCTCTTTGGTTACCGACACCCTTGCGCCCGCGCTTACTAATGCAGTTCAGCATTCAAAGCGTGTGGTGGGAGAGTATAAAAAGCTTGAAGGCGTCGATCTTATCGATAAGGTCATTGATATTGATCAGAGTCCTATTGGTAGAACACCTCGTTCTAATCCAGCAACCTATATTGGCCTTTGGGATGACTTGCGTGCACTGTATGCTTCAGTTCCAGAATCCCGCGCACGCGGCTACTCGGCCGGTCGTTTCTCGTTTAACGTCCAGGGAGGCCGCTGCGAGGCTTGTAAGGGCGACGGCCAAATCAAGATTGAGATGAACTTCCTGCCTGACGTCTATGTTCCTTGCGAGGTCTGCCACGGTAAGCGCTACAATCGTGAGACGCTTGAGATTCTCTATCACGGCAAGTCCGTCTCCGACGTGCTTGATATGACGGTTCACGAGGCACTAGCGTTCTTTGCAAACATTCCTCGTATTAAAAACAAGCTGCAGACTCTCCACGATGTAGGCCTTGGCTACATTCACCTTGGTCAACCAGCAACCACGCTCTCTGGTGGTGAGGCACAGCGTGTCAAGCTTGCAAAAGAGCTTCACCGTCAGCAGACTGGTAAAACTCTTTATATTCTGGATGAGCCAACAACTGGCCTTCATTTTGAGGATGTCAGACAGCTTATTGTTGTTCTGGAGCGTCTTGTTGATGCAGGCAATACCGTTCTTGTTATTGAACACAACTTGGATGTCATCAAGATGGCTGATCGCATTATTGACATGGGTCCAGAAGGTGGCGATGGCGGTGGAACCGTAGTTGTTTCTGGTACGCCAGAAAAGGTTGCGACAACACCAGAAAGCCACACAGGCAAGTTCCTTAAAGAGATTCTTGACCGCGATAACGCACGTCTAGCTGCAGAGAAAAAAGCTCAGAAGAAGCGTGTATAACATGGCGAGAAAAACGGCAAAGGTTCAAAAGACAAATGCAATGAGGGAGCTTGATGCTGCCAATATTGCTTACGAGTTCCAATCTTACGAGGTAGACGAAGACGTTCCTTCTGGAGAGTTGGGTACTCATATTGCAGAGATGCTTGGAGAAGATCCAGACGCTGCATTCAAAACGCTTGTCTGTGTATCTTCAAGCGGAGAGCATGTGGTCTGTTGTATTCCTGTAGACCAAGAGCTTGATCTTAAAAAGGCTGCAGCGGCATCCGGTCAAAAGAACCTTTCCATGCTGCCTGTTAAAGAGCTTGAGGGCTTAACGGGCTATGTTCGTGGCGGCTGCACTCCCGTTGGTATGAAGAGACAGTTTCCCACTATAATTGACGAGACTGCTCAGCTTTTTGAGCTCATTCATATCTCTGGTGGAAAACGTGGACTTAGTTTGACGCTTTCTCCAGAAGATCTAGCTTCATTTGTATCGGCTACGTTTGCAGATATTGTTCGCGAGGTGCACTAGTGGCATATCAGCCCAAACATATGCGACTTTCAGCAGAGTCTTCTGATGGAACCTTATCTGAAGAAACTCTGAGCAAGGCTCTTGATCAGACCTTTGAAGAACCTCCTGTAGTTGACAACATCGTTGTCCCAGAGACGTTTCATCAACCAATTGAGGATGAGGCGTTTGAGCAGATTGTGAGCCAGAAGCTCGAGGAAGTTGCTGCTGAGGAGAATGGCTTAGCAGTAAAAGATGCTTTTGCTACAGAGGACAGCTCCGTTTCAGACAGCTCTTATAGTGAAGAAGTGTCTGCCGATGAAGATGACGCCTCTAAGCAGAAGGATTTGAGCCGTTCTACTTCTATGATGAGCGTGCTTGTTCTGATTAGTCGTATTACGGGCTTCTTAAGAACTTGGGCCCAGGCATTTGCTATGGGCGCAACCGTTCTTGCAAGCTGCTACTCCATTGCAAACACCCTTCCTGACCAGCTCTATGAGCTTGTTGGTGCAGGAATGCTTACCACGGCTTTCTTGCCGGTATATCTTTCTATCAAGAAGAAGGTTGGACAGGACGAGGCAAACGCTTACACCTCCAACCTGCTTTCCATTGTTGTTGTTGCAACTGGACTTGTTGCTGTTCTAGGTTTCTTCTTTGCTGCAGAAGTGGTGTATACACAGTCCTTCTCGGCAGGTGCTGATTTTGACCCAACGCTGGCAGTGTACTTCTTTAGGTTCTTTGTTATTGAGGTTATGCTGTACTGCTTCTCCACCATTTTCTCTGGTGTTTTGAATGCAGAAAGAGACTACCTCTGGCCAGCCGCGGCTCCTATTTTTAATAACTTTGTGACTACAGCCTCGTTCTTTGCGTATGCTTTCTTGGTTAACACTAACCCTGAGCTGGGTCTTCTTATTCTTGCATTGGGAAATCCACTGGGCGTATTGATTCAGGTTCTGATTCAGGTTCCATCACTTAAACGCAAGGGGATTAAGCTCTCGTGGAGAATTAACCTCAAAGACCCCGCACTTAAAGAGACGCTTAAGATTGGCGCACCTGCTCTGATTGTTGTGGTTGCCACGTTTGTAACTATGTCGGTTCAGACAAGTTCGCAGCTCAGCGTTTCCGCGTCTGGTGCTTCCATTGCAGCGTATGCTCGCCTTTGGTATACGCTGCCATATTCCATTTTGACGGTACCTATTACCACAGCCCTCTTTACCGAGCTGTCCGATAGCTGGGCAAAAGAGAATATGGATCAGTTCAAGAAGGACTTTAAGCACGGTATCAACCAAATCCTTTTCTTTACCGTACCGTTCATGATGTACCTCATGATCTTCTCGATGCCTCTTGTTTCTATTATTGGAGCCAGCAAGTTCACTGAAGATCAGCTGCTGTTGACCCAGCAATTCTTGATTGGTCAGTCGCTTGCTTTGCCTCTGTATGGCATTGGTATGTACCTGCAAAAAGTCTGTTCTGCTATGCGTCGCATGACACTCTATGCTGTTTCGGCAACACTCGGATCTGTCGTGCAGGTTTTGGTACTGCTGGTGGGTACTTCTCACTTTGGCATGATGTTTGTAGCAACTACCTCGGCCATCTTCTATGTGGTCATTGACACCATTATGTTGATTAGCCTGCGTAAGCACCTTGGTCAGATTGGACTTAAGTCCATGGTGTTCGCATTTGTTCGCTCAATTCTTTTTGGCCTTGCAGGATCGGCGGCGGCACTTCTGATTATGGTGGGTCTGCGCGCTGTTATTGGCGCACCAGATGGACGAGCGCTTTACGGCGTGCTGTATTGCATCTTTGCAGGTATTCCAGCTGTTTTGGTTACCTATGGCTTGGCAATTCTCTTTAAATCACCAGAGTCTGCCATGCTCCGTTCACTGGTCTCTCGCGTAAGGTCATAGTATGGCCAGAAGCGGCGCAAAAAGCGGTAAAGATAGCTCTCAAAACAACCTTGACCCCAGCTATGTGCCTTCGGGTGCGCCGGGACTTGCGCCGTCATTTTCTTCCGAGTCTTCAGATGACCTGGTATCTATTAGGGAACAGGTTGATCAGGTTCCCACTGATCCAGGTTGCTATCTCTGGAAAGACGGTTCTGGCAAGGTTATCTATGTAGGCAAGGCTAAAAACCTCCGTGCTCGCATGAGGCAGTACGTTACACTTCAAGATGATCGAGCCAAGATTCCACTGATGATGCAGGTCGTGCGCAGTTTTGACTACATTGTGGTAGAAAACGAGCACGAAGCACTGGTGCTGGAGCGCAATCTTATCGCTCAGTATCGTCCGTACTTCAACGTGGACTTTAAAGACGATAAGAGCTATCCCTACATTGCTATTACCGAGTCTGATACTTTCCCAGCAATTAAATACACGCGCGAGAAGCACAAGAAGGGTACGCGCTATTTTGGTCCCTACACTGATTCCTACGCTGCGCGCCAAACTATCGAGACGCTCAGAAAAGTAGTGCCTATCTGCTCCGCTACGTGCGTAGAGTGGAAGCGCGCTAAACGTCTGCTAGAAAAAGACCCTGACGGCGCAGCCGTTGCTAACCTGCTGCTGGCAAAGAAGGGGCGTCCCTGTTTTGACTACCACGTAGGCAAGGGTCCTGGTGTGTGCGTGGGCGCCATTGATACCGTTTCCTATGCAAAAAACGTCAGGCAGGTAGAGAACTTCCTCCGCGGAAATCGCTCTGAGATTGTTTCTGAGCTCAAAGACCAGATGCAAGAAGCCGCCGCCGACCTGGATTTTGAGAAGGCAGCTCGGCTCAAGTCCCGTCTGACTTCACTCTCTGATCTTGATGACCGCCAGCAAGTCACGTTTCCTACCTCGGTAAACATTGACCTCATTGGCATTTATCGAGAAGAAACCATCTCCGCTGCCTGCGTTTTTGTTGTGCGAGAAGGTCGCACCATTCGCTCGGTTGAATTTATCCTGGACAAAGGCTTGGACGTTTCCGAGGAAGAACTGGTTTCGGGCTTCCTAAAGCGCTACTACGACGAAACCGCTGACATTCCCGCGGAGGTTAACCTGCCCATTGATCTTCTCGACGCAGAGGTTTTGTCCGAGTGGCTGACGCAAAAACGAGGTCACAACTGTGTGCTTCACCATCCACAACGTGGCGAGAAGTTCCGTCTTCTCCAGATGGCTTCTGCTAACGCTCGTCATGCACTGATGCGCCACATGATTCGCACGGGCTACGCCGACGACCGCACTAACCAGGCACTTCTTCAGTTGGAAAGCGCACTTGCTCTTGATGCACCCCCACTGCGCATTGAGTGCTTTGATATCTCTACGCTTCACGGTAACTTTACCGTTGCGTCGATGGTGGTCTTTACTAATGGAAAGGCTGATAAAAGCCAGTATCGCCGTTTTAAGATTCGCGCTGAGCTTGATGAAGCTAACGACTTTGTTTCAATGACAGAAGTCCTGGGCAGAAGGTACAGTCCGGAGCGTATGGCAGATGAACGCTTTGGCTCACGGCCTGATTTGCTGGTAGTTGATGGAGGCAAACCTCAGCTGACCGCCGCAATCAATCAGCTTAATGAGCTGGGGCTGGATATTCCTGTCTGCGGCCTTGCTAAGTCTGATGAGGAAGTCTTTGTACCTTGGGACGACACGCCAATCGTGTTGCCTACAGGATCTGCTTCTCTGTATCTCATTAAGCAAGTCCGTGACGAGTCTCACCGTTTTGCAATTACGTTCCACCGTGAGCTTAGAGATAAGGCAATGACTGTCTCTATTCTGGACGAAATCCCTGGTGTAGGACCTAAACGCAAAAAAGATATTATGCGCCATTTTGGCTCTTTTAAACGACTTAAGGCTGCAAGTGTTGAGGATATCTCTCAGGTAAAAGGTGTTTCTGTGAACTTGGCAGAAACTATTTATGAAGAACTCAAAGCTTGGGAAGAATCTTCCACGACTGTACATGAGAAGTTAGATGCAAGGGGAGGAACTCATGAGTAAAACAGCAGACGAGAAGATCTTGGCACTCGTGAATCCAGAATACATGAAGCGTATTCCATTCTTTGTTCGTGGTCACGCAACAGGTAAGTCTTGTGAGTATATTGCTCGGGAGTATCCAGAGCTTTACGCTGCATTTGAGGATGAACCTAGTGCTCAACAAGTTGAAGAGATGTCAAAGATTATCAACGAGCTCTTTGAGCAAAGGATGAAGAAGCACAATCTCTAAAACCAAATCAAACAATAGAGTTATTTGTAATAAGAATGGCAGCTATGAAGTGTTGTTATGCCATTCTTATTTTTTTTCATTCATCGCTGAAATATAGCCATTGGCCGACAGATGAACTGCTAAAGCATACTCGTACGGAATATCATTAGAGCAACCTAGTCATTACTCGTATGTCAATTGCGACAAGCAGTTCTAGTGAGGTGACAGATGATGCAGCGTAGAAAAAGGTTTATAAAAGGTCTGTCATTATTGGTAGTTCTTGTTATTTGTGGCTTACTGATTAACAACTGGTTTTTTAAGCTGAATACTATGAGACTGCCAGAGTTAAAAAAGCAGGCAGCTCAGTATGTTGTGCAACAATATGAGAATAAGAAAAATGGTCTTAAGTCTGATTTTGGGTCCGCAGAAAATATTGATTTAGAGACCGCTACTATCTCTGGGCCATTTTTAGGAGTCAGTCAAGCTAACCTACTTATGTTGAATGTAGATTTATATTGGGTAATAAGCTCTCAAGAAACGGTTGTTGGTACTGTTGAGCAAGATTTGGGGCTATTCGCCATTGGGTCTTATGTTGGAACTCCAAAAATGTGGATTCAAACAAGGAACGCTGGGCTGTTACAAGAAATGCATAATAGAAATTATAGATGTCTAGTTAGAAGTTTTTGTGGCTTAGGGTTAAGTGGATGGCCGCCACCGTATCTAGCTGATGGTTATTTAGGAAGTTATAGCCCAGCAGATGGAAATTTTGACATTGAAAAAAATGACGAACAAGTATCAGAGATAATCGAATCTCATTTAGGGGAAGAACATCTAGATTTTATGGCGAACCCTGAGCGTGTTGTAGATTTAGTTAAGTAATTTTGCGGAGTTTTTGCTGTTCTAAGACAAGAGTCAGTTCATTTTGGACTGACTCTTGTTTAATCTTCACAACATATCCGTAATTTCTAAAGGCAAACGGTAGTAAATCATCGGTAAACGGTAGTTGACAATGATTACTATTTATGTAGTTAGTTAAATAATTTATATATTATACAAGGTAAAATAATAGTAAAGCCCGCTAACTGCGGGCCTTCTTAGCTGCTATTAAGATTTATATGCAGTAAATAATACAACAAAACACGTTTTCATATTTTGAGCAGCCAATGAGCGAGAAATTAATACCGTTGGGCGAACTGTCTTCAGAACAAATATCTTTTCTTCATATAGTTATGTAGATGTAAGCCACACAAGTGGCATTGGTGCCACGTTGTGGCAAGGAGAGTTTTTAGAAAGAGGCAGAAATGAGCGAGTTTATTAACCGTCCACTTTCGCGTCGCGGCTTCCTTGGCGGAGCAACTGTAGCAGCTGGCCTTGGCCTCACCGCTTGCGGTGGCGGACAGCAGAAGGCAGCTGAAGCTCCATCTGGAAAGGAAGGCGGCGGCACAATTACTGCTGGTACCGCTTATTCAACCCAGAACTATGATCCATCTACTACTTCATCAGCACTTGCTCTTGGTGTTAACTGGCAGGTAGTTGAGGGCCTCTACGGTCTTAACTTCCATGACTACTCAACATTCAATGAGCTTGCTACTGCTGATCCTAAGAAGGTAGACGATAACACCTTTGAGATTACCATCCGTGACGGCGCAAAGTTCTCTGATGGTAACGAGGTAAAGGCAGATGACGTTGTTGAGTCCTTCAACCGTTCTTCTGCAAAGGGTAGCGTTTACGTTCCAATGCTTGCTCCAATTGCTTCCGTAGAGAAGAAGGATGACAAGACTGTCACCGTTAAGACCACTATTGCTAACTTCTCCCTCCTCAAGGAGCGTCTGTCCATTGTTCGCGTTGTTCCAGCAAGCAGCTCTCAGGATGAGATGAAGAAGCAGCCAGTTGGTTCTGGTCCATGGCAGTTTGAGTCCATCTCTGACAACACTCTTGACCTTGTTCCTAACAAAAACTACAACGGTGCAACTCCTGCTAAGGACGATAAGCTCCACTATGACGTCCTTAAGGATCCAACTGCTCGTCTGACCGCTCAGCAGGACGGAACCACCCTTGCTATGGAAATGGTTCCTGCAGATGCTGTAGAACAGCTCAAGGGCGCAGGCTGCACTGTTGACGCTGTTCAGGGTTTTGGTGTCCGTTTTGCAATGTTCAACCTTGGCAAGGCTCCTTGGGACAACGTTAAGGTTCGCCAGGCATGCCTCTATGCACTTGATACAGACAAGATGCTTGCAAACGCATTCTCTGGTCAGGCTGAGGTTGCCACCAGCTACCTTCCTTCTTCCTTTGCTAACTATCACAAGGCATCCACTGTCTATGCACACGATGTTGATAAGGCTAAGAAGCTCATTTCTGAGTCTGGTATCACTCCTGGTGATGTTGTTCTTCGCACCACCGATAACGAGCAGGTTAAGTCCATGGCAACTCAGGTCAAGAACGACCTCGACGCACTTGGCTTTAACGTAAGCATCGTTTCCGATACTTCTCCAGCAACCTATGCTGCAATTGACGCAGCTGACGGCTCTTGGGACATCCTGCTTGCCCCTGGCGATCCTTCCTGCTTCGGTGCAGACGTCGACCTGCTGCTCAACTGGTGGTATGGCGATAATGTCTGGATGACCAAGCGTTGCCCATGGAAGGAGTCTGCTGAGTGGAATAAGCTTCACGAGCTCATGAGCAAGGCTCTTGGCCAGTCTGGCGCTGATCAGCAGTCCACTTGGAACGAGTGCTTCGATATCATCGCTGAGAACGTACCTCTGTACCCAGTTCTCTTTGCTAAGACCTTCACCGCTTCCTGGAGCGAGAAGCCAAACAGCAACGGCGTTGCTCTCAAGGGCTTCAAGGGTATCGGAACCACCGGTCTGTCCTTCATTGATGTCAACACAGTTACTGCTAGCTAATTTGTTGCCATCACGCGCTTAGCATCTCATACATTGGGGCCCGAGCGTTTTACCTATAACGCTCGGGCTCTTGTGCGCAAAATTTCGTCCTGAGGTGCACAAAGTCTCTTCAAATTTTATTTGTACGGTTTGTTTTAAAGAGAGAGGGGGAGATAGTGAACAACCTATTACGTCTTATCGGACGCCGTCTTATTGCGCTGCCGATTATGGCTCTAGGCGTCACCTTTCTCGTATTCTTCCTAATGTCTTTCTCGCATGTAGATCCTGCATACAATGCCTTAGGCGAGTCTGCTTCTGAAGAAGCCATCCAGCAGTATCACATTGAGAATGGCCTTGATGATCCATGGCCTGTGAGATATGTACGTTATATCAGTGATGTTGCTCATGGAAACCTGGGTACCTATGGCACTTCTCACTATTCAGTCGCTGCAAGAATTTCAAAGGCTCTACCAGTAACTATGCAGTTGACCTTTATGGGTCTCTTTATTGGTGCAATAGTTTCGTTTACGTTAGGCGTCATTGCAGCTCTCTATAGAGACCAATGGCCCGATCAAATCATCCGCGTATTCTCAATTGCCGGTCTTGCAACGCCATCATTCTGGTTGGCAGTTCTTCTGATTCTGGTCTTTGCGTCTACACTCAAGCTTTTGCCTGCTTCTGGAGCACTGCCAGATCCTACGGTAAATCTTGGCGGCTACCTTGCCCGTATGATTATGCCGGCATTTGCACTTGCGGTTCCAATGTCTGGTCAGATGACCCGTATTGTTCGTACCGCAATGGTCGAGGAGTTGGATAAGGACTACGTCCGTACTGCTCGCGGCGCTGGTATTCCAGAGAGAATCGTTATCGCAAGAAACGTACTGCGCAACGCTCTTATTACCCCTGTAACCACACTTGGCCTCAAGATTGGTTACCTCATGGGTGGCGCCGTTGTTATTGAGGTTATTTTTAACCTTCCTGGCATGGGTACCGCTATTCTCGAGGGCATCAAGGGTAACGAGGCAATGCTTGTTCAGGGCGTTGTTGTTGTCGTTGCACTGTCCTTCATCATCATCAACATTGTTGTTGATATGTTGTACATCTTGATTAACCCACGCATTAGGACGGTGTAGTGCGATGGTACAAATTAGAAAAAAACAAGTCGAGAAGCTCGAAGAAGCTGCAGCAAAGGGTTCAACCTTTGGTGGCTTTAAGAAGATGAAGACAGCTTCCAAGATTGCTCTTGTCATTCTTGTCTTTGTTGTTCTTGCTTCTGTCTTTGCAAACTTTATTGCTCCACATAACCCACTTGAGATTTTCAACGCTCGTCAGGCTCCAGGTAATGGATTCATTTTTGGTACTGACGATAAGGGCCGTGACATTCTTTCTCGTATGCTCCATGGTGGTCAGTATTCACTGGTCATTGGTTTTGGCGCTACGGGTATGGCACTGCTGTGTGGCTCAATTATTGGTGCAATTGCAGCTGTTTCTAGAAAGGCTGTCTCTGAGGTCATCATGCGTGTGCTCGACATCATCATGTCGTTCCCAGGCATTGCACTTGCAGCAGTCTTTGTTTCCATTCTGGGTAACAGCGTTCCTTCAATCATCTTTGCCATTGGCTTTATGTACACGCCACAGATTGCTCGCATTGTTCGCGCAAATATCGTAAGCGAGTACGGCGAGGATTATGTAAGGGCAACCATTGTTTCTGGTGCTCGTGCACCATGGATTCTGTGGAAGCATGTTCTTCGTAACTGCATTGCTCCCATCATGGTCTTTACCGTTACGCTTGTTGCAGACGCAATCATCTTTGAGGCATCCCTGACCTTCATTGGCGCAGGCATTGCAGAGCCAACTCCTACATGGGGTAACATCCTGGCTGATGCTCGTGCTGGCGTTCTTGCTGGCCGTTGGTGGCAGGCATTCTTCCCAGGCCTGGCTATCATGATGACCTGTCTGGCACTGAATATCCTCTCCGAGGGTCTTACTGACGCTATGGCAGCAGCACCTGGCGCTCCTGTTGATACAGAGAACTCTGACTCCAGGCGTGCAGATGACATCTTGGCATCTGATCCAGTTCGTGCGTATGCAGAGCAGGCAGAGTCCCTGGAGCGCAGGCTCAACGCACTTAAAGAAGTTGAGCTGTCCAGAACTGATAGGCGCAAGCCTGACTTTGATGTAAAGCCACTGCTTAGCGTTAAAGATCTTTGCATCAGCTTTGAATCTCACGGAGACGTTAAGGTTGTTGACCACGTAAGCTTTGATGTTCGTCCTGGTCAGTGCATGGCACTGGTTGGCGAGTCTGGCTGCGGCAAGTCTATTACCACCAAGGTCATCATGGGTCTAACTGATCCAAAAGAGACCATTACTGGTGAGGTCCTCTACAAAGACCAAGACCTCTTGAAGCTCTCCAAAGAAGAGCACCGTAAGCTGCTTGGACACGAGCTTGCAATGGTGTACCAGGACGCTCTGTCCTCCTTGAACCCTTCCATGCTTATCTCTTCTCAGATGAAGCAGCTAACTAGCAGGGGAGGCACCCGTTCTGCAGAGGAGCTTCTGGAGCTTGTAGGCCTGGATCCAAAGCGTACGCTTGAGTCCTATCCACACGAGCTTTCTGGTGGTCAGCGTCAGCGTGTTCTGATTGCTATGGCTCTTACCCGCGATCCTTCACTGGTTATCTGCGACGAGCCAACAACCGCTTTGGACGTTACTGTTCAAAAGCAGGTCATCAAGCTCTTGAATGACCTCCAGCGTCGCCTTGGCTTCGCAATGATCTTTGTAAGCCACGACCTTGCACTTGTTGCAGAGGTTGCTTCTGAGATTACCGTTATGTACGCCGGCCAGGTTATTGAGCAGGCAGCTACTACTGAGCTTCTGACCAATCCTGTTCACGAGTACACCCGCGGTCTTCTCGGCTCTGTTCTTTCCATTGAGGAAGGCGCACAGGACGGTACCAGGCTTCACCAGGTACCAGGTTCTGTTCCTTCTCCAGAGGACTTCCCAACAGGCGATAGGTTTGCTCCTCGTTCAAGCCACCCAGACTTGGGTCTTGAGGTACATCCTGTTATTAAGGAGATTCCTGGTAAGCACCATCGTTTCTCCGAGCTGCCTGATGAGTATCTGAAGGAGCATGGTCTTGTGCCTTACCTTGAGCGTTCTCAAAAGGAGGTGAGGTAAATGGCTACAACAACTGAAGAGCAGCCAATTATCTTCCTCGATGATATTTCGGTTACGTTTAAGACGCGTACGGGCTCAGTCTTTAAGCCTAATAAGGTCCACGCAGTACAGAATGTTTCTCTCAAGCTTATGCCTGGCGAGACCATTGGTATTGTTGGTGAGTCTGGCTGCGGAAAGTCTACTACCGCAAATGTCATGTGTGGTCTTCAGTCTCCAACGTCTGGTCATGTGTACTTCAAGGGAATGGATGTTACCAAGCGTACTCCAGAGCTCAGGAAGCAGATTGGCCGCGTTGTCTCCGTTGTCTTCCAGGACCCAGCAACTGCTCTTAACCCTCGTATGATTGTTAAAGATCAGCTCATGGATCCACTGCTGGTACATAAGGTAGGAACAGAGCAGGAGCGAGAAGCCCGTATTAATGAGCTTGTCGGTCTTGTAGGACTTCCGCATTCCGCACTTCGCGCCCTTCCTGGTCAGCTCTCTGGTGGTCAGCGTCAGCGTGTTGCAATTGCACGTGCGCTTTCTCTGAATCCATCGGCAATCATTGCTGACGAGCCTACCTCCGCACTGGACGTTTCTGTTCGTGCACAGATCTTGAACCTACTCACTGACCTCAAATCTGAGCTGGGTCTCTCGATGATTTTTATTTCGCACGATATTCAGACTGTCCGCTATGTTTCTGACCGCATTATTGTTATGAATCACGGCCAGATTATGGAAGATGGTCCTGCGAAGCAGGTCTTTGAGCATCCAACAGATCCTTACACTAAGACGCTTTTGGGTGCTGCGCCATCTTTGCTTCATCCTAAACTGGGTGAGTAGCGCTTACGTTTTTGTTTGACCAGAGCGCAGCTTAGGCTGCGCTCTTTTAGCTTGTTAGGTGGATCAATGCACCAAGAAACGCTTGAGCTTGCAGAATTGAAGGCAGCTCATGCTTTGACGCCTTATCCTTCAGATTTTGAGGCGTTTTGGAAGGCACGTATGGAGGAAGCGGATAACGCTCCTCTCAACTGGCAGATTGTACCTTCAACAGAAGTCACGTCATCTGCTTCAGCTCACTTTTTTGATTTGACGTTTGTGGGAATTGATGGCGCGGAAGTTTACGCAAAGTATCTGCGTCCACAGACTGCCTCGGGCGTACAAACTCCGCTTGTTCTACAGTTCCACGGTTATCCAGGGGCTTCTCGCAGTTGGTTTGAGCAGAGCTCATTTCTAGGCTTGGGTTGCTCACTGATTGCGTTTGATAATCCTGGGCAGGGTGGCCGCAGTTTGGACGGAAGCTCATATAAGAGCACTACCGTTTCTGGTCATTTGGTGCTTGGACTGGACGGACCAGCAGAGGATCTTTACTTTGTGCACCTGTATCAGAACATTCGCTTGCTCTGCAGAATTGTTCGACAGCTTGAAGGCATTGATACAAGTCGAGTTTTTGTAAACGGCGCGTCGCAGGGTGGTGGCATCGGTCTTGCTACCTGCGCACTTAATCCAGACTTTATCAATAGAGCAGCAATTCTTTATCCCTTCCTTACCGATTTTAGGTGCGTATGGGAGCTTAATGCTGATGAGGTTGCCTACGAGGGAATCCGCTATTATTCCCGCTGGTTTGATGCAGACGGCTCTCGCGTTGATGAGGTCTTTGCAAAGCTTGCCTATATTGATTCAGCTAATTTTGCGCGTCTGGTTACCTGTCCTGTGCTTTTTGGCACCGGACTTGATGATCCAGTAGTTCCTCCCGAGGCTCAGTTTGCGGCTTACAATGCCTTGACCTGCCCAAAGAGACATCTTCTTTATCCCGGATATGCGCATGAAGAGATTGGCGATTTTGACGATAAGATCATTGATTTCTTCTGCTCAGACAAGGGAGAGCAAGCTCTTGAAGAGTTGGACTCGTCATTTCCTGCTCAAGCAGAAGGCGAGGTGAAAGCATGAGGGGTTTAACACAAAGGCTTGAAGATGCCCGTTCTTATCGCGGTGCGTGGCTTAGACCATCAAACTTTGAATCATTTTGGGAGACGTCTGTAGCGTTTGCACAAAATGCGCACGTAGAGAGTGTGGTTGAGCTCCCGTCCGCTACCCAGGCGGCAACGTTTAAGCGCATCACATTCACCTCAACTGACCAGACGCAGCTGAGTGCTCGCGTCGTTCTCCCAGCGAGTTCGTTGGCGGCAGAGCTACCAGCGGTGGTGCTCTTCTCCGATCTTGGTCGGGGAGTGCGCAGCTGGCTGCATCTATTGCGCTTCTCGGCGCTTGGTCTGCCTGTCGTGGCTCTGGAGGCTCGTCCATGCGAACCCCAGCTCAAAGACGCTTGGAGGGGAGCGCTTACCGCAAAGGAGCTTGCCCACGCGCTCATCAACCCAGATGACGCTGCATCCTCTACGCTCAAGCAGCTCATCGATGACGCGCTGGTAGCTGCCTCGGTTGCCTCGCGCTTCCTGGGACGCACAACCGTCACCTGGGGAGAAGGTCTAGGCGGCTCGCAGGCTTTGTTTGCGGCGGCACTTCTGCCCAAGGAAGTGAGCGCTACCATGGCGCTGAACCCGTTCTTTGCCGACAACGCAACAACCCTGCGCGCACATGTCGGGTGCGGAGACACCCCGCAGTCAGATGCAGCTATCGACGCGGTCGGTTTTCTCGACAGTGCGTGCGCGGCCGAGCTTGTGCGTGTACCTGCGCTTATTGGCACGGCCCTGCTGGACCAGAGCGCGCCAACTGAGGGAACGTTTGCGCTGTACAATCGCCTGCCGGGGCAGAAAGAGATGCGTGTGTATCCCAAGTTTGGGCACGAGCGCATCAATCAATTTGAGAACGAGCAAATCAACTATCTCTGCGAGGTTATATCAGGGCTTTGTCATAACTAAGCGGACTATAATTACGTAGGTTCTTTGAAGTTGCTTTTGATCAATGCTTTGGTCGGCTTCTTCAGTACATTGTTGTATGAAACCAGTTGGATTTTCCAACGTGTGAAAGGATAAAGCATGTCCAGTAACGTACCATTTAGCGGTGTTGTTCCACCAGTTGTAACCCCAGATACCCCAGACCATCAGCTTGATGTTGTGTCGTTTGAGCGCTCCATTAATCGCCTCATTGAGGCTGGCGTAGACGGCTTATTCTTCCTCGGCTCTTCTGGCGAGGTTGTCTTTGCAACTGATGAGCGTCGTGATCAGATTGTTCGCGAGGCTGTCCGCATTGTTGACCACCGCGTTCCGGTCCTTGTGGGCATCATTGATACCGAGACCGAGCGCGTCCTGGAGCATGGTCGTCGCGCCCTCGCACTGGGTGCAGATGCTCTTGTAGCAACCGCTCCTTTCTACGCACTTGGTGGCCCAGCTGATATTGAGGAGCATTTCCGCATCCTTCACCAGGAGCTGGACGCACCTCTGTTTGCATACGATATTCCTGTCTGCGTTCACACTAAGCTTCCTTGGAAGATGCTTGCTCGCCTGGGTGCAGAGGGCGTTCTTGCAGGCGTTAAAGACTCTTCTGGCGATGACGTTTCCTTCAGGTATCTTGTTCAGGAGAACGAGAAGAACGGTCACCCTCTGACTCTGCTGACTGGTCACGAGATTGTTGTTGACGGCGCTCTTCTTTCTGGTGCAGACGGTTCTGTTCCTGGTCTTGCTAATGTTGAGCCAGAGGGCTACGTCCGCATGTGGAAGGCAGCTCAGGAAGGTAACTGGGCAGAGGTCAAGCGTGAGCAGGACCGACTTAACGAGATCTCCCACATCTTTGATGTCACTTCAGGCGTTCAGGGCTATGGCGCTGGCGTTGGTGCATTCAAGTGCGCACTTAACCTCATGGGTATCTTTGATTCTGACCAGATGCCTCGTCCTGTTAAGCCACTTGATGGCCAGAACCGTGAGGCAATCAAGCAGGTTCTTGTTGCAAACGGCCTTCTCTAAACAAGAGGGGACACCATGGACTCTAAGTTTGTTTCTCCAACACATGTTTGCGCCGTTGATATTGGCGGCACAAAAATCGCCTGTGGCATAGTCACTCTTAACGGCACCGACGCCCCAAACGTTCAGTCCGTAAAGAAGGCTCCTACCAATGCAAAAGAGGGTGGCAAGCAGGTTCTTGCCACCGTTCTGCAGGCAATTAGAGAGGCTCTTGCTCGCGCAGAAGAGCTGGGCCTTACCATCTCTGGCGTGGGTATTTCTTCTGCTGGTGTTGTTGACCCTCGCACCGGAGACATCACCTACGCAAACGAGCTTATGCCAGGCTGGGGCGGAACCGCTCTTGGCTCAGCAGTTACCAGCGAGTTTGGCCTTCCGTGCAGCGTTCTCAATGACGTTCACGCCCATGCCCTGGGCGAGGCTCGTCACGGTGCTGGCCACGGTAAAGATAGCGTTTTAACCGTAGCAGTTGGCACGGGCATTGGTGGTGCCTTTGTGAACCACGGCATTTTGATGCTGGGTGCTCACGACGAGGCTGGTCACATTGGTCACGTTGCAACTCCAGCCGCTGCAGGCGTTGATTGCCCTTGTGGCGGAACTTCTCACCTTGAGCCTGTTTCTGCAGGTCCTGGCATTATTCGCGAGTATGTCCGTCTTGGCGGCTCCGATACGCTTGAAGACGGTTCCGCTCTTGATGGCGCAGAGATTGACCGCAGGGCTCTTGCTGGCGAGAAGATCGCTCAGGCTGCAGAGGAGCGCTCAGGCCGCGCACTTGGTGAGGTCCTGGGCAGCATGTGCAACATGCTTGACCCTTCTGTCATCATTCTGTCTGGCTCCGTTGCAGAGTGCGGTAAGTACTGGCACGAGGCACTTGAGGCTGCTTTTAAGTTGCAGGCCATGCCTCCTGTTCAGGCAACACCTATTGTGAAGGGTACCCTTGGTGGAGAAGCCCCTCTTATTGGAGCTGCAGAAAACCTTGTTCTACCTGGCTATTTAGAGACACGTCTTTAGGCAAGAAGTGTGCCAGCAGGCAAATTGCTTGCTGATCCAGCACGCCGCAAAGACACATACCTTTAACGTACGTACATTCTGGTAAGGAGAATACCGTGGCACACTCAGAGCTTGTTGAGTCACTTAAAGGAAAACTCATCGTTAGCGTCCAGGCGTATCCTGGTGAGCCTATGAGGCATCCAGAGACCATGGCTCAGATTGCACGCGCTTGTGAGCTTGGCGGTGCTGCAGCTATTAGGTGCCAGGGTTTGTCTGACATCTCTGCCATTAAGGGTAGGGTTGAAATTCCTGTTATTGGCCTCTGGAAAGAGGGTCATGAAGGCGTCTACATTACTCCTACACTTCGCCATGCACGTGCTTGTATTCACGCAGGTGCAGACGTTGTTGCTTTGGATGCAACAGACCGCCCAAGGCCAGATGGTAGAACCTTTGAAGAGACCGTTGCGGCGCTCCGTGCAGAGTCTGACGTGCTGATTATGGCTGACTGCATGACTATGGATGATATCCGTCGTGCTGTTGCTGCTGGTTGTGACCTTGTTTCAACTACACTTTCTCACAACAAGGCCGCTATTGATACAACGCTCGATGATGGCCCTGATATTGCCCTTCTTCAGCAGGCAACTACTGAATTCCCAGGTATCGCCATTATTTGCGAGGGTCACGTCCATACACCACAAGACGCAAAAGATGCTCTGGATGCAGGCGCTTGGGCAGTTGTTTCAGGTACAGCCATTACACATCCAACTTCAATTACCTCTTGGTTTGCTGCAGCACTTGAGGATTAACGCTTGGAGCGGTAAGGTTTTCTCGTCACGTATTTAAGGAGCGCCTGTGAAGAAAAACGATCCTACATCTTCAGTTATTCCCGACATTGTCATTATTACGGGTATGTCTGGATCGGGTCGTACGCAGGCGCTTCATGTGTTTGAGGATATGGGTTATTTCTGCATTGATAACCTGCCACCAGCTCTTATTTTGCAGCTTTCTAACCTTGTGGGCATTAACACAGGTGTTGGCCGTCACTTGGCCGTTACCTGCGATTTGCGCTCGCAAGGTCTTTTTGATGACATTTCTGAAGCGCTGAAGTCTCTTGCAGATCACGAGCTCACCTACAAGATTGTCTATCTGGACTCCTCAGACGAAGTGCTCATGCGTCGCTATAGCGAGAATCGCCGTCGTCATCCTTTGGCGCAGGAGGGAGAAAATCTCTCATCTGCAATCTCTAGGGAGCGCACACAGCTTCAAGACATAAAAGCGCTGGCAGATGTTGTCCTAGACACCTCGTCCATGCGTACTAATACGCTTAAAAGCCGTCTTCGTCGTGCATTTTCAGAGCTTGCTGAACAACAGCTCATGGATGTCAGCGTGTTTTCCTTTGGCTTCAAAAATGGTTTGCCTGTTGAGGCTGACCTTATGATTGACGTGCGCTTCCTGCCCAATCCTTACTATGATCCAGAGCTCAGACCACTTACCGGTCTTGATGAGCCCGTAGCTCAGTTTGTCCTTACGCATGGCACTACCAAGAAATTCCTTAAGTCTTGGTTTGAGTTGCTTGATGTAGTAATGCCTGGCTATGTGCAGGAGGGCAAGAGTTTGCTTTCTATTGCGGTAGGTTGCACGGGTGGCCAGCATAGAAGTGTTGCAATCGCCCGTGCTACCGCAGAGCATCTTACCAGCCAGGGATATCGCGTAACGCTTTTCCATCGCGATCTTGACGCGGCCAAAAAGAAGTCTCAGCAGGCTGAGTAGAAGTTAGTCTGCCATGTCCTATACCGCCCTAGTAAAAAATGAGCTGGTCAGCGTACCAGAACTTCAGACGGACTGTGAATTAGCCCAGCTATCCGCTCTTATTCGTGTTTCTGGAACGTTGTCAATGCACGGCCCTGGTAAGTTTGCCGTTCGCATTGTTACCGAGACTGGTACGGTTGCCCGTACCGTTATTAGTTCTTCTCGCCGTTTGTTTGATCTGGGTACTTCCGTTGAGTACCGCCGCTCTATCATGCATAAGAAACGCAACTATTTGCTTGAGATTTCTAATCAGGATTCGCTTGCAGAAGCTCTTTCTGCTCTCGGCATTTACATACCGGGAGAAGGCCTGGTAAGTGGCATTCCAAAGAGTGTTATCCGTACCAAGCAAGCGCAGCGTGCTTTTTTGCGCGGAGCGTTTATGGCGGGCGGATTTTTGGCTGATCCCTTAAAAGATTTTCACTTAGAGATTGCTGTCTCGGGAGAAAGATTTGCCACTGAGCTGGTAAAACTCATGGGATCCATTGGCGTTAAGGCGCGCCTTAACCATCGTAATCGCCATACCAACGCGCTCATGCGTACTAGAGAAATTTATGCCGTCTACCTTAAGAGCTCTGACGACATCATCAAGTTTTTGCGAGAGATTGGTGCGCCCACCATGGCGCGCGCTATCGCGTTTACGCGCGTGCAAAAGCATTATCGCAACAACGTCAACCGAGTTGTTAACGCAGAGATGGCAAATCAAACACGCTCTTCAAATGCAGCGGCAGACCAGTTGGCGCTCATAGAAAAGGCCGAGAAACTCGTTGGACTCAGAGCTCTGCCGCCAGCGGTTAGAGATTTTTGTCTTGCACGAAAAGATAACCCTGAGCTGTCATTATCAGCGCTGGGGGAGTCGTTTGTACCACCCGTATCCAAGTCCGCTATGTATCACCGATTGCTTCGTTTGGAAAAAATCGTTCAGGATTTAGAAAAAGATGCATAAGTTATCGGTGAGTGCGGTAAAATACTCGGTGTACGGTTTAAATGTTAATGAATCCGGAGAATGGCTCTGGGTCACCGAAAGGAGCATTACGTATGGCAGTAAAGGTTGCTATTAACGGTTTTGGCCGCATTGGTCGCCTTGCATTTAGGCAGATGTTTGGTCACGAAGGTTCCGAGATTGTTGCAATCAACGACCTTACTTCTCCAGAGATGCTTGCATATCTTCTGAAGTATGACTCTACTCAGGGCAACTATTCCCGCGATCACAAGGTAGAGGCAACTGACCACTCCATCATCGTTGACGGTCACGAGATTGTTATTTACAAGGAGGCAGACGCTAACAACCTGCCTTGGGGCGATCTTAACGTTGACGTTGTTCTTGAGTGCACCGGTTTCTACACTTCTAAGGACAAGGCACAGGCTCACATCAACGCTGGTGCTAAGAAGGTTGTCATTTCTGCTCCTGCAGGCAATGATCTCCCAACCATCGTCTTCAACGTTAACCACGAGACCCTCACTGCAGATGACAACATCATCTCCGCAGCTTCCTGCACCACTAACTGCCTTGCTCCAATGGCAAAGGGTCTCAACGACTTCGCAACTATCAAGTCTGGTATCATGACCACCATTCACGCATACACTGGTGACCAGATGATCCTCGACGGCCCACAGCGCAAGGGTAACTTCCGTCGTTCCCGTGCTGGTGCAGAGAACATCGTTCCTAACTCCACTGGTGCTGCTAAGGCTATCGGCCTTGTTCTTCCTGAGCTCAACGGCAAGCTCATTGGTGCTGCTCAGCGCGTTCCTACGCCAACTGGCTCCCTCACCAACCTCTATGCTGTTGTTGACAAGAAGGTCACCGTTGACGAGGTCAACGCTGCAATGAAGGCATATGCAGAGACCATCCCAGAGACCTTTGGTTACAACGAGGATGACATTGTTTCCCGCGACATCGTCGGCGAGACCCACGGCTCCATCTTCGACGCAACTCAGACCATGTGCTCTGACCTTGGCGATGGCACCACTCTTGTTCAGGTCACCTCTTGGTACGACAACGAGAACTCCTACACTTCTCAGATGGTCCGCACCATCAAGTACTTCGAGAAGTTCGTTGCTTAAGTTCTAGTTACATAGACGCCTTAGGCGCGGTCGCAGCATCTGCCGCGATCGCGCCTTCTTTTGTTGGAAACGTATTTAAAGGAGTGACATGGCTTTTACAAAGAAGACTGTCCGCGATGCAGATGTTGATGGTAAGCGCGTACTTATGCGCGTTGACTTCAACGTGCCTCTGAAGGACGGCGTTGTTACTGACGACACCCGCGTTCGTGCTGCACTTCCAACCATTCAGTATCTTCTCGATCACAACGCAAAGGTTATCCTGATGAGCCACCTTGGCCGTCCAGATGGCACCGGCTTCCAGCCAGAGCTTTCCCTGCGTCCAGCTGCAGAGAAGCTTGCTGAGCTTCTTGGCCGCGAGGTTAAGTTTGTTGAGGACACCTATGGCGAGAAGGCCCGTGAGGCTGTAGACGCACTCAAGGATGGCGAGGTTCTTGTTCTTGAGAACGTCCGTTTTGACAAGCGTGAGAAGAAGAATGATCCAGAGATTGCAAAGACTCTTGCATCTTATGGTGACATCTTTGTTCTTGATGCATTTGGTACCGCTCACCGTGCTCAGGGTTCTGTTGTTGGACCAGCAGCTTACCTTCCTGCATACGCTGGCTTCCTGCTTGAGAAAGAGGTTGACACTCTTACCTCTATCTTCTCTAACCCAGAGCGCCCACTTGTAGCTATTGTTGGTGGCTCCAAGGTTTCTTCTAAGATTGGTGTTCTTGATCACCTTATCGACTCCGCTGATACCCTCATCATTGGTGGCGGTATGGCTTACACCTTCTTCCTGGCAAAGGGTTATACCGTTGGTACTTCTCTTCAGGAGCCAGACTGGATTGAGCGCGCAGGTGAGATGCTCAAGAAGGCAGAGGAGAAGGGCGTTAAGATTCTGCTTCCTGTTGACAACGTTGTTACCGATCACTTTGGTGAGGACGCTGTTGGTGAGGTAGTTCCTTCCGATCAGATTCCTGCAGACCGCATGGGTATGGACATTGGTCCTAAGACCGTTGAGCTTTACTCTGAGGCTATCAAGGGCGCAAAGACCGTCTTCTGGAATGGTCCTATGGGCGTCTTTGAGTTTGACCAGTTTGCAAAGGGCACCGAGGCTGTTGCTCGTGCTGTTGCAGATGCTGATTGCACCTCTATCATCGGCGGCGGCGATTCCGTTGCAGCAGTTAACAAGTTCCACCTTGCTGACAAGATGAGCTGGATTTCCACTGGTGGCGGTGCTTCCATGGAGCTCGTTGAGGGTAAGGCTCTTCCAGGAGTGGAGGCGCTTCTCGATGCGTAATCGTATGATTGCAGGTAACTGGAAGATGAATGAGACTTTCGCTGAGGGCGTTGAGCTTGCTCAGGGAATTGTTGATCAGCTTGCTTCCGGTACCGGAAACGTTGATGTTGTTATTGCTCCACCTCTTGTAGACCTTAAGGGTGTTTCTGAGGTTCTTACTCAGGCAAACTCTTCTGTTGCTCTTTCTGCACAGAATGTGTACTGGGAGGAGTCCGGCGCCTTTACTGGTGAGACCTCTCCAGCAATGCTGACTTCTGTTGGTGCAACTTACTGCATCATTGGTCACTCTGAGCGTCGTGGCTACTTTGGTGAGACTGACGAGGACATTAACCGCAAGGCAAAGGCACTGATGGCTCATGACATCGTTCCTATTTCTTGCTGCGGTGAGTCTCTTGAGGTTCGCAACGCTGGTACTCACGTTCAGTTTGTTGTTGACCAGATTAAGGCAGATACTAAGGATCTAGAGATTACCGATCCTTCCAAGTACGTTATTGCTTATGAGCCAATCTGGGCAATCGGTACTGGTATGACTGCAACTGCTGATGACGCACAGGAAGTCTGCGGCGCAATCCGCAAGACCCTGGTAGAGATCTTTGGCGCAGAAATTGCAGATGGCATCCGTATTCTTTACGGTGGCTCTGCAAAGCCAGAGAACGTTGGCGGCTTCCTCGAGAAAGAGGACGTTGACGGCGCACTTGTTGGTGGCGCATCTCTCAAGGCTGATTCCTTTGTTGCAATGGTAAAGAGCGCAATGAACTAAACTGTGGCAAATCTCCTTACCAACGGTGAGGCACTTGGCACATTTGTTAAGTTCTTGTTTGTTTTGCAACTTGGCACACGTCATTCCCAAAGGGGAGTGGCGTGTGCTATTCTTTTCTCTTGTACGTAAAAATAACTAGGGCTGGATCTTCTCGCCAGCAAGAGGGGGAACCTCGTGGGCGTTCTGAATACAATTCTTTTAGTGCTGTTTGTTCTTTCTGGCATTTTGACGGTGCTGCTTGTTCTGGCACACTCCGGAAAGGGCACTGGCGTTTCTGACATGATTGCTTCTTCTATGTATAACGCAAGCGCTGGTTCAGGCATTATGGAGAAGAACCTTGATCGCCTTACCATCATCACTACAACCATCTTCCTGGTTTGCGCGATTGTGATGGCTCTCACATTCCCTGTTGGCGCTATTGGCTAAACAGCTCCTTTTACCTTTGAATCATCTGCCGAGAAACCCGGGTTTCTCGGCATTTTTTATGCGCGTCTTGCGGGGCGCAGAAAAACTTGCTGATGGAAACGCCGGCAAAAAGGTTGGACGCAACAGATAGCAGTTTTCTGTTACTTCTTAACAGAATTTTCAATAACGTTTCTCATATGTAAACAAATTTGATTGTGACCTGTACGCTGGAGTCAAACAGTCATTATATGTGGATACGTTTTACTGGGATTGGTATGCATAATCTTGCTTATCTAAGAGATATTTTTTGGGTTAGGCAACTTATCCATGGTAAAATTACTCTTTGCTGTGTATTCACAGTATGTTTGTTGTAGGAATGCTAGGTTGCCATACCGAGAAAACCTCGCTTATCAGGTGGATAAGCGCAAGGCGGTGAGGAGAGTCAATGGCACGGTTTGTTTGGTACGTTACAAAGAGGATTTTGAGCTACATTGTGATGATTTTTGTCGCAACTTCGCTCACATTCTTCCTCGCATCATCGTTTATGAATCCACGCTCCAACTTTGAGCAGCGTACTCCACGTCCTCCACAGGAGTCTATTGAGGAAAACCTGTATAGGACTAATCTAAATGATAAGACTCCAGTTATTGAGCGTTATCAGGTCTGGATTACCAATCTGCTTACCAAGTTTGACTTTGGTATGACCCCAACCGGCGATAACGTTAACCGAGAGATGAGCTCAAAGTTCATGGCTTCTATTGAGCTTATGACCCCAGCAACTATTTTGTCTGTCGTTATTGGCGTCAGCTTGGGTGTTTATACCGCTCAGCGTCAGTATCAGTGGCAGGACCGCTTCTTAAGTGGTGTTGCTTCGATTCTTCTGGTTATTCCAACTGTTGTTATGGCAATCTTGATTGTTTTTGCGGCAATTGAGATTAACGCACGTGCCGGTACTCGTATTTTCTACGTAACCGATCTTTCTAGTGGAGATACCGGAAACTTCTTCACGTGGCTCATTGACTTCCTCCAGCACATTATTCTTCCAACCATTGTTCTTACTATCGTAAGCTCCGTTGGTTACCACCTCTCTCAGCGTACGTACCTGCTTGACGAGATGCACGCAGACTACGTTCGTACTGCACGCGCAAAGGGACTTACTCGTAAGAAGGCAATTCGTAAGCACGCTCTTCGCGTCTCTTTGATTCCAACTGCTGTTTCAGTTGCTTTCTCTCTTGCAGGTATCTTCACCGGTGCTGTTATGACCGAGAAGGTCTTTGCAATTCACGGTCTTGGTGAGTACTTCATTAACTGTATTAACAACAACAATATTCACGGTGCAGTTGCAGTTGCAGCATTCTCTGGCGCAATGACTCTTGTTGGCGCTCTTCTGGCTGACCTCTTTGCTGCTGCTCTTGATCCACGAATTAAGATGAGCTAAGGAGGCGGACATGTCTAAAGAAGAGCTTCAGAATAAAGATGAGAAAAACGTCTCCATTGATGCAGGTCTGACTAATGCAGAGCGTGAGCTTCAGGCAGATGCTAAGTCTGACAATAAAGAAGTTAAAAGAATTAGCTATGCTGGCTTGATTGCAAGGCGTTTCTTCCGCCAGCGTTCTGCAGTAATCGGTTTGATTATTCTTGGAATTATGGTTCTTATTGCAGTTTTTGGACCATATGCCACCCCATTTAATTACACAGATGCTGACTTTACTGCAATTAACATGGCTCCTAATGCAAAGCATTGGTTTGGCACTGATGGTGCTGGTATTGATTTGTATGCCTGTGTTGTCCACGGTCTTGGCCGTTCTTTGACCATTGGTATCAGCTATGCAATCTTGACCACTATCATCTCTGCAATTATTGGTACTGCCATTGCTTATGTCCGCGGCATTCCAGAGAAGATTGGTATGTGGCTTCTTGATATGCTCATGGTCATTCCTAGCTTCTTGCTGGTTGCTATGATTGTTCGTGCAGCAGGCGGTGAGTCTGGTTGGCTCATGCTTATCTTTGGTCTAACTGCTTTTGGTTGGATTGGTCGCGCACGTACTATCCGTACCATGGCTCTGTCTTTGCGTGAGAGAGATTACGTCAAGGCCGCTAAGTACATGGGTGTTCCACCATTTACCATCATTGTTCGTCACCTTATTCCAAACCTTGGTTCAATTCTTATTATTGACTTGGTCTTGGCTGTTATTGGCGGCGTTAACTCTGAGACTGCATTCAGCTTCTTGGGCCTTGGTATTAAGCCACCAGATACTTCTCTTGGTTACCTTCTGAGTGCTGGTTCTTCTGCAATGCTTACTACTCCATGGATGATTCTGATTCCATCGGCATTTCTGATCATTGTTTGTGTTGGCCTGCAGCTCATCGGCGACGGCCTTCGCGATGCCTTTGACCCTTATTCACGCGCTGCTGGTAGCGTCAAAGATCAGGAAGAGGATTCTTCCAAGGATGACGCTCAGCTTGGTGATCTTGAGGGAAGCATCGTTTCTGAAGAAACTACGGAGCGTGCATAATGTCTGACACTACTACTACTTCAACAAAGCAGGGAAGTGTAGAGATGGACGATGTCCTTCGCTACGAGCTGCTTGAATCAAACGGTCCAAAGGGCGCTCCAACAGGAGATCCAGTTCTTTCTGTTCGTGACCTTAAGGTTTCCTTTAATACCGAGGCTGGTCGTGTAGACGCAGTTCGCGGTGTCAACTTTGACCTCTGGGGCGGCCGTACTCTTGGTATCGTAGGTGAGTCTGGTTCTGGTAAATCAGTAACTGCTCTGTCTCTTATTGGTCTTCTTGATGACAACGCTCATGTTACCGGCTCTATTAAGCTTGGTAATGAGGAGCTCATTGGTAAGACCGACGAAGAGATGTCACAGCTCCGTGGTACTAAGATTTCTATGATCTTCCAGGATCCACTGTCCGCTTTGACCCCAATGTTCTCTATTGGAGATCAGCTTGCAGAGGCTCTGCTTACCCATAATCCTCACATGAGCAAGGCGGATGTCCGTAAGCGTTGTATTGAGCTTCTCTCCATTGTTGGTATTACTGACCCAGAGAATCGTCTGGATTCTTTCCCTCATGAGTTCTCTGGTGGTATGCGTCAGCGTGTTGTTATTGCAATTGCTATTGCAAATAACCCTGACATCATCATTGCTGACGAGCCAACCACCGCTCTTGACGTAACCATTCAGGCTCAGATTCTTGACGTCTTGAAGGTTGCACAGAAAGAGACTGGCGCAGCAGTTGTTCTGATTACTCACGACCTTGGTGTTGTTGCGGGCACCGCTGATGACATTATGGTTATGTATGCAGGCCGTGGCGTAGAGCGCGCAAGTGTTGATACACTTTTTGCTGAGCCTCGTCACCCTTATACCATGGGTCTTCTGGGTGCTGTTCCAAAACCTCACCTTCAGGCAGAGCATAGGCTTGTTCCTATTAAGGGTAATCCACCATCACTTGCTGCCATTCCAACTGGTTGTCCTTTTAACCCACGTTGTCCTATGGCTACCGAGGAATGCTCCAAGAAAGAGCCAGTGCTGCTTCCTGCAAATGCTGCCGAGGGTCACTTGGCATCTTGCCACCACCTTCAGGAGATTTGCGAGAAGAAGCTCACTTACGCTGAGGTATATCCAGACTTTGAGCCAATCCTTCCAAAGTGGGTTGATGTTCCTCGTAACGAGCGTCCTGTTGTACTTAAGGTTGAGAATCTTACCAAGACTTTCCCTGTTCAGGGTAAGGGCTTTATTAGACGCAGCAAGGGCACTATGACTGCTGTGGACCGTGCAAGCTTTGAGATCCATGAGGGAGAAACCCTTGCGCTTGTTGGTGAGTCTGGTTCTGGTAAATCAACAACTCTGATGCAGATTATGGATTTGCTGAAGCCTGAGGATGGTCGTATTACGGTCCTTGGCAAAGATGTTGCTGAGCTTAAGAATGCTGCACAGCGTAGAGAGCTTCGTAAAGATCTTCAGGTTATCTTCCAGGATCCAATGAGTTCTCTGGACCCACGTATGCCTGTCTATGACGTTTTGGCTGAGCCACTTCAGGCACAGGGTTGGAACAAAGAGGATATTAATACTCGTATTGGCGAGCTTATGCGTCTGGTTGGTATTAATCCAGACTATGTTGACCGCTTCCCATCCCAGTTCTCTGGTGGTCAGCGTCAGCGTATTGCCATTGCTCGTGCTCTTGCAACAAGTCCAAAGATTCTTCTCTTGGATGAGCCAATTGCATCTCTGGACGTTTCCATTCAGGCAGGTATTATTAACCTCCTTGAGGATCTTCAGGTTCAGTTGAAGATTTCTTATCTCTTTGTTGCTCACGATCTTGCTGTTATTCGTCATATTTCTGACACGGTTGCTGTTATGCACCTGGGCAAGATTGTTGAGTACGGTGAGACCGAAGACGTCTTTACTAACCCACAAGATCCTTACACTAAGGCGCTCCTCTCGGCTATTCCAATTCCTGATCCAAAGATTGAGCGTACCCGTGAGCGCATGATTTACCAGGATGGTAAGCTGGTTCCTGCTACTCACATCTCTATCGAGTAACAAAGATTCAATAAATTTTTTGAAAACCCGCACTTAAAACTAGGTGCGGGTTTTCTTTGTTACAAATCGTGAACGAGGTTGTTACGGGAATGTTTCTGCTATGGAGTATTTTCAGGCAATTTCGTATAGTTAAGTGAATATCTGTAGGCCTTTAACGAAATGGGTGATCATATGGCTGACAGTTTTTCCCGTCGTTCGTTCTTTGCTCTGACTGGAATCACCGCCGCAGGCCTTGGCCTTGCTGGTTGTGCTCCATCAAATAATCAGGGCGGCACTACCACCACTGGTACTGAGCCACAGGACGGCTCTCCTGCAAACACTCCTCTGGATCAGCTTCCACTTCCAGAGAAGGGCAAGACGTACAACAATCCTAAGTCTCGTGATGAGGTTAAGGATGGCGGTACTCTGACTCAGCCAATCAACGAGATTGGTCCTCAGTGGAATTACTACCAACTTGCTGGTAATACCTCTTACATGAACATCCTTCACGGTCTTATCAACCCTCGTGACCTGTTCCTTAACAATGCTGATGGTGATAAGTTTGAGCCAAACAAGGATTACATCAAGGACTTCAAGGTAGAGGAGAAGGACGGCAAGCAGGTTGCTACCCTGACCTTCACTGATCAGGCTACCTTTAACGATGGTACCGCTATTGATTGGACCGCAGTTCAGACCGCATTCATTACTATGAGTGGTCAGAATAAAAAGTTTGCAGTTTCTTCAACTGATGGTTATGACAAGTATGAGTCTGTTGAGCAGGGCGATACTGCTAAGACTGCTGTTATTACCATGAAGGAAGCAGTCTATCCAATTGAGAGCATCTTGAGCTATGCTCTGCACCCAAAGCTTCAGGATCCAGACTTCTTCAACAATGGCTACGTCAATCAGCCAAACAATGAGCTTGGCGCTGGCCCATACATTGTTGATTCTTTCGATGATTCTGCTGTAACCTTCAAGCCAAATCCAAAGTGGTGGGGTGACGCTCCTAAGCTTGATACCCTTGTCTACAAGCAGATGGATACCCAGGCTTCCATTAATGCATTCAAGAACGAAGAGACTGACACTACTGGTACTTCCTCAGCTGGCTCTGCTGAGCTTCTTTCCAACTTCTCTGGTCTTGGCGATAAGGCACAGATTCGCCGTGGTCTTGGTATGTCTATTGCTGTTATCGAGATTAACTCTACTCGCGGCGTTCTTCAGGATGTTGCAGTTCGTAAGGCATTCTGCCAGATTGTTGATCCAGCGACCATTGTTTCCATTGTCTTCCAGGGTGTTAACTGGAAAGAGGACGCACCAGGCTCTATGCTTTGGCCTTACTGGGCAGCTGGTTATGACAACAACCTTCCAGATGATGTTAAGAACCTCAAGTCTGTTGACGAGCGCAAGGCTGCTGCAAAGAAGACCCTTGAGGATGCAGGCTATAAGCTGAATGGTGATTACTACGAGAAGGACGGTCAGCAGGTAACCTTTAGTTACACACTGTTCGGTGACGGTACTACTGTTAAGAACCGTGCTGCAGCAATCCAGAAGATGTGCAAGGATGCTGGTATTAACCTTACCCTTGATTCTCACCCATCTTCTGAGTTCTCTGATGTTCTTACCTCTGGCTCTTGGGATGTTTGCCTCTTTGGCTGGGTTGGTAGCTCAACTTCTTACAACAACGGTGGCCAGCTCTATGGTTCTGAGTCTGGATCCAACTTTGGTCAGCAGGGCTCCGCAGAGACCGATGAGATGTTTGCAAAGGTTGTCTCTACCAAGGACTTTGATGAGCGCATGAAGCTCATGAATGAGGCAGAGAAGAAGATGATGCAGACTTACGCATATCTTCCTGTCTACACTGGTCCAGACTGCTACGTTGTTAAGAAGGGTCTTGCCAATTTTGGTCCATCACTCTTCCAGAGCGTACCTGCAACCATTGTTGGTTGGCAGAAGTAAGCAAGGGACGAGGCGATCTTCTCGCAAAGTTCTTTTGAGAAAAAGTTTTAAATTTTCTCTCAAATGTTGCTTGAAGATGTGTTAGTATATCCCTCGCTGCAAAGCAAGTCGGAGTGGCGGAATTGGCAGACGCGCTAGCTTGAGGTGCTAGTGGCCTACTAACGGCTGTGCGGGTTCAAGTCCCGCCTCCGACACCACGAAATTTCGGCGGATCTCTTCGGAGGTCCGCCTTTTTCGTATACTTAGGCTATGTGAGTTGTTTTTCCTTGCTGGTAAGGAGTAGCTGTGGCAGATAACAAGCTGAGCGTAAGGCGTGTTGAGGGAGTTGTCGACGGGACCGTTGCTGCAACTCTGTCTCAGTTGCTACGGCTGACCAGCGATGCAGTCATTGTTTTTAATATGGAGGGCATGGTTCTTCTCGCCAATGAAGAGGCTGAAACCTTATTTGCTAAGGAAGACGGCACCATTGCTGGCCTGGATGTTCGCTTTTTATTTACCCCGGCAAATCAAGAAAACTTGCAGAAGCCGTTCTTTGTAGAGTCGTTGCCGTTTGCGATTGATGGCTCCACTTCTATGGTGGCCGCTCCTGCGCAAGATGGCACGTCGCAGGTTTTGAGCGTGCGTGCAGATTATGTGGGTGCTCCTACACAGGCTATTGTTTTGACTGCCTCTAAGCTTCGTGACATGGCTAGCCCTATGCACGATGATGAACGAATGGTGTTGGACCTTCGCCGAGCCAATAGGAGGCTCTCAGGAGCACTTCAGATTGTTTTGGACACGCTTGACTCGGAAGATATGGGTCAGCTTATTGAGCGCGTGTTAGAAGAGCTCTCAGAGACTGTCGAGGCCGATGGTGCGCTTATCTATCTTGCTGAGCAAGACGGGTATCACCTTCATGGTGCAACAAAGTCTTTGAGAAGTGCGTCATTGGATAGAATTCCTCGCTACTTTGCATTTAACAGCTCTCTGGAGCGTTTGACGTTTTATTCCGAGCACGCACTTCGCTTGCATACCATGCCTTTGAACTCAAGCACGCTCAAGCAGGGAAGAGTTAAAAAGCGCAACCTTGTTAACGAGGAAACACGTGAGGTTATAACCGTTGACGCAAGTCATTTGCCTCCGTTTACCAGCTTTCTTGTGGTGCCCGTATGGTTTGGCGGCCACATTGTTGCTCTGATCGAGGTGGGCTGGGAGCGCAAGCGCGCGCTGTTAGTTGACGATGCAAGACTTCTGGACTCCATTGCAAATTACCTCTCGGTGCAGCTTGTGGGCGCGTTGTCGGCCATGAGAACGCAGCGTAGAGACACGCTTCGCGAGGCATTAGCGCGCGTGCGCCAAGGATTGCTTCATAGCGCTGCAGAGGGCGAGAAGATCTCTGGTGAGCGATTACAGCAGGTTATGAGGTCGGTGGGCACCGATCTGAATGCACAGGTTTTCTCGGTAGATTGCTGTGAGGTCACAGGCAACATTACGCTCCACGCACTTGGTGCTGAGCAAGCGTTTGGCGACGCTCAGGACGGTGCGCAAGACGGTGCGCAGGTTGCAGCTGGGACCGGCGGCGTGCAGGATGGTGGCAACCAGATTGCGCTTCCATCGACGGTTGAGGGACTCAAGACAGGGGAGGGCGAGGCGTCAGTCAAAGAGGTCGAGCTTGAATCTGAGCTGAGTCGCGCGCTTGCTGCACAAGGTTTGCCCTGCAAGGGAGCTGTGCTTTTTCTGGGCAAGTTTGCCGGCGAGCAGCATACTTGGCTTTTCTTGCGAGAAGAAAACGCTGAGCCTCTGAGCGACATTGAGCTTGATTTCTTGGACCGCGTGATGCTTTTGGTTCACTCGTTGGCCGTTGGTGCCGAAGAGAGCCAGCAAAATAAGCATATCTCCCAGGCGCTGCAGTCGGGCATGAAGAATGAACTGCAGCAAGTTGAGGGAATCTCTGCCGAGGGAATTTATTCATCCGCAACTGCTGATGCGTTTGTCGGCGGCGATTTTTACAGCATGATTAAGCTGCCTGGTCGTCGCGCGTGCATCATTATGGGTGACGTTTCTGGCAAGGGCATTGAGGCGGCTTCTATTTCGTCCGCAGTTAAAACAGCACTTTCTGCCTACGCGTGGGAGGGAAGAACTCCTGCTCGTATGGTGGCAACGCTGAACGAATTCTTGCTGGGCTTCTCAAGGGTTGAGACGTTTGCGACGCTCTTCGTGGGCATTGTTGACCTTGCAACCTCATCGCTTACGTACTGCTCAGCTGGCCATCCACCTGCGATTTTGGTGTCCGCTAAATCGGGCGAGGCTGAGCTTTTGGACGTACAGTCGGGCGTTGTGGGCGCGTTTCACGACATGGAGTACAAAAACGGCACAGTTCGTTTGCATGAGGGCGATATCCTGCTGCTTTACACCGACGGAACCACAGAGGCTCGCAGTCCTGAAGGCGCTTTCTTTGGTGAGACCGGCTTGCGCGACATGATTATGAACGAGGTTCCTCAAGGCTTTGACGGCCTTCTGAACAGGTTCTTGAGCACGCTTGATCGCTATACCGGTCGCAGACTTGACGATGATGTTGCCATGGTTGCCCTGCGCTTTGATGAGCTTGGCAGCGCCGATTCGGGCGCGCTCGGCAGCGGCGACTCTAGTGCGCTTGGCGGCGCTGACTCTGGCGAGAAGAGCAACTAGACGGTCTTCTCGTCAACGAGACGATTTTCTCGCCTTGAATTCTCAAAGCAAGTGCAACGTTTGGTGATGGTAGACTTCCCAAGGGCAC
>CAUVBV010000001.1:0-192683 GCA_963550405.1 uncultured Atopobium sp. | reverse complement strand
TGCAAAGCAAAAAGTATTCTCCACCCGCATAGCGGGTGGTTTTGTGTTTCGCGCGTTACACGCGCTCAACAGGCTAAAGCCTCGAACAAAATGCGGAGAAGAACGAGCTTCTCCGCAGGTGATTTCATGCACTATACGAGCAGGTATATGGCGGTGCAGAGCCTAGACGCTACAGACAGCCTGCATAGAAACCGCTGTCAGTGCGCGCAGAAATCGCAGCCTGCGCTTAGAAACCGTGGGCCGTAAGAGCTGTGTCCAGGCGATCCAGTGCCTCTTCGATCTCCACACGAGGAGCTGCCAAATTCCAGCGCTTGAAGCCCTGGGCAGCCTCGCCGAAGAAGACGCCATCGGTGAAGAAGACCTGGGCCTCAAACTGCAACAGGTGGTCAAGCTCTTCTGGCGTAAGGCCAAGATCTCTGAAGTCAAGCCACTGAAGGTAAGTTCCTGTGATTGGCGCGAGCTTCACGCGAGGGTGCTTGGTGGCAAAGAAGTCCAGGACCAGCTTCTGGTTGTCGTCGATGGCCTTGATACATGCGTCTAGCCATGCTCCGCCCTTGCTGTAAGCCAGCTCACAGGCCTTGAAGCTGATTGGATTGCATGAGGTGGTCTCTCGGGTCTGCAGGCGCTTCTCGAGGCGGCTGCGCAGTTCTGGGTTGCTCACGATGATGTTGCTGAACTGCGTGCCAGCCAAGTTGAAGCTCTTTGAGGCAGAGGTGCAGGTGATGGTGCGTGCTGCAACCTCATCAGAGATTGTTTCAAAGACGGTATGCGTAGAGCCCGGCATGATGAGATCGTGGTGAATCTCGTCAGCGACCACGATGAGGTTGTGCTTAACCGCAATCTCTGCGATGCGCGTAAGCTCCTCTTTGGTCCACACACGGCCGCTTGGATTGTGAGGAGAACACAGGATGACCATGGTGTTCTTTGGCTCGGCAGCAAGCTTCTCAAGCAGTTCAAAGTCAATGTCGTAGTGAGGACCCTCTGACAAGACAAGCGGACACTCTACGAGTGCACGGTTATTCTCCTCAACGGCCATGTAGAACGGATGGTAGACAGGCGTAAACAGAATGACGCCCTCGTCTGGCTTGGTGAACTCCGCAACCGATGCAAAGAGCGCAGGGACCACGCCTGAAGAATTGAGCAACCACTCGGGCTTTACTTCCCAATTGTGGCGAGTCTTCATCCACTTGCACACAGCCTGCTTCATCTGATTAGTTGGCATGGAATAGCCAAGGATTGCGTCGTTGATGTACTCCTTGAGACCTTCGACAATCTCTGGAGCCGTGTGATATTCCATGTCAGCAACAGAAAACGGTGGAATACCAGGAGCTACATCAGGATTAACGTCGTACATGACGTTCCATTTTCTAGAACCAGTACCAGCGCGATCAACGCGGGATTCAAAATCGTAAGACATACCGTCTCCATTCACGTAAGCCTATAACCAGTGTAGCTGCTTTTAGTGTAGCCACTTTTCTTTTCCTTTGTCATTCTTCTGATAAGAAAATCTTTGATGGCGCAACGTATTTGCAGTCCTTATTGCTATAATGAACGACGCTATATGTCTCCTTAGCTCAGCTGGATAGAGCGTCGGTCTTCTAAACCGCAGGTCGCGCGTTCGAATCGCGCAGGAGGCACCAAAAACCCAAGGTAGATGGCTTGCCGTCTACCTTTTTTGTTAAAATTTTTATCAGCTGCCTCCATTTTGCCTCCAAACTGTATGGCTACTGTAAAAGTAGAATACCTGTTCGAATAAAAGTTTTAACTATTTAGATAAGCAATTTACCTCGATATATTCAAATGAAGAGAATTGAGAGGCAATCGCTACTGTTAATCAGATTGAAACAATCAATTAAGAAAAGCGGTTAAATTTAGCGTTACGAATTCCCAGCTAAACGGCTCGTTATAAGCCGTTTTAAGGCACGCAAATTGTGAGTTGGAGTATTTACCTATGAAAAAAGCCCTCATCTTGATGTGGATGAGGGCAAATTGTTGCGTTTCAAGCAGTGTGCAGTATATAGTCAAAAACTTTTAAGATTTGTCATTGACATAAAAAATGAAGATTGGGTATATTTGTGGTGCAGACGTTCAACGGGCTGCGTACTTAAGATGTTTGAGTGTGAGCTTAAGCGACTTGTAAAGTCGCCAACTCTTAAGGGGGAAGGGGTTACAAAGGTAGCCCCTTTCTTTTTTCTGTAAAGGAGAACTGTGGAGCGTTTATATGTTTATGTCGACGAATCAGGAACGCTCGACAAAGCCCATAATAAATATTTTGTATATGCTGGTATTCTGGCTTTAGGAAAGAATGCAAAGAATGAGATAGCTCAAAAGCAACTTGCTTTAGAACGTGTTATTAGAAAAGAACAATCAATACCTTTAGAAAATGAATTAAAAGCTAGCATTTTAGACCTTAAAACCGAGAAGCGTTTTATTAAACTTTCTACAGAAAAAGTCGTACGATTTGCAGCGGTGGTTTATCAAGATCGTTTGCATGAATACATCTTTAACACTAAGCAAGACAAGCAATGCTATTTAGACTATGCCTTAAAAATCGCTATAAAACGAGCTCTTCTTAATTGTTTTAAATGTGGCATTTATAAAAAAGACGATATTGCAGCAATGGATGTAATTGTTGATGAACACTCATCAAGCACAAACGGTAAATATAATTTGGTTCAGACCATAAATGCTGAATTTAGAACTGGAGTTTGGAATCCACAATGGAATCATGGTTATTCACCAGTGTTTACCCCTAACTTTCCAGAAATCAAGGTTAGTTATGTCGATTCAGCTTCAGTGCCACAAATCAGAATCGCTGATATAACTGCAAATTGGGTATACCGTGCTTATCGAGATTTCAATGAAGACGCTTCAACCTGGGATGAATTAGAACAGATAGTAAAAGGCATCTATATACATCATTTGCCTTAGCGGACCAACCAACAATAAACTTAGACTGTTAATAAAAAAGAACCCCTCCCGCCGAAGCGAGAGGGGCTACAAGTCTAGTCTTGCACTCTTTCGAGCAGCTCTAGACGTATTACTTAATTCCAGCGATGTATCCGTCATCATTGGTGGTTACGGTGATGTCACCCGTGAGAAGTTTGCCTTCCTTATCAAAGGCACAGATATTATCTGCTCCAACCTCATAAAGGCAATCTTCAACTCGTGAACCATCAGAGCGTAGATAGTACCAGTCGTTATCCAGCTTTAGCCAGCCAGTAATCATGCGGCCAGTCTCGTCAAGGTAGTACTGCTTTCCGTCACGCTCAGCCCAGCCGGTAGCCATACGCCCGTCAGAGTCTAGCAAGTACCAGCTTCCGTTGTATGCGAGCCACTTGTCAAACTGCAATGCGCCGTCCTCGCCGAAGTGCCACCAGTATTTATCCGAGCCGTCCCAAGACGCATGAACCCAGCCGGTGAGCATCCAGCCAGACTCATTGAAGTAATACCAGCTAGTGCCAACTTTGAGCCAGCCTGTGGCGTACTCGCTTGATGACTCGCCTGTCTGATACCACCAAGAGCCTTTACCGTCTGTGTGCCAGCCAACCTCGGAGCTTGAGCGTGCGCCAGTCATAATCTCGTACCAGTAGCACACACGCTCCATATAGTGAGCGTTTTGAGAGCCAGCTAGCTCGCCAGGACAAGCTGTTGCCACAATCTGCTTGTGTGGTCGGACGTTGCCACCCCAGCGAGGATAACCAAGTCCGTACTTAATAAGCAACGCAGCAACAAGATGTGCACCGCTCTCTAGGGTAGCTTCAGAGACAGTCCAGGGCGATGTAGAGTTGTTAGCGTGCTCGATGGAAATACTCTCGCAGTTAGCGACCCAGCGACCACACGCCCATGCGGTGTTGCTCTCCAGTACGTGCTGGGTGATAGTGCCCACGCCATCCACAGAATAGTGCGCGGATTGTGCCTGCATTCTGTCCCACATTGCTGTAATAGCTGCACCGTCTAAACCTGTGGCAGCTTCGTGGTGTACCACGATATACTGCACGGAATGACCGTCTCGCCCAGCTGAATATGCTGACGTTGGAATATACGCGTCAGCGGTAATCTCGCCCGAAAAGTCTGCCATTAGTGCTCTCCCTCGTCTAAAGGGCTTACGCTGGGCTTGGTGTATGTCATTGCACGTGCAGAGTCGCTAATTCCTTTTGTGGTTGGGTCAACGGTTACACCAATCGCACCCAAGACCGCTACAACCACAGTTCCAATGAGATAAGGGTTGCCAATAAACTTTACGAACACATCAGCAAGGCTGCCCCAGGTCGTCAAGTCAGAGTATGCCAGTCCTAAGTATGCCAGAATAGGACTCATGACGATTCCAGCCATGCCAAGCCACCAAGCGGGGTTATGTAAGCGTACCTTCCAATTAATCATGTCGATTCTCCTTTACTTCTCAAGTCTAGTGATGCGCGAGTCTAGATTTCTTACGTCGGTTTTGACCTCTGCGAGGTCTGTTGCTGCTTTTTTTGAGACTTCGTCCGCCCTTCGCGCCACAATGCCGACCACAGAAAGCTCAGCTGTGTGCTGCGTGAGTGTGGCGGTTAAATCTGAGAGCGATTGCTGATACTTGCTCAGTTGCTCATTCATGACTTGTTGGCGCGTCTCTAAGCGTGTCAGGGTATTAGTTATGCTGCCCTTCCAAGCGTCTTCTTTCTCTTTGTCCTCTCTACTAGCACGTTGCCAGTTTGAGATGGCAATAAGACCACCCAGGAACGCTCCAGCAATAGAGATAAAGAAGGAGACCATCTCAGCTGTGATGTTCATGCTGCCCTCCTTAATGCCTTACCGTGTACGTGAGAGAGCCCTGTCGCCAGGCGTTGGAAACAGTGCCGCCCATGTCTTGCAAATAGATGTTTCCATCTGGACGGGCGGAAATGGCCGTAATCACGTCAGCGTGACCGGGGCAGAAACCTGAGTTATACACAATAGATTCTGTACTGTCAGAGACTGAACCGTACTTTTCATGATCTACTAGAGGCGGTCTTGCTCCTTCAGGAATGGTGAAGGGGCATCTAACTGCGTCATAAGCGACGTTGTTAGCAAGCCAGCCTCTTACCTTGATAGTTACAGAATCACCTGTGCGGTAAATATGCCAGTAATTCTTATAACTTCCCTGATCTTGCAAAATTACCGTCTCAAAATCGCCGTTATCATCTTGATAGAGCGTATTCGCAAACATAAAGAGCTGCTCTGGCTTAGATGCGACAACGCCATTAAGCTTTACACGATAGAGCGGGAAGTAGTCTTGAGCGTCGCCATTTAAGACGTTACCCGCTGGTACTAATGGGTCCTCGGCTTTACCAGATGTAGGTACACCACGTAGAACCTCAAGCTTTGCCGACTCAATTCCCTGCGCGTTACGCTCATATTTAAGGCAGATAAAGTCGTTACGATTCTGTCCTTGAGTTCCAGACGTGATTGTGACCTGCTCCGGAGCAGTCACACTTACTTGTCTTCCATGAAGAGAGGCGTCGCCGGTTGCAATAGTGACTCGATTGGCACTCTCTTGCGTAGCCGCCAGACGCTTACCAACCGCAAGAACGACGCTCTTTTCGCCAAAAATGCCAGCGTGTAAACGTCCTTTATCCGCACCGGTAATGTGAGGTGCTTGACCCTGTCCATCGACACATGTGACTGCCATATTAGTTCACCTTGCTTTCAAACTCTTTGAATGAAGCATCATGTTTTGCAAGAAGCTCAAGATATGCTTTGTAACAACTCTCGCAATAAGTGCGATTCTCCTCTCCTCGCTGTGACTGACGCTTAATGTCATGCCATTGAGCGAGCGAGTATGTATTGCTTGGAGTAACAAACTCAGACTTACCGCATCTGTCACATGTATATCTGGAGCCTTGTTCTTTAGCCATTACGCCGTCCTTTCCCACTTAAAACCGTCAAGTGACGGCAGGCGTTTCCATGTACCGCCGAGGCTCGATGGATTAAATGATTTAGTTGTTTCATAGATTGAACCGATTGGATGAGCAGCCAGGAAGCCTCCGCCTTGGTTGGCTCCCCCACTAATTTGAAGGGTCACCATTGATTGAGTGATTGCAGTAATCCGTCCGAATTCGTCTACTGTAAGACGCGGAATCGCAAAATTGGCATTATTCCCAGCCACAATTGACTCTGAAAGGCCGTATGAACCAGCCTCTGCACCAGAACTTTGAAGGCTTAAAGTGACGTTGGAACCCGTCTGGGAAACCGCAAGCGGCCCTGTTGAGGATACATTTTTAACGCTTGAGTTTGCTGAGACTAATGCATTGTTGCCAATGTCTTTTGCCTCATGCGCTTGACCTTGAGCGGCAACCGCAGCCGACTGTGCGGCAGCAATATGAGTCTCAATATCAGCGACTTTCTCATCCGACATAACCGCTGAGATGCGATTACCGACAATACGAATGCCAGTGCCAGCTACATATGTAGTTCCAGCACCTTGAGACGCTCCAGAAGACTCAAATGAAACGCCATGTGAGCCGCGAGTCTGATTTGGTGAAGTCACTTCATAACTTACACTCATTACCCCGCTCGCGACTTTTACTATCTTCTTGCCAATAATCGCTTGAGTTCGTCTACCTGTGTCTTGATTTTCAGCTACGACAACATCATCAATATAAAGATTCAGACCATCATGGACCGTAACGTCTACAGAAGACTGAGCTTGAAGCTCTTTAAGCTTCTTTGTTCCCTCTTTTTCAAGCTCTGCATCCTCAATATTGTTGTAGTCATAGAGCATGGATACTTCATCTTGGCCAAACAAACTCTGCGTCTTTGAAATGCGCCCCGCACGGTCTGCATAGAGGTGAATAACCGTACGACTTGCAAGCTCACCTTTACCAGCACAAATTAAGTGGTTCACGGGATGATATGACGTCTTAGATTTGTAATCCAGGGCATCAGAATCAAGCCTGTTATCCGTGAGAGGCTCGAGCCAAATAAGTGTTTTACCGTCAGTTCGTTGAATTCTAAGTCGTGAGCCCGCAGCATTTGCAATGTGTCTTAATGCTGTGTAAGCGTCGCAAAAACGAGGTAACTGACACTTAATAATTGTCTCAGACTGCCCTGTCTTAGCCTCAAATACTGTTGCAAGATCTGCTGCAGTAACAATGCTCTCGATGGCCGTTTGAGCCTTATCTGAGATATTGATGTAATCAGTACTCGGAACCAAGATTTTTGAAGCGAGCATACCGTGCCAGGTACGCCCGCTCCATGTAGTCGTAGACACACCGCCGTCAAGAGAGTCTGAAGCTGTATCTATGATGCCGCCGTATTCTGTGCCATCGATTGATACTAGATATCCATCTTTGATTGGAATCGACGGGGCAAATACTTCAAAAGAATTTCCCGTATCTCCAAAAGAAAGGTCGAGCACATAGTCCTCTGTGCCGGCAATATCTTCACCATCAGCCTTTGACACCGTTAAGATGTCCATGGAAGACCTCCTCTTGTTTCCCACCATTCAACATCAAAGCCAAATGTGCCGTCCCATGAGACGTTCTGAAAGCCTTGTTTCAGTGGTTCAAAGCAATAGTTGCCGCCGCCTTTACCACTGCCACGGCTACCAACATCGAAGCGGTCTGAGACGTCTCCAAGTTCAGTTACAAGTGTGATTGTCTTACGAGTACGAGTGCCATCTACAACAAGACGGCCTCCACTTGGGACCGTCAGTAAAAATGAGTAAGTGTTATCACCAATCACGATTCGTGGCTGGAGGGCCGTTCCATAAATGGTGAACTTTACTGGACATTCTGATGACGAACGAATTTCAAGCTGCTTTGGCGGTCTCGTAATGCCAAGGTTGTATGGGACATTGGTCGGCAAATTAAGCCAATCGCTCTGTGCGTCATCGTGAGTCACGCTGAAACTTTTAATGTGGCTTTTGTGCCATGACCCTTCTAGCAAAATAACTGTAAGAGCAACTGTAGCCTGATCATGAAAGACCGATTGAACCTCGCTTTTAGACACATATACATCTTGCGACCACTCATTGTCGTAGACCAGCGCTCCTGGCTTTTGATTATTGAAATCAAATTCAAATTCCTTGGCCATTGATTCTGCAAGTTCAGAACCCTCAATGAAGAGATCTAGCGTGACTTCTTGAGCATTAGACGAAATGCCAGAGATAGAGCGTGCTCCTAGCGTGTATCCAGGCTTGTAACCTCTAAGAGATGTGCCAGTACCAATTGAGGCTTCTGGCACATCAAGCTCAAAGCTATTACCGCGGGAAGAAACGTATTTGAGCTTACGCATTCGTCTTCACCGCCTTCTGAACCGCTCGAGCAAAATCACGGTCTCCAATATTGTTAGAGTTCTCATCAATAACCTGTCCGAGCTCACCGTTGCGCATGAAGTCATAGATATCTGCAAGCGTGGTTGCGTTTGCACGTTGCTGCCTAGAGTCAAGCTCGAAAGCTGCACGATAAATACCGTTTGCATTAGCGTCAGCAACTGCTGAGAAGCTCAGAGGACGGGCATTACTAAAGACATCATGTACACTTGATAGAGCACTCATGGCCTCTGTTTCAGCAAGTGCAGAACTTCCCTTAATCCCTCTTGCAAAGTCTCTCATGAGGGCACGGCCAGAATACGTCGTGTAGCCATGACCTGAGAATGGTCCCTTCTTTGCAGGTGAGAATGGGAATAACTTACGAACCGCGCCGAGGGCGTTTGATGCTGCACTTGTTACTGTGCTTACTGCGTCTCTAATACCTTTAGCAAAGCCGTCTAGGAGAGCTTTACCAGAATTAACAAGCCAGTCGCCCGCATTAGAAAAGAAACTTTTAATCTTATCTGGAATGCTCTTCACAAAATCAACCGCTGCATTTAGGCCATCTGTAACTCCACGGAGAAAACCGTCGGCGGCCTCTGATGCTTTTGCCGCCATGTCGACTGCCCAGAGAGCAATATTTGCTAGAAGCGTAGCAAGGGCGGTTTGAACTTGTTCTGGAATCGTCGATACGAATAAGACGAACTGGGCAAAAGCTGCTGGTAAGTCAACAGTAAAGAAGTTAACGACGTTCTGAACAAACTCAGTGCCAATCTGTACCGCTAGTTGAGCAAGTTGGGCACCTAGTCCAAACAAAAACACAACCGCAAAAGTAAGCGCATAAAGGACCATCATTGGTAGCTCTTGAATAAATTGTCCTACCGCTGCGGGAATCCCTTGTACAAATTGGACAAATTGAGTGAAAGCTGTTGGCAATGTTGTTGTAAAGAAACCAACTATGGAATCTACTGCACCACTAATGGCTGAGCAAATAGAATCCCAAATACCAATTACAGCATTTCTAAAATCTTCATTAGTGTTCCAGAGCCATGTAAAGACAGCTCCAAGAGCAACTACCGCAACTGCAATCCAACCGATAACAGGGATAGATCCTACGAGTGCCAAAAGGCTCGTTCCAACGCCACTAATTGCCGTTGAAATCGTTCCAAAGACACTCGCGAGCGCTCCACCCTCACCAACAAGCTCTCCAAAAACAGAAAGCGTTGATAGAACGCCCTCTCCACCTTTGATAGCGTCAAAAGCCAAAGAAGCGGCGCTTTTTAGAAGTCCGAAGTCGTCAGCTATCGAGCGCACAGCCTTAATAGTCTCGTATGCAATCAGAGCGGTCGCTACAGCGACAATGACGGGTGCAACAACTGTGAGGTTGTCTCTCAAGCCTTGAACAGCGTCACGAGCAAGCTCTATGGCAGATTTAACACCATCAACGGCAGATTTAAGCAAATCTGCTGCACTGCGGGAAGCATCCTCTGAGTTATCTAAACCAGTAAACGTTGTTATAAGGTCACCAATAAGCCCTATAGTGCCATCAAATACGTCTTTTAGCGCATTTAAAGCGTCACCAAATGATGTGATTGCTCCGTTATTTTGAAGCTGATCCATAAACGAACCAACAGTGGAAATAACAGGGTCAAGATACGTGATAACTGTGTCGGCTATACCAGAAAAGCTGCTAGAGAAATCGTTGATTGCACCTGCAATATTAGCTTGGCCAATATGATCAATAATCTTAGCAACAGCCTTATTAATGCGGTTCTGAGCATTGGTCCATGCGGTACCAATTGACTCCGTTGAGATACGTGCCTGCTCTGCAAATGAAGCATAGCCAGGAAGACCTTCATTATTGAGGCTTACAATTGCGTTGTTGAATTGGTCAAATGTAATTACGCCGCTTTGCATGGCCTTATAAAGGTCTGCTTGGTTTGCATTAGCTCCGAGTAGGGCTTTAGCAATCTGGTTCAGCTGTCCTGGCATAGCTTGAGCAAGAATCTTCCATGACTGCATATCAACTCTGCCTGTCGAAAGCATTTGGGAATACTGCTCAAAAGCAGAATTCATTACCTCTTGACTCTTGCCGCCTGCCAAAAGTGCGTTATTAAATGCCAGGGCAACATCTGTTGCTGTGGCAAGTGAACCAGACACAGGCGCAATCTTCTGCACTGAGCCAACAATGGCATCAAGTGACGTTGGAAGACCGTCAATACCAGTTGAAAGCCGTTCAATAGTCGCACGAGCTTCGTCTGCAGAATAGCCAACAGACTGCATAATCTTAGGGAAGTTTGCAATCGTGTCGACGCGGTTGACCGCAGAGGCAATTGAGCCAGAAATCGCATCTAACGCACGGGATGTAACGCTTGATACAATTCCCATAATGGCGCCGGTTGCGCCACCAAAGCCGCTTGCGTAGTTTTGAGCTGCCTGTCGCCCAGCGTTTGTGTGGACAGACACCGCTGATTTATATCCGCTTCCCAGCGCTCGCTTTACATTAGCACCAAGATTGTCGAATTTAGGAGTAAGAAGGACGGAACCTCTTACTACTGTTCCAGCCACTATTCACCTCCTAGCGTTCTCTAAAAAGAAGCTCCTCAACGCGGTCTTGTGACACGTTAAGAAGCTTCTTCTTACTTTGTTCTTGTTTCAGTTCTGGACGCTTGACGACCTCAGGCTTTCTACCTTTACCCCCGGCTTGTTCATATCGAAGATATGAAAGGTTGTCGACCGCTAGTGCAAGCAAATAGTCACTATTGGACCAATCATTTCTAGGGTCAACAGAGCATACTGTTCTCGAGCCATGAGGAAGGTTTATCATCAAATAAAACAGACGCTCAAACTCGCAAGAGTCAATGAGCGTCTGTACCTTTACTTGATAGTACTGCTGAAAGTCTGCTTCAAGCTTGCCCCTTTTTGTGTCATCACACAGAATTGGAGCAAGCGGAATTAGTTTTTTGCGTCAAGTTTTTCCAGAAGAGCGGACTCAATGCGCATGATCTCTTCAGCGTCGTCATATCCGAGCTTGGCGGTTACGATTTCCACAACATGATTGTCACAATCGCCACCAAAAAGATAGTCGTAGAGAGCAAGTACAGGAGAAAGTGCTTCTGGGCTATTTTGCTCTGCATCACTAACACGAGCCATGCGACGCATAAACTCACGAGACTTAGTACGACGCATATCAACGACATACTCTTCACCCTCGAATTCAATTATGCGCTCATATGGAGCGTGCTTAGGCTTATCCTGTACAAAGTCGAGATAATCGTGCTCCAACTTTGCGCGTGAATTTTCTTTCTCCGCTGCGAGCTCTCGAAGCTGCTCCGCTGACATGTCGGAAATATCCATATTGAGTCCTCTCAAAACTTAATTAATGTACAACGCCAGGAGTCGCACTCGCTTTTGTGGTGTCGTAGAAGACATCACGGTAAGTATCACCGTCAAAGACCTCGGCTGGCATACACTTAATGGTTGGGGTATAGCCAAGGAAGTCAGAGCTGTTCTGCTTTACGGTGTCGCGCTCAAAAATGCGTCCAACAGGGATAATAGAGCGCTTAACCGTTGTTTCATTAATGACAGCGTCAAAAATGTAGACACGAGGCGCGGTAAAGCGTGGGTTGTGGCGAACGGTAATAGAACCATCTGTCTCAACCTTGACGTTATCGTCTCCATAAATGACCTTCAAAATAGTCTCAGCAGACTCAAGGAATGTCACCTTTGCAGACTCTGAGTACTTAGAGATTGAGGAACTAATGGCATTTCCTCCCCAGTCGTTCTTATCCTCTGCAGAGAGATCAACAGAAAACTCAACGCCATCCTCAGAAATATATCCAAGTGACTTAATCTTGCCAGGATTTGCGGTCATCAAATCCTTGATAGTCTTCTTAACATCAAGAAGCGTCTTAATGTCAACGCTTGGGTCAACAACTGCAGCATATCCACCAGGACGGCCCTTTGCTGCTCCAACGTAATTTGCATTGTAAATAGCATCAGCCATGATTACTCCTTACAGACGTGTAGTGATATACACATCTAATTGATATCGATATTTCTTTGAATCCGGGTCTGGGAAGTCGTAGATACTTTGAACTTCAACCTTGATGACCTTATCAAGCTCTTGCCAGCACTCAAGCAAAAGAAGTCTTATTGCCAAAGCAAGCTTATATGCAGAGGCGTCCGTTGTACTCCAAGATTGCACTGCAAGATTAGCTATATCCCAGCCAATCGTAGAGCTTCCTCCGGTTCGCGTAACGGTAATAAACTCTTTTGGTTCACGGGCGGGAACTCGTGTTGAAGCAGGGACATTAAGCTTTTGGCTCATATACTTAGTAAGGTCTGAAAGAATGTCATAGCTCATCCTCTACATCCCTTCTTAAGAATATTGAGCTTTGCGTTTGCACGCCCAGCCCATATACCATTCTCTGCTCCAGAGCAGTACACAAGACCTGCAACGGTATACTCACGGTCAACCCATTTGGCGTCAAAGCGAGCACCATGTTTGAGGTATTTTTCTGGCAGTAAAGAATTGCATTTTGCTGCACAAATCTGAGCCGCTTCACGGCACATATCAGCTACAGGAGCGGTATGAAGTACCTCGCGGATACCAGCCAAGTCTGGCTTGAGGCCCGTGACTATAAAATCATTACCCATCGACAACCACCGCCTCAACTTCCCTGTCCCAATCGAGCGGCGTTAGACTATCAAGATAGGGCTGTGGGTCACCAACAACCGCAAACCTCACTCCATCAAACTCAATAAAAGTTCCCCTTAGGCTTCGCTTATAAGCCTTTGGAAAGTGGAACACCATGTCTATGCGGTCACCGTTTGGGCGCACCGCAGACAAATCAGATGTCGCAACTGGAGCTGGTAAGACATTGTCAACAAGCTCATAAGACTCTATTCCAGAGGTCTCGTTGCCATGATCGTCTAAGACAGTAGTTACTCTAACCACTTCTATCTGAACACCTCTAATGGCTGCCATCATTCACCTCGTGGTCTTGCTTACACATCGGCTGAATTGAGCCAATTCTGATACCACTCAAGCCGAGTCGAGTGCGCTCAGAGCGCGTTACATACAAATCAGCTGTTGGATTTGCAAAAGTCAATGTCGACTCATAAGGGCCGGCATGCTGACTGTACTGAGAAGCACCCTCAAAACCAGCAGGAACATTCACAGCACGAGCAACAATCGCACAAGTAACGGCGCAAGCATTTTCATCAAATCGAAGGTTCAAGCCTTCTTTGTAAGCCGTTTGATGATATGCAATGAAATTAGAGCGCAAGAGGGCTGAGGCATCTTGCAAAAGCACCTCAACCCTCTCTGGAGCACCAGACCCATAACGTTTCTCATAGTCGGCCTTTGTGGCAAAGCTTCTTGTCTCTGCCATATAAGCCTCCTATTAAGCGGCAGTACCGTTTGCAAGGCGGACAAACTGTGCCTTATCACGAGCGACAAAGCCGAACATAAAGGTGCACTTAAGAGCAAACATATCACGCTGATAGAGGTTCATTGCAGTGCCTCCAGCATTGATGGTTGCCTGGTCTGCCATAGAGACAGTAATGTCCTTTACAAGGCCAAAGCGTGCGCCAGTCCAGTCGCCACCGACACCAACAAGCTCAGGGGTCTTAGAAGCAACCTTTGCCTGATAAGCTGCACGGGAGAAGAGAGATGGAATAGCAAGAACAGAAGAGCCGCCGTCCTTACCCTCAACTGCTGGGTTAGTAATAAAGAGAGGACGCTGCTGGCTATCCTTAGCCTTAAGAAGCAGGGTTCGTGCCTTTGGAGAAAGTACCCAACCGTTAAGGTCACCGTTAGCGTTAGAAACCTTCTCGAGTGCGTCAACAAAGCCGTCATAAGGCTTAACAGAAAGGTCTACAGACTCAGCATCTGCAAGGGTGTCAAAACCAGTGCCAGGAGCAGTGCCATACATAATGGTAGCGTCAACCTTGCGACCAATGGCGCCTGGAAGACGATTCTGAAGCTCGGCAAAGATGGCCTCATAGTTATCTTTGAACTCATTGGAGAAGAGCTCAATAACGGTGAGCTTATAAGGCTTCATTTCCTTAACGCCAAGAGAGGTATTAGATACCTTAGCCTCTTCACCCTCAGCGGTAAAAGAAGCCTCTGGGTCACCAGTTACAACTGGGATAGTCATACCGCGGCCAGGAAGCTCAATTGGAGTTGCAAGCTGCATAATTGCAGACTGGTCTTGGACGTTTGCAAAGATCTCGTCAGAGAGGTCTTTTGGAAGTGTTGCAGAAGTTGTCAAAATACCGGTTGCCATACTTAAATCCTTTCAATTAGTTGAATGTTTCGGCCATGAATTGACCAAATTTTTGCGCTGGAGTCTCTCCAGCCTGTGTAGAAATACCTGATTCTGGAATGATTGGAGCAGAAGGCTTTTTGGCGAACGCCGCTACGGCTTCTGCAAACGTCTTCATGCTCTCTTCATCTGCGCCCTGAATGAGGTCCTCTGGTACCCCTGTGTCTTTAGCGACTTGCTTGCGCATCTGCTGCAATTTAGCGTTCTCATCACGTGTCTGCAGTTCACCTTTAAGGTTGTCAACCTCAGCGAGTGCCTTTTTCAGCTCCTCGGAGCCACTCTTTTCGAGTTCGTCAAGCTTTTCAGCCTTGGCTTTCAAGTCATCATAATCAGAGAACTCAGAGCGTACTTTTTCACGCTCTCTTTCCAGCCTGTCTTTCACGATCTTGTCGAGCTGCTCTTGAGTGGTTACAGGTTCCTTCAAATCCATTTCTTTCCTTTCAACAGGTTCCGTCCGCTCGGACGTTTACGAGTAGCATTACCCTTGCTACGAGGTAGGTACCGCTTTTCCGCAACGGTTGCGTATATGAAAAAAGCCACTTTTCAGTGGCTTAAATCAACAAAATCGGGTATAATTCAATTAAAGGACGAGCCAACGGCTGGACTGAGTCGGGTTTGTTGGTGAATAAAATGCACCTGCTCTTGCAGGTGCATTTTTTACAGCACCTTTAGTTCTTCTCCATTTCGGATTACATAGACGCATTTATTGTCAGATGTTATTAAAATCGTATTGTCATATCCTAATTCTCTATACTGATTCATTTTATATTTAATAACACTAATAGCGTGTTCATCAGTACATGTTGAGAATCTATTATCGATAACAATCTTAGGCGTTCCTAAATTTGGCACCGCTTCAATCAACCGCTTATCTAGCCACTTAAAAACACCGTCATCGATTCGATTTGGGAGTGCTCCGCCACCTCCGTTGATTGTCTTCAACTCCCAATAATCACCTGCAATGATCATGTCCAGATTCTTTCGATTTGCTTCTTCTGGAAGAACCTTCAACTTAAACCCATGGTCTAAATTTAATGCAATATAACCATCTTGTTCATGATTCTCTTTTTTCTTTTTCCATTGACGATTGGTCAAATCCGAAATGTCTACGCCAAAATTCCCACTTCGCCCAACCCCGGTACCAACACCGCTATTGAGCCACTTGAAATCTCTTCTCTCACATTCAGCGACAATTGCGGAACGGTTCTCCCATACAGGCTCAAGACCAATTGTGTTAGCACACTCGACCCAGCGGGCGTACATCTCATCAGGATCATATCCTTCGATAGTTGTCTTCTTTGTACCCGGAACGATTATGCAGTCACACCGAAGATGAAACTTATGGCCAGCTCCACCTGCGCTAAATTCGGACTCATAATCAAAGCCACGTGTTGAAAGCATGAAGCAAAAACCACAGGTTTCCGCACCAGATGGAACTCTCGCCCACCAAATCTTTGACCTGAGCGCGCTTCTATGCATATTGATATTTGCTTCACGCTTAACATAGAAACGAGTAAGTGCTGTACAAGCGTCAATAAACTTCTGGTTGTTTCCGTCAACTAAGTCTTTTGCAAGGTAATGAACTTTTTTCTCAACTAAGCCATGCTCAATAGTTTGCTGATAACGAAACCTTGCCTTAATACCCTCTGCTCTTACTATCTCATCAAACAGCTCTCCTGCAATCTCTCCCGCTTGAGGAGAAAAGGCGTTGAGGGCTTGTTTTATTGACTTAATAGCCATGTTGCGGAGCTCTGCTACTGAAGAGTTAGGATTAGCAGTTCTGAGCGCGTCATAATAGTCAGACATAAATTCAGCCGCATCGTCTGCGGCTGAATCAAGCTCTTTTCTATATCGAGTAAGTCTATCCTTGTTTACCCTCATCAATTACACCGTCCAGCAAGTCTTGATTATCAGCTGGGGTCTTTGTAGCCTTAGCCGCAAAGCGTGCCCTAAGAAGCTCTTGTGCTGACGCTCTTTCCCTGTCACTTTCAAGCCTTTGAACTTGGTCATCCGTAAAACCCAGTTCCTCAAGAAGAATCTCAGAATTGACAATCCACGGAACAGCCTGAGCAATCTTGAGCATGGAATCAGCCTGGGAAACAATTGACGGCATCGCAGGATTGCGCCATTTAGCCGTGATATTAGGTTCTGTTGTAAGCACCTCGGCAAATGATATGTTTCTCTTAACTGCCAACGCCATAAGAGCAATATCTCGAAGAGCTTCACCGTTATCAGCGTTGAGGTTTTGAGCATCAACAACCAAAGGCTCTTTTGCAGCGTAGATTGCTTCTGCTGAACTTGGGTTATCAGATACAATTCCGAGCTCTGAGATTGGAACATTGGTCTCGGCAGAAAAACGAGCTGCAAGCGAGCGCATGTAATCGATGTGCGGCTGCATTGAACCCTGCTGCAGCTGTCCAAACGTTGGGGTATCGCCGTCGGCGTCTTTCGAAACCGCAAAGATTGAACCGATATATGCATCCCATTTTGAGAGCTTGTTGAGAGCATCCGGGTCAGCACCAACAAGGTACTTTTGAGGTGCCGTCATAAACTCAGCAGCGACTTCAGCGCGTACACTTGAGCGCATTGCATCATCAGTCAGATCCATAACAGCTCGAGTGATGCGCGACTTACCAAACGGGCGGTCAAGTGTTGCCTCGTAGACCAAAGGCTCCATAAGACAACGACCCATTCCATGCGGAATATATTCAGCAACCCAGCGAGTCGAGTCGAGTGGTCTTCGAATGCGGATAATGTCGGTATCGGTAAAGACATTAATCCACGTTGGAGCGTTTCTGTGGTTTGGTCGATTGTCACGATCAACTACAACAATGCCAGCCTGGATGCGGTGTAAACGTTCATCCCAGAGAGCAGCGGCTGATACTGCAGAATATGCAGAAATGATAACCGCAGGTTCACCCGCATCAACGTCTCCAGCTGTAACAGTAAGAAACGCACAGGAATTTCTAAGTTGACCTTTAACGGCTTTACGATAGCGTCTCTTGAGGGCGTTTTCACGAACAATAGCCTGTAATTCCTTAGCAGTATCCTCATCCGTGCAAGTAAAACCATCGAACTGAGAGCGGTCAGCAAGAGCATCTACAGCCTTTGCTGGCCATGAAATAGCCTGCTCAAGATTCCTTAGGCCATCAGGCACCGAAATGCCGAGCTGCTGAGGCTTTATATGCATGAGATAGTAGCCGTCACGCAAACGATTACGTGCAAGGGTCTTTGAGTAAACTGCACAGAGATTTAAAACTGTCTGTCTATCTTCTTTTCTCAGTCCAGCCGCTGTTGCAATTGCAACAGGAATAATTCCAATTGTCACCAGACTACCTGCTTTCTAGCTGGGTTTCTTTTAGTGGTCCTAACTCCATAAAGTGCAAGTGCCGCAGACTCAGCAGCGGTACACGTTGCTTTTGGAGAATCTCCAAATCCAAAGCCACCGTTATTTCCAATTGCACGCCTGGACGAGCCTGTAACAGACTCGTCCAGTGCTGGAGAGGGGACGTGACATATGCTGTGTGCTCCAACTTCATCAACAAATCTTGAAGCTGCCGCTACGGCCTGTTTTGTATCGCAAAGAACAATGCCCCGCTTTGGAAAACGCAGTTCCTGCAAGCGTTCGGCCAGCTGAGTTGCGCCAGAACGGCCATCAATAACCACACATGCAATGCGACTCTCACGTTCCTTGATCCATTGAGCGAGGTTTTGACCAGCTCCATAAGCGTCTGCAATATCCACGAGCTCAACATAAGCCGTTGGGTTATCTTGCTGAGTCAGAGCTGCTGAAATTGCTACTTTCTTTCCATCGAGTGAATATTTGATTCCAAAAGCAAGAAGACCATCGTCATAAGGCTCTTCTGTTATGCACTCATTCCAGTCATTTGCATTGACGATATACTCAACTGAAGTATCGAGCGTTGACCACCAGCCGAGACGCTCACGAGCAAATCCATCTTTTGTCATCTGATGCCATTCGTTGAGCACTGCTCTCTCTGTGATACGAGAGCCGAGAGCCGGATTAGTCTCATAAGCAAGTTTGAGCGCTTCTTCATCGCTGGTACCCTCTCTCGGAACCGATTTTGCGGCCCATTCAAGCCACCAAGCCTCACCAGGACTGTCGGAGTGAGCTGTATCGTGCATTCGTTTGAATACCGTTCCTCTACAGGTCGGGTCTGGCGGTGTTCCGATATATATGACTTGCGGAGAACCATCTTTAGATGCAGAAACAGTTGGCAAAATAGCATTTAGCTGAGCGTCTGTAAGCTCCTGCGCCTCATCAATAATGATGAGTGAGCGTGTGCCTCCGCGTGCCTTTGAGGTCGTGCGAGTCGAGAACTTAAGTCTTCCGATTGCGCGTTTGCCGCTTTTGTAGTGTCCACAATCAAAGAGCAAGTACTGCTTTCCTGGCTGCCTATACGCCTTAAGAAGAAGTTCAGCTAAATCTGGATATGTCTCATCATCCGTAAAAAGGTTCACGATCATATCAAAGAACTCATCAACGGTATCTGCATTGTGGGCTGAATAGACAACGTCCATTCCACAAATGGCCGCGCACCAAATACCGTAGAGTCGTGCGGCAAACGATTTGCCATTTTGACGCGGCTTGGCTGCACCAATAGTTTCAGCCGCTGGCATACCTTTAGCGTCTTTAGCCATATAAAGTTCAAGCTCGTATTTTTGCGCATCATCAAGCTTAAACCCGTAATGAGAAAACATATTTATGCAAGCTTTTGCATCAGAATGATGATATTTTCCAATGCGTTCAAAGGTCGGTTTTTGATTTCCAACACGTTTTTTACGCCTTGGCATCACGAGACCTCTTTGAGATATGTCTTTCTGGCTCGTTTAGCAGGGCTCGGTTTTTTAGCTGCAAGCAACTTCTCTTTTTCCATTGCGTCGACTTCGTCAACTACCTGGACGAATGTCTTTACAATGGCTGCAAAGTCGCGGCCAGATTCACAATCATCTAGCTTCTTTGCCATAGTTATCTGCAGTGCTTTATAGATGTCATACCGACCGCCCTCTCTGCAAATAGTAACTAGTTTCTTGGCCATCAAGACCTCCTTTCAGGCTCACTTCACTGTGGAAAATTTGAGGGTTCGCTATACTCTGACTATGCCAAGGGGCGTCTTTTTGGGGCTGTGGGAGGGTATACCCCCCTACCACAGCCGCGTCCTCACAATAGGTAGTGCATTACCCTTAAGCTCGTCCATCATGCGGTTGCCGCGCTTCTGGTTGCATATGCGGTGCGCCGCTTTGACATTCTCTGGGTCACATGCGGCAGCTCGTCTTTGTTCAAGAGGTAGCCTTGAGACAGGTACGACTTCATCCATCTCAAAGCTCATTGGGTCACCAGCAGGAAGCGAGTAATCGATTGGCATACCACAAATGTGACACACATCTTCTCGTGCAATCATCTGCTTTCGCAACTGATCTCTAGCATATGAGCGTCTGATGTTGTAGCTCATTTGCTCACCTGCCTAACAAAAAAGCGCCCTGGCTCATAACCAGAACGCTTATTAGTTCCTTTGTTGCGTAAATCGCTACTGTACATAATATCACAAAACACCGCGCAAGAGTGCGCAAGAGTATGCAGAACTTATTTTCTCGAGTTCTCCATATCCTTACGAATTAACTCTTTGATATAGCTCGAGCGGTTCTTCTTTGATTCTAGAAACTCTAACAAGTCTTTATCGCTTGGGTACAGGTTGAACATAATCGCCTTAACATTGTTTTTGCGATACTTAGCACTTGCCCGCTTTTGAGCTTCACTAGTAGCCATTATCGCCTTTCCTTCTTGCGAATGGTCTTGTAGAGAATGTGCGTTACTGCAACAGTAACTAATATGAGTAATACGTTTTCCATTTTGTGCTCCTTTATGCTAATCTTAGAGCCTAGGAGATACCAGCTGCAACTGATATCCCCTTTGGCTTTAAGTCCTTACTCGTCTCGGGGTTGGGACTTTTTTAGTTTCTCTGCAATCTTTTCAACTGTTACTGTAGCTACTGCTGTGAAGATTGCGAGAAACAATTGCCATATCTTTTCTTCCATCTCTCACCTCCTTTCTTGTTGTATATAGTATATAACTACTATCTATATATTACAAGCAAAAAGGCAAAAAATATTATTTATTTTTCAAAAATTTCTCGATGTAATTCTCCTCATCAATTGTTTCAAATACTTCACGTTCTAACTGCTGAAGCGTCCTTACAGGAGTAAGAAGTCTCTCAGATACATCACTCCACGTTAAGCATTGAAGATAGCGCCATTGAAGCAAGTCCGCATAAATAGAGCTGCTCATTAATTGACATATGCCACCGTCTCCGAGCTGACTTACACCATAAAGAAGCGTATAAGCGTCATTGATATAGTCGTAATTGTCATTCATTCTTTTAGACAGCAATGCTTCTAGATCTATACGCTTATCTACTTTTGCCATCGTGTCTTGATTTGAGCCTTTACTTCCACCAGCTGAATATGACTGAGCTTTTGCTCCTTCTGTTTCTTGAAGGCTCATAATTTGCTGTAATGCCCTGGTATTTTCTCTTGATGCTTCTGCTACACCATGAAAGAACTCTGACGCGGTCAAACCACTGTAATCCATAATTCTCCAAACGTAGATACGTTTAGTTAGAGTAGTTATTTAAATTATCTGATTTAGCTGGCTTGATAGAGAGTTTTCAACATTATGTATACAAGTTTTCTACAACTTATAAACATTATTGTATTGTTGAGCGGAATAACCTCTAATTTTTTATAGGAGGGTGCGCAACCGGTACGCTTGCGAGCCTTTCTCCGCCGCTTTGCGAAATTGCTTTGCGTGCAATTCGCAAGCTGCTTTCTGCTATACCGTTACGCTTTTAGATAGAAAAGCGAAGCAAGTATAGCACATCGAAAATCTCATAATGAGCGTATTGAGCGTAACGGAACATAATGAGCGCTACCAACAAAATCTACATAATTTTTAGCCTAGTTTTCTTAATTTAGGGGTCTCAGATGACTCCAAGACCCCTTTGCGAAGGCTCTACCTAACTAATAAATAATTTAATTATTCTTTAGAACGGAATGTCCGAATCGTAAAGCTCTTCTTCTGGCGCCTGTGGTGCCGTGAATGAAGGTTGGCTCTGCGCTGTGGTAGCTGTTGTTTGAGACTTGGATAGAAACTCAATCTCCTCAACAACAACCTCTAGTTTGCTGCGCCTCTGGCCGTCCTTTGTTTCCCATGAGCTGTAGTGTAGTTTTCCATCAATAGAAACCTTTGCTCCCTTGGAAATATAGCGCGAGAGAGCTTCAGCACGTTGACCAAAGACAACGCAGTCAATGAAGTTGGGAACGTCTTGCCATTTGCCTGTTTGAGGGTTCTTACGGCGATCATTAACAGCAACGCCAAACGAAAGGATATTTGTTCCTCCTGCGGTAGTGCGGAGCTCCGGGTCTCTTGTAAGGTTTCCGGAGATATTAACGTGATTAATTGACATATTGAACTCCTAAAAATATTTGTCGACTATCTTCTCGACATCCATTACACGAGGTGAATACGAGTAATTAGACATTTCCCAAACAAGAAACTTATGAGGGAAGCCTCTAATATCGTCACCGTATAGAACTGAAACCCAGTTACCACGAGACTTGAAATAAATGTGCTCAACACAAGCGTTGCTGCGGTCAGTCCACGTCTTCCCATAAAGCTCTAGAGCGTCACACAACTCTTGGCAGTACTTACTTCGCTCCATGTCTACCAAGCACCTCCAGAATCTCTTCTGGCGTCTTAGGCATTCCCGCTTCAGACGAATAATCATCTATCGAATGAATAATAGAAACCTCAAGCTTTAACGGAAATCCTCTTGTGACACCATACTCAATGCCACTCGGCGTTATATAGTACGAGCACAGGCAACAAAGTACTGACCCATCATCTAAAGGAATCCAAGTCCGTTCAGTACTAAATCCAGAGTGGTCTTCCCAAGGAATATTTTGAGCATCAAGAAGCCTGCGCAGATCCTTTGTAACTTTACTAATAGCCATGTTAAATGTCTGCCTTTCTCTAATTGTCTGATAATTACTTCTTATCTAGCACTCACTAAGGGATAAAAAGAATTTCCAAGTTGAATGAACGTTTTTTGAAGAATTCAACTTGATTGGAAATTGCTGATTGCAACAAATTGCAACAAGCGTTTAAAGCATGGAGCGATTAGAACTCTCTTTGTTCAATGGTCCTGAGAGCGTCTCCAAACGCTTCTGCCGCTCCCCTGTCACGTCCAGGCAGCAAATGGGAATAAATTCTCAAAGTAGTTGCTGGGTCAGCATGTCCAAGACGCTCTGACAAAGTCTTTAAGTCAACACCACTTGCCAAACACCAAGACGCGTGAGTATGCCTGAGTGAGTGAAACGTAATGCCTTGGGGTAGCTTGAGAATGCGTCGCATGCGCGTAAATGACCTTGAGACGCTTGTAGGGCGCATGTATGAGCCATCAAGACTAATTAACGGTGTAGAAGACTCTACAAAGGCAATATGAGCTTTCTGAAGCTTCATGTAGTCACTAATAAAGCTGATGTCTGAATCGGTAATGGCTATGTTTCTTGATCTCTTGCCCTTAGTTGACTCTCGTCTGTATGGCTTCCTGTAAGACTCTTCAATAACGGTACCGGATACATGAATATGCTTATATAACATATTTACATCGCTGTATCTGACGGCACAAACTTCACCGCAGCGCATTCCAGTTACCAACGAAAGCCAGGCAGCAAATGCGCAAACAATACGAGAGTTAAACTCATCTTCTTGAATGGCTGTAGTAATTCTGGAATTAATGAGGGCACTAATCCCAGCGAAACCCCATTCTTCAATGGAAACAGCTTCATGTACTTCCCTAGACGGCTTAGCCACGTTAATAAGCGGGTTATAGTCGCATATACCAGCGGAAACAAAGTAATTGTACGCACCTCGTAAAAACTGATGCAGGTTAATTACGCTGTTTCGAGACAAACCCTTCTTCAATAGATCCTGTTCAAAAGAGGTCAGTAAAGAGGACGTAATACTCCTTACATCCTCTTTGCCAAGTCTTCCATTGATGTGGTTTCTAATAAAGCCTTCATGCTGCCTTGTAGTGTTAGGGCTCGCACCATTCCTGCGCTTAATTGACACATATTCAAGAAGTAAATCGGTAAGCTGTGTACTTTTAACTTTTCCATCTGAAGTAATATGTGAAGCCCACATACTGGCTAATTCTTCAGCTTCTTTCTGCGTTTTAGCTGCAGGAAAACTTGCGTATGGCTGAATGATTTTGCCGTTGAGATTCCTTCCCAAGTAAAGTCGACAACACCAAATACCGTTCGAATTTAGTCGAACTTTTATTGAGCGATTCATCAGTATCGCTCCATGTAGTCGCCCTTAAAGCGTTTCCATTCAATGATTGCGATAACCGCGTCAGCCTTCTTTGAACAGTAATATCCAAGACAGACGCCTTCATTCTTTGCAACTTCCCTAAGCTGCTTCATCGTCATCTTTTCGAGACGTTCTCTGTCTTCTGCTTCTTTAGGGTTCATTAGTCTCTCCTTAATGGCATGCTCATTACCATCGCGACAATAATTGCGATAACTCCAATACCAGCAACAACCGCAACGTTTTGGGTATCGCCAGTTGCAGGCAGTACAGCCTTCTTCTTTGCTTTCTTTACTGGCTTAGCTGGCTCTGGTTGTGGCTCCGGGTCACTATCCTGTGGCGTTGGCTGTGGCTGTGGTCCTGGGTTAGGCTCTGGCGTTGGTGTTGGCTCGGGTGTTACTGGCTCGGTTGGTCGATTGTCACCCGTGCCGTTGCCGCCGCTGTCCTGGCTAACGTATTGATAGCGTGAGCTTTGCGTTGTCTCGCGGCTCTTTAGCTGGATAGAATTCGAGGTCGTCTCTGTACCTTCTGTCTCGTAGTACAAGAAGTATTGAACGCCCTGGAAGTCAACGCTCGACAAGTCCCACGTGAAGCCACTACCGTTAATAACTGGCTCGGGAACGTTGATACGCACCCAGCTTGCAGGGTCAATGTTGCTGTATGCGTCCATGTGAACGCGGTAGAGACGGAATGAGCCAGGAATAATGCGCGTACCGTCCTGCGCGGTATCCTCTAGCACAACGTTAGTGAGGTTGTCCGCTGCGTGGTTGAGTCTGACTGACCATTCGACCGTGCCATGGTCGGTCTTAACGCCCCATTTGGCGATGACCTCGTGTTGGATAATGCCGTAGTGCTTTGTCTCGAAGCTGGTTTCAACTACCTGTCCCGTGGCTTCATCAATGAGCCTTAGCGTGGTTGCTCCTGCCGCTGCGTCACCCTTGACGTGAGCCGCAAGCCATAGCGTACCCTGTACGTTTTCTTTACCCTCGACCCATGACGTGTATGTGACCGTGACGCGTCCAGTCGTCACTTGAGCGGTTGCCATGACGGCACCGTCTGGAGCGTAAATGTCGAAGCTGGCCGCATTTGTTGCTGGGAAGTCGAGAATGTCTGGGATACCCAACGAGAACGTGTCGCCCTCGTGGACTTCACCTTGTGCCTGCCAAGAAGCCGTCAAGTAGATGTCTTGGTTCGTGTATGCAGCAGTCAAGTCCTGCTTGTTTTTGTCGGTGACTTTGAAACTGGTAATTGTGGTCGGTACCGTCTGAGCTTGTGCAAATATTGGGACAAATACCAGCACTGCAAAGACGCAGATAGCCAGCCATTGAAGAATCTTCTTCATAGTTTAAGCCTTTCTATTTGGTTGTTAAAAATGGGGAATTAAAAATAAATAAAAATTTAATCGCTAAAAGCAAAAGCAATACCAGCAAGAATGCAGAAAACTAGAACAACAATATCTGCAGCACCCATACGAACCTCCTTTCGGTTAGTAAAGCTGCTTATAAGAGTCTTCCAAGAGTCTCTTTAAGCGAATTAAAAAGGCTATAAATAATCTTGTTCTCACCGAAATCAACAACACGCATCCCACACGCAAGCGCAACATCACGCTCAAGTTTTGCACCACGAGAAACATTCCAACCGGGCAACATAACTACTGTGTCGTAATTAGTAATTTCCGAAAGGCATCGATGCATTGCCTGTTCCCAGCTAGAACTTGCAGAAATTTGCGCTGCGGGGTTATAGATCTGCTCAGCATCGCCAAGCGCAGCGAGCTCTTCAGCAAACATAAACAAGCCTTTATAGTTCTTTGTGTTAGTAATCGGTCCTGATAAGTACACTCGCTTGCCATTAATGTCACTACCGAGAGTTTCACCATTACTCAAATATGCCAGTAAGGCATAACGATTGATGAGGTCAACAGCTATCTCAACAGGATCCATTACTGTTCCTCCTCGCTAAACTTAACGCACATTTCCGTCTCGAATTCTTCGACGGAACAGATTTCGGGTTCGAAATAATACGTTGGCACCAAGCGCAACTTGAGCAAAACGCCACAATGAGGACAAACACCATAGTCGCAGTCACCGTCTTGCATATCGACAACCTCAATGTTGGATGTCTTAATTGCCCCATCACAGTTGGGACAGAACTCATAATCTCCCGAATTTGTATCCGGGTTGTATATATAGCTCTTTAGTCCTTTAGCCTCTCGATAATCACGCTTCTTCGCTATCTCCTCGCAATTAGTCATCGCTATCACCCAGCTTCTCTAGCTGGTCGGAGATGTCAAAAAGCTTACTCATTGACCAAGAAGTCATTTCACCTCTATTGATAACGTGTCTGATCTCGCTAACAAGCGATTCGATTGCTCCTGGCTTCTTGTGTGTGAGTTCGCCTGGCTTGTAGAAATTAAGAGCAGACAGTTTAGTGTGTATCGCGCGGACTATTACATTACTGTCATTAAATATAAGACCGTCTACTGTAAACTCTCTTTCACCGGCATATACTGTGTCTCCAATGTGGATAACCTCGCCGTCTTTATCGACTGGTAACTCAACCATGTTTGACGTGTCGCATAGGTCAAGAACGCGGGTTACCATGGCGATAAAGTCGTCTTTTAATGACATATACTCAGGCGAGCTGTAACCATGAAGAATCTCAAATATAGAGTCCATGCTATATTTGGCTCGGTTCGCTCTCTCAGCGATTTCTGCACGCTCTTTTTTAGTCAGCATTGTTAATCATCCTCGGCTAGTCGTTTGTAATGCGCGATTGCTGCGTCAAAATCTTCAAGGCACTTGTTAGACATATCTATGATTGACAAAACGTCCTTCGATTTAATTAAAGCCAAGCATTTGTACTTTGCTTCTAAGGTTCGCAAGTACAGTTCATCGACAGTTAGCTCATGAGAAGACTCAGCTTTTATTGCTACATTACAAAGCTCAACAATGCGGTCTAAGAGCTCCTCGTCATTTCTCCAGCTTTGAATGCCTAGAAGAACGTATGAAAATTGGTCCCAGCTAAGCTCTTCTCCTCCTTTCTTGTATGCTTTGGCTCTATCTGCAATTCCTTGACGTTCCTGTCTAGTCAGCATTGCAAACCTCTTTCTCTTTATCTTTGAGCCATACAGCTAAAGCTCCTACAAGTCCATAAGCAGTCAAGGCATATCTGAAGGTCATCAAATATGCCACGTTATGCGGCTCAAAAATGCCCAGGAAGTCAGCTGTGAAGTAGACCAGCAAGGGCAGCAAAGCCACAAGAATTATTCTTTTTTTCATGAGTTATTCCTTAGAATGCAAGCCATAAAGGCTCAGAAGAATCCGTTTGTTAATGAGCCATCGTTTTCCGGCTTTCTTCGCATACACCTCCCCTCGAGCGCACATCTTGCGCATCGTGGAAACTGGTATGCCTAATAGTTGGGAAGCCTGTTCAACGGTTATTAGCTCGGTGTTTCGCAAGCTCTCCATAAGAGCTAATTAATGAGCGGAGCTGTACAGTAAGCGGTCACGCACCAGTCAAAGCCTTTCTGCGTCATCCTGGCATAAGGCTCATTAGACTTACCGTCTCGACGGGTACTCATGATCTGAACGAATCTGCCTGTCTCAATTCCTCGCTTGGTTGGAGCATTGCTCCCCTGGCAAATCATTCCATCGGCACGGAGAAGCGCAAAGAGACGTTTGCGATTCATTAGAGGGTCATACTGTGCAAGGTATCGGGCAGCGTCCGTGATTGTCATCGTGCCTTTGACACTAATAACCGTGTCGTAAACGCCAGCTTTTGGCGCGAGCGCATCAATTCTGGCACCCTGCTCGATGATGGTTGTATCCTTCTCATAGAGCTGACGCTGCTGCTCTTTAAGCTGCGCATCCTTACGCTGGATAGCTTCGTTTGCGACTAGGACCGCACGAGCGAGAAGGTCTTCATTGCTTTCAGAACCATCTGTGGCAATGTATCCGCCAGAACGTCTAATCGACGGTAGGACTTCATGAGTAACCCAGCGCCGAAACGGCTTTGCTTCTGGCTTACGGCTTCTGAGTACGAGGTTATATAAACCAGCTTCAGACACAATGAGAGGTGATCGTCCAGGCTTTTTATAAACCTCGATAGTATCGAGGTTTGAAACTTCGTCACATTCAAGAACTGACCGGACATCTTTAACGTCAGTCCCTAGAGCTCTACACACATCTTGAGCAATAAACCATGGCTCACCGTCAACGTCTTTCAGAGCTCTTAGCTCTCCAAACTGTTGAGAGCTAAAAACTTGTATACTTGTATCGTCCATTTCAACTCCTTAAAGTTTTGGACACGCTCTCCCACGTTGCCGCGTGAGGAGGGCACTTTTATCTTGTTAATAAATAAGACCTGCAAAACAAAGAGCAAACACTGCAACGCATAAACCAACGACACTTGTCCTCTTTGAACAGGCAAAAATGCAATAAACTGAAAACATAAGTGATAGAACAGACACTAAACACGAAAGCATCCGGATTGGATGTTTTCTAATAGATGATTTAAAGTCCTTACAAAAAGCAATAACTTTTTCTAATGCCATTTTGCCCACCTTCCAAATGCTTCATTTGCTTCTTGGGCTGTTTCAAAACTACCAAGAAACCACAGGTTTCCACCGTCTTCTCTAACGTAATAAGCGTCATTAAAGCAACTCTTTATAAGTGACGCTCCGTCAATACTCGATATTGTGGTGTGTGGCGCTTTGGCTTTTTCTGGTTCGAGCTTATGCTCGACTTTTGACTCCCAGTGATATGACCATGCCGAGCCAGTATTTTGAGGTATTGGCATTTATTACTCCAGACATGCAAGCCACTTTGCAGAGACATTTAGTGCATCAGCAAGTGAACGAATAGTTTTTAAGCTAGTTTTTTCGTCGTTTTCCTCTTTACTTGCTTTATAAATTGTCGATTCAGAGAGATTGGTTCTTGCCGCGAGCTCACGAGCCGACACATTTTCTCTAGCCATTGCAATACGAATACGAACAGCAATTGAATCCATCTGATCCATGGTTGCCTCCAATCTATAAAACGTAGGGATAAAACAAATACTTGATTAATGCGATTTTCAAAGAACGAATAACTTTTATCTAAAAACTTACGAAATCCGTAAGTTCTTCTTCATAATAGTTACGAAATTCGTAAATGTAAAGAATATTTTTACGAAATTTGTATATTTTGTGTAGAAAGTGGTAAAATGCCAGCTAGATGAAAGGAGCACCAATGGAAGAACTTAACCTTCAATTGAAGCAAATCCGTAAGATGCGCCGTATGTCCCAGGGAGACCTTGCTGAAGCTGTGGGAGTATCATCACGAGTAATTAGTGCTTGGGAGCGTCAAGAAACTGAAATAACAATCAAACATGCAAAGAAAATATGTGAGGTTCTGGACTGTACTTTTGAAGAACTAATCGGAGAAAAGCCATCGCCAGAACAGCTTGAGAACTCAAAGCAATTAGACGATCTATTTAACAAACTTAAAGATGTAGATGCTGTAATTACTGAACTACAGAAAAGAATCTAAGGTTTAATTCTCAAAGAACATGCGTTTCAATTTAGTGGTAACACCGGACAAAAACTGAGTACGATATATAAAAGTTTGAAGGATTTGTGAAAGGGTTTGGGAAATGGCTGTTTACCAAGACAAAGCGAAGGACCGCATCAAAAAAGGCTTAAGGCGCATGACATCAATCGTCGAAAAAGGTCGCGCTGAAGACTTTAAAGAAGCTGATACACGCAAGATTGTCTCAGACATTCTGTGTGAATATCTTGGCTGGGACAGGTTTGACAATGTCACAGCAGAGCAGATGATTGGCTCTCGCTTTGCAGATTATGTTGTTCGCACATCTGATGAAGAGGTATTTGTCGTTGAGGTTAAGCAGATTGGTCTTAAGCTCAAGGAAACACACCTTAATCAAGCACGCCAGTATGCTGTTGATGAGGGTATTGATTGGATTATTCTTACAAACGGTGATGACTGGCAGGTCTACCGCACCAAACTCGAAGGCAAAATCCCTGTCACAAAGCTAGTATTCAGAGTCACTATCTCCGACAAAGAAACAGCTCCAGCGCAGAAAACCGAATTGCTCTATCTGCTCTCTGAAGAGGCACATCGAAAGAATGAGATTGATGACTATTACCAGAGGCGCATTGCTCTCTCTGGTGAGAACCTTGCAGATCACATCATCTCAACTGAAGTCATTAATAAGCTGAGAATTGCCATTAAAAATACGACTGGGCAGAACCTTAAAAATTCAGAAATCGCAGAGGCTTTAATTTCGCGCCTATTCTTGCCCGAAAAAGTAACGGATGACAGCCGCAAGGCCATCGCAAAAATGAAAAAAGACGAACGCAAGAAGCCAGTTGCAAAGTCGAAAGCTGCGTCTGAAGAAGAATAAATGGTCTTAATATAAATGGTCTATAAAAGTTACAAAATTGTTAAGGGAATAATTGTTTTTTAGTAATACTCTTTACATGCGTATACATGACATATATATTATTGGCAGTGATACGTCTCGTTGACATTCTACGGAACCGAGACCAAAAAGCGGCTGCCTACGTGTAGTCGCTTTTTTCTTTGGGAGAATATATGGACAAGCCTTTTCTATCTATCAATGATCAGATAAAACTTTTGAATGCTAGAGGAGTAAAAACCGATGATAACACATATAATTTGTTGTTATCTGAAGGATACTACTCACTTGTAAACGGCTACAAAGACCCGTTTATTGATATGGAAAAAACGTCGAACACAGGAATCGATACATACAAAAGCGGCACCCATTTCGACCACATATACCAACTGTTTTTATTTGACAGAAAATTACGTGGCATTACATTCCATTATTTAACTAAAGTAGAAGTAATGGTACGCACTATTTGCTGCTATACATTTTGCGAAAAGCATAAAGACCCTATGCCATATGCAGTGCTTTCTAATTTTACTAGCCCCGACAGTTATCTACCAGGTAGAAAAAAGTTTAATGACGCTTACAGTAAGTTCCAAAACGTTATTAATAATATTCTGTATGGTAAATGCCACTATGATTTTGTTGCACACTATAAAGAAAATCACGACGAAGTGCCACTTTGGGTTATTGCTAATGCTATGACTTTTGGAAATATTGAACATTTCTATGATCTAATGAAACCCAAAGAACAAAATAAGGTCTGTTCTAGGATTATTAAAGTCATTGGCCGTAAACCAAATCAAAAATATTTGTCTAGAAATGCGTTGCAGTCTAAACTAAATAAACTTGTAAAAATTAGAAATATTTGCGCTCACGATGAACGTCTGTATTGTGCAGAAGTTGGTAGAAATAAAACAACTTATGTCGAATGTTTGAATATATTAATTTCTTTGTTGTCAAAAGAAGACACCAAAGAATTTGCAGTTGAAGTTGCCAAATTGATTATCGAATACAGCACCAAAAACGAAGCATTAATTAGCGTGTTCTCTGACTGTGGATTATTAAAATTTGCTTCGAAGTGGATTGATTAAAACTTACAGTATAAAAAGAGGAGCTTCAAGCTCCTCTTTTTATATCGCTCGCCGCATCTGCAGCACTTCTGCGCCATCTTTATGAACATCGTTAAGAGCTTCCCCGATAATTTTTCCTGCCTTCTGAATCTGTTCCAGGTCTGTGTCAGCATAGCGCATCGTCATATTGATATCACTATGTCCAAGAATATCTTGCGCACTCTTAATATCCATCGTCCTAACTGCAATCGTTGCATAGGTGTGTCTTAGATCGTGAAAGACTGGTCTTCTCCCCTGCGTACCTAGAAGTCCCCATTCTTCTGAGTGTCTCTTCCACCATGTCGTGATTCGCTCTGGCCTGAGATACTCACCAGAGAAGTCTCCGAGGACATACATCTCTTCATTAAACGCAATTCCCATCAACATACAGTCCTCGATGTATTTAGAACGCCATTGCTTAAGAATGTCTACGAGTGGTGCTGGGACAGGTACCGTTCTGGTTTTACCGTTCTTTAAACCTTTGATATAGGTCTTGCCGCCGTCGTACGAAATAGCGCGGCAGAGGTGTGCTGTAACGTCTTCTGCTTTGAGTTTGACGTCCTTCCACTGAAGTCCGCAGCACTCCTCACGTCTCATACCAGTAAAGTACGCTAAATACGTTGCAATGACCATAGGAGACAACTCAAGAGCGGCAAGCATAACTTGAAGCTTTCTACGGGAAGGCTCATCCAGAGGATTTGGCGGCGCAAGCTGGCCCCTAGGAGCCTTGATTGACGCACATGGGTCATATTGCAGATCTCTAATCGCTACAGCATGGCGTGTACATTGACGTAAGCCATTGAAAGCCTTCTTGATGGTATTTGCTGAGTAGTTGGAGTCGTAAAGCCAGGACACATACATCTCAACATCTGTAATGGTAATGTCCTGTAAACGTTTTTCACCAAAGAAGAGATCTATGTACCGAATGCTGTTCTTGTAAGACGTATAAGTGCGACGTTCTATTTGTTGCGTGGCCACAAGGCTCTTAAAGTAATTGAGACAGTATGTATACGCTGAGCAATCGAGCCTTGTTGCTTGGCTCTGTTCAACAATCTCAACAAATCCCGCATCCTTAACCCACTTCTCAGCCTCAAGCATGGCGGTCTTTTTACCTCGACCAGTTTTATCCGATGGAGCACTCAGAGAATGATGTTTCTCGTGAATAAGCCCATCTGCTCCACGGTACCTCACCCTTGCCTGCCAAACCTTGCCACGCAATCTGACTGAGATATTCATGCCATTTCTCCTTAACGTGCAACAAGCTGGTTGGAGGCGCTGCCTCCAAACTGCCTCCAAACTGTATGGATTGTTTTACTATACACACCGGACAAAAAATTGTTTTTGCAGGTCGTAACGGCATTTATTGAGCGTAACGAAACATAATGAGCGGTAGAAAACATAACTTCTAAACCGCAGGTCGCGCGTTCGAATCGCGCAGGAGGCACCAGAAACTCCAGGTAGATGGCTTGCCGTCTACCTTTTTTGTTAAACTTTTTTACAAGTGCACCCTTTTTGCACCCAAACTGCATGACTGCTGCGTAAGAAATTACGTTTTCGTGTCTGATTAACTGACAACGAGCGATTTGTGTATAAACATTGGTCAATATGCAGGAAAATTAATCAAGAAATTGATATGTCGAACGAGAGGTACTGTTTTGGGTAAAAAACCCGTTTAGTTGGGGATTATTTTTGGACTTCGGAGTTTTGGCACTTACGTTTTCCCAGTTCAGAAATTTTGTGATAATTTCCAAAATTTTGTCCACGTAAAATTGCTGATAGATAGCTTGCATAAAATCCGAGCATTTCTGGATTCCCCAACTAAACGCATTTTTTACCACTTTGCCGCCGAACGGCACAATTTCTCTGAAAAATCCGGCTTGTACACAAAAATTACCCGTCCGATTCCATGAAATAGAATCGGACGGGTACTGGTTCAGCGAAAATGATGCGTCACGGCGAAAGTCCGTGCGTCAAGCGCGCTTACGCTCGGTGCACGGCGATGTGCGCGGCTGCACGCCAGGTATTACAGCAGGTATTCTGCAATCTGGACGGCGTTAGTTGCGGCACCCTTTCTGATTTGGTCTCCGCAGCAGAAGAATGTCAGTGCATGAGTATTCTTATCAGCAGAGAGATCCTCGCGAATACGACCAACATAAATGAGGTCCTGGTCGGAGGTATCAAGAGGCATTGGGTACTGGAGCTCTGCAGGGTTGTCAACGACCTTAATGCCTGGTGCGTCCTCAAGAATAGCGCGAGCCTCATCTGGGCTCAAAGGACGCTCAAACTCAACCGTGATGGACTCGGAGTGAGAGCGCATCGTTGGAACACGGACGCAGGTGCAGTTAACGCGTAGCTCAGGAAGGTGCATGATCTTGCGACCCTCGTTTTGCATCTTCATTTCCTCAGAGGTGTAGCCAACCTCGTCAAAGCCACCAATCTGTGGAATCAGGTTAACTGCCAGCTGGTATGCAAAAGGAGCGGTCTCGGTTACTTCCCTACCTGCAACAACGTCAGCCATCTGATTCTTCAGGCTGGTGAGACCAGGAAGGCCAGCGCCTGATGCAGCCTGGTAGGTTGATGCAATAATACGCTTTGCACCTGCTGCCTTATGCAAAGGATACAGAGGTACCAGACCAATAATGGTTGCGCAGTTTGGGTTAGAAATGATGCCGTTATGGTTCTTGATATCCTCAGCGTTAATCTCTGGGATTACCAGCGGAACGTTTGGGTCCATTCTAAATGCATGAGAATTGTCAACGCAGACGCATCCACGCTTGACAGCCTCAGGAAGCAGCTCTTTTGCCTGTTCGTCGCCAGCTGCGCCAAGGACAATGTCTACACCCTCAAAAGCCTCTGGTGTTGCTTCGCGAATTACAATCTGCTGGCCAGCAAATTCGATAGTTTTACCAGCGCTTCGAGCGGATGCCAGAAGCACCAGCTCCTTGATAGGAAAATTACGCTCTTCAAGGCACTGCATCATCTGGGCACCAACAACGCCGGTAGCACCAAGAATTGCAACGACCTTACCATTTGGATCAAAAGTCATAGTTACCTCGAAACCATTTCGTCACGAACAAATCCGTTATAGATGACGCCAATTGTGCGATCAAAGTCGGCATTATCGACGCCCACAATAATACTAATCTCTTCTGAGCTCTGCGTAATCATGCGAATGTTGACGCCCGCATTGCCCAACGCGCCAAAGATCTTACCAGAGGTGCCGGAACGCCTAGACATATTACGACCAACAACAGAAACAAGAGCTAAGCGGTCTACCATCGTAATGTCATCAGGCTCAATCTCGCGACGAATATCGCTGATGATGGAATAAACCGTATCCTTTACGTCGGAGGCATTTACCACAATACCAAACGAATCAACGCCTGTTGGGATGTGTTCAACAGAGACGCCGTAGCGCTCAACAATATTGAGTGCGCGGCTGATGACGCCAACCTCGTTGGACATGTGAGCCTTCTTGACATGAATAGCTAAGAAGTCTTTCTTGCCTGCAATACCTGTAATCAAGTGCTCGTTTGTATCGCCATCCGCGGTCTCACGGATAACCGTACCCGTGTCTTCTGGACGGTTGGTATTCTTAATCTGAATTGGAATGTTTGCCTCGCGAACAGGGAAAATTGCCTCTTCCTGAAGAACGGAAGCACCCATGTAAGAAAGCTCGCGCATCTCGTCAAAAGTAATGCGGCCAATAGCACGTGGATTCTGAACAATGCGAGGATCCGCAGAAAGGAAGCCGGACACGTCAGTCCAGTTCTCATACAAGTCAGCATCCAGGCAGCGAGCAACAATAGCACCGGTAATATCACCACCACCGCGCTGGAACAGCTTAATTGCACCGTCAACGGTAGCACCGTAGAAGCCAGGCAGCACAAACGAGCCGCTGCGAGCAACAACTTCTTTAAGTCTAGAAGCAGTGCGCTCCATATCAATGGTGCCATCATGATGGAACAGCATAACGTCAGCAGCATCAACAAAGGGCAGACCAAGATACTCAGCAAGAATCTGGCAGGTAAACCACTCGCCCCTACTTACTACATACTCTGGCGAGAAGGACTTGATGTTTGTAGCAAACTTCTCAAACTCCTCGGCGACAGGCCATGCAACTCCCAGTTCATCAGCAATCTCCACAAAGCGAGCCTCGATGTCTGCAAGTAAAGAAGTGCAATCAACGTGATACTCAATGTGGGCATTTACCAGCAGCAAAAGATCCGTAATCTTGTTATCGGTTGAGTGGCGCTTTCCCGCTGCAGACGAAACAATAAAGCGTCTATCAGGGTCAGCTTCAACAATAGCTTTAACTTTTTTGAACTGCTCTGCAGAAGCAACACTTGAGCCGCCAAATTTTGCAATTTTGATCATTTCTAATTCCTCTTTTCAAGTGCAGCCATAAAGGTTGTAGGGTCTTGCGAAAGTGCGCTGGTAAGAAGCTCACGGGCCTTCTCGGCACTTAGATTTTTAACCAACTGAGCACCCGGCTCCCAGAACGTACCGCCTGGAATATCGGCCTGCGTCCTAAACACATAGTCGGAAACAAGTAGCTCTGGATTATACGAAAGACCTGCCGAGAAGGTCTGCTGACCCCCAGCAGGAGCCGCGGCGCAGTCAATAATATCCTGCACGACGGCGTTTGCCGTTGGGTCGCCACCGGCACCCTGACCGTAAAACTTGAGCTCGCCAATGGTATTTCCCACGGCAGTTGCAACGTTAAAGTTAGTTGGAACGTTGGCCTCTATGGTTGAGAGCGAAACCGCAACTGGCTCAACAGCTACCGCATACGATAAACCGTCAGAAACACCACGACCAAAGAGCTTGATTGTCATATCGTGACTGCCAAACATGGCAAGATCGCGCTTAGTTAAGTTTCTGATACCAGACATAGGAATCTGGTCTGTGCAGATTACGTCGAAGGCGATAGATGCAGAAATCATAGTCTTAGAGCGAACATCAATGCCGTCGATATCGCTTGACGGGTCTCGCTCGGCGTAACCCAGCTCCTGAGCTTTGCTCAGAACCTCAGCAAAGTCCGTTCCGTCTTTGAGCATGGAATAGACAATATAGTTGGTGGTTCCATTCATGATTCCCCAGAACGCAGAAATCTCGTCAATACGACGAACTTTCTGAATTCCTGCTATCCAAGGAATACCACCGCACACGCATGCTTCGATCTTAAAGTTGACGCCCGCTTTAGCGGCAAGTGTCATAAACTCCTCAAAATGAGCAGATACCACGGCTTTATTTGAGGTGACTACATTTTTCTTAGCAGTCAGCGCAGCTTTGATGTATTCATAGGCTGGCGTGAGGCCGCCCATGCACTCAACAACGGTATCGAGTGCAGGGTCAGACAAGAGCGCATCAAAATCTGACGTTGCTCGAGGGTCAACATGCTCTTTACCAGCTCTAACCAAGATGGACGTCAAGTTAGCGTCAGAAACGCGCTCGTCAAGAATGCGCGCAACCGAAGCGCCAACCGTTCCAAATCCAAGTAGGGCAACGTTTTGCATATAACTCCAAATCTAGCAGCCATCTTTGCGAGAAACCCGATTGCCAGCAAGGCTAATTGCAGAGCAAAGACAACCGTGCGCAAAGGTGACTACACTGATAACAATCTCATAGACAAAAACTACCAAAAACCTAGACAGAATCTAGTCGACAGTTTTTCTCGTCTTCATAATGCTATGAACAATTCTATGTTACAAGCGACATTTACTTCTCACTGTTAAAATAATAGAAACGCAACACGCGAGACGCACAATTTGCACGCGCACAACACGCGCAACATGGCGCGTGCAACAAGCGCAGCGCGACCCGTTCAACACGCGGCACGTTCTAAAGATTGGTGGTTTCATGGCCGTCGCATATCACAGCACAAGAAGCTCCGACCATAACGTCTTGGCTAAGCAGGCCATTTTGCAGGGAATTGCTCCCGACGGCGGCCTTTACATCCAAGATTCTATTGGCGAGAAACCCCTCGATCTTGCAAAGATTTGCTCGCAGGGCTTTAAGGCTACTGCTTTCGATGTACTTTCTACTCTGCTGGACGACTACTCTGCTGAAGAGCTGGCTCACTGTATTGAGGGCGCGTATGGCTCTCAGTGGGACACTCAGGCTATCACGCCTGTTTCTGCTATCGGAGAAGACTGGCTGCTTGAGCTCTTCCATGGTCCAACGTCGGCTTTCAAAGACGTTGCGCTTCAGATGCTCCCCCGCCTGATGAGTGTTGCTCGCGAGGACGCGGGTGACACAGGCGGCGCGAGTGCCGCCGGCAAGAACATCATGATTGTGACCGCCACCTCCGGAGACACTGGTAAAGCAGCACTTGAGGGCTTCAAAGATGTTCCTGGTATGGGCATTACCGTCTTTTATCCTGAGGGAAAAGTCTCGGACATTCAGCGCCTGCAGATGGTGACTCAAAAAGGCTCTAACGTAGCTGTTTGCGCTGTTAAGGGAAACTTTGACGACGCTCAAAACGCCGCTAAAGCAATCTTTGCTAACAAGGAGTTGGCGCATGAGTTGGCCGGTAAAGGCACCGTACTTTCCAGCGCAAACTCCATCAATATTGGTCGTTTGGCCCCACAGGTAACCTACTACTTTGACGCATATGCCCAGCTTGTTGCCAAGGGCGCCATCGCTCAGGGTCAAAAAATTACTTTCTGCGTGCCAACCGGCAACTTTGGCGACGTCCTCGCAGGTTACTTTGCAAAAGAAATGGGACTTCCTGTTGATCGCCTCATTGTGGCTTCTAACAGCAATAAGGTGCTGACTGATTTCTTGGAAACAGGCATCTACGATCGTAGGCGTGCATTTGAAAAGACCATCTCGCCATCAATGGACATTCTGGTTTCATCAAACCTTGAACGACTCCTCTATCTTGCGTCCGGCAAAGATACTGAGCTTGTCAGCTATCTGATGAACCAGCTGGTAACAAAGGGTATTTACACAGTTCCTGCTCAGGTGATGGACACTATCCGTGAAACCTTTGACGCCGGATTTGCCACCGACGACCAGACACGTGAAACTATCCGTTCTACCTGGGAGATTTGTCGTGTGCTGATTGACCCTCACACAGCCGTCGCAAAGCACGTGCTTGACAGGGTTTCTCGCCAGGCGGGTAACGTGCGCGTTTGTCTGTCCACTGCTAGCCCGTATAAATTCTCGTCCGACGTGCTTGCCGCGCTGGGCCACTCGACCGCTGGCCTGGATGACTTTGCGTGCATGCATACGCTCGCCGAAATCACGGGCACTATTCCGCCAATCCAGCTTTCATCGCTGAATGATAACGTTATCATTCATACTGATGTTCGCGAGAAGGAACAGCTTGCTTCGTACGTTTCTGAAGCATGCGGGCGTATTTTTGCTTGTTAGACTCTGAGAAAGCAGGTTCTACATGCTCGACAACACTATCTTGACCGTTTCTGTACCTGCTACCTCTGCAAACATTGGCGTCGGCTACGATACGCTGGGTCTTGCGTTTAACCTGCGCGCAAAAATTACGTTTAGGGAATCCCCTACGCTCATCATTGACGGCTGCCCTGAGCAGTTCAGAAACGATGACAACCTTGTGTGGACGTCGTATATTCGCGCCTGCGAAAAGCTGGGTGAAGAGCCCACTCCTAAGCACATTACTATCGACTCGCCTATTCCGCTTTCCGGTGGACTCGGCTCAAGCTCTACCTGCGTTATTGCAGGTATTGCGGCCGCGATGACCGAGTCTCATGGCGGCTGGGATCCTGAGCGTGCGCTCGACTTTGCCTGTCATTTTGAGGGCCACCCCGACAACGTGGCACCTGCTATTTACGGTGGCCTGACCTCCTCTTTTGTTGAGGGCGGTCATACCATTTGTACCAGAAGGCTTGTGGCGCGCGGACTATCTTTTGTCGCAATTGCGCCGCCCTACACGGTTAACACTGAGGATGCCCGTAAGGTGGTTCCCCTGGAAATCTCACTTGAAACGGCCGTTTACCAGATGGGACGCACTGTTGCTGTCACCCATGCGCTTGAAACAGGAAACGGCGGACTGTTGGCAGCAGCTTGCAACGACAAGCTTCACGAGCCGTATCGCAAGGAGCTCATCCCCGATTACGAGGAGCTCAAGCAGGTGGCTAAACTTGCTCGCGCATGCACGTTTGTCATTTCCGGATCTGGCGCCACCATGGTCGCTATCTGCGACTCCCCGGTTACTGCACGCGCCGTTGCCGAGAATGCCAAGCAGGTCAGAGGCGACCTTTGGATTCAGATTCTTGAGCCAGCGCTCCTGGGCACCGTCCTCACTCTTGACGACGGTCAGCAACACCACAACACGTTCGACGAAATTTAACGCCGGCGGTTGGGGGCCTAGCAGCACGGGTACCCGCGCACTCGCGAGCGCTCAGCCACAAGTGCGGTTACGGGTGCTCGGGTTTCTCGCCAAGTACGACTTTCCGATATCGCGCGCCTAAAAAGTGCAAAGAATCTGTATCTGAGGCACAGATTCTTTGCAGAAATCAGGCAAATCCACAGTTTCTTTTACATTTTTAGGCAAAAGTCACAGATTCTTTGAGGAAATCAGGCGCGTTAAAGATAGGACAGTGGTCTGGTATTTTGAGCCTGAAAACTGCACCATGTCTGAGTAAAACAGCTCAGACATGACGAGAAAAACAGGCAAATAGCTCAGATATAGCCTACTTTTCCGGCAAATTACTCAGACACGACAACAAAACCCGGCTCCTACGTTATGTGGGAGCCGGGATGTCGTTTAAGTCGCGTTTTACGCAAGTCGCGTTTACCGCGGCGTTGCGCTAACCGCAAGTCACGCTTGCCGCAAGTCGCGTTATGCGCCGAGGTAGGCCTTGCGAACGTCATCGTCGTGGAGAAGCTCCTGGCCAGTTCCGTGCTTAGCAACCTTGCCAAGTTCAAGAACGTACGCGCGGTCAGCAACCTTAAGTGCCATGTTAGCGTTCTGCTCGACCAGCAAAATGGTGGTTCCTGCATCGCCGAGCTGGCGAATGATCTGGAAGATCTCCTCAATCAGGATAGGAGCCAAACCCATGGAAGGCTCGTCAAGCATCAAAAGCTTAGGCCTGCTCATCAGAGCACGACCCATGGCAAGCATCTGCTGCTCGCCTCCAGACAGCGTTCCTGCCAGCTGATTCTTGCGCTCACGAAGACGTGGGAAATGCTCGTAGACCATCTTGACGGTCTTTGCGTTCTGGGAATCGGACTGAGTATAGCCGCCCATCTCAAGGTTTTCGGCAACACTCATGCGAGAAAACACGCGACGACCCTCAGGACATAGCGCCAAACCAGCCTCAACAATCTTGTGTGCGCGCTGGCCTACAAGGTTTTTCTCGCCAAGGGTGATGGTGCCAGAATCAGGCTTTACCAGGCCAGCAATGGTATTCAGCGTAGTTGATTTACCTGCGCCGTTTGCACCAATAAGGGTAACGATCTCGCCCTCGTGGATGTCAAAAGAGATACCCTGAACTGCGTGGATTGCGCCGTAAGAAACGTTAAGATCCTTGACGGACAGCAGGGGTTTTTCTGCGCCTGCTGCCTGGGTATTTGTAGTGTCAGCGGCCATTAGCGCACCTCCTGCTTTCCAAGATAAGCCTCGATAACGCGAGGATTGTTCTGAACTTCTTCAGGCGTTCCCTTTGCGATGATGTTGCCGTGATCAAGAACGGCCAGACCCTCGCAGATACCCATAACAAACTTCATATCATGCTCGATGAGAAGAACAGCAATCTTGAAGTCGTCACGAATCTTAAGGACATTCTCCATAAGCTCGTCGGTCTCTGCTGGGTTCATACCTGCAGCTGGCTCGTCGAGCAGCAAAATCTTTGGCTGCGTTGCCAGAGCACGAAGAATCTCAAGCTTGCGCTGAGCACCATAAGGCAGGTTGCCAGCAAGGGTATTTGCAAGATTCTCCATACCAAAAATACGGAGCAGCTCTCGAGCGTTATCGGCGCTCTCTTTCTCCTGCTTCCAGTGAGCTGGAAGACGAAGGACGTCCTCAAAGAAATGAGACGTCATGTGGCTGCCCTGGCCAACCTGGATGTTCTCCATAACAGTCATGTTGTTGAACAGGCGAATGTTCTGGAAGGTGCGGGCAATACCCATATGATTTGCTTCAACAACGCTTTTACCAGCAAGGTCGTAGCCGTCAATCATTACGGTACCACGGGTTGGCTTGTAGACGTTGGTGAGCAGGTTGAAGACAGTTGTTTTACCTGCACCGTTAGGGCCAATAATGCCAGAGATCTCGGTAGGACCAAGAGCAATGTTGAAGTCATTAACAGCAGTCAAGCCACCAAAGTCAATGCCCAAGTGCTCAGCCTGAAGAACTGGAATTGCACCAAGGTCTCGCTCAGGAATGAGGTTAGGAGACTCTTGCCTGATAAGTTTTGTAGTGTTTTTAGTTGCCATTGCTCTTACGCCTCCTTCGAATCAGTTGAGGCTTCTACCTGCGTATCCGCCTGCTCGCTTGCCTGCGCTTCTGCCTTCGCGTTCACCTGCGCGTTGACCTGCTCGTCCGAGTCATCCTTGTTCCAAGGGAAATCCCTATTCATGACTCGCTCAATGATGCGAGACAGCGAGAAGTCATAGGAGCCAAACAGACCCTCTGGCCTAAAGATCATGACCAGAATCAAAACGATTGCATAAGCAACCATACGGTAGTCGGCAAAGGCACGTAGAGCCTCTGGAAGCACGGTCAGGACAGTTGCGGACACAACGGAGCCAAACATAGAACCCATGCCGCCCAGAACAACCATAACCAGAATCTCAACAGACTTCATGAAGCCAAACTTGGCTGGTGCCATAACTCCAATGCAGCCTGCGTAAAGACCACCGGCAATACCAGCAAGGAATGCGGAGAAAACAAAGGCCAGAGTCTTGTAATACGTGGTGTTAACACCTGAAGCCTCTGCTGCAATCTCGTTATCGCGGATGGCGAGAATAGCGCGTCCATGCCTAGACTTCATAAGAGTATGAATAGCAAAAATGGCAAGAGAGACAACAATTGCTGTGTTCAGGTAACCCGTATATGCAGGAATACCCGTGAGACCAGATGCGCCACCAGTAAGCTTGAATCCAAGAGCGGAGTCAATGTTAACCAGGACAACGCGGATGATCTCTGCAAAGCCCAGGGTAATGATGGCCAGGTAATCACCACGAAGACGAAGTGCTGGAATACCAATAACCACACCCATAAGAGCAGCGCAAATACCGCCGAACAAAAGGCCCACAACAAAAAGAATTACTGCTGGTGTAGAACCTGAAGCCATGGATTGAGCATCAAGTCCAAAGAGTGGCATCATGCGAATAATAAAGATTGCGCAGGCATAGCCACCAATGGACATGAAACCAGCGTGACCCAGAGGAAGCTGTCCAAGATATCCGGTAACAATGTTCAGAGAAACGGTCATCAGAACATAGACGCCGATTTGCTCAAAAACAACGGTCTGATAGCGAGAAATAATGCCCTCTCCTACCAGGAAGTTTCCGCCAAAGACAAAGAGTGCAACAAGAATTGCATTGATGGCATAGCGAGCAGGCATAGTAAGCTCACGGCGCTGACCATCTTTTCCACCAAAACCAGTGACAATTACTGGGTTATGGTTGTTATCGCGTGGATACATTTTAGTCATGTGAGCCTCCTTACACTTTCTCGGTAACTGGTCGACCAAGCAGGCCAGTTGGTTTGACAACAAGAACAAGAATCAAGAGTAAGAAGACTACCGCGTCCTGCCAGACAGACAGGCCAAAGGCAGCAACAAAGACCTCAGAGAAGCCAACAATAAGGCCGCCAATAACAGCGCCTGGAATGGAACCAATGCCGCCAAGAACTGCTGCGACAAACGCCTTAGTGCCCAGCATAACGCCCATGGTTGGAGAAACCTGCTGATATGCCATGGAGTACAGAATAGCTGCAATACCTGCAAGCGCAGAACCAACTGCAAAGGTAAAGCTAATAGTGCTGTTGACGTTGACGCCCATCAGACGAGCTGCGCCCATGTCCTCGGAAACGGCGCGCATTGCCTTACCAAGACGAGTCTTCTGAACCAAAAGAGTTAGAACAACGGTTGCCACAATGGTGACAGCAACGGTCAGAAGAGCAGTACCAGAAAGTGTTGATCCAAATACCTGAACAGTTCCCAGGTCAATGATGCTTGGAACAACCTTAGCGTCAGCGCCAAGAAGCAGCTGAACGCCGTTCTCAAGCAGATAAGAAACGCCAATTGCCGTAATCAGAATAGAAAGTCTTGGAGCCTCTCTGAGTGGTGCGTAAGCAACCTTATCAATAAGAACGCCCAGCACAACACAGCCAAAAACGGCGAGAAGAACAGCGATTGCAGGATTGAGTCCAAGCTGAACAAGGGCAATCCATGCAACGTAGGAACCAAACATGATGATGTCACCATGCGCAAAGTTAAGAAGCAAGATGATGCCGTACACCATTGTGTAACCAAGCGCCACCAATGCGTAAATACTGCCCAATTGAAGTCCATTGAGCACCTGAGTTAAAAACATCTGAGGCTCTCTTTTCTATGAAGGATTAATCGTGTCATAGATGGACTCTTTGCCATCTTTAAAGGTAATAATCAAGGTAGACTTCACTGGGTCACCTGTTCCCTGATATGAAAGGGTACCAGTAACACCTTCAACCACACCTGATGCAATAGCATCGATAATTGCCTGCCTGTACTCATTAGAGTTGTAGGTGTAACCGCGTTTCTCGGCAACCTCAAGAGCAGAGCAAAGAATCATTGCAGCGTCATAGCCCAAAGAGCAGAAGTTAGTTGGAGCCTCGCCGTATTCCTCGGTGTAAGCCTTAACAAAATGCTGAACTTTTTCATCTGGGTTTGAAGCAACAAATGCAGAGCAATAGAAGCATCCTTCAAGGTCAGCTGCAGAAGCATAGTCCTGCTCGCCACCAATGATGCCTGCCCAACCATCTGCGCCCATAAAAGGCTTTTTGCAGCCAAGCTGTCGAGCCTGCGTCACAATCTTACCGTTATCCTGGTAATAGTTTGGTGCCAAGATAGCATCAGGATCAAGTCCGATAATGCTGGTAAGCTGGGCGTTAAAGTCAACAGCTCCTGTTGGGTAACCTTGCTGAGATACAACCTCAACACCCAACTCACGAGCCCTCTGAACAAATGCGTTATTAACGCCAATCTCGTAATCGCCGCCGGAGTTAAAGATGGTTCCCACGCGCTGATAACCCTGCTTTTTAGCAAACTCTGCAAGAACAACGCCCTGGAACGGGTCAGTTACGGTAGCGCGGAACATGTTGTGGCCATGCGCTACAACATCTTCGGCGGTAGCGGATGCGGTTACACAGGGGATGTTGTCCAGTACCGATTTCTGTGCCAGTGCAATGGTAGGCGTTGAGGTAACGTCTCCAAGAATTGCACAGACATTCTCGTCAAGAAGCTTGTTATAGACAAGAATGGCCTCAGTTGAATCGCCCTTCTCGTCTTCAACAATAGGGACAATCTGGCGTCCGTTAACGCCACCCTTCTTGTTGAACTCCTTGAGGTACAAAAGAACGCCACTTCGCACAGCAAGGCCATACTGAGCAACGTCGCCGGTGAATGGGCCCATCACGCCAACGTAGATGGAGTTAGGGTCTTGGTTCTTTGGCGAACAACCCGCTAGAGCAAACGACCCCGCAATGGTCCCGGCCACCTCCAAAAAGCGTCGTCGCGTTAGCTTATGTGCCATATTCATCTCCTTTTCTCCATAGCGTTGAATATGTGACACAACACAATATGGCTGCGGCTCTAAAAAAAGAACCACAGCCAAAAAATGTTATCTAACTTGAAATAATTTTAGAGAACCCGGATGTTTCTACTGACCTCAGCCTTGTATAACGATTGCCACCGTAGCCTTTAGGCCGCTCAGCACGCGCCTACTTATGCCTCACGTACTAGCGGAAGCTCGCCAGCAAAGTGACGAGGCTTGTAAGACGGCTTGTCAGCAGCGGTCTTCTCGCTCAAATCAAGTGAAGAAATCTTCTTCATCTTGCTGGTGCCACCCTCAATGAGGCGGAGCAGCTCGCGTGTTGGCCTCTCATCAGCTGCCTGGAGCTCAGCTGCCATCTCGCGCTCAACCGCGTCAAAGATGTCCTGAACGTGCGAGGAGGTATCGTTTGTAGACTTGACCAGCGGCATTGCGGTTGACTGCGCAACCACGCCAGCGTAGTTCGGCTCGCGAGAAGGACGTACCTGAGCTGCAGCAACTTTGCGAGGCGCAGCAGGTTTTGCACCCGACAACTCCACCGGGCTTGTAGCTTCTGCCTCAGCAGCGGCCTGACCAATGAGTGGCAGCTGTACAGGATGGTACTTGCGCATCTGCTGCTGATCATGACGCGCCAAATGCTCATCCATTGCAGCCAACGCAAGCGTCCAGTCATCAACGTGCTCAAGTTCGTCAATCGTGCGCTTCTCAGGGAAGACTCCCTGGTCAACGTAAGAAATGCGACTAGAAATATCAGCGGCATGATTGGTGAAGTCTTCAGGAATAGCCTCGGCGCCAATCTCGGCAATGCCAAAATCACGCGTAATAGACTCTTCGCCCACAGCCTTAGTCCACCAAGCGGTGCCCACGTCACCAACAGTTCCGTCAGCACGCTCGATAATAGGCAGGCCGTCCATAGGATCTTGTCCCAGGCGCTCAAGAAGTACGGCAGCAGCACCCTTTGCTCGCGCAACAGTGCGCTCACGCCAGCTCAACAGCTTGGTGTAGTTCTCTGCGATCTGAGCGTAGTCGTTTGTGGAGTGCGCAGGAGCCTTCTTTGCACGAACGGGAAGTACGCCCTCTGCGGCCGCACTTACAACCTGTGCCTTCTTGGCAGGCAGCTCGGTAGACTGGACAGGTGGCTCAGCAGACTGAACACGAATAGAGCCGGTCATATCCCACTGAGAAGCCTTCATGTGCTTTGGCTTGTATGCAGCAATCGAGCGCCTTGGAGAGTCCAGCGGAATCACCAGGCTCTCTTCTGGCGAGAAATTCGATGCAGTTGCAACTCGCTTTAGAGACGAAGCCTCATCCTCAACCTGAGATATAGTGCTTGGCTGAATATTTGCTTCTGCCCCACCGGTTTTCTCGCCACGATTTGCTACGCGAGAAACCACGAGTGCAGCGCCAGAAATGACAGCGACCGCAGCAAGTCCCACTCCGATGCCGGTAAAGATTGCTCCAAGAGGTGTTTGGCGAATTTCATTAGCGGTAAGGGCATACGCAGATGCTGGCTCTGCTACCAGAACCAGTCCACTGAGCAGGCCGGCGACTACTGCCGGATTCCTACCTTCTGTCATACAAACTCCCCCTACAAACGCTAAGAAGATGTATGAAGACACACGCTAAATTTGCATATGCTACTAAACCCAATACGGGCGACGTGAGCAACGGGTGGGCTTCATTTCATCTTTGTGTAATCCGCTGCAACACATAATTGTGCTGTTAGAAATGACTATAGCGTAATTCATTATTTTTTACAGCGTCTTTAAAACTTTTTCATAATTCTTCGGCAGTTATTCAACAAAAATGGCGAGAAAAAAGAAGTGCCTCCCAACATAGATTGGAAAGCACTTCTTGCGTCATCTTTAAATCTGACTAATTCTGTGGATAGTCAGACTGTGCAGCCTTCTTTGCAGATCTAATCAGGAAGTCCTGGTTATTATCGGTCTGCTTAAGACCACTGATAAGAGCAGTAGTTGCACGCTCAGTGTTATTGAAGCCTGCAAGAATACGGCGAACGCCCCATACCATAGGCTGAAGCTCTGGCTTAATAAGCAGATCCTCATTACGAGTACCAGAAGAAACAGGATCAATAGCTGGGAAGATACGGCGATCTGCCAGGTCTCGATCAAGCTTGAGCTCCATGTTACCAGTGCCCTTGAACTCCTCGAAGATAACCTCGTCCATCTTGGAGCCTGTGTCTACCAGGGCAGACGCAATAATAGTGAGCGAGCCGCCGTTCTCGATGTTTCGAGCTGCACCCAAGAACTTCTTTGGTGGATACAGAGCTGCAGAATCAACACCACCAGAAAGAATACGACCAGAAGCAGGAATAGCCAGGTTGTATGCACGAGCAAGACGTGTAATGGAGTCCAGAATAACCACAACGTCCTGACCCATCTCAACCAGACGCTTTGCTCGCTCAATGACAAGCTCCGAGACAACGGTGTGATTCTCTGCTGGCATATCAAAAGTTGAAGCAACAACAGTGCCCTTAATGGAGCGCTCCATGTCCGTAACTTCCTCAGGACGCTCGTCTACCAAGAGGCAGAAGAGGTGAACCTCAGGATTATTGATGGTAATAGACTGGCAAATACGCTTCAAAATGGTGGTCTTACCTGCCTTTGGAGGCGAGACAATCAAACCACGCTGGCCCTTACCAATAGGAGCTACCAAGTCAATTGCTCGACCTGTAATGGAGTCTTTACCGTGCTCCATAGTAAGAGGCTGATCTGGGAAAATAGGAGTCAGATCTTTGAAACGAGGACGGTCCTTAAGACCCTCAACTTCCCCACCATTAACCTGGGTAACCTTAAGAAGCGGTGGATACTTGCTGTTTACGCGAGCAGGTCCAACCATGCCCAAGACGCTATCGCCCGGACGCAGGCCAAGATTTCTAATAATCTGCTGGTGAACAAAGGCGTCGTCATCGCCTTCCATGTAATTGCCCGTACGAATCCAGCCGTAGCCTTCGTTGCTAATCTGAAGAATACCCTCAACAGTCTTAAAGCCCTCAGCAGCTGCAGATGCGGCATACACAAGCTCAATCAGATCAGACTTGTGAACGCCTGCGTACTCAATGCCCAGCTCAGTTGCTTTTGCGCGAAGCTCAGAAAGCTTCATCTCATGCAGTGCCTCTTTGGAAAGCGATGGCTCGCTTGCCTGGCCCTGCTTACGATTCTTGTTGCGCTGGTTGTTCTGTCTACGATCGCGAGAAGGACGCTCCTGGTTGTTAGCGTGAGCGTTTTCCTGTGTCTTCTCGCCCTCCTGAGCTGCTTCTTTTGGCTCAGCATTACGATGTCGACGACGTGCAGCGCCTGTGCGTGCGCGTCCTGGACGCTCTGCTGGAGCTGCCTCGGTATCTGCTGTTGCGTCAGCAGCCTGCCCTTGAGTTGTGCCTTCCTGCTGCTCAGCGCTACCCTGCTGCTCAGCAAAGTTCTTCTGAGCTGCATTGTCATTCTGGCTGGCTGCACCTTCTGCCTCAGCTTTGGTGAACGCTGGAGCAGGAGTTACCTCTGCAGAAGGCTGAGTTGCGTCCTGAACAATCTTGGTAAGACGATCAGTATCTACAACGTCTGAAGAAACCTTGCCGCCTGCCTGGACCTGAGCCAAAACCTCTGCCTGAAGAGCCTCAAGAGTCTGCTCCTGTAAAGCGCGCTCCTCCATCTCTTCTTTGCTTGGACGGCCACGGCGACGTTTAGGAGGCTCTGCAATGCCAGCTGCATTTAAAGCCTCAGCCATAACTGCTTCTACTGCACGACGAGCCTCGGTCTCCTTTTTAGTAGGACGACCACGGCGGCGCTTAGCAGCTGAATTAGAAGCCTTTTCTTCAGTTGTCTCAAAATTAGTATTTTCAGAAGTAGTATTTTCCGAATTACTATTTTCACTCTTACGAGGTCTACCACGTCTACGTGGTGCTGGAGTATTTTCTACATCATTTAAAGAATCATTTTGGACCGAAGATGTTTCGTCCGACATGTACAAACCTCTCTGTTTGCTCATCAAAATAATCTGTAAAAATACGTGAGAAATATGATGAAGGGATAACAAACAAAATCAAATAGGTGCAAATCCAAAAGGAATATACCACGAAAATGCCCGCCTTATGATGAAAAAATAATAAATTTCACCATAAAACGGGCAAATGGGGATTTATAACCACTAACCCTTAAACCTCGAGAAACCCATCTTCTAGATTTCTTTAATCTGTATAAATCATTTAAACAGCTGTACGACTCTTTCTTTTAACAATAATGTCTTCAATTTGCTGAACGATTTCTTTGATATAGGTCTTACCTTGAGGCGTGAGCTCAACCATGGTTACTCTTCTAGAAAGAGCATCATCATGTTTGCGCTGTACCAAGCCACTTTCTGCCAAAGCAGTAAGAGACATAGAAACCGTTGGCTGCAAAAGACCAAGCGCATCAACAATCTCTGTAATTGAAAGAGCGTCTTTAGGAGAATCTAGAATTGCAAGAAGCACCATGTCTGCAGCCCTGCAATACAGAGCCCCCATAGCGTCAACGTACATGACAATACGCTCAAATGAAGTACGAGAAAGTGCCTGACCAGGTGCAATACGAGCACACGTGAGCTTAGACAGCTCCTCTACTGCTTCTACACCCTTTTCTGTAATGATGCACACTACGTTGCGTCGATCAATGGCGCCTTCATCTCTTTTGATGAAACCAAGCCTTGCCAGGTGCGAGGTACGATGAGTAATCGTAGGACGAAGAGCACTCTGATACTCGGCAATTTCTGAAGTCTTAACAGGGGCGCCCTTCACATTGAGGCGACACAAAATAGCAAACTCTTCAAACGTGAGTCGTCTGTTAGCAGGTACCACTCTTCTGACTAAGTTGTAAGACCTGCGAATGGACATGTACTCGCGAAGTTCCATAGAGACCTCCACTCCTATGCCCGAACCATTTACTATTTGCTCGCATAATGAGTATACCCCTAAAAAATACGTGTTAACGTGGGGACAAAACAATAGTTAGTCAAAAATATGTTAGAAAATGGCGTGTATATGACATCAATATAGGCTTTTATATGCTGTAATATAAAATTTGAGTAATAAAAATTAATTTTATTATCTCTTTTATACATTAAAAAAGTTTTTACATAACGCAGAAATGTGTAAATTATCTGGAGGAATTCACAAAAGATACCGTGCAGGTATTCAATACTTGCACGGTATCATGACAAAACAACATAGTTAGCTATCGATTACATTGCCTCAGGAGCAGAAACGCCAATCAGATTAAGAGCAATTGCAAGCACGCGGCGAGTTGCGTCGCAAGCAGCAAGACGAGCCTTAGAAAGCTCCGCATCAAGTGGACGTCCTTCAGAAGGAAGCACCTGACAGACGGTATAGAATGCGTGGAACTGACCAGCAAGCTCTTCAATATAGTGTGTAATACGGAATGGTGCCCTATCGCGAGCACAGCCCTCAACAAGACCTGGGAACTCAAAGAGCTTACGAGCAAGAGCCTGCTCAGCTGCATCAGAAAGCAGTCCAAGATCAACCGCAGAGCCAATAGCCTTATCTGCAACAGCGTCCATGCCAAGCGCCTGAGCCTCTTCCAGGTCAACGCCAGCAGCACGACGCAAAATGGAACAAATACGAGCGTGGGCATACTGAACGTAATACACAGGATTCGAGCTGTCCTGACGCTTTACCTGCTCAATGTCAAAGTCAATCATCTGGTTGGAAGACTTTGAAACAAGGGTGTAGCGGGTTGCGTCAACACCAACCTCGGCGAGAAGTTCGTCAAAGTGGATGCCAGTTCCCTTACGCTTAGACATTCTGACAGCAACGCCGTTTCTGAGCAGGTTAACCAGCTGACCAAGCAGAACCTCAAACTGAGTTGGGTACCCAAGAGCAGTTGCAGCAGAGCGAACACGCTGAATATATCCGTGGTGATCTGCTCCCCAAATATCAATAACGTGGTCGACGCGCTGGAACTTATTCCAGTGGTAGGCTACGTCGGAAGCAAAATAGGTATACTCGCCATTTGTTTTGATGAGTACACGGTCCTTATCGTCACCAAAATCAGTAGAACGGAAGAACAGTGCGCCCTCGTCAGAACGATAGAGGTAGCCAAGCTTATCAAGAGCATCAAGTGCGCGATCGACAGCGTCTTTACCCTGGTCATCCTTAACGTAGAGAGAGCGCTCAGAGAACCACACATCAAAGTCGGCGCGAGCGTTGTGGCAGGTGTTTTTGATGGACTCAAGCATCATCTTGTAGCCGCGCTCACGGAACTCTGCCATGCGTTCATCTTCGGGCTTGTCTGCCCAGATCTCTCCGTCATTTTTAAGGAAGAAAAGACCCAGGTCAACAATGTAATCTCCAGCGTATGCATTACCGCCAAGAGAGTCAATGAACTCGTCAGTAAATGGATGCTCCTCTGGATGTGCGTCCTCTTCATCTGCAACGTAAGCATTGCGATCTTCAGCCAACACCTGAGCAGCAGCATCAGCGTCAATGCCGCGCTCCTGCATGATGTCAATAAGCTGCAGGTAGCGCTTAGAGATGGAGTGACCAAAGACATCCATCTGTGAGCCGTGATCGTTTACGTAGTACTCGCGCTCAACCTCGTAGCCTGCGAATGCAAGAATGCGGCTCAGAGAGTCTCCCAGCGCTGCCCAGCGACCGTGACCAATATGCAGAGGGCCAACAGGGTTTGCAGAAACGTACTCTACCTGAACCTTCTGGCCAGCACCAAAGGTAGAGCGACCAAAATCGGCGCCCTGCTCGCGAACGGTGTTAAAAATCTCATTGCCCGCAGCGGTAGACAGGTAGAAGTTTACAAAGCCAGGACCTGCAACCTCGACGCGCTCAATTTGAGCATCTGCAGCAATATGAGCCACAAGAGCTGCTGCAATATCGCGAGGAGCCTTATGTGCCAGCTTTGCAGAACGCATTGCAACCGTAGAAGACCAGTCACCATTTGATGAGTCCTGTGGGCGCTCAAGTCCCACATCATCAATCTGGAATTCAGGCAACTCACCCGCAGCCTGGGCATCTGCCAAGGCTTGACGTACAAGTTCCTCGATCTTCTCGCGCATGGTTCTCCTTTAAATTCAGTGCACGTGTGCAGCGTAAGTACGTGATAGATTGTGTAGTAGATTGCGTAGTTCCTAAAGGGCTACTCGGTTTCCTCGGAAGATTTTACCTGATGTTGTGCGGCAAGTTCGTGACGCAAATTGGCCAAACCGCGCTCAAGGCCTACAGGATAAATCTGAGGGTTCAGGAAGCGCGTGTATGCCGCATCCAGGTGCATAAGCGCAGCATGGCAGCGGTCGCGAGCAACCTCAATGGACTCGCTCTCCCCTACGCGCTTGCCTCCTTCTACCAGCCTTACCATCAGTTCGCGAGAAGTTCCTTCAAGCTTGTGGGTTGAATATGGGTCAATGATGTCGACAACAGTTGCCTTAGACTCTGGATTCTTGGTGACCAGGTAATCTGGGTCAAAAATCATGTCGCCGGCAGGGCAGCCATTTACATCGTAGAAGCGGCGGATATGCTGAATGCCAGGAACGGTGCGCTTGTAGGCCATCTCGGACAGCTTGATAACAGGAGTCCAAGGCTCAGAAGCAGACTGACGACGAGCGGTCAGCTTATAGACGCCGCCAAGCGAAGGCTGAGGATCGCAGGTAGCAAGCTTGGTGCCAACACCAAAGGCATCAATTGGTGCACCCTGAGCAAAGAGCGACTGGATGGTGTACTCGTCAAGATCGTTTGAAACGGAAATCTTAATGTAAGGAAGACCAGCCTCATCAAACGCCTTGCGAGCTTCCTTGGAGAGACGCGCGAGGTCTCCGGAGTCAATACGGACAGCGCTCAGGCGCTCGCCACGCTCCTCCATCTCTTTTGCCACGATGATTGCGTTTTTGATGCCCTCGTGAACGTCATAGGTATCAAGCAGCAGCGAGCAGTTGGTAGGGCTAGACTTTGCAAACGCCCTAAAGGCATCAAGCTCGGTGTCAAACGACATTACCCAAGAGTGTGCGTGGGTACCAAAAACAGGAATGCCGTAAATTTTGCCAGCAAGAACATTTGAAGTGCTCGAAGCGCCAGCAATATAGGAAGCGCGAGCAACTGCCAGACCACCGTCTGGACCCTGTGCACGACGCAGGCCAAAGTCAGAGACAGGATTGCCTTGAGCTGCCTTGATAACACGCGCGCACTTAGTTGCTGCCAAAGTCTGGAAGTTGACCAGGTTGAGCAAAGCGGTCTCAATGAGCTGACAATCAACAATAGAACCCTCAACGCGAACCATAGGCTCACGTGGGAAAACAAGCTCTCCCTCTGGGATTGCATCAATGGTTACATTGAGCTTGTGGTTGCGCAAAAACTCAAGGAACGCTGGCTTAAAGAGACGACCGCCACCAGGAGAGTCAATGCTTGCCAGGTAGTCAATATCGTCGTCTTCAAAGACAAAATTTTCAACTAAGTCAGCAATTTGACCAGTACCACAAGAAATTGCAAATCCACCATTAAAGGGATTCTCGCGGAAGAATGCGGTAAAGCATGCCTCTGCATCAACAAGACCGGCTTCCCAATAACCTTGAGCCATCGTGAGCTCATATAGGTCTGTATTAAGGCAAACGTCTGAGGGTTTGGTACGATCAGTGAGTGACATAGTTGCTCTTTTCGATTGGTCAAAAACTGACGGTGAGACGATATATCTAGAGTAGCAGTCCTACAAAATAAATTGGCTTACAACAAAGATAACTGCGAGAATTACCACAGTTCCAATAACAATTTTTTGCCCCAGAGGCATTCTGATGTCTTCGTCGTCCTCATCTGGTTCCATAAGGGCGCGACCCTTTGCGCGTTGCTCCTGAATGCGACGAATCTGCTCGGCTTCCTGCTGAGCCGCTTGACGTGCGGCACGCTGCTGATCTGCAACAAGCTGAGCGTCTTCAGCGGCGGCTGCCTCTGCTTGCTCTTGCGCTTCTGCTTGGGCTGCACGGGTCTTCTCGGCACGGAGCGCTTCCAGCTCGGCGCGCTCTTTCTCTGCGTGAAGAGCCTCGAGCTCCCTGCGCTCTTTCTCTGCGCGGAGCGCTTCCAGCTCGGCGCGCTCCGCGTCCGTGAGCGCAGCCGCCTGTGGCGCTGGCGTGGTTTGGAGCTCTTCGGGTTTCTCGACAGACATGGTTACTCCTCGGTTTGCGTATCGGGGATGCTTGAGGTGGCGTCGTTGGCGGCGTCTCCGTGTGCCGTGCGGAGCTTGAGCGCGGGGCCCTCAACACCTGTTGCGTCAAAGGCAGGCACAAAACTCTCGGAGACGGTTCCACCCTCCTGCCACCACAGGTTCTCAAAGCCCAGGTCATCCGCATGACAGAGCACCAACTCGTACTCCTCGTCAGAAAGCGTTCCAGAAAGCGGACCGCCAGCTGCACGCATGCGCTCATTAGGCGTGTACTGATTCATGATTGATACGTCTACATCATTATGACAAAGATTCCAGACGCGGTTGAGCACCTCGCAGGAATCGTCTGCGTGCGTGGGCATGACCAGGTGACGCACAATGATGCCCTGCAACATGCGACCGTCATCGTCCAGCTTGCGCCCGCCACGGCTCATCACCGAGTTATGCATAACCTCAAGTGCTGCCATAGACATCTCTGGATAATCTGCTGCGTACGATAGCTCTTTTGCCAGCGCAGGGTCTGCGTACTTGACGTCTGTCAGCCAAATATCAATGACACGCGAAACTTTCTGCACCACCTCTGGCAACTCATATCCCGAGGTATTGCACACTATTGGGAGCGTCAATCCCGCCTCTTTTGCCAGCGTCACTGCTTCAATTATGTGTGGCGAGAAGTGCAAAGGAGTTACAAGGTTGATGTTGAGCGCACCTTGAGCTTGCAGTTCAAGCATCATCTGGGCAAGGCGCTCGGTTGTAACTGGCTTACCAAAACCCTCCTGAGAGATTTGATGGTTCTGACAGAACACGCATCTGAGCGGGCAACCCGTGAAGAAAATTGCGCCCGATCCGGCCTCGCCCGAGATGGGAGGCTCCTCCCAAAAGTGTAGTGCAGAACGAGCCACACGAATGGTACTTGAAGCTCCACAAAGACCGGCTTTACCAGCGTTTCTTTGAGCATGACAACGCCTTGGGCACAGTTCGCAGACGTCGTAGGCAGAAAACGTAAGGGTATCAGGTAATGGTGCACTACCCAAGGGTTTCTCGCCTCCCGTCGTATCTGCCCAGGCAGATAGTGGTATAAAAAACGCGCAGGGTCTCTGCGCGCGTCAAAGTCATGGTGGAGATAAAGGGATTCGAACCCTCGGCCTCTGCCTTGCGAAGGCAGCGCTCTCCCAACTGAGCTATATCCCCGTTGCGGTACTTATTGTGGCAATCAGGGGCAGGTATGTCAATGATTATGCGGGCAGAATGAAGTAGCTCGCGGACCGTCGAAGCAGAAAAATATCCTTCCCCGCAGTCATCTATGAACCCACCTTCATAAGGTGGGCGCCGCGCTCGGGCGTTCCAGCTTCCTTAACAACGAAGGATGCCTGTACTGAACACGAGATTAGGCTCCCTGAAAAAACTTGTCGGTTCACCCAGTTTAGACCGCGGGAGAAGGACAATTCTTACTATAAAGAGATTATAAAAAGATTAAAGTCTTGACTTGTTTTTTAATGAGCAGCACAATTAAATGGTATGGATTTTAGCAGTTAAATACTGTTTTTTATTGGAGGGTATACGGCTTGAACCTCTGGGTAACCATGTTTTGTGTTTTCCTCTCAGCTGGTCTTGGTTCAGCTCTGATTACCCCTGCCGTTCGTCAACTGGCTTGGAAGCTTGGGGTTGTCGATAAACCCTCTGCTCGTCGAGTTAATAAAAAACCTATCCCTCGCATGGGTGGCGTCGCCATTTTCTTTGGATTAGCTGTTGCTATGCTGGTGCGCTATGGCGTCGAGGCAATCTTCGGACATGCCGAGATCAACCTTTCTACTCGCTATTATCTCAACGTCAACTTCTGGATTGTTGGCGCTGCATTTGTGGTCATTTTCTTGACCGGTCTGCTTGACGATATTTTTTCTCTCAAGCCTATTCAGAAACTCGCTGGTCAGATAATTGCGGCAAGCATTGCAGCGGTAGGCGGCCTGATTATCGGTAACGTTGTTGACCCGTTTTCCGCATACGGCTTTGTGGATCTTGGATGGCTTGCCTATCCCGCAACTGTCATTTACCTGGTCGCTTACGCCAACATCATTAACCTGATCGACGGCCTGGATGGACTTTCTTCAGGCATTACCTGCATTGCCTCTACCACTATGTTTGTACTTTCCATTTGGGCTGGCAGAATTGACGCCGCGCTTTTAAGTGCCGCAATCGCAGGTACCACGCTTGGATTTTTGGTTCACAACTCATACCCTGCAACTATTTTCATGGGCGATTCTGGTTCGCTAACCTTGGGATTTGCTCTGGGAACAATTTCGCTTTTGTCTGTCACTCGTTGGGCAGGACTCACAACCATCATTGTTCCTCTCGTCGTTGCAGGTATTCCAATCATCGATACCTTCTCCGCGATTGTTCGACGCACACGCGCACACGTTAGCTTTGCAACCGCCGACCGCGGACACATCCACCACCGCTTGATGGCTCATGGCTATAACCAGCGTCAAGCGGTTCTTTTGATGTACGGCTGGACTGCCCTTCTGTGCGTTGGCTCGCTCATTATGACGCAGGTCAATACGCTGCCTCGTATTGCAATTTTTGTCATGCTACTTACTATGTCTGCTTTCTTTGCAAAGTACCTGCATCTTTTTGAGCCTGTTCTGCTTCACCATACTGATCCAAAGACTGGTGAAGATGAACTCATTACCCCTAAAGATCCAGACTTCGACGAAGAGATTAAGCAGCTACACGAAGAAGAGCACGAGCATCTCGAAGAGCTTATCCACAGAGATCACAAGAGCGAATAAGCTGGGGGAACAGCTGAGCTCTTCCCGCACCCACATCGATCGCCATGTAAGCTGTGACTACACGGGTTTCTCGGCCTCTGAACCGCGCGTTCTTCTCGCCAAGTGCGCAAATGACATGCTCTTCTCACTAAGGATGACTTTCCAACATTGCGCGCCTGAAAAGTGCAAAGAATCTGTATTTGAGGTACAGATTCTTTAACAAAATCAGGCAAATCCACAGTTTCTTTTACATTTTTAGGCAAAAGTTACAGATTCTTTGAAGAAATCAGGCACGTAAAAGATAGACTACGTGTCCCTGAATTTTTGAGCCTGAAAGCTGCATCATGTCTGAATAAATTTACTCAGACATGGCGAGAAAAACCGGCAATTAGCTCAGATATGGTGTACTTTTCCGGCAAATTGCTCAGACATGGCGAGAAAATCAGGCGCGTCGTAACCTCAACTGTGCGCGTCGTGACCTCGACCGATCGTGCCTCCCGGACTCTTGCCAAAAGAAAACCCCGCACATCCGGGATGTACGGGGTGTAGCTATCTAGCTGCGAAGAAATCGCTTGGCTGAAGCCTCAAACTGAGGTTACTCAGCGAGAGCCTTCTTAGCGATCTCTGCAAGATCTGCGAAGCCCTGCTCGTCAGAGTAAGCAATCTCTGCGAGAACCTTGCGGTCAAGCTCAACACCAGCGAGCTTGAGGCCGTGCATGAACTTGCTGTAAGAAAGGTCGTTGATGCGTGCTGCAGCGTTGATACGCTGAATCCACAGTGCGCGGAAATCACGCTTCTTGTTACGACGGTCACGGTAAGCATACTGACCAGAATGCTGTGCCTGCTCCTTCATACCACGGAAGGTACGAGAGGAAGTTCCGTAATAACCCTTTGTGCGCTCGACGAGCGTCTGACGCTTCTTGCGGCCAGCAACTGCGCGCTTAACTCTTGCCATATCTAATCACTCCTTGTTATTTGATCTGGTGGGTGGCGCGCTTAGTTCTTAGCGCCCATACGCTGAGAAACTACTGCTGCATCGCCAGCGGAAAGAACAGCTTCTTTACGGAAGCCACGGATACGCTTCTGGGACTTCTTGGTAAGAATGTGGCTCTTAAAAGCCTTAGCACGCATAATCTTGCCAGTACCGGTGCGGCGGAAACGCTTAGCCGAACCCTTGTGCGTCTTCATCTTAGGCATACTACTTCTCCTCCTGTGTGGTGCCATCCTCAGCACCCTCGGGCTTCTCGTCAAACGCTCCCTTGATTGGAGCAACGAGCATGTGCATGTTACGGCCTTCAATGAGCGGTTTCTGCTCAATTGTGGCATAAGGCTTCAAATCTTCAGCAAGGCGATCAAGTACAATACGGCCCTGCTCTGGATGAGCCATCTCGCGTCCACGGAACATGATGGTAATCTTGACGCGTGCTCCCTTCTTGAGGAAGCGCAGTACGTGACCCTTCTTGGTCTCGTAATCGCCCACATCAATCTTTGGGCGGAACTTCATCTCTTTGACTTCGATCTTGACCTGGTTCTTGCGAGCTGCCTTGGCCTTGCGAGCCTGCTCATACTTGAACTTACTGTAATCAAGAATCTTGCATACAGGAGGCTCGGCATTTGGAGCAATCTCTACGAGATCAAGACCGTGCTCACGAGCTCTCTTCATTGCATCATTGACGCCAAAAAGACCAAGCTGACTACCATCAGCGTCAATCAGACGGCACGTGCGAGCAGTGATTTCCTCATTGATGCGAGGACCATCGTTCTTGGCTATCTTGTACACCTTCCCTCTTGGACAATTGCTTGTCCGCCAATAAAAAACCCAGTGCACAAGCAACTGGGAGACAATACGCACAGGTGGCGTGCGAAGGTTAAATTGTCTGACCAGACAGCTGCTTTTGCGCTGTGTAGGTGGGGACTCACGTTCAATCCCGCTTCAAAAGTACCTTGTAAGGTTACCTCTAACGAGAAAACATTACAAGTACCAAGTTAGATATGACGAGAAATTCACATCTAGCTTAAACTTTTAGCTGGTGCCCGAGGTGGGACTTGAACCCACACGAGTTTCCTCAAAGGTTTTTGAGACCTCCGCGTCTGCCATTCCGCCACTCGGGCTAAAAAGTTTGCATAGGTACTATACCGCACCTATGCAAATCTGTCTTGCTAAATCATCAAAGTTGTAGCTGATTTAATCCTGCAAGAATGGATTAGTTGCTAACTCTGCCTCTAAAGATGTTTGATTTCCGTGTCCGGACAAGATGACAGATGTTGGATCAAGCTCAGTCTTGATGCGATTCAAAGAAGCCTTAAGGGTTTCAAAGTTGCCACCTGGCAGGTCAGTTCTTCCGGCAGAACCCTGGAAGAGTGTATCGCCTACAAAAACGGCGCCAGTAGCAGTTCCTTCTCCCACCAAAACGATGCCGCCAGGAGTGTGACCAGGAGTTTCCATAATCTTGAACTGAGCGGTTCCAACAGAGAGAACATCTCCCTCATGGAGAAAATCGTCTGGTTCTGGAGCGTCATCATAAATCTCGTTTGAGTTATGGGCCTTCTGTGCAAGCTCATTATCTGTCTCGTTGATTAGGTACTGAGCACCAGGTACCGCAAGCTTCAAAGCCTTAACGCCACCAACGTGATCAGCATGGCCGTGAGTAGCAACAATGTATTTAAGCTCAAGGTTCAAGAGCTGTGCAGCAATCTCTGCACCCGATGCACCGGGGTCAATAATCATGCACTCATTACCAGAAACGTAAATGTAGCAGTTGGTCTCAAGAGGACCTACTTTGAAGACGCCAATTTGGTCTTTTGCGTGATGGCAACCACCATGACCGTGATGGCCGCAGCAACCACCGTGACCATGCTCACCGTGGCCGTGCTCACCATGATGACCACAGCAACCGCCGTGTCCGTGCTCTTCGTCGTGGTGATGGCCGCCGCAGGAGCAGCCCTCATTCTGGTTAGCCATAGAGTCTCCTTCTCATCTGGTTAGCGCCTTCACCTGGCATAATACGACGAGCGTCGTATACGGAAGGCACGCGAGTTACAAATGCAAATAAGGTATCAAGCAAGCTGGTATCAGAAATTGAAACCAAGAAGCGCATGCGCACTACGCCCTGCTCGCCCACTTGTGTAGCTGCAGAAAGAATGTTTGCACCAGCGTCAGACAGCGCAACCGTAACGTCCTTAAGAAGGCCCATACGGTCCGTTGCCTCAACAACAATCTCAACCCTAAACTCGGTAGCGCCGCTGGCGTCCCAAGAAACAGGGATGATGCGCTTTGGATCGTTGAGCAGATCTTTAACGTTAGGGCAATTAGCGCGGTGAACAGAAACGCCACGACCGCGTGTAATGAAGCCCACAATATCGTCACCTGCAACAGGATTGCAGCAATGTGCAAGATGAACAAGCAAATCTGGATCGCCATTTACCACAACGCCGCAGTTAGACTTCTTGGGACGACTACCCTTGGCGGTACGAGAAATAACGTAGGAGCGAACCAAAGGCTGATCGTTTGCAATTGCCTTGTTCTTCTCCTGAAGGCGTGCCGCATTGCGCTCTTGCTCAGTAACAACCTCGGGATTTTTCTCCTCCAAGATTTCGCTCACGCGATTAACAACCTGCTTAGCAGACTGATTACCTGCACCAATTCCCGCAAACAGGTCATCTACGCTGCGATAATCAAACTGTTCGGTGAGCTGATCAAGCGCCTTAACCGTACGCGTAGCGCTGATGCCATAGCCACGCTTGCGCAGCTCTTTTGAAAGCTCAGAACGACCGCGCTCAGCATCGTCAGACTTGTTCTCTTGCGAGAAATACTTGCGGATCTTTGCACGTGCGGACGGCGTTTTTACCAGCGTCATCCAGTCGCGAGAAGGGCGAGCGTTCTTGTTAGTCAAAATCTCAATGCGATCACCCATCTGAAGCGTATGCGTCAGTGGAACTACGGAGCCATTAACGCGCGCACCAACACAGTGATTGCCCACCTCGGTGTGAACGGCGTAAGCAAAGTCCAGAGGTGTTGAATTGACGCGCAAGCTCATTACCTCGCCCTTTGGCGTGAAAACAAAAATCTCATGCTCAAAGAGGTCTACGCGCAAGTTATCTAAGAACTCGTGGGGATCATCAATATCGTCTTCAACGGCCCAATCAAGACTGCGGCGAATCCAGTTGATAGTTGAATCAATAAGCTTGTCTTCAGAGGACATCTTGCCCTTTGAATTGCCCTGCTCCTTATATAGCCAGTGAGCAGCAATACCGTACTCAGATGCCTCGTGCATCTCGGCGGTTCTAATCTGAATCTCAATAGGGCGTCCATCAGGGCCAATAACTGTTGTGTGTAAGGACTGATAGAGATTTGCCTTTGGCGTTGCAATATAGTCCTTGAAACGACCAGGCATTGGATGCCATAGCGCATGGATAGCGCCAAGTGCTGAATAGCAATCGCCTACAGAGTTTGTAATTACGCGCAAGGCGATAAGATCGTAGATGTTGGAGAACTCCCTGCCCTTGCGGACCATCTTTTGATAAATGGACCATAGGTGCTTAGGACGTCCCGTAATCTGGAAGTCAGTAAGACCGGCGGCATTAAGCTCATCAGTCAGAGTCTTTTTAGCGTTATTGAGGTCATTCTCTCTTTGTGCACGAGAGTCAGAGACCATGCGAGCAACACGCTGGTACTCCTCTGGTTCAAGCCAGAAAAAAGACAAATCCTCAAGTTCCCACTTAACCGAAGAGATACCCAAGCGGTCAGCAAGTGGTGCATACACGTCCATGGTTTCTCGCGCCTTAAACAGACGACGGTCCGGTGGAAGTGCCGCCAGCGTACGCATGTTATGAAGACGGTCGGCAAGCTTGATGATAACAACGCGAATATCCTTTGACATAGCAAGGAACATTTTGCGCAGGTTAAGCGCTTGTTTCTCGTCCATTGAACTGACCTCAATGGACGTGAGCTTTGTAACGCCGTCAACAAGCTCAGCGACTGACTTACCAAAGCGAGAAGAAATTTCATCTAGTGAGGCAGACGTATCTTCTACGGTATCGTGCATAAGGGCAGCGCAGATGGTGTCTTCATCCATATGAAGATCGTGCGCAAGAATAAGGGCCACTTCAACTGGGTGGTTGATATAAGGCTCGCCAGAACGACGACGCTGATCTTTGTGATAGTTAGCAGCAAAGGCATATGCAGCAGCAATCTTTGCCTGAGCTTCCTCAGGCAAATATGTGCGCACAGCCCCCTCAAGCAGACGGTAATTATCCGCGCCTGGCGCTTTGGTCTCTTTTGTGGTCCTCTCGTCACTCATCAGAGGACTCCCTTCCCCCATCAAACGTTGAACCAATTTCTGGAACGATGGGTTTTGTTATAGCATCTGCCAGCTCATCTGGTGAAGCAGAAAGTACCCACTGAGCAAATGATTCAAACTCAGCGTGCGCTTTAAGTCCCTCAGCGTAGCGTGCAGACTCCAGCAAGTCCATGTGCGAAGCTTGACTATTGACGGAGATTGTTCGCGATTGATCAAATCCCTCAATGCTAATAAACCCTAGCTCAGCAAAAACGTCAAGTGCAACACGAACGGTTTGCTCGTCAGTCTTAGATCGCGGGTCAATTTCTAGCGCCATCTGCGCAATATCTTCATCAGTAAGCGCTGGCTCATCGGTATTTACGCCAAGCTTTGGCTGCAGTGCCGTAAGCGCGCGGTAGACAGCTACCAGGGCTTCTCGCTGTGGTGCATGAGAAGAAAGGATGCGCTCGTTAACGCGCATATCATGCGCATCAAATAGCATCTGAATTACAGAAAGCTTACCGTCTCTACCTGCGCGTCCGCTCATCTGATTGAAGGCAACGCGACCAAACGGCAGGTGATACAGAATAACCTGGCGAATATCAGAAATATTGACGCCTTCGCCAAATGCACTGGTAGCAATGATGCAGCAAACGTCTCCACGCCTAAAAGCGCGCTCAACGTTCTTACGTATCTGAGGTGTTAGACCCGCATGATAGAACGCAATCTTATGACCAAGTTCTGGAATACGATGGCGTAGCATACGCGTCAGTGCCTGCGCTTGCTCCCTTGAATTGACGTAGACAACCGTTTTTGTGCCATCGGACACAAGAGAAAGCAGCGCACATTCCCTATCCTTAGCACCACGAAGGTCCTTGAGTTCAAGGTTAGAACGAGCCGTTTTGTCTTTGTATACATGCTCTGCTTCAATAGAGAGAAGCTGGCAAATATTCTGAGCTGCCTGCGTGGTAGCCGTAGCTGTTGTGGCAAGTACCTGCGGACTCCCAAGCATTTTTAGTACCTGTGGCATTTGTGCATAAGCAAGTCTGCCTTCAGAAGCATTCATGCCCACGTGATGTGCCTCGTCAAACACTACAAATGAGATGTTTTGCGCCGCGACAAACTGATCAGCGTGGAGCGAGAAGAACTCTGGAGTAGTCAGCACAATATCAAGCTCATTGTTTACCATGCGAGCAAACAGGTCTTCTCGGCTGGAAAGGTCTGTTTCTCCGTTGAGCACCTCAACAGAGATTCCCAAAGGCTCAAAAGTGTTTTTCATGCTTTGGACCTGGTCATTGATGAGGGCGCGTAGCGGATAGACAAACACGCTCATCTTGTGTTGCAGAAGCGCAACACGAGCTGCGTGAACCTGGAAAATAAGCGATTTACCTCTGCCTGTTGCCATGACAGAGAGGCAAGATGTTCCTTGAGAAAGAACTTCTAGCGTTTTCTTCTGTAGAGGCAAAAGCTCTCTTGAACCAATCATGGAGGTAACCAGGGTCTGCGTGAGCTCCTCAGAAGACAGGTTCTCCAGCTCTTGGCGCCTTTGCTGCGCCTGCTCTTGGGAGGCCTCATCAGCCTCTGTAGTCTCCTTGGTAACCACAAGGGGCAAGTCAGCAGCGCTGCCGAGAAGATCCGCTTCAATGGGGCCGTCATCTTCATCGGTAAAGTCTCTGTAGAGAATATCTCTGACCATGAGTTTTGGCTTAGTTCTGCCCTGCCAGGTCTCGTTAACTGCTTCAAAAATCAAATCAACAGCGCCGTCATACTCAGCTGCCGCCTCAACATGAGGAGTTCTAAACATGATGGATGAAATTGAAGAAATGCCATTTGAAGCCATAAAGCAAAGATGAGCTCCGCCTGCACCAACACGCGAGCGATTCTTCATCACTACACCCTTGACGCCAAAGAGCGGCTTTTTATTACCCTGACCAAAAGGTTGCAGGGCCTCAAGGGCGTCAATGGAGTTGATGGTAATTTCATCAAGGTTTACCAGGGCAGTAACTTCTCCTGAAGCCTCAAACTCTTCTTCTGGGAGCTCTGCCATAACCTTTGATAAACGCTTTCTAAATGCGTCAATCTTTGATGTTTCTACCGTTACGCCAACAGCTCCTTGGTGGCCACCAAAACGGACGGTAAGGTCTGCACACTGCTCAACGGCGTGGAATAAATCAACGGAGCCAACAGAGCGGCCAGAACCGCGAGCAACTCCATCTTGGATGGTAAACAGAATGCAAGGCACGTGATAGCGATTAACAATTCTTGAAGCAACAATGCCCTTTACACCCTCATGCCAACCCTCTTTGGCAAGCACAATTGCGTGTCCGCCGTCGTAAATTTCTTTTGCCTGCGCAAGGGCCTCATCTGTGAGCTTTGCCTCAATAGCACGACGCTCAGCATTAATCTCTTCTAGCTTGCCAGCAAGAATGGTTGCCTCTTCAGCGTCTTCTGTAAGAAGAAGGTCAAGCGCAATATCAGTAGTGCCCATGCGTCCGGCTGCATTAAGCCGAGGAATAATAGAAAATGGCAGATTATCTGCAGAAATCTGAGCAATATCTTGACCAGCAACAGCTGCAAGAGCTACAAGACCCGGACGAAGGCCTTTCTGCAAACGCTTAACGCCTTCAGAAACCAATGCGCGATTCTCTTTGTTGAGCATCATCATGTCAGATAGCGTGCCCAACATAGCAACATCAATGTAATCAAGCCACAGCTGAGGTTGACCAAGAAGCTGTCCTAAAACCTGAACCAGCTTAAGAGCAACACCCGCACCAGCAAGTTCTCTGGAAGGACAATCCTCAATAAGCTTTGGATCAGTTACTGGAACACCCTGGGGCACCAAATCCGCAGGCTCATGGTGATCAGTAACAACAACATTAATCCCCTGCTGCAAAAGCCATGCGACTTCTTGGGCAGCAGCAATGCCATTATCTACTGTAATAATTAAATCTGGCTTTCTATCTTGTAAAACTCTTGCAAGAGCCTCTTTAGAAAGTCCGTATCCCTCACCAAAACGATGCGGAATATACGGCAAAACATCTGCTCCCAATCGACGTAAAGCCAGCGTAAGCAAACACGTTGAGCTCATTCCATCAACATCAAAATCACCAAAAACGGCAATTTTTTTATGCTCAACAATTGCCTTATGAACATGGGCGGCAACCTCAGCCATTCCAGGAATACACTGTGGATCAAGCCAATCCCTTTGCAAGGATGGCGAGAGAAACTCTTGAGCTGCGGCTACATCAGTAAATCCACGTGCTACTAGTACACGAGCAACAAGTGAAGTGACATGCAATTCTTTTTCAAATAACGACTCTAGATATACGTCTTGTGTAAGAACACTCCAACGAGTGCTTTTCTCGATGCCGGGCATCATGTCCTCTTTTCTGTGGCGGCAGAGCCAGCCAGGGGCGCCTTGGGCACCCGCGAATGTTTATCTCTTTCATTCTACCCGTGTCACCGGACAAAAAATGACTAGCCCGCAAATTAGTGAGCTAGTCATAAAAAATTTAAATCAAACTTACTTGAGAAGGCCTATTGAGCAGGTCTATCAAGAAGACGGGTTTCTCGCCAGATAAACTTAGAAATCAACCACACCTTCGGAGTTTTCCCACTCTTCAACAAAATCGCTATACGTACCTGCAAGAATTGCTTCTCGTGCCTGGCGCATCAGCTCTAGCAAGAAGTAAATATTGTGCATAGAGAGCAACTGTCCACCTAGCATCTCATGCTGTTTGACCAGGTGGTTTATGTACGCGCGAGAATAACCGCCCGTACAAACTGGACAGGAGCACTTGGCGTCAATAGGACCCGCGTCGGCAAAGTACTTAGCGTTCTTGAGGTTCATACGACCCTCGTGAGAAAACGCGGTGCCCATACGCGCGGTGCGCGTTGGAAGTACACAGTCAAACATATCAATGCCGCAGGCAACGCCGCGAATAAGCGTAGACGGATTGCCAACGCCCATCAGGTAGCGAGGCTTATTGCGTGGCATGTAATCGGCGCAAAGTGGAGCCAGCGTCTCAAACATGACCTCGTGAGGCTCTCCAACGGAATAGCCACCAATGCCATAACCAGGGAAATCACCAATGGACTCAAGGTGCTCAATTGAGCGCTTACGTAAATCAAGATGCATGCCACCCTGGACAATGCCAAAGAGCGCCTGATCAGGGCGGGTATGAGCCTTGAAGCATCTCTCGGCCCATGCACTTGAAAGTTCAACTCCGCGCTCAACTTTTTTGCGCTCGGCAGGATAGCCTACGCACTGATCAAGCTGCATAACAATGTCTGCACCAAGGTTCTGGGCAATCTGCATGTTAGTTTCTGGCGTCCAATATGACCAAGCACCGTCGTAATCAACCGCACGGAATTTAACACCCTCATCAGAAAGCTTCATGAACTCCTCGTGACTGAAGACCTGAAATCCACCGGAATCCGTCAGGATAGGTCCATGCCACTGCATAAAGTCATGCAGGCCACCCATCTGTGCTACCAACTCATCACCGGGACGTTGAGACAGATGGTACGTATTTGCCAGAATAATCTTGGCGCCAAGGTCACGGACGGTATCGGTCATCAAACCTTTAACGGTTGCCTTAGTACCAACCGGCATAAAAATAGGCGTTGGAATATCACCGTGAGGCGTGTGGAAGATACCAGCACGCGCATGCGTCTTGGGATCTTCAGCGAGAAGTTCGTAGGTAAACCAAGAATCTTCTTTTTTCTCTGCCCAATTTTCTGTGTGTACGCAGGAAATTTTGGTGGTAAAACCCTGTGCTTTTTTGGAGCCGTCTGGCATGTAACCTCGATTACAACGTGCGGAGAGCATCAACCAAAGCTGTCTTGCCCTCTGTTTTCTGGTCCTTCATTTTTATCACACGTGCAGGACATCCCGCTACCACAGCATTTGCTGGAACGTCCTCAACTACCACAGCACCTGCTGCAACAACAGCGCCTTCTCCAACACGAATGCCCTCGATAACCACGGCGTTTGCGCCAATAAGAACGTTATCCTCAACAATAACTGGCGTAGCAGATGCAGGCTCAACAACGCCAGCAAGAACGGTACCGGCGCCAATGTGGCAATTCTTACCAACGGTTGCACGACCACCCAGAACAGCACCCATATCAATCATGGTGCCCTCACCAATAACAGCGCCAATGTTAATAACGGCACCCATCATAATGACGGCGTTGTTACCAATCTCAACGCGCTCACGAATCAACGCGCCTGGCTCAATACGTGCGTTTACGTCCTTCATGTTAAGCAGAGGCACGCCAGAGTTTCGACGGTCATTCTCGATATCAAAATACTCAAAGGCGTCTGCGTTCTGCTCAACAACGCTCTTGAGCTCAGACCAATCACCAAAGACAACCTTTGAAGTGCCCTCGCCGTACACGCGAGAAGAGCCGTAAGACACAGAAGCACCCTCGCGCTCTTTGACGTAGAGTTTAACAGGGGTCTTCTTCTCTGAGGTAGCAATGTAGTTAATAATTTCCTGGGCGTCCATGTGCGTCCTTTCTTAAACAAACAGGCACTGACTCGCAAAGATCAGCACGTGCATTTATCCAAAAATCAAATCTTCAAAGGTATAAAAACCTGGAGCTTTTGTAAGCAATCTCTCAGCACACGCAACAGCACCGTTGACAAAAATCTGACGAGACGTAGCGCGATGGGTCAGACACACTTCCTCATCCTGTCCAAAGAAGTGCACCTCATGAGTGCCGGCCACCGTGCCGCCTCTGAGGGCAAACACGCCAATCTCGTCTTTGGTACGAGCTCCGCAAAAGCCCTCACGACCAGAAACAACAGGACGAGTTCCCTCTGGATCAATAGCGGCTAGCAGCAGCTTTGCTGTGCCGGACGGAGCGTCAACCTTCTGGTTGTGGTGCGTCTCTACAATCTCGGTATCCCAGCCATCAAGCGCCTCAGCAGCCATAGCAACCGCGCGCCTCAACACAGCAACGCCCACCGAATAGTTTGCTGCGTGGATCACCGGCACGCTCTCCCCTAGCTGCTTCAGCTCTGAAAGCTGCTCTGGCGAGAAACCCGTTGTGCCAGAAACAAGTGCGCACCCGCGCTCACGCACAAAGCCGACAACAGCATCAAAGGCAGCAACGCCAGAAAAATCCACAACCACATCAGGCGTCTGCTCAACGGTATTCAGCTGATTGATATTCTCGTGACCAAACGCACCAAGTACCTCAAAGCCGTGAGCAATCAGGGTTTGCTCAATGAGCTTTCCCATCTTGCCGGTACCAATTACTACTGCACTAGGCATCAAGAAGACCAACCTTTCTCATAGCGTTTTCAAGCACCTCTGCGTGCTCATCAGTCATCTTCCACAGAGGCAGACGATAATTCTCTTCCATAAGTCCCATGCGGGCCAATGCGGCCTTGACAGGAATTGGATTAACCTCGCAGAAGAGAGCGTGAACCAGGTCAAGATACTGAAGTTGCAGCTCGCGAGCAAGAGACACCTCTCCACGATGCCATGCGGCTACCAGGTCATGAACCATCTTTGGATCCAGGTTAGACCAAACAGAAATAACGCCAGATGCGCCCAGAGAAAGCAAAGGCACAATCATGTCGTCATTTCCTGACCACATAGTAAAGTCATCGCTCAGATAACGAGCAACCTTTGTTGCGTACGCAATATCGCCGGAAGCCTCTTTAATAGCCCATGCATTTGGATGTGCAGCAAGTCTCTGAACATTGCGCACAGAAATTGAGCAGCCCGTTCTACCTGGGATGTTATACAAAATACAAGGGACATCAACGCGGTCCAGTACATACGAAAAGTGCTGGTAGATACCCTCTTCATTACTCTTGTTGTAGTAAGGGGTAATCAGCAACAGACCGTCAACACCTGCCTTCTCTAGAGCTTCCGCTTTACGCAAAGACTCAGCGGAAGAGTTGGAGCCAGCACCGCCGATAACAGGAACTCTGCCCTGGGCTCGTGCAAGAATGGCCTTAACTACCTCGATGTCCTCCTCGTCTGTCATGGTTGAGGACTCGCCAGTAGTACCAAGGGCCAAAATACCGTCAATTCCCTGCTCAATCTGGAAATCAACAAAGTGCTCAAGTGCCTCAAAGTCAACATTTCCCTGTGCATCAAATGGGGTTACTAAAGCGGTAATTGCGCCAGTTACGTTCTTCATGTCCATAGTTTTTCTCGCCCTCTAACGTGTGGTGTTTATAGTTGTTTGTTGTGCAAGATCTGAAAAGTCTGAGCCGTCAAATGCAAGCGTTGCAAAGTAATCTGCTTCTGTCTCGGCACGGCGAATAAGCTGCGCGGATCCGTCTTCTAGAAGCAGCAGCTCAGCAGAGCGCAGACGGCCGTTGTAGTTATAGCCCATCGAGAAACCATGAGCGCCCGTATCGTGAATGAACAGGAGGTCACCCACTGCTACCTCCGGGAGCTGGCGATTCTTTGCAAACTGATCGTTATTCTCGCAAAGTCCGCCTACAACGTTGTACGTATGAGTTGCGGGAGCATCCTCTTTGCCCATAACGGTGATGTGGTGATAAGCGTCGTAGATTGCGGGTCGCATAAGGTTTGCCGCACAAGCGTCCACGCCAAGGTAGTGACGGTACGTCTCTTTTTGGTGCAGAACACGAGTAACAAGTGCGCCAGCAGGACCCAAAAGCCAGCGTCCAAGCTCGGTATAAATGGCAACGTCTCCCATACCTGCAGGAACTAAGACCTCTTCAAAAGCGCGCTTTACGCCCTGGCCAATAGCCAAAACGTCTGGCTCAACCTGGTCTGGCTCATACGCCACACCAATACCACCAGAAAGATCAATAAAGCCAATGTGGATATCAAGTTCTTTATGCAGCTTAACAGCCAGCTTAAAAAGAACACGCGCAAGATTTGGATAGTAGTCCTCTTCCTGAGCGTTACTGGCCAGGAAGGCATGAAGACCAAACTCAGTCACACCTTTGGTTTTAAGATACGCAAACGTCTGGAAAAGCTGCTCTTCTGTCATGCCAAACTTAGCATCATCGGGATTTCCAATAATGCCGTTTTGCGATTCAAACACGCCACCAGGATTAAGGCGTGCGCACATGACCTGAGGCATGTTGCTTCCCACCGCTTCTTCAAGCGTTGTAAGCATATCGCCACCGGCGTCTAAGTTAATAATGGCTCCCAACTCATGAGCGCGAGCAAAGTCAAGCACCGTAGTGTCGTTTGACGAGAGCATAATGTTTTGGCCAGTAACTCCACAGGCTTTTGCAAGCGTGAGCTCCGTGGCATTTGCACAATCACAACCGCAACCAAGCTCTGCCAGCAACCTCACAATGTAAGGATTGGGCGTAGCTTTAACCGCAAAGTACTCTTTAAAGCCAGCATTCCAGCTAAAGGCCTCTTGTAACAGCTTTGCGCGGCGAACAATCTCTGCCTTGTTATACAGGTGAAATGGCGTTGGATACGTCTTAGCAATTGCCTCTAAGGCATCTGCAGAAACAAACGGTTTCTTACTCAAAGCTCCCCCTCAAATTAGGGGCGCAATACACCGTCAAAGTAGCACCCCCGAAATCTCGGACAGTCTTGCATGTATTTCATACAAGCCCACCTGACAACCACGCCTGATTGCCAAGTTCGGCGAACCTCGCCTCCTTCTGGGGTCACTGCCTGCCGACTAACCCAGAACCCATCGTGCTCGCTCCTCTATTGACAGTAAAACCCTACCACAGAAAGCTCTGCATTTGGGCTAGTTTTGTTCTTCTCGCAAAGTATTAACAAAAGTCTTAAGGCGAGAAAGGCCTTCTGTCAGATTCTTATCTGAAGCGGCATAACTGATACGCACATATCCCTCGGCACCGAAGAAAACACCAGGCACCAGTGCTACACCAAATTCTTTGATTGCTCGCTCACAGAATGCCTCGGAATCAAGAGCAAATTCCTTGATTGATGGAAACGCGTAGAAAGCGCCTTCTGGTTCTTCAACAGGAAGATTCATCTCTGCAAGCGCAGAAAGAACAATCTGCCTGCGATTTTTATAATTTGTACGCATAGGCGTAACGTCATAAGAAAGCGCATAGACAGCTGCAGGCTGAAGAAATGAGGGGACGGAAGCCACAAGCTGAGCATGGACTTTTCCGATATCTGCCGCAAGCTCATTAGAAGTGGCAACCCAGCCAAGTCTCCAGCCCGTCATTGCCCATGGTTTGGAGAAACTATTTGTCACAATGCAGCGATCAGACAAATCTGGGTAGAGCTCAACAAAACGTGGAACATCCTCTACATAGGCAAGCTCTCTATAAACGTCATCACACATCACATAAAAGCCGTGTTCACGGGCAAGATTAGCTACCGCATCAAGCGACTCTTTTGTATAAACACATCCCGTAGGATTGTTAGGAGAAGTCAGCACAATAAGCTTTGTCTTCTCTGAAATCTTTGACTTAAGCTGCTCAGCATCAATCTGGAAATGATTGGCGCTGGTATCAAGCGGCACAACTACACCACGATTAAGCTGGCAGAGTGTTTTGTATACCAGATACGCTGGTTCAGGAATGATAACTTCATCGCCTGGATTCATAAGGGTCAGCATAGTTGCAGAAATGGCTTCCGCAGCTCCCACGGTAACTACAATGCCGTCTGGGCCTACCTTCATACCACGAGCAGACTCCCAGGCAGCAATGGCCTTCCTAAGTTCAAGAGTACCAACGTTGGGTGGATAATGCGTGTTTCCAGCTGCAAGTTCTCTGTCTACTAAGTTGCAAATAGGAGCTGGAGTGTCTTCTCCCGGCTCTCCAATAGTTAAAGAAATACATCCTGGTGTTGTAGCAGCAAGTGCCGAGAAACGCCTGATACCAGAGGGTTTGAAAAGCTCTAGTGTTGTATTTCTTGATAGCGACATACAAACTCCTCAAAGTAATTTCAATCCATAATAGTTATCATTTAAATCATACGACACTTGACTGATACGAGGTTCGCATGAAAAGAGTTTTGTCTCTTGGCTTTAAGCTTATTACTGGCCTTCTAAAAAGGGTTCTTGCACCACTTTTCAAATTTGTAGGCGGGCTTTTTGTTCTAGCTTTACTGGTTCTTGGTGGATATGCCCTCTACCTGCAGCTTACTTACTATCGCATTCCTGACAATACTCCCGTATCCAATCAAGGTGCTTCTCCTGAGGCTACAACTGTACAGGTAGGCCAAACCTATACAGCTTCGACCTACAACATTGGCTTTGGTGCTTACACCCCTGATTACACCTTCTTTATGGATGAAGGCATCATGCAGGATGGCACACGCACCGTGGGAACTCACGGACGCGCGGTAAGCAGAAACTCTGTTCTTTACACCACAAACGGTGCCCTGAACACCGTTTCTTCTCTGAATGGCGGTACAGCCCCTGACTTTATTCTTTTCCAAGAGATTGATACTTCATCTGACAGAAGTTGGCATGTGAATCAAGTTTCTGAAGCAGAGAGCCGCTTTGGATCCTACGCATCATATTTTGCGCAGAACTTCCACACTGCGTTTCTCGCCTATCCACTCACAGAGTTCCACGGAACCTCCAACTCGGGTATTCTGACGCTTTCAAACGTACTTGCTTCAAGCGCAACTCGTCGTACCTACCCCATTGATGAGTCTTTCCCCACAAAATTCTTTGACTTAGATCGCTGCTTTATGATTACGCGCTATCCCACAAGCGATGGTCATGAGCTGGTACTTATTAACAGTCACATGTCTGCCTACGACAAAGGTGGCACCAGTCGCGCGCAGCAGCTTGCACTTCTGACCAAAATAATGTCTGAGGAGCGCGCTAAGGGTAATTACGTTATTGCGGGTGGCGACTGGAACCATGCCATTTTGGGCTCGCTTACACTCTATCCTTCTGTTCAGCAGGTACCAGACTGGGTAGCAGAACTCAAAGATTCTGATTTGCCAGAAGGCTTTAGTGTTGTAGCTCCAGACAACCTTACCAACGTTCCTACCTGCCGTGGAGATGACATTCCATACGAGAAGGACAAAACGTACACCACCACGGTTGATGGTTGGATTGTCTCGGACAATGTTGTTGCAACCGCTAGAAATATTGACACGCAGTTTGCCTACTCTGATCACAACCCGGTTCTGCTGTCTTTCACCTTAAAGAGCGCAGAGTAGCGTTATCCGTCTTTTAGCATATGCTTAATATGTGCGTATTGTACCTATAATACGCACATAATTATTGACTTTACCGTCTTCATTTTGTATAACATAATTACAGGAAAGGCGGATTATTATGGCAAAAGTAAGCACAAATATTAATTTGGATCCAACGCTCAAAAAGAATGCCCAGGAGCTTCTCAGAGATTTAGGCATGGATCTTACTACTGCTATTACTATTTTTCTTCGTCAGACTGTTCGTGAACAGGGAATCCCTTTTGAAATCAAACGAGAAACTCCTAATGCTCAAACTATAGAGGCTCTTAATGAATACACCAACATGAAAGAGCATCCAGAAAATTACAAGCACTATTCCTCATTCTCCGACGCAATGTCGGAGGTCCTAGATGCTTGAAATCTTTTAGAACCGGTTCTCATTCTGATCTCTTTTAAAACTAAAGAATAATTTCTGTTTTGTTGTAACCACAACAAAAGCCATATGGAAGTCCTGTCACACTTTGGGTATAAAGTAAGCCATAGTAGACTTTCTAATCCTATCCGAGAGGAGCCCGTATGGCACAGGTTCTTGATTTAAGCAAATCCGTTTATGAGATTTGCACTAAGTATCCCGTCATTAAAGGCCTCATGGCAGAAAATGGCTTTGCCGAGATTACCGAGCCAGGCCGTCTGCAGACCATGGGACGCTTTATGACCATCCCTAAAGGCTGCGACCACAAAGGCGTAGACCTTGAGGAGCTCAAAGCAATCTTCCGCTCTCACGGCTTTACCATTCTTGGTGATGAGGAGCCTACAGCAGCAGAAGCCCCAGCTGACGAGAAACCCGCAGAGGCAGAGGCAGAGGACGCACCTATTGCTCAGACCCCTGAGGAGCGCAAAGCTCTTATTGCCCAGTACCTTGAGCGCCTCAATGACGGCGAGGACATCGAGGCTGTTCGCGAGGACTTTACCCGTAACTTCAAGGACGTCTCTGGCTCAGAGATCTCTAACGCTGAGCAGGAGCTCATTGCTGGCGGTGTTCCAATGGAGAAGGTCCTCAAGCTCTGCGACGTTCATGCTGCCCTCTTTGAAGGCAAGGTTTCCTGCGCACCAACAGGCGCTGTTGAAGAGACTCCTGGCCATCCTGTTTGGACCATGCGTCAAGAGAACGACCGCATTCTTGCCTTTATCCACGACCGCGTTGCTCCAGATGTTAAGCGCGCTCGTACGCTTACCGAGTCTTCCAGCAACGAAGAGTGCGCTGGCGTTGCAGCAATTCTGAAGGCTGATATGGATGCCTTTGATGAGGTCTTTGTTCACTACAAGCGCAAGGAAGAGCTGCTCTTCCCTCATCTTGAGCGCCACGATATCACTGGTCCTTCAAAGGTTATGTGGGGTAAGGACGACGAGGTAAGAAACGCTGTTAACGGTGCAGAGGCTCTGCTCGAGACTGCATACGGCCAGTATGATGCAGGCCTTATGGCAGCCGTTGCTGACTACCTGGATGAGGCTATTGAGGGTGCTGAGTCCATGGCATCCAAGGAAGAAAACGTCCTCATCCCACTTTCCCTTGAGCACCTAACTGCTACTCAGTGGACCCAGATTGCTGCTGAAGAGAACGAGTTTGGTCACGCATTTGGCGTCAATCCTCCTTCATGGCACGCAGATCCTCTTGAGCTTGCAAACGACAAACTTAAAGAGATGGAAGCCGCAGCCGCTATGGACGAGAATAACGCTGAAGCAGAAGAGGAAGTAATTTCTGCTGACGGAAAGGTTAAGCTCTCTACTGGCGAGTTCACTATTCCTCAGCTTGAGGCTGTCTTTGCAACCATTCCGCTCGACATTACCTTTGTTGATGCAGATGACAAGACGCGCTACTTTAGCCACGGCGACACCCGTGCCTTCCCTCGTCCTAAGAGCTGCCTTGGCCGCGACGTATATGACTGCCATCCACCAAAGAGTCAAGAGGCTGTTCGCCGCATTCTCACTGAGTTCAAGAGCGGCAAGCGTGATTCCTCTGAGTTCTGGTTTGAAGTCAAAGACAAGTTCCTCTATGTCCGTTACTTTGCGGTCCGTGATGAAGAGGGCAACTACCTGGGCGCTCTTGAGACTACTCAAGACATCGGTCCAATCCGTGCTCTTGAGGGCGAGAACCGCAGAGGCTCCGACAGCTAAGGTCTTACGCACGTAAATCCCTGAGTTTTTCCTCAAAAATTTTGTGTGACTCGGTAGGCGATGTGTCCTTTTTAAGGCACATCGCCTACACTATTTCTGGCCAAAAGAGAGGAGCCTCAGTGCTACAACGTTTACTAGGCACTAAGTACGCATACGCCATTGTTGCAACTTGTATTGTCATCATGTTTTTGCCCTGCTCCATCATCTTGACGTGCTTTGGCATCTTCATCACACCAGTTTCACAATACTTTGGCGTTCCCCGCGTTGCCTTCTCCGCGGTCTTCTCGGTACTCTGTATTGCCATGACGGTAGTTCTGCCATTCATAGGCAAGTTCTATAAAACACACGACACGCGCCTTGTGCTTTCTGCAAGCGTTATCATCTGCGCAATCTCATATGGAGCTATGTCAGCAGCTCAAGAAATGTGGCATTTTTATCTCTGCGCGGTAGGACTGGGCATTGGCGTACCTGCACTCATGTTCTTGTGCGTCCCCGCCCTCATTAACGATTGGTTTGACCAGCGCGTTGGTACTTTTATGGGCCTCTGCTTTGCATTTACCGGCATTGGTGGCACTGTCTTTAACCCCATTGGATCTGCCATTATCTCCTCTGGCCCTGAAGGTTGGCGTGCTTGCTATCAGATTTTTGCCCTGGTTATGCTTGTAGGAACACTCCCCTTCACCCTTTTTGTGGTGCGCGAGAAACCCCAAGACCTTGGCCTTACCCCTCTTACCTTCTCCTCTACTGACGAGAAAAACGTTGAAGTAGCAGAGACTTCTTCTGCCAATATCTCTGCCAATGACGCAATGAAATATCCAGAGTTTTATATGGTTGCTGCGTTTTACGCGCTCATTACCTTTAACCAGCAAATCTCTCAGTACTTCCCAAGCTATGCAGCAACCTTTGCAGAAACTGCTCCTGCCATTGCCGCTGCCACAGGCCTTCTTGCTGGAACAACTATGCTGGGTCAAGCAATTGGAAAAGTGCTTCTAGGTGCTTTAAGCGATATCTCCGTGAAGCTTGCTTGCTTTGTAGGAATTTTCTCGGGTATTGTTGGCTTACTTATGTTGGGGGTTAAGCTTCCAGTATTACCGCTTTTACTTGCGGGAACCTTCCTTTTTGGAATTGCCTATGCCCTTACAACGGTCGGCTCGCCACTTTTGGTACGTGCGGTCTTTGGTAAAAAAGATTCCACTCTTATTTACTCAAGAATTGCAGGTGTCAGCAGCTTTGTCTCTGCCTGTGCGCTCATTATTTGGAGCCTAATTGTAGACGGCTCAGCCCACGGTTTCTTAGTACTCTTTGGCATTGGCATTGTACTGATGAGCAGCTGTCTTGCCCTCGCGCTCGCTGCACTTAAGCGCGCTGACAAACGAGCATAAGGTTATCTGGCTCTCTTGGGTCTGCTTCTGAATCCAAAGGTACAACCTCTACCTGTTCAAACACTGTGCGAGCAGCATCTAGGAGCACTTCAAGCTGATGCGCTCCCTCTCCTGACTGTGCAGAAACTACATTTGTGAGATATCTTCCACCAGGAGTAAGACAGTGTGCTACTTGACTCATCCACTCAACAGTCATCATAGCTGCAGGTGGAACTTCTCCGCTAAAGCAATCATTTAAGATAGCGTCATAGCGCTTATTATCAGAGGTAGATAGGCTCTTTATATACTCAACGCCATCAGCTACTTGTACCCGAAGCCTGCCATTGCTCTCTCTGATAGCCTCATCCACAAAGAAATAGCTACGAGCAAGGTCTGCAATTTTAGGATCAAGCTCCAGTACGTCACAAGAAACCTCTGGATAATGAGCCACTAAATATCGAGGATACGAGCAACCACCAGCACCCAACATTAAGACTGAGTGTACGGAACAAGCAGCTTTAAACAACAAGTCATACAACTCAAGATAAGGAAATACCAGCTGGTTCTTTCTTGAATCTGTGTACGTTGCACTTTCATAGGCGCCACCCTGCCACAACACACGTATGTCTCCACCTTCACCATCTGAAATAGGAAATACCAACGCGGGACCATTCAGTGCCTGAGGTTCAACGTAAATACCTGCACAAGTTAGGAGCTCCATATCATGAGCAGTAAGCTGTTTTTCTGACATGGAGCTCCTTTAGGTGATGTGTTGTATGCGATATGTCTAAGTATAGCTAGTACACGGGGTTTCTCGCCAGGTACTACCTCAGCTCAAACGAATCAGCATCAGTGATGCAGACGCAGGTGTCATAGAACGCCTTGAGTGCCTGGTAGCCAAAAAGTGTGTCCTTGGTGCCGGCGGTCTCGTAGACGGAGTGCATAGCAAGCTGTGGAAGGCCCACGTCAACGGCGTGCATGCTTGCCTGAATGTTGGAGAGGTTGCCCAGAGTAGATCCGCCTGGCATGTCGCTTCTGTTAGCAAAGACCTGGTAAGGAACGTTTTGCTGCTTCCAAATAGCCTCGACAATGGCGCGGCTGAACGCATCTGTGCAGTACGACTGACGTGCTGCTTCCTTGATAACCATGCCGCCGTTGAGGTAAGGCTTGTTGGCCGCATCGTGCTTCTCGGGATAATTGGGGTGCACCGCATGAGCGTTGTCGCAGCTTACCAGCAAAGATGCCGAGAGCGCACGGTAGTAATCTTCCTGTGTAAAGCCAAGCGTGGCGTTTACGCGTTGCAGCGTGTCTTTAAGGAACGTAGACTTTGCGCCCTGCTTGGTATTTGAGCCAACTTCTTCGTTATCAAAGCAGGTATACACAGAGATGTCCTGCTCATTTGAGGAAGCAAGGAAGGCCTTAAGCGCTACAAAGGCGCACTGAAGGTCATCCAGATGACCAGCGGAAACAAACTCCTTCTTTGCGCCCCAAATACGGCCGCCCGTGTGATCAACTAAGAACAAATCGCGAGAAAGAATGTCCTCTTGAGACACACCTGCTGCGTCTGCTACCAGGGCGTTAAAAGCACCAGGGTTGAGTTCTCCAGCACTGAAGAGTGGCATCAGGTCTTTAGCACGGTTGAACTCTGGCGAGAGACCATTTTTGTGCTCAAGATGAATAGCCAAGCTTGGAATCATAACAACATCGTCTTCGATGTTGACCAGCCTGGATTCTACCTTGTTTCCTACCTTGACCAGCACACGGCCGGCAATACCCAAAGGACGATCAAACCATGTGTGATCAAGCATGCCGCCGTACGCCTCGGTGTTCAGACGAAGCGAGTTGCCGTCACCGGTAAGCTCTGGCTGAGCTTTTACCTTGTAGGTCGGAGAATCGCCATGGGCAACAGCAAGCTGGAAATGATAAGGAGCATCAGCGTTTGAGGTTTGGGGCTCACGGTACTTCTCGCCAACTTTCCAGGCAACAATTGAAGAATTGTTGCGCGTGGTAAAGTAAGAGCCGCCAGGCTGAACATCCCAAGAAGAACCCTCGGAAAGATAAGTAAAACCGTTCTCTAACAGGTACTCTTTGATGGTTTGTGTGGTATGAAACATAGAAGGGCTCTGCTTAATAAAAGCAAGAAGCTCCTCAGAAAGAGCAAGTGACTCATTCAAATCAGACATGCGTAAAACCTTTCATAGAACTGTGTTGCACTCAACAGCCTAGCACGCATTTTTGGTGAGGCGTCCACTTTCTAGAAAATGACGCAAAGAATACGCGCTTCAGGGTAGATACTTATATGTCGAACTAATTCTCACCCACCAAAGCGAGAGTGTATGGATATCAATCAAGCTATTGAGCACGCAAATGCGTTTGTCATACCTGGACTTCTTGTTGATGATCAGTCCATCATCGGCGAGGTCAACAAAAACTGTGACGCTATTAAAACGCTGCTTGATGCCTGGAAGGAAGCACCGCTTGGCCAAGAGCCTGTAGAGTTTTCTGTCATTCAACAGCTTGCTGATAGAACGCGCTCGCTCTGCGACACTTACGGCGTGGAAAGGCTCAGAAACCATCGAGGTGTTGGCCTTTCTCGCGGTCTTTCCAACGACGATCTTGCGGCAGCCGTTGCAAAGATGCAGCGTCGTCGCCCTAAGGCTGTCTATAAAACCGCAGGTCCGCTTCTTAACGACTTGCAAATTGCGTATGTCGAGAAGAGCGTTTCTGGCACGGTGCTGGGCATTGATATTGAGACTACGTCGCGTTTTCCTGAGCTGGGCTACATTGTTAACGTGGGCTTTGAGTTTTGGAATCTTGGTCGCAATACCGTTCCAGTAGAGCCTCACACTGCCTACTTTGGCATCCCAGAGATGTACAAAGAAAAAGGTGTTCCTCTTTCTGATATTCACCAGATTACCTGGAAAGATGTTGAGGGCAAGAAATCATTTAGAGACGATAAAAAAGCCCAAGAGGCCCTGCTAGCAACTATGAAGAAGATTCCTTTTATGGCGCATAACGCTGCCTTTGAGGATTCTTGGTTCATGTTCAACATTGACGGTTACGCTGAGGCTAGAAAAGCGGGCAAAATTATTGTCATTGACTCCCGCGATATCTGCCGTCGCTTGGACCCAGAGATTAGGTCTCTTCCCCGTGAGTCTTCCCCTGCTGCGCTTGAGAATTGGGCACGTCGTAGGCATACCCTTGCAGCAGACGAGAAGGAACGTCACTTGGGACTTGAAGACGTAGACCTTATGATCCGCACCGTTCAAGCAGAGTTTGCAGACCACAATATGTTTGAAGACTAGGCAACGTTGTCGGTCATCTGTGTTCAAGCGTTATACTAAAGAGTGCATAAACTAGATTTTCTCGCTAGAAAATAACTGCCAAGGAGGAGTTTTGTCAGAGAAGCAGGTAAGAGTACGTTTTGCGCCATCCCCAACAGGCAAGCTGCACATCGGAGGTGCACGTACTGCTATCTATAACTGGGCTTTTGCTCGTGCAAATGGTGGCAAGTTTATTCTTCGTATTGATGACACAGATCCTACGCGCTCAACTGAAGAGAATACTCAGATTATCCTGCGCGCTATGAAGTGGCTTGGCCTTGATTGGGACGAGGGTCCCGATAAGGGCGGCGATTGCGGTCCTTATAGCCAGACCGAGCGCCTTGACTTGTATCGTGAGGCAGCAAATAAACTGCTGGCAGAGGGCAAGGCTTACCCTTGCTTCTGCACGCCAGAAAAGCTTGCTGAAGACAAAAAGGCTGCTGAGGAGCGCCACGACCCCTTCCAGGGCTATCAGCGTACCTGCAGAAACATTGATCCAGCAGAGGCTCAGCGCCGCATTGATGCTGGTGAGCCTTATACCATCCGCATCAAGGTTCCTCTGGACCGCGGTGACGTCATTGTTCACGACGCTGTTCACGGTGACGTAACTTTTAATGCTCGCGAGCTTGATGACTTCATCATCTTCCGCTCCGATGGCACTCCAACCTACAACTTTGCTACCGTTGTTGATGACGCTGGCATGGGCATCACCCACATTATTCGTGGCGATGACCACCTGTCCAACACCCCTCGTCAGATTATGGTGTACGAGGCTCTGGGCGCACCTGTCCCAACCTTCGCTCACATCTCCATGATTTTGGGTCCTGACGGCAAGAAGCTCTCCAAGCGCCATGGCGCAACCTCTGTTGAGGAGTATCGTGACCAGGGTTATCTTGCAGATGCCTTTGTCAACTACCTAGCCCTTCTCGGCTGGTCGCTTGACGGCGAGACAACCATTGTTCCTCGTGACGTTTTGGCGTCTCAGTTCTCTTTGGATCACGTTTCTAAGAACCCTGCTAAGTCCGATCCAGAGCGCCTGAACTGGATTAATGCAACCTATCTTGCCAATATGGACAACCAAACCTTTGCAAAGACTGTTCTGATTCCAGAGCTTGTGAGCGCAGATCTTGAGCCAACTCAGGGCACTGCAACTGACGCAGAAGAGATTTACGCAACTCGTCCAGGCTGGTATGACCTGCTCTCCGAGATTCTTCGTCCTCGTACCACCGTAAGCCCAGACGTCATTGAGAAGTCCCGCTTCCTGTATGAAGGCGCAAACGTCACCTTTGATCAAAAGAGTGTTGAGAAGGGTCTTACCAAAGACGCTGCTCAGAGTGCAACTGTTCTTGCTGCTGCAAAGACCGCTCTTGAGGGCGTTTCTGAGAGCGAGTGGAAGGCCACAGCAATTGACGCTGCCCTTGAGGTGCTCCCAGAGCAGCTTGACCTCAAGAAGCGCGTTGTCTTCCAGTCCATTCGCGTTGCTGAGTGCGGCAACATGGTCTCCCCTCCTCTTGGAGAGTCTATGGAGCTTCTTGGCCGTGAGGTTTGCCTTGCTCGCCTTGAACGCGCTCTGGAGCTTTGCAAATAATGCGCTGAATGCGCTTGCCGCGTATTCTTCCAAACATAAGTGGGTATCAAAAGTAAAACCACACAAGAGCTGTAAAACAGATGGTTTTGCAGCTCTTTTATCGTTACCGTTTGTTTAGTTTTGGAGTAGCTATGATTTCTATGTCTGCGTTTGAGGTCCTAGGCCCCATTATGGTGGGTCCTTCTTCCTCGCACACAGCAGGAGCCTTGCGCATTGCTCTGGTTGCACGCTCGCTTGCACCAAAGCAGCTGGAGCGCGTTGAGTTTTGGCTCTACAACTCCTTCTCTCATACCCACCTTGGTCACGGCACCGATTACGCTCTGATTGCAGGCATCTTAGGCCTTGCTCCAGACGATACACGCGTCCGTGAAGCACTTACCCTGGCAGAAGAAGCCCACCTCAACTACAACGTTATTGAAAAAGGTGACGACGAGACTCTGCACCCAAACACCGTAGAAATTCACCTCTACGGTGCAGATAACGTTCATGTTTCTGTTATGGGCGAGTCTGTTGGTGGCGGCCGTATTCGTATCTCTGGCGTTAACGGCGTGCGTATTCGCATGTCTGGCGATATGCCCACCATTTTTGTTTCACATCGCGATAAACCCGGTGTTCTTGCAGCTCTCACTACTATTTTGGCCACGCAAAACATCAATGTTGCAACTATGCGCACCTTCCGCTCAGAGCGCGGCGGCTTTGCACACACCGTCTTTGAGATTGACGAGCCTATTGAGCAGAAGGTCCTCGACCTCTTCCAGCTGGCACCTCACGTTTCGTATGCCGCTCAGGTTTCCATTCCAGGAGCAGCTCCACAGGTCACAAACGACGTGCTTTCAGGAGCCTTTGACAACGGCGCAGATCTTCTCGCCAGGTGCTCCAAGACGGAAGCCTCTATTGGCCAGATTATGCGCCAGCGCGAGAAGGACCTGCGGCCAGATGCAGACGTAGACGCTGAGATGGCTCACGTTCTTGAGATTATGCGCGATGAGGTTCACGACACTATTAAGACGCCTCGTCAATCCATTGGAGGCCTGCTCAACGGGCAGGCAAAGACTGTAGCAAACACCCCAGCTGCAATCTCCAGTGCACTTATGGGTACCACGCAGACACGAGCCGTTGCCTACGCTATGGCCGTTCTTGAGCGCTCAGCAACCATGGGCGTTATTGTTGCCGCCCCTACTGCTGGCGCGTCCGGCGTTGTACCGGGATCACTTATCTCTGTTGCAGAAGAGATTGGTGCTACCGACGAGCAGGTTATCTCTGCGCTTTGGAACGCAAGTGCTATTGGTGCCATCTTAACCACCAACGCAAGTGTCTCGGGTGCTGAGGGTGGCTGTCAGGCAGAGGTCGGCTCTGCTGCCGCCATGAGTGCGTCTGCTCTGACTGAGCTTCTAGGCGGCACTCCTCAGCAGTGCTTGGACGCAGCTTCTATTGCTATCTCTAATCTTCTGGGACTAGTCTGTGACCCTGTCAGAGGACTGGTTGAGTATCCTTGCCAAGATAGAAACGCCATTGGCGTAGCTGCGGCCGTAAGCTCTTCTCAGCTTGCTTTAGCCGGTGTTGGAAACCCAATTCCGTTTGATGAAGTTGCTCACGCTATGGCAGAAGTAGGCGCTGCACTTCCTGTTTCTCTCAGAGAAACAGCTAAAGGTGGTCTTGCCGCTACTCCAAGCGCTCCTACTGCTTGCGCAAGCTGTACCGGTTGTGCTCCTCTTGACCAGGCACTTATCGATGCAGAACGCATGCTTAGCGCAAATACTAGAGACGTTCCTTGCGCTTAGAGATGCGTTTTGTATAATATTTTTTGCTGCAAACAGAATTTCTTGAAATTATTGCTTGCATCTCTGACGAGTCTCCTTTATAGTTATTTCTCGCGCTGATGCGCACGGATGACATCTTGGGATATCGTCTAGTGGTAGGACAGCGGATTCTGGTTCCGTCAACGGGAGTTCGACTCTCTCTATCCCAGCCATGTCCTCCCAGTCATACATGGCCCGTTCGTCTAGCGGTTCAGGACGCCGCCCTCTCAAGGCGGAGATCACCAGTTCGAATCTGGTACGGGCTACCAAATGTTCAAGGACTTCTTCGGAAGTCCTTTTTTGTTTATCTCAACACCACTTTTGCTTCTATCGTAAAATAGACCAGTCTGTTCAAAGTGGCTGTCACGCCCAGTCGTGTGACCCAGAAGTATAAGAATTTTTACTAACACCTTGATTGGATCAGGATGTGGCTTGAGTTCTTCCAAAGTGTAGTTGTCATTGTTGCCCTGCTCTATGTGCCGGGCGTCATTTTGCTGCATGCTTCCGGCATGCCAAAGCCCTGGGCACTTGTTAGCGCTCCTTTGGTCAGCTGCGCACTCTTCTTTGTTGAGGGAGAAATCTTTAGCGCACTGAACATCCCTGTTCCCTTAGCTGTGATGGTTCTTGTTCCTCTACTTATTGCAGCTCTGGTCAATGGCTACGTTTATTATGTTGCACCCAAACACAAAGAGGATTTCAGGAACGAGAAACCCAACAAATCCGAAGCAATACGCGCTGGCAAGCAATCAACTAGCTCTGTACCAGCATTTATCTGCGAAGAACTCCCTTTCTGGATGCCTCTTCTGTATGTTGCAGTTGGCCTTCTTACCGTAGGACTTCTTTTCTTACCCACCCTGCCTTCTGCCAGCTCCTTTGTGCAGGGCTGGGACATTGTGCATCACTTAGATGTCACGCAGGCAATGATTGAGTCTCAAAAGTACTCATCCATTCACTATGACTTTTATAGCACCGTCGAAACTGCCATTACTCCTTGGGAACCGGGCTCCTCAGGATTTTATCCTTCAGGCTGGAACATCATTGTTGCACTAACAACGCAGCTTGTTTCTACAACCGTTCCTATTGCGGGTAATGCACTCAACTTTGTCAGTGCAGCAATTATCTTTCCGCTCTCAATCTGCTCACTTATTGCAAAAGTTCTTCCTAAACATCGCATTGCGCTTATCAGTGGAGCTTTCGTTTGCCTAGCATTTTTTGTTTTCCCTTGGTCGCTTTTAATATACGGACCAATTTTTCCTAACACTGTGGCCTTCTGCGTAATGCCTTCTATTTGGTGGGTATTTATGCAGATGACTCGCTCAAAGACACCAAAACACAACCTCATCTGGCTTATTGCCATATTTATTCTTGGCTGCATTACCCTCTTTATCTTGCATCCTTCCACGATTTTCTCGTCAATTGTTGTTCTTCTGCCTTGGAGTTTTGCACGCATTGGAGAGTCAAAGCGCCGAGTTGTTCTCTTTGGGAAAAGAATTAAGCCAGTCACGCTCGCATATGCATTCTTTATCTTTGCGCTGGTTATTTGGTCTGTTTTCTACTACGTTTTGATTGTTCGAGGCGTTGCTCTCAACTTCTGGTGGAGCGCCTACTCAAGCTTGCAAGATGCTATTTTGCACGCCCTTGGTATGGACTTTATTGGACAGTCCTACGCAGGTGGAGAGCTTGTTTCTCCGCAGCCGGTACTTTCAATTTGCGTGCTGGTAGGTGCCGTGTGGACGTTCAAGCATAAGCAAGCTCGCTGGATGGTATCAGCCTTTATGTACCTGTCCATTCTCTGCATTTTTATTATTACGTTTGATGTTCCGCTCAAGGGATATCTCTCGGGATTTTGGTATACCGATCCGTTCCGCATTGCCGCTAGCTGCGTCATTATGGCAATTCCGCTGGCAGCGCTTGGCCTAGCAACTCTTGCCGAAGCTGCACTGGAAACATTTGCTTCCTGGCGAGAAAAGGCTACTCAGGACCAGAATCAGGCTCAGACTCAGAACCAAAACCAGACTAAGGCTCAAACCAAAGCTCAGGCCTGCGCCTTCTGTAACGTTTGGGCTAAACCTCTGATTGCTGGCGCAGTTATAGTGTGCGTAGTTGTGCTCAACTATGTGGTCCCGATGCCAAACCTTAAATCAGAAGAACCAATTCCTGCTGCTCTTGCCTTTAAACAGGCTTCCGAGAAGGCCTATGGTGATCACTACATTTTGACCTCAGAAGAGCTTGAGTTTTTGCGCCGCGTAGAACTTACCGTTCCTGCAGGTGCTGTTATTGCCAACCTGCCACAAGATGGCAGCCTTTGGGCGTATGGCACTAATGACTTACACGTGCTCTGGCGCTTCCCTAACGGCTATGACGCCTCAGAACGTCCTGCAAGCGCAATACTTCGTAAACGTCTTAATCGCATTGCCAGCGACCCTGAGGTACTTCAGACGGCACGCGACCTTAACGTGCAGTATGTCCTTATTCTGAACAACGTTGTTGATTACTCCAACGCTGTTACCAGTACCTATAAACCTGGAACCTTCAGAGGTATCACGCAAATAACAGACACCACCCCAGGTTTTGAGGTGGTGCTGGAAGAAGGTTCTATGAGGTTGTACAAGATTACCTTGTAAGAACGTTATGCCTGAAGTGCAGAAACTGCGTCCTTAAGCTCCTGAACACGATCAGTTGCTTCCCATGTGAAGTCTGGGTCTTTGCGGCCAAAGTGTCCGTATGCTGCTGTCTTAGAGAAGATAGGACGGCGCAGCTTAAGATCTCTGATAATGGCACCAGGACGAAGATCAAAGACCTTCTCGATAGCCTGCTCAATAACAGCATCATCAACAATACCAGTGCCAAAGGTATCAACCATGATAGACAGTGGATGAGAAACACCAATGGCGTAGGCAAGCTGAACTTCACACTTCTTTGCAAGGCCTGCTGCTACGACGTTTTTGGCAACCCAGCGCGCTGCATATGCTGCTGAACGGTCAACCTTGGTGCAATCCTTTCCAGAGAAAGCGCCGCCACCATGACGGCCCATACCGCCATAGGTATCAACAATAATCTTTCTACCGGTAAGACCTGTGTCTCCCATAGGTCCGCCAACAACAAAGCGACCAGTTGGATTAACGTAAATGTCAGCGTTATCCCAAGCAATGTTGACCTCGCTCATAACAGGAGCAATAACGTGGTCAATCATGTCCTGCTTGATAACGGACATGTCCTCAATCTCTGGAGCGTGCTGCGTGGAAACAACAATAGCGGTGACCTCAACGGGTTTCTCGTCCTCATAACGAACGGTAACCTGAGTCTTACCATCTGGACGCAAGTACTCAACCTCGCCAGACTTACGCACCTCTGAAAGGCGCTGAGCCAGACGCTGAGCCAGGTAAGCTGGCATTGGCATAAGAACATCAGTTTCATCAGAGGCAAAGCCAAACATCATACCCTGATCGCCTGCGCCGATAAGATCAAGCGGATCGGTAGTACGTCCTGCCTGCGTGTCATAGGACTGATCAACGCCCTGAGCAATATCGGGGCTTTGTTCGTGAATGAGGCTTAAAACGCCGCAGGTCTCGCAGTCAAAACCATACTTAGCGCGGTCGTAGCCAATATTTCTGAGAGTATTACGAACAATCTCCTGGACATCAACGTAGGATTGAGTGCGGATCTCTCCTGCTACCACAATAGTTCCTGTAGTAGCAAAAGTCTCACATGCACAACGAACGTTGTCCAAGCAAGCAGGAACACCACTTGGAGAAACGTACCCACGCTCTTCAAGCTCCGCCTCTTTTGCCAGGATTGCATCAAGGATTGCGTCAGAAATCTGATCACAAACCTTGTCTGGATGTCCCTCAGTAACACTTTCTGAGGTAAACAAATAGTTTTTGTGTGCCATGAACTGTCCTTTCACGCATGGCTTCTCTGCTTACGCAGAATATTTGCGTTCTTCTACGCGCAACCACTCTTACTATACCCACCAAAGACACTTTTGAGCAGGATCAGTCAAGAAAATTGTAAAAAAGAGCACCACAAGGGCGCTCTTTAAATTGCATAGTTAAACTGGCATTATGCAAAAACGCGTTTGATTACTCGTCTATTATTCGTCTATTCCAATACCAGCAAGTGTCATATCTAGCAGATTCTGTGCAAGCTCATCAGAACCCTCCGCACCGTGGCGCTCTCCCATCAGGCCAATGGCCGAGAGAACCAATGCACCCGTAATAGAACAGGCAGCAAGTCTTGAATCAACACCCTGGCGAATAAAGCCTTGCAATTTTCCCATCTCAAGCTGGTTAGCAAGGAGAACAACCACGCGAGAAAGTGGGCCTTCAATGTTGGTAATAAGCGCCTGCTCAGAGCTTGCAAGCTTGTTAATTAAAGCCAAAACCAAAGGTGAGTCAGGCAAAATATGAGCAGCAAGTTGAGCGATGATTGCATGAAGCGTCTCTTTTGAGGCGGGCTTATTACCAATGGTATGCGCAATATCTTTTGCAAGCTCATCAACACTCTCGTCAAAGATTGCCTGCAAAAGGGCCTCTCTATCAGAAAAGTAGTAATATAGCGCGCCCTTTGAAAGACGAGCTCTATCAGAAATCTCACTCATTTTGAAGTTGGTATTTCCACGAGCAAGCATGAGCTTGGTTGTCTCGTGCATAATACGCTTACGTGTAGCTGCGCTTTTCTTAGTACGAGCTTCGGCACGAATATGAGAAATAGAAGGCGCTGGAGTCTCGGGTTCTTCTGTAGGCTGCTGTTCATAAGCATTGTGATGTATGACTTCTAACGTAATATAATCGCGCTTCTCGCCCATGAACTCCCCCATACGACACTATCCGTCATATAAAATGACGCCTCTCTGATAATTTTTATGCCTACTATACCGTTTTACCGAACCTATAAAAATACAAAGCCCTTACTTTTTTATTGATTAAATCTGGCACTCTTTATTATTTTTACCAATTACCCTGAGCAAGAATGGCGAGAAGATCTTCTTTCCTATTCTCCACTTGACCTGCTAAATAAAGCTCAAAGAGCTTGCGCTGACACGTACCAACAGCGGGTCCTGGCTGAAGCGAACGTGCTTCCATAATTTCTGCACCTGAAATACACAGCTCTTGTGGACGCTGGGCAATTCCCTGTTTAGCGCCTTGCAAAAGAAGGGTTCTCATAGCTTCAAGCGTTACTGCATAGCTACGATAAGGATTTGCCTTTGCCAGGGCATCTGCCTGCTTTAACGTCAAAAGGTCATATGCAAGAGCAATGCCGTCCGATTTACTTGCCTCGGCTAACAAGGCAACCATATGCCTAAGCGACGAGGTTGTAACGTCCACATCATAGTCATGCAATGCCACAAGAGCACAAACTTCATTACTCAAATGCTGTGATAGAGCTAAGCGCTTAAGCAAGGCTTTTGCTACGATTGCACCTTTTTCTGGATGGCCATAAAAATGACCTCTACCATCTGCGTCAACGCTAAACATTTCTGGCTTTGAAATATCATGCAGAAGCGCCGCCCACCTAAGAGCGGGAGTAGCACACCCTGCTGTAAGAGCCTCTGCTGCAGAGCATACCCGAGCAGTATGCTCCAGCACATCATAGGCGTGATACGGACTTCTTTGATCAAAATTTTGCAACGGTAAAAGCTCTGGAATTGCTACCGCTAAAACAGGAAAACCCAGCTTGATAGCATGGGCAATATGGCCAGCCTCAACAATTTGAGCCACTTCCGAGCCAATGCGCTCAGATGCAACCTGAGAGAGTAGCAGCGCACACTCAGTAAGTGCCTGATGTGTCTTCTCCTCAATTGAAAACGAGAGTCTGCATGCAAACCGCAAGGCACGCAGCATACGAAGAGCGTCCTCTGTAAAGCGAACCTTAGGCTCCCCAACAGCGCGAATTACACGTACAGATAAATCTTCTTGACCGCCATAAAGATCAAGCAATCCCCTCTTTGGGTGATATGCCATTGCATTAATAGTGAAGTCTCTACGAGCAAGATCTTCCTCTATACGAGAGACATACTGCACAGAATCAGGACGACGACCATCAAGATATTCTCCGTCACAGCGATACGTTGTGACCTCAATAGGATGCTTCTCAACAACAGCAGTGACAGTTCCATATGCAATACCTGTTTCATGCACAGGAATGTCTGCAGCTACAAAAGCTGCTTTACTCTGCTGCCACGTAGCTGAAGTTGTGATGTCAATATCATGGGCAAATGAGCCGCGTAGGGCGTCTCGTACCCAGCCGCCTACAATCCACGCCTCAAATCCGGCATCTTCAAGAACTTCTAATGCACGCAACGCGTAGGTGGGAATCTGTAAATTCACAGGGCGAGAAAGGCATGGTGAAGAGCTGTTTTTCTGTATGCTCATAGCCATTCCTTCCGCAGTTGCTGATGAAAAAAGTATACATCCTTCACACGTCATTCACATCCTTTCTGCGGTTTTAAAATAACAAACATTTGTTCTAGATTTTTCTTTACTTCTTCCTCATTCGTGATAGTCTAAGTATACGAACAGACGTTCTATTTTCAAGTAGAAAGTTGCTGCCATGGATACTCTTGATAAACTCGCCATACTTGCAGATGCAGCCAAATTTGACGCGGCGTGCACTTCTTCTGGTGTAGACAGAGATCCGCAGGCAGGAAAGGTAGGAATGGCCTCAGCGGCCGGCTGTTGCCACTCATTTACCCCTGATGGTCGCTGCATTACGCTGCTAAAAGTTTTGCTTTCTAATGCTTGTTGTTATGACTGTGCTTACTGCGTCAATAGGTCGTCCGCACAAACCAAGCGGGCTACCTTTACACCACAGGAATTAGCAGAGCTTACCGTAGATTTCTATAAAAGAAATTACATAGAGGGGCTCTTTCTTTCCTCAGGTGTTATAGGATCGCCAGACCACACCACAGAACTTATGATTGAATGTCTCTCCTACCTTAGGAATGAGTTGCTGTTCAACGGCTATGTTCATGCAAAAGTAATTCCTGGAACAGATCCAGATCTTATTGATACTATTGGTCGGTTGGCAGATAGGCTCTCCGTCAATCTGGAATTACCTAGCTCAACCTCACTTACTAAACTTTGCCCTCACAAAAATGCCGAAACAGTTACTAAACCCATGTCTTTCATTCACCGCCTACGCGTCTCTGAAGAAAGGCAATTGCTTGAAGCTAAAAACGCATCAAAGGGCATTGTGAAGTCTGCTGGAAAATCTAAGGGCATTGTTATTCCTACTCAGAAACAGATCATAAGAGAAGGTTTAGCTCTACGTTCCAACTGCTTAAAGAACACGTTTATGCGCTCATCAAGGGTGCCTTCGGGCAAGAGGTCCTTCTCGCCTGCCGGACAATCAACTCAAATTATCATTGGAGCTTCTCCAGAATCAGACAATCAAATATTGCACTTATCGCAAGCGCTTTATCAGCAATTTGAATTGAAACGAGTATTCTTCTCTGCCTATATTCCTGTTATAGAAGACCATCGTCTTCCTGAGTTGGACACTCCTGTTCCCCTGCGTAGAGAACACCGTCTTTACCAGGCTGATTGGCTTATGCGCTACTATGCGTTTTCTCCTGATGAGTTGGTTTCTCCAGAAGCACCTTGGCTTGATTTAGAAATTGATCCAAAGCTTGGATGGGCGCTGGCACATCTTAATCAATTTCCTGTAGAGATTATGGATGCTCCACTAGAAATACTTTTACGAGTGCCCGGTATTGGCCCTACCGGCGCACGAAGAATTATTGCTGCAAGAAGACGGTCTCGCCTCACCTTTGATGATCTTAAACGGCTGGGAATACAGCTCAAACGATCTCATCACTTTCTCACCTGCTGTGGCGTAAGGGATGCCTCAGCTCCACTTGACCAAGAACTGATTAAACAGAGGGTAATTGCTGATGCCAAAGCAAGTTCGTACAACAAAACAAGACGCCGTATTGAGTCCTCTCAACTCAGGCTCTTCTGATCAGAGCGTAGAGCTTGTCTCACTTGTTCAGAGGCTTACAAGACTCTCCAAGCCTCAGAAGGTTGTTATCTCCTGTAATCCAAGCTTAGAAGGCGTTGTAGGGGCTGTAGGGCTCACTTATCTCTCACATGCTAACCCGGCACACGTACGTCTTGTTAGAGAAAACTTTTGTCAGCCTAGCCTTGGGGAGCATGTTCTCTGTGGACCAGACCCCTCTGATGACTCAGTAGTAGCCTTGGCTAAACGAGTTCTAACTGGACTAGAGAAGAAAGTAGGCACAAGAGAAATAACACGTCGCATTGTTTTGGCATGTGCTTCAGATGCTCATGCTATGCCAGAGATTGTACATAGGTACATCCGTCTTGCATTCTCCTATGGCATAGGAGCGCTTGAAGATATTGCTGACCCAACCGTGGCAGAATTTAACGCATTAGCCAGACAAGTAGAAACTGAACGAGAGCACACGCGTCAATTTGTTCGATTTTCTCGCATGTCAGACGGCTCTTTCATGTCTGTGTTTCAGCCTAATGCAAACGTAGTACCACTAACCTGCAATTACTTTGTCAAACGGATGAGCACGGAACGATTTTTTATTGTTGATCCAGCTCACCATATAGTCAGTTTTTATGCCCCAGAAATGAAGACCTTTGGAACCATTCAGCTTGATGACACTTCTTTAGAAGAGCTGCTCTCTAGAACAGACCTTGCAACTGATGAGAAATACGTGCAAGCCATGTGGAGACGCTTCTACAAAGGAGTTGGTCTAGAAGGTCGCGGACCAGCAGAAAGAGGATATGATTTGCGCACTCATTGGATGCCAAAGCGTGTTTGGCAAGGGCTTCCTGAGCTTACCGCAACCACAAGTGCAGAAGCTGCGCGTAGCCAAGGCGTACCCGCTCGCTATCAGGGACGAGAAAACAGAAAGGATGTGCATCATATAGAACAAAAGCAGGCGTTTAACCATGAGCTTACCTCTGGATTATAAGGTTACTGCTTAAGACGACTTATACCAAAAAAGCGCCCAGCAAAGCTGGACGCTTATCAGTTCAAATGAAATGACTATAACTTAGTCAAGATCGTTGAAGTCACCAGCTGCAGGTGCAGGTGCGGAAACCTGAGTCTGCTGTGCTGCAGGCTGTGCAGCATTCTGGGAACCAGTTGGAGTATTGTTGGTAAGAACGGTCTCTGGGAAGACAGAATCTGCATCATCAAGGAAGTGCTGGAGGAGCTTACGGTACTCAGCGCGGAAGTCCTCACGGGACTGCTTGAGGCGATCAATCTCATCAAGCTCAGTCTGCTTCTCTGCAAGAGCCTGACGGATAACCTCACGAGCCTTCTGGTCTGCCTCGTTGCGAATGCGCTCTGCGTTTGCACGAGCGTCTGCAACAAGCTTATCTGCGCTCTGCTGAGCAACAATGAGGACCTGAGAAATCTGGTGCTCGGATGCAGCGATAGCAGCTGCGTTTGTCTCCTCAACAGAAGGAACGCTTGCGTTCTCCTCAAGGTTTGCAACCTGAGCCTGTGCTGCAGCGAGCTGCTGCTCAGTGCTGGTCAGACGGCCCTTAAGGTCAGCGATCTTTTGAAGCATTGCATCAACCTCAGAAGAGAGCTGCTCAAGAAATGCGTCAACTTCCTCTGGATTGTAGCCGGTCTCAGCAGGAGAGAATGTCTGCTGCTCGATGTCTGCTGGTGTGATTGCCATCTTTGTTCCCTTTCAGTCTGCGAGTAGACGTACCACACATCATAACTACTCAGTTTGTAATTAAAGACAAACTAGTTTCCTATATTAGTATAAGACCCAGCGTCGAAATGGCAAAACGTTCCACAAGATTAAGCACAAAAAGCGCAATAATCGGTGAGAGGTCAACGCCAGAAATTGGAGGAATCACCTTCCTAAACACATTGAGATATGGCTCAACAATTTTGCCAATAGCCTTAAGAATGTTCTTAACCGAATCATTTGAAACGGTAATCCAAGAGGACAGGCACCATACCACAATGCAGACGCTGTAAATCCTAAACAAGGTATAGAGTGCGTTTAAAACATAATACGAGAACACAAAAACCTCCAGTTACCTGGTAATCTCTCCCTCATCAGCAAGCTTATCAAGATCAGCCTGCGTCAAAGAGACGCCATGAGGAAGTACAACAAAAACGCGGTCAGCAACTTCTTCAACAGCACCATCAAGGCCATAAGAAAGACCAAAGCTGAAGTCCAAAATTCTCTTAGCAACCTCGATGTTGGTGTTCTTAAAGATAAGAACAACTGGCTGACCAGTACGAACACGGCGAACTACCGACTGAACATCGTCATAAGAAACAGGACGAAGAACATATGGTGGCAGCTGTCCAGAATAGCTTGTACGGCTCACAGGACGAAGACCAATATCGCCAGGAGTTGGCAGATTTGGGCTTACGGCGTGCTCGTAAGAAGGAGTGTATCCAGAGGGCTCCTGACGAGATGCATACGCAGAAGCACGGGAGCGCATATCCTGCTGAGGATTATAAGAAGCAGCCGGATTGGTGCTAATTGGCTTACCAGAGCGTGTGTAAACAGAAACACTCTCTGCCTCTGGTCTGGATGGATTGCCCAGTAGCCTATTAGAAGAACCCTGCTGTGCGCGGTCATCGTAGGAACGAGGAGAAGCTGCATCTACCTCGTCATAACCTTCGTCGCCGTAATACTCATCGTCGTAGTACTCATCGTCCTGACCACCACGAAGCTTTGCTCTTAGCGTATCAAGAATGCTCATCATTGTGCCTTTCTGTAACGCACGTAACTTCTTACTACTGTATCAAAAACTTGCAACTATTTTAGTGCCCACTCAACGTATAGGCTGGATCAAACAATACTCGACCCAGGCGAATAGTAGTAGAACCCTCTTCAATGGCATACGTAAAGTCATCACTCATGCCACAAGAAAGAACATCTAACTTCAAACCAACTTGCTCTCTCAGCTTGTCACGCAATTCTCTAAGTCCCGCAAACGTCCTCTTAGCGCGCTCTGGATCATCCTTTGGTGCCATAGTCATAAGTCCCACAACGGAAATATGAGGAAGCTCAACAATCCTTTGGATAGACTCAGACACCTCTTCTGGCGAGAAACCCGATTTTGAGGCTTCAGCGGAGACGTTTACCTCAAGTAGAACAGACTCCTCAGTACCCTTCACCTCAGCACGCTTTGAAACCGCCTCTGCAAGATGTTCGGAAGAAATTGAATGAATGTAGCGAACCTTACCAACTACCTGGTTAATCTTGTTCTTCTGAAGATTACCAATCATGTCAAAAGATATCTCAGACGCAAAAGGAGTTTCAGATAAACACGTCAGTTTATGTGTCAGCTCTTGTGGGCGATTCTCGCCAAAAACCCTATAGTCTGCCTTATAAGCTGCAAGGACAGCCTCAACAGGAACGGTTTTGGAGACAGCCACAATTTCAATCTCAGAGGCGCTTCTGCCAGACTTTTTTGCAGCATCCGCCACGAGTGACTCAATCTGAGCTCTACGAGCCTTTATAAACTCAAGATATTCGTCTGAATCGTACGTCATAGCCATCATCTCTTGCGGTGAATACATCAATATCTTACGTAACGATAAACGCTTCTCTGTAGATCTAAACGCTTCTCTGTAGTGCTAAACGTCTTCTCCGATAGCGCTAAACGTCTTCTACCCTACTTTGCAGCCATATAAGCAACAGCTGCATGCCTTCCGCACTTACCATGCTCTGCACGGTACGAGAAGAACCTCTCAGTGGTAGAGGCCGTCGAGTCAGTAACCTCTTCAATAGCAGACTCTCGTACACCAGCATCTACCAGTGCAGCTCTGACAGCATATCCAAGATCTAAGTACCTCTCGCCAGATGTGCGGTCTACAACGCCTGGACCAAACTCTTGTGAGAACATCTGAATGAGCTCAGGTGAAACCTCGTAATCAGCACTGCCAATGTGCGGGCCAATATAGGCCTTGACCTCGGAGGGTGTGGAGCCAGTTGCCTGGCAAAGAGCCTCGGTTGCACGCGCAGAAATGCGAGCAATTGTGCCTTTCCAGCCAGAATGTGCTACCGCAAATCCACCGGGAGCCACAAGGATTACCGGAACGCAATCGGCAAAAGCCAACATCACAGGCGTATTTTGAACCGTGCATACGATAGCATCTGCGCCAGCCTCAGCCTCAGTTTTAGCCTGCTCAAAAGCCTCAGGTGTATCAGAAGTCAGGCAGACAACGTTGCTTCCATGCACCTGATGAGGAATAAGGAGTTGCGAGAAAAGCTCGCCAGCTCCAAGAGCCTCTAAGACCAGCAGGCGGTTCTTTTGCACCTGTTGCAGATTGTCTCCACATCTACTGCCCAGATTGAGGGAAGCAAACTCCCCTTCTGAAAAACCGCCAGTACGCTCAGTAAATGCGAGCGTGACCCCGCATGGAACCTCAGGATCCATGAGCAGGGTCACGCCGTGTAAGCACTGTCTATTCAGCGCGCACATGTTTAGATGCGGCTACGCTTAAGGAAGTCTGGAATATCAAACTCTTTCTCATTAGAAGAGTTATTGGTGCGAGCAGGCTGTGGCTGAGCAGTCACAGGACGAGTTGGCTGTGGCTGAGCAGGACGGCTTGGACGACTGACGCTCTGAGTATTCAGAGTTGGAAGCTGCTGCTGAACGTTAGAGTCATTGAAACCAGTTGCGATAACAGTTACGCGAACCTGATCGCCCAGGGACTCATCAACAACAGTACCAAAGATGATGTTTGCATCAGGATCAACGTTCTTAGCAACCAGGTCAGCTGCCTCGTTAATCTCCTGAATACCAAGGTCTTTGTTACCAGCAATAGAGAGAAGAACGCGGGTTGCACCCTCGATGGAGCTCTCAAGCAGGCGGCTAGAAATTGCCTCAGTTGCAGCATCAGCAGCGCGGTTATCGCCAGCAGCAATACCAATGCCCATCATTGCGCTACCTGCGCCCTTCATGATGGTGCAGACGTCTGCAAAGTCGAGGTTAATCAGGCCAGGAACAGTGATGAGGTCGGTAATACCCTGGGTACCCTGGCATAGAACATCGTCAGCCATGCGGAATGCCTCGAGCATGGTGGTCTTCTTCTCAGAAAGATCAAGCAGACGATCGTTTGGAATAACAATGAGAGTATCAACGTTCTCGGAAAGAGTCTTGATACCGTCAGCTGCAGAACCATAACGACGACGGCCCTCGAAGGAGAATGGCTTAGTAACAACGCCAACGGTCAGTGCGCCAACGTCATTCTTTGCAATATCAGCAACAACTGGAGCAGCGCCGGTACCAGTACCGCCACCCTCACCAGCAGTGATGAAGACCATATCAGCGCCAGCAAGTGCAGCCTTAATCTCATCACGGCTATCCTCTGCTGCCTCTTTACCAACCTCAGGGTTAGCACCAGCACCAAGACCCTTGGTGATGTCAGTACCGATGTGAACCTTAATGTCAGCATCGGAGATTGCAAGTGCCTGTGCATCGGTGTTTACAGCAACGAACTCAACGCCACGGATGCCTTCTTCAATCATGCGGTTGACAGCGTTAGTTCCGCCGCCACCAACGCCAACAACCTTGATAACAGCAAGATAGTTGTTAAGGGTATCGGTGTCCTTAATCATGTCTTCCTCCTTGAGGCACGCTTGTGCCCGTTTGTCCCGGAGCGCGACTGCGCTTAGGCTACGTTTATGCGCTCGCAGAACCGCTGTATAAAACCCTAAACCTCAAGTTAAGGCTTACGCTTCATGCAAAGCGGGGTATATTTGCACAACTCACCCATGCAAGTCAAATAATATGTAGAAATTGTGAAGAAACCTGGTAAACGGTAGGAAAAAATAGCCTAACGGCGTGCAGTAGTACCGCGTTTCCCTACGAAACACCAGAGCCAGACTGAACGTTTCCGGTAGAAACACGCCTATACGTTGGGCTTGAAGGTGTTCTTACGTTCAAGTACGTAAGCTCTCCTGGGAACTGCTTAAGCATTGCCAGAATCACTTTTTCTTTGTCTGCAATCTGTGTTGGAGAGCCAAGGGCAACTTGTACGCCATTAGTGAGGGTGACAGAAATTGCATCTACGCTACTAGCCGAGTAGCTCACAATCTGTGAGGTAAGCTCTGACGAGAACGTAGACTGATACTGCATAACCGCTTGAATTTCTGCGTCTGTTGCCGTGGTACCTGCTACCGGAGAAACCGTTGCAGGAACATCGGTAATAAGCAGCTCGCCCTCTGAGGTTGCCTTCTCAAGCGCAACGGTGGCGGTAGTTTTTCCTTCTGGAACGTTCAGCTGATCTGCCTCAAGCCAGACGTTATTCTCGCCCAAATACCATGCAACAGGACCAGAAGAAAGCGCCACTATGGCCGTGACCTTGCGCTCCGTGATGGTGATGCGCAGCGTGTTAGGGAACTGTCTCTCGTACGTTGCGGACGCCACCCAAGGATCTTTCTGAAGTTCCTCAGTGATAAGGGACTCGTCCATATTGAGCAGCGTTGTTCCCTCTTCTACTGCAATGAGCTTTTGAATTTGCTCGTTAGTAACGTGCTCTGTTGGCTCAACCTGAATGTTGGTAATAGCAAAGACCGAGGAAGAACGTAGGACGAGAAAAGCGATGCCAGCCAAAATGGCCAGACTCATCAGGACAATGAGAACCGTACGTACTGCCTTAAACGAAACTTTTCTGCTGTGTTTAATACGCTCAGCACGAGCTTGAGCAGCAGTTTTTGTAGCGTTATTTGGCTTTTTAGTAGAAATCTTTTTAGTAGAGGGCTTTGTGTCAGAGATTGTAGCCTCAACCTTTGGCTTAGGCTTAAAGGCCTTGCTCATAAAAGAAGGCTTAGTGGCCCCTGTCGTCTGAGTAGCACCAGACGATAAAGGCTCCCTCTTTGTGCCCTTGCGGCGTGTTGGTTGCTTTGAAGTATCTTCTGCCATATCTTCCCTATGCCCCAAAACCCAGAAGTTTAACCTCTGGCTGAAGATCAATGTCAAACTTTTCTTGCACGGCATCGTGTGCCCTGCGCATGAGCGCAATAACGTCTGAAGCGCTGGCGTTGCCGGTATTCACAATAAAGTTTGCGTGGATATCGGAAATCTGTGCGCCACCCTCTGTGGCTCCCTTAAGACCGCACTCTTCAATAAGTGCCCCGGCAGACCTACTACCTGGATTCTTAAAGACAGAACCGCAGCACAACTGTCCTGTTGGTTGCGTATTTCTCCTGCGCTGCAAAAGCGTGTCCATACCAAGAGCAACCTTAGGACGATTAGACGGTGTCAGTGCAAACGTTGCCTCAAGAATAATCTCGTCTGGCGCAAACGTGGTATAGCGATAACCCCACTCAATCTCAGATGCATCGTAGCGTACAAGGCCCTTGCCGGGCTTAAGCACCACACAATCACGGACGGCTTTACCAATCCAATCATGCCTGGTACCCGCATTCATAGAAAGCGCGCCACCAATGGTTCCAGGGATACCAGCACACATCTCAAGACCAGAAAGACCTGCTTTCATGGCCTCGTTGCAAACACGTACTGTAAGCGCACCTGCACCTGCAGTAATGAGGTTATTCTCGCCAACTGAAATGGTAGAAAGCTCATCGTCGAGCACAATAACGCAGCCGTTGTAGCCCTTATCGGAGACAAGAATGTTTGAACCCTTGCCCAAAAGCACCCAATCAACTCGATTGGCTGCAAGCACCTCAAGCACACGCACCAGTGCCGCGTGGCTGTGAACAGCAGCAAAAAGCGACGCCTTACCACCAATCCTAAAGGAGGTATGGTGGCTCAGCGGCTCATCTTGCTTAATTGTTGCATCAAGGGCCCCAGAAAGGCTTACATAGGCGTTAAACAGGCTCACGGCAAAGGCCCTAGTTGCTCTGAAGACGCTCTTTGAGTGCGCGGATAAACATTGGACCAATCTGAGTGACGTCGCCAGCGCCCTGAGTAATCAGCAAGTCTCCTGGCTGAACCGTATCAAGAAGGTCGGCGATAAGATCGCGGCGAGAAGGGATATAGCGCACGTCAGAAACAGTATTGGCAGCCTGAACTCTTGAAGAGACGGTCTTGCCTGAGACGCCTGGAATAGGAAGCTCACCTGCGGAGAAGACATCCATGACGCGCAACACGTCAATGCCGTCAAACGCGTGAGCAAACGAATCTGCCAAGTCCTGTGTTCTGCTATAGCGGTGTGGCTGGAAAACAACAACAACGCGCTTAAAGCCAAGAGGAAGAGCTGCAGACATGGTTGCTGCAATCTCGGTTGGATGGTGACCGTAATCGTCTACGACGGTAATACCGTTGATGTCACCTACGTGTGTGAAGCGACGGCGTGCGCCCTTGAACTGCGAGAGCGCCGCAGCAGCTTCTTCCAGATCAAAGCCAATTGCATCGGCAACGGCAATTGCAGCTGTTGCGTTAGCAACATTGTGCTTACCAGGGTTAGCTGGAAGTACCACAGAGATGGTCTGGCCAGAAGGAGTCTTGATGGTCAGAGGATTCTCAATACCAGCTTTTCTCTCCTCCTGCGTGCAAACAAAATCGCAGCTAGGATCAAAGCCGTACGTGACCACGTGCCTGCCGGTTGACTGAGCAAGCTCAACGTAATGCGGGTTGTCTCCGTTGATAACAACGGTTTCTTCCTTATCAAGCAGGCTCATAAACTCACAGAAGGTCTTCTCGATATTCTCGAGAGAGCCATAGTGGTCAAGGTGGTCTGCCTCGATATTGGTGACTACCACCACGTTAGGGTTAAGGAACATAAACGAACCGTCAGACTCATCAGCCTCGCAGACAAAGTACTGTCCGTTTCCGTTTTTGCCGTTGGTGTCGTAGCCCTCAACAACACCGCCAATCAAAAATGAAGGATCGGCGCCCAGCTTATCCAGCATGGTAGCAACCATGGAAGACGTGGTGGTCTTGCCGTGAGTGCCCGCAACAGCAATAGTCTTGAGGCCGCGTGAGAGATACGAGAGCATCTTAGCGCGAGGCCAAATAGGAATGGAAAGCTCACGTGCGCGAATAACCTCTGGGTTAGTCTCTGGGATTGCCGTAGAGGTAACAATGACATCAGGCATCACAGCGTCAATAGTGGCCGCGGTGTGGCCGATGCTTACCTGAATACCTGCATCTTCAAGCTCTCTAACATAATGCGAGCTCTTTAGATCGGAACCGGTAACGGTGCAGCCGCGCTCGTGAAGAACAAGCGCAATTCCGCTCATGCCAGCGCCGCCAATTCCAATAAAATGTGCACGCGAGATGGTCTTCTCGCCCATGGAATCTGCCATAAGAGAGCCTTTCCAAGTATTGTTATCGTTTGAGTCTTGGACATACCAAGACATGTTTACTCTAACGCAAAACCGAATGTTTTATGCGCCACAAACGGCACTTTCCACAGCGTCAGCCACAAGAGATGCGGCGCTACGCTGGTCAAGTGTGGCAGCAGCCTCAGAAAGCTTTTTGCGCTGATCTGCGTTGTCTACCAGCTCAAACAGAGCTGTCGAGAAGGTCGTGGTACCCACCTGGTTATCTGGCACCAGAATGGCTGCTCCCGCATCCGACAACAGATGCGCGTTAGTAGTCTGATGATCTGCTGTTGCCAGAGGGTACGGCACCAAAATGCTGGGGAGCTCAAGCGCTGCAATCTCGGCCACAGAAGATGCTCCGGAGCGAGAAACCACCAGGTCAGCCGCAGCAAGGGTGGCACCCATGTTGGAAATGTAGGGCTTAATCTCCCAGCGAGCAGCCTCCTCGTCAGAAAGCTTCATAAGCGAGACAACCTCGTCGTAGAGCTTTTGACCTGTTGACTGAATGATGCGAAGGTTAGGACGGGAAAGAAGCTCCTGTTTAAGTGCAGCAAAAGTCTCGTTGATGCTACGTGCGCCCAGACTGCCGCCAAAGATAAGCAGCAATGTTTGATTGTCTGCAATGCCCAGCTCTTGCCTCGAGGTGGCTCTATCAGCAGAAAGAACACTCTTACGCACGGGATTTCCGGTAACCACAATGGTGTCTTGAGCTTTAACGCGTCCCTCAAAAGCCTTGCGAGCCTCTGGGAAGGCAATGCATACCTTAGAAGCTTTACCAGCAGAAACGCGATTAGCAAGACCGGTTACCGAGTTCTGCTCGTGAATCAAATACGGGATGTGCAGCTTAGCGCAAAGTTGAAGCAATGGCAGCTCAACATAGGCTCCAAAGCCAATAGCAACATCAGGAGCTCCCTGCTCTTTGAAACGCTTGTGCAGCTGCGACTTTGCGCGCTCAAGATTGTATGCCGCGCTTATAAGCGTCCAAGGACGCCTGCGATCAAAGCCATTTACATGGATAGGTACTAGTTCAAATCCTGCCTCAGGCACCAGCGTACCCTCAAGCTTATTGGGCTGACCGTAAAACGTAACCTGGTGACCACGCTCTCGAAGCTCCTCAGCTAGAGCCAGAGCTGGGTTAATGTGACCTGCGGTTCCACCTGCAGCAATTGCAACAGAGAGTTTCTTCTGTTCTGCCATGCAATCCATCTCCTAGAAATCAGCTATCGACGAGGCCTGGTGCTATTTCCACGAAGCCTGTCCGATGCAGAAGGTCCCAAATCAATTCTGCGCCTACCGGAAGCGTCTGTTGTAATACGACCTTGAGGGGCATCGTCATCTCTTGAGCGCAAAACGCCTCGTGAAGGACGTGCAGAGCTCTGAGCACTGCTCTTAGGGCGAGAAGAACGTGGGAGTGGCATGCCTACTCCTACCCCACCATCAACCATGGTAAGACCAGCAAAACCTGGAGCATCAAAGGTATCTTGCTCTTCGGCTATGCTCCAAGACGCACGTTGCCTATCGTACTCGGTTTCTGGAAGCCTTGACTGCCTTGAAACAGACATCAAAAGTCCAACCATCAAGATACTGGACATGATGGTTGAGCCGCCGTATGAGATAAACGGAAGAGGTTTACCAGAAAGAGGCAAAAGGCCCAGAACACCACCGATGTTGACAAAGGCCTGAATGATAAACATAGAGGTACAACCTGCAGCAATAAGCCTGCCGGTCAAATCTGGTGCATAGCGAGCAATCTTAAAGCCTGCCCATACCAAGGCGCCAAATACAGCCAAAAGACCCAAAACGCCAATAAAGCCCAGCTCTTCTCCAATGACTGCAAAAATAAAGTCATTGTGAGCCATAGGCAGATACGAATATTTCTGGCGAGAAAAACCAAAGCCAACACCAAAAATACCGCCAGAGCCAAAGGCATAAAAGCCCTGTGCAAGCTGATAACCTGCGCCGTAATAATCAGCCCAAGGGTTGAGCATGGTCACAACGCGGGCACGAGAATAATCATCTTTAAGAGATAAGAACGCAAAGCCAATAAAGCCAGCAACAGCAATAGTTGCCAAAACCCTTCGGTCAACATCAGCTAGGTAGCCAATGACCAAAAGTGTTCCCACAATAATCAGCGTAGAGCCCTTATCTGGCTGAGCCAAGATAAGCACCAGCGGCACAAGCGCGGCAATAGCAAACTTTTTAAAGAACTCCATCTGATCTATGGTCTGATCAATAAAGTACTGCTGAGCCAAATACGAGACAGAAATTAAGATGGTAATCTTTGCAAACTCAGACGGCTGGAAAGAAAACGGTCCAATTGAAATCCAACGGGTTGCACCATATGCATCAGCGCCAGCAATAGGGGTAAAAATAATTGCTAGCATTCCAATGGTCACAATCCAGATAGGTACCTGGAAGTTTCTTACTACTGCGCGGTAGTCAATGCGAGAAACAATAAACGCTAACGCAACTCCTGCCGCAGCAAAGCCAAGCTGACGCTGCACGTAGTAGAAGGGGTTATAGCCCATGTCCTCAGAAGTCATTGCAGAAATCGAGGATGCAGAATAAATCATAACCAGGCCAAAGCACACCAGAATAGCCGTTGACACCAGAAGCACCAGCCTAGGCTGCATGAAACGCTCTGGAATAGCTCCAAAACGACCTTTACTCTGTGAGCGCTCAGAAGACCTCTGGCGAGAAGTACGTGATTGCTGCGCGCGTTCCTCTGTTCTGTTTCTACTGGTAGCCATTATCGACCGCTCTCTTTTTGAGCAAGATCTGCCACCATCTGTTTAAAGACACGACCACGCTGAGCCATGCCCGTGAACTCATCAAATGATGAGCATGCGGGTGAGAGAAGCACTACAGAACCTGGGCGAGCAAACTCTACTGCACGGTCAAAAGCCTCACGCAGATGAGACTCTTCTACCACTTCTGCGCGTCCGTCTGAAACGCGGCGGAGTGCCTCTGCAAAGCGAGGACCTGCCTCTCCAAAGCAGATTGCATATGCGCAGGTGGAAGATACCTTTTGAGCAAATTCATCAAGCTCTGTGCCCTTATCGTGACCACCAAGAAGCAAAATAACGTCTTTACCTGGGAACGATGTCAGAGATTTCTCAACTGAATCGGTATTAGTTGCCTTGGAATCGTTGACGTACAACACGCCATTAACCGTATCAACAGGCTCAATTCTGTGCTCAAGCGGCATAAAGTCCAACAGAGCATGCCTGATAGAAACAATATCAAGCCCCAGGAATAAGCCACATGCAGCTGCAGCAAGAGCGTTGAGTGCATTGTGCGCTCCCCTAATGTGGAGTGCATCAGCTGCTACAAGCTCCATCTCTTTACCAGATAGCCTGACCACCAGCGCTCCATTGCGTACAAAGGCGGCATTTTGCGTACCGGGATCTGTCTGAGCAAGATGGCATACGGCAATGCCGCGAGCCTCAAGGCGAGAAGACACGTCTTGGCAGAACTCATCCAAGTCAGAGACAATTGCCAGGTCATTTGCATCAAGGTTGGCAAAAATCTTCTCTTTAGCTGCTGCATACGCCTCGAGTGAACCATGCCACTCAAGGTGATCCGGCGTAATGTTTAAAAGCATCGCAACGTGAGGATGCAATTTTTGAGTAGTAGCAAGCTGGAAGCTTGAAAGCTCTGCTACAAACCAGCTCTTAGGCTTTCTCTCTGCAAGTTGGTCAGTAATAGTAAGACCAATATTGCCAACAGCGCTTGCATCAAGACCTGCATACTGCAGGATTGACGTGGTCAAGCTTGTGGTAGTAGTTTTACCGTTTGTGCCAGTAATACCAATCCACTGTGAAGGGCTCTCTTGATAGGCAAACTCTGGCTCGCCCATAATCTGCTGAGAAGCTGCCTTTGCACTTAAAAACAGCTCAGAGGTGTCTGGAATACCAGGAGATGCAATAGTCAGGTCAAAGGTACCCTTAACCTGATCAGAGCCGCATTGTACCTGTACGCCTGAGTCTGCAAGCTCTTGGACCTTCTCGCCAACAGTAGCATCTGCGCCGCCCACAAGAGTTACGGAAGACACACGACCCTCTGGCTGCTGCAGCAAATACGTGCAGACAGAGACGCCGGTCTTACCAAAACCAAGAACACATACATTTCCAAGTGTTTCTAGAAGCGACACGCAAACGGTCCTTTCTAAGAGCAATATCTTTAGTGAAGCTGGAAGTACAGAGCAAAGCCCAGAGCAGCAAATGCGCCGGAAATAATCCAGAATCTAAAGACTACTTTTGTCTCGTTCCAGCCAAGTTTCTCAAAGTGATGATGCAGTGGAGCCATCAAGAATACGCGCTTTTTAGTTGCCTTGTAGCTGACAACCTGAATGATAACGGACAGCGCCTCAATGATAAAAAGACCGCCCATGACCAGGGAAATTACCTCTGTCTTGGTAAGGACAGCTAGAGCTGCAAAGGCAGCGCCCCAGGCAAGAGAGCCGGTGTCTCCCATAAAAATACTTGCAGGATAGCTGTTAAACCACAAAAAACCAATACAAGCTCCTGCGATCGATGCGGCAAAAACAGCAAGGCTACTCTCGCCATAGCGGAAAGCTACCGCAGCCATAAAAATCATGACGACCATAACGCAGCCACCTGCAAGGCCATCAAGGCCGTCAGTCAGGTTAACAGCGTTGGAAAGGCCAGCCATGAGCAAAAAGACAAAGAAGAGATACAGCCAAGGGATAGAAATGATGTTTCCGCCTAAATTGACGGTAGTAGTAAGGATACCCAGGTTGATATCAAGGCCACCGGGGAACGCAATAATCGGCGTAATACCCCAAATATTGACGGCTGCCAGGCAAAATGCAACAGAAATGGTAATAAGTCCAGCCATCTTCTGAGATGCGGTGAGGCCAAGGCTTCTACCATGAGCAACAGACTCGATATCGTCCAGAAGACCAAGCGAGCCCGTGAGCAACATAGCTGCCATAGCAAGAATGAGGTCGGTGTTCCACTGTGCAAGTGCAATACAGGTCAGCACAATGCTTACCAGCATAACAACGCCACCCATAGTAGGAGTACCCTGCTTGACCAGGTGCTGCTGAGGGCCGTCAGCACGAACCTGCTGGCCCACTCCCTCTTTCTTCATCAGTTTGATAAAGAGTGGCATTAAGATCAAAGTGATGATGCAGGAGACACCAAGCGCTACAAACACCTGGTATGTTGGGTAAATAGTCTGGTAAAACATTACTCGGTAACTCCTTTTACAAAGATATCAAGCTGGGCAGACCTTGATGCCTTGGCGAGAAGAACATCTCCTTGCGCAAGTACTGGTCCGAGCACGGTAAGTGCTTCGTTGACATCACTGAACTGTTCAATTTTATCTTCCGAGAATCCCATAACGCGCGCAGCTTCAACCATTTCACGTGCGGCTCCCGTGCCCACAAAGGCAACAAGGTCTGGGTTCTTAGCAGCAATATAAGCACCCACATAACCGTGGAGGCGTTTCTCCTCTGGTCCAAGCTCACCAATCTCTCCGATAAGCGCAATGCGGCGACCCTCTGCAGGCATCTGCATCAAAACGTCAAGCGCTGCAGCTGTTGAGTTAGGACTTGCGTTGTATGAGTCGTCAATAATCTTGGCACCGCAGGTTGCGTCAAGTACCGAAAGACGCATACGAGTGGCAGGCATCTGCTCAATAGCCTCTGCAGCTGCGTCAAGGTCAAGACCAAGCGTCTCTATAGCCTCAAGTGCCAAAAGAAGGTCGTCTACCACAACACGCCCAGGTACCTCAAGGGTTACCGTGCGTGACCAGCCGGATGCAGCAACAATAGTGGCAGTTGGAAGGCCCTCCTCGTCAAGAGTGACCTGCTGCGCGCTCATGACGTCAGCTTCTGTGGCGCCCACTGTCTTGCAAACAACACGAGCAGGGCGAGCAAACGCATCTGCAATGAACTTGGTGTAGTCCCCTGCCGAAGCCTGAATAAGCGTAGGCTCAATTGAGCCAAACGCGCGCATGCCCGATACAATCTCTGCCTTGGCGCGCGCAATGTTTTCTCTGCTGCCGAGAAGACCGATGTGGCTGGTACCAACATTGGTAATGACCGCCACCGTTGGACGAGCAACAGAGGTAAGCCTGGTAATCTCACCAGCGTGATTCATGCCCAGCTCAAGCACAAGTACCTCAGTGTCTTCTGGAGTAGAAAGCACCGTGAGTGGCAGGCCAATAAGGTTGTTGTGATTGCCGGCGGTAGCATGTACGCGACGGGTTGCGCCGATGCCGCGACGGAGCATTTCTTTGGTGGTAGTCTTACCAACCGATCCAGTTACGCCCACAACCAGCCAGTTTGGATGGGCTTCTCGCCAGGCAGCGGCAAGAGCCAGCAGGAACGCCTCACAGTCATCATCAGCGGCTTCAAGAACGCTGACTCCGGTGGCGGCCAGGTTGTCGAGCAGATTGTCTGCTACAGGCTCAGATGCCACTACCACAGCAGCGCCCGCCTGGGCAGCAGATAAAAGATACGAGTTTCCATTGACCTTCTCGCCAGCAAAGGCCACGAAGAGCGAGCCTTCCTGGACCTCACGGGAGTCAATGACGGCCGAACCCGCAACCTCGCGGGTTCCGCGGTGGAGCAGCTGTGCGTGAGTAGCTGCGACTATCTGTTCAACCGAAAGCTTAACCATGAGCTCTCCTAGTTATTGATTGGTTGAATATTAAGGCGTGTAGCTGCGTCTTTTGCAAATTGCGAGAAGACCACAGCGGCAGATTGCGATGCAAGCTGGTGGGTATCGTTAAGTCCAACGTAAACCATCAGATCAGATTCTGAAGGGTTCACGATACCGCAGAAGGAGTCAACAAAACCGGAATTCTCGCCGTACGAGCCGGTTTCTTCCACAACCTGCTGGCCGGTACCTGTTTTACCAGCAACGGTATAGCCATAGATACCTGCGCGAACACCGGTGCCTTCTTTGACAACAGTAGTCATCATGTCAAGCTCGGCTGATGCTGTGGAAGCAGAAATAACGTCTTTAGTAGGCCAGGTAACCTCTTGGCCGCCCTTAGAAACCATAAAGTGCGGAGTCACCATAGTTCCCTTATTGGCAACAGCGGTGTACGCGCGAATAACCTGGATAAATGGAATTGCAAGACCCTGACCAAACGCCATGTTTCCGCCAGTTGGACCTTCGTATTCGTCCAGAGAGCGGACAATTCCTGTAGCCTCACCTGGGAAGTCAATGCCTGTGGCGTGTCCAATGCCGAACTTATCAATTCCTGCCGCAAAGCGCTCATCGCCTATGAGCTGCGTCTCAAGGAAGGCCATACCAACGTTAGAGGAACGCCTGAGCATCTCTCTTACGCTCATGTCCATGGCGCTGGTACGCCAATCGTCGTCGGTAACCTTGTTATCGCCAACTTTGAGCTCGGTTGGGATATTGAAAGTTGAATTTGGACCAAAGAGGTTGTCATCTATACCAATTGAGGTGGTGATTACCTTAAATACGGAGCCTGGCTCATAGATACTTGAGACAAGCTTGAGGTTGAGGGATTCGTAGTCAACGCCGTTATCGCTCTTAAAATCTGGCAGAGGGTACGAGGCAGCGGCATAAATCTCTCCGGTACGAGGATTCATAGCCATAATTGAGCCGCCCTGCTGGGCCTCAAAGTCTTTTACTGCAGCAGTAAGCTGCTCTTCAGCCTTCTTCTGCAGCTCAATATCAATGGAAAGAACAATATCCTGGCCGTTTTGTGCCTCAGTGATGTTTGAAGTACCGCCCGCAATTGGCGTACCACCAGCGCCGGTCTCTACAATCATGTGGCCGTTAGTGCCCGCAAGGATATCGTTGTAGTAATACTCCAGACCAGAAGCGCCCTCATTATCAGCGTTTACAAAGCCTAGAATCTGAACGCCAACGTTGCCGTATGGATAAACACGCTTGGTGTTATTAACAAAATAGACGCCCTTGAGGTTTTTCTCGTCAAGTGCTTTTTCAATCTTGGAAGCGGTATCCGTATCAACACGACGACGCACGTAGACAAAGGTGGTGTCTTGCTGCAGGTCCCCAAGATAGTCTGAAGGACTTCCGCCTAGAAGCGAGGCAAAAACCTGAGCTACAGTGCTGGCGTCTTTGATCTCTGAAGGATTGGCGTAGATGTCTTTGCAATCAACGCTCATGGCCAAGACGTTGCCGTTGCGGTCGTAAATGGTACCGCGGCGAGCGTGCAAGACAATATCGTTTGTGCGGTTATTCTCGGCACCCTTTGCAAGATCTGCTGCCGTAAAGATTTGCAGCCAAGCAAGCCTTAAGACAACAATTGCCACCATAATGGCCATAGCAGCTGCTACACGACGCAGCCTGCCTTCAGGGCCAACACCGTCCGAGCCACCGCTGCTACCACGATGACCACGAAAATGCACACGAGAGGCCTCGTCGTACGAGGCCTCAGGAGTTTTTCTGCGCGATGCGCGAGTATGTCGATTCTGCGTACTCACAACGTATATTTTACGCCTAAGCGTTGTCGCTTACATCTACAACAGGACGATTTGTCTCAAGAGTCATACCGTAATTCTGAGTAGCAATACGCTCAATACGTGTAGTGCTTGCAAGCAGAGAGCGAGAAACGCGCAGGGAATCGTTAGTTGCGGTTGTTGCGCGCATTTCATTTCTGATGACGTTATTAGCCTGAAGAGTTGAAACCGTAGCGGTAGAGATACCAATACGGACAACACCAAGCGTCAAGAAGAGAGCTGCAGCAACAGCAATAAGCTTGACACGCTGGATGAACTGGCTGCTTACGCCACGGCGAGCATCAGCATCAAGGCCGCCACCAGGGACAACCTCAAAAGATGAGCGAGTGTTCTGTTCAGGAGCGTACTCATGCTCAAACTGAGTTGTGCGTGCTACAGCTTCTGATCCGTAACGTGCCATTAAACTTCAATCCCTTCAAAAACTTCTTCACAACAAGCAACACGTGCTATGGGGTACTTCATTTCTCTGGGTCGCGTTTAACCGCTACCCTCATCAGGGCACTTCTCGCCCTTGGGTTGCGCTCAATCTCTTCTGGAGTTGCCACAAGAGGTTTGCGCGTAATCACGTCAACTATCGGCACTTGACCGCACATACAAACCGGAAGGTCTGGCGGGCAGATACAACCTTGGCTGAGCTCGGAGAACACGTGCTTGACAATACGATCTTCAAGCGAGTGATACGAGATAACGCAAATCCTGCCTCCTGGATTAGCCCAGGCAATTGCAGAACGAAGTCCGCGTTCCAAAACCTCAAGCTCGTGGTTTACTTCAATACGAAGTGCTTGGAACGTCTTTCTGGCAGGATGACCGCCGTGACGACGTGCTGCTGCGGGAATTGCCGCCTTGATCACCTCAACAAGTTCAAGCGTCGTTTGGATGGGACGCTTTTCTCGCGTTTGCACAATGCGTCGTGCAATGCGGGAAGCAAATTTCTCGTCTCCGTAAATTCGAAGGATTCGGGCGAGGTCGGCTTCGTTATAGGTGTTGATGACCTCTTGTGCAGTTGGAGTTTGTTTGCCCGGGTCCATTCGCATATCCAACGGGGCGTCTTCGTGGTACGAAAAGCCTCGCTCTGGGATATCAAGCTGAGGAGAAGAAACACCAATGTCAAAGAGGAAACAGTCAACTCCGGGGACTTCTGCAGAGACGAGAAGTTCATCGAGGTCGCCAAAATTTCCCTTAAGCGGCAAAAACTCCGCGTTTGGTACTTCTTGCTTCAGGCGAGCAGCTGCTGCTTGATGAGCCATTGCATCCTGGTCAATTCCAATGGAAAGACCGTCTGGAGCAATCAGCTTTGCCATCTCTACGGTGTGGCCCGCTCCTCCCAAGGTGCAGTCGCAAACAACTTCACCTGGCTTGGGGTCCAGCTCGCGCAGCACTTCTGCAAGCATTACTGGTTGGTGCCGATATTCGACTTTCAAGTTACCGTCTTCTACCTTCACGATCTTCTCGCCTCACTAGGCGCCAAAGATGAGGTCCTCGAGCGTTGCAACGCGGTCATCTGCCGAGAAGAGGCTGTTCCACTTGTTGGTGTTCCAAATCTCAAAGTGGTCGCCGTTACCGACAATGGTGACGTCGCGGTCAAGCTGGAGCTTCTCCCTAGCCTGTGGATCGGACTCGTCAATCTTTCCCAGGGCAACACGGCCGGCCGAGTCAATGTCGACGGTTGTTGCTGCTGCGTTCAGCATGCGAAGTGCTGTGACGTCGTCGCGGTTCCTTGGGTTGAGGTTCAGACTTGCAATCCAAGCCTCATACGCCTCAGGTGAGTAGCCGTAAAGCGCGTCCTGTCGACGGAGCAAGATGACAACATCGCCAAGCTGCTTGCGCTGAGGTGCAGGAAGAGTCACGCGAATCTTGGAGTCCAGCGAGCGCTGATACTGACCAGTAAGCATGTCTCCCCCCTTTCACGTTGGCGCCCCTTGCCGCGCGGGCTGTGTTTGTGTTGTGAGTGCGCGGCAACGCTTGGGCATAGTCCGTCGATTGAACGTGAAATAAATATAACTCATTCCGACACTTACACACACTAGAAAACACTTTCCAACACCAAGTATTTTTCTTATGGTCTAGCTGGGGTTTAACGTAGATGTGAATTGATGGAGTAAGACCACAATATGTAGTGTTTAAAAAAATCCGAACTACAAAAGAACGGATTTTCTTAGTCTCAGACCCAATTTATTAAATTTTTTATGAAGTAAAAATTTTTGAGGAAATTGTGGTGAACTCGTGGCGAAAATCACACGTTACTCAAACAAAACACTCACCTTGCTTTTACGCAGTCACCACTTTGCCCCACGCTTGTCCCACACTTGCGTCAAGCGCAAGTCACGGTTGCATCAAGCTCGTCTATTTGTCCGCACGAACGTGAGCTCTTGGATGAGCCTCAAGATACACATCTCTAATGTGAGATCTATCTACGTGCGTATAGAGCTGCGTGGTTGAAATATCTACGTGTCCCAAAAGCTCCTGCACTGAACGAAGATCAGCGCCACCTTCTAGAAGATGTGTGGCAAAACTGTGACGCAGCGTGTGAGGATGCAAACCTTCAATCCCCACTACCCTGCCGTAATTTGCCACCAGTTTATGTACCGACTGGCGAGAAATACGTCCACCTCTGGCGTTTACAAACACCTCAGATACCTGGCCGTGCTTAAGCAAAAGCGAACGAGCCTCATAAAGGTATGTTTTAAGCGCACGATGCGCAGAACCCAACACAGGGACTACGCGCTCTTTGGAACCCTTACCAAAAACACGCAAGAGTTCATCTTCTAGAAGGACACCTCGAACCTCAAGATCGCAAAGCTCAGACACACGAAGCCCACACCCATACAGCAACTCAAGTATGGCTCTATCTCGAATGCCTAGGGGCGAATGAGGAAATGGTTGATCAAGCAGCTCTTCTGCCTTCTCTTGAGAGATAACATCAGGAAGCCTTTGAATTCTTGCTGCGGTAGGTAAATCTTCAGCTGGAGATGACTCACAAATTTGCTCAACAGCCATAAACTTGTGAAAGTTTCTAAGTGCCGCAGTGTGGCGCTCAACCGAAGCTGGAGCCATACCTAAGTCTCTAAGAGAGCCTATGTACTCTTCAACATCGGAGCGAGTCACCTGGTTGGGCAAAGTAATCTTTTTGCCGTTCAGCCAAAGCAAATAACCCTCTAAATCTCTGGTATAGGCATCAAGCGTATTTACAGAAAGACCTCGCTCAACAGCAACGTACGCTAAAAATTCTGTACGCGCCTGAGCGAGGTCCATAAGTATTCTTCCCTATTAAAAATGCTGCTTAGAGAGCCTGGTTTACATCATGACGGTCAACGCCCTCATGATGAGCAATTGCTGCACGTGCAAACTCACGGAACAAAGGTGCAGGATGAGTTGGACGGCTCTTAAACTCTGGGTGTGCCTGGCTTGCAACAAACCAAGGGTGAACAGACTCTGGAAGCTCAATCATCTCTACAAGGCGATCATCTGGAGAAACACCAGAAACTACCAGACCAGCCTCAACAAGCTGATTACGGAATACGTTACTTACCTCATAGCGGTGGCGGTGACGCTCGTAAACCAAGTTGTTGCCGTATGCCTCATAGGCAAGAGTTCCTTCAACAACCTTACAAGGATAAGAGCCAAGGCGCATGGTGCCGCCCTTGTCAGTAATATCCTCTTGATCAGGCATAAGATCAATAACAGGATATGGAGTATCTGGACCAAACTCTGCTGAATTTGCGCCCTCCATACCACAGACATCACGAGCAAACTCAGTAACAGCCATCTGCATACCAAGGCAGACACCAAGGTAAGGAATCTTGAGTTCACGAGCACGGCGAATAGCAACCATCTTGCCTTCTACGCCGCGAAGACCAAAGCCGCCAGGAACCAAAATACCGTCTGCACCAGCAAGCTCCTGCTCTACGTCTTCTTCTGTCAGCTCTTCGCCATTTACAAGGCGGATATCAACGTGCCTGCCGTAGAAAATACCAGAGTGATGAAGTGCCTCAATAACAGAAAGATAGGCATCAGGAAGCTGCGTATACTTGCCGACAACATAAATTCTTGTTGTGTCTTCAAGAGCATTTGCCTTGTGCATAGCAGTGGTAAATGCTTCCCAGCTGCCAAGATCACTTGGACGAACTTCAAGACCAAGGCGCTCAAGTACTTTCTTATCAAATCCCTGTGCTGCCAGGTGTGCTGGAACGTCGTAAATTGAAGGCAAATCGTTGTTCTCAAAAACGCAATCTGCATCGACATCGCAGAAATTAGCGATTTTCTCGCGAATAGATTCATCCACGGAATGGCTAGAACGGCAGACGATAAAGTCTGGCTGAATACCAAGGGAGCGAAGCTCTTTTACGGAGTGCTGTGTAGGCTTAGTCTTAACCTCATGAGCTGCTGCAATATAAGGAACAAGACTTACGTGAATAATAGCAACGTTGCTTGCACCACGCTCTTTTCTAAACTGGCGAATTGCCTCAACAAAAGGTTGTGACTCAATATCGCCAATGGTGCCACCAAGCTCTGTGATAACCACATCTGCGTTAGTAACCTCTTCAATGCGAGCAAAACGAGCTTTAATTGCGTCAGTTACATGAGGAATAACCTGGACTGTGCCGCCAAGGAAGTCTCCAGCGCGCTCACGCTGAATCAAAGACTGGTAAATAAGACCAGTAGTGAAGTTAGACTCCCTGGTAAGGTTCTCGTCAATAAAGCGCTCATAATGGCCAAGGTCAAGGTCAGTCTCTTTACCATCTTCGGTAACAAAAACCTCACCATGCTGGAAAGGACTCATGGTACCTGGGTCAACATTAAGATATGGGTCAGCTTTTTGCATCATGACCTTATAGCCACGAGCCTTAAGAAGTCGGCCGAGAGATGCAGCAGTGATTCCTTTTCCAAGAGAGGAAACAACGCCACCTGTTACAAATATGTGCTTGGTCATGGATTACTCCCGTAGGTAAGATTAGCCAATTACATTTCTACGGGTCTTTATATTATTCCGCTTTGAGGCCCATAGAGACGAGAAATTTAATCTCCAAACAAATACATTGTTATGTCCATATAGTTCTGAAAAATCTAGCGGACTTCTGACAGCAGCTCATGCGCGTGAGCCAAAGAAGCCTCAGTTATAGAGCCTGAAAGCATGCGTGCAATCTCTTCTTCTCTCTGAGTACCAGAAACCTCTGTAAGAGAAGTTACAGGGAGCGCGTTATGTTCTTCTGTCTTTGAGACTACATACTGTTTAGAGGCCATAACAGCAACCTGTGGCAAGTGAGTTACCACAATCACCTGATGTGTTTTAGCAAGCTGCGCTAAAACCTCTGCGAGAGCAACGGCAGTAGCTCCACCAACGCCAGCGTCAACCTCATCAAATACAAGCGTATCGCAGACGTCAGACTCTCCCAGAACCACTTTACATGCGAGCATGACACGAGAAACCTCACCACCAGAGGCAATCTTTCTAAGCGGACGAGCAGTCATCTGAGCTGAAGGCTTATACATAAGCTCAATCTTTGTAGAGCCAACTTTATTCCACTGCTCAAAAGGAAGATCTTCAAAGTTCAATTCAATCTGAGCTGAACCCATCTGCAGATGACTCATTTGCTTAGTAACAGCATCACAAAGTTTTGGAGCTGCAGCAACACGAACCTTTTTAAGTGCCTGAGCCTTTACGGTAAGAGTTTCTTTTGCTTTATCTACTTCTGCCTGTGCCTCACGGACAAGCTTTTCTGTGTCTCTTGTAACCTCAAGAAGATTTTGAGCTGCCTGGTATTTTTTAAATACATCTTTCATACCAGGGCCATACGTTCTCATAAGACCCTGAAGACGAGCCATACGACTTTGCATCTCTTCAAGTGCTTCTTCATCAAAATCGAGAGATCCAACATAGCTTCTGAGCTCTGAAGAAATATCCTCAATCTCTATAAGTGCACTTGAAAGAGACTCTGCATAATTACCTAGCGTAGCATCAAACGTTGCAGCACTTTGAAGCATCTGAACTGCATCAGAGAGAGAATCAATAACGCCCTCATCTCCTGAGAGCAACTCATGTGTTCCTCCTGCAGCTTGAAGAAGAGCCTCTGCGTGCTCAAACCGAGGAAGTTGCTCTTCTAAGTCTTCTAGCTCCCCTTCTTTAGGAGAGACCTCATCAATTCTTTGAACAAGAAATGCCGCTTCATCAATTTTTGCATTGCTAGACTGGCTTACTTCAATAACTCGTTGAAGTTCAGCGATTGCAGCATGGTAAGCATGAAGAGCGTCTACATACTCTGTCTGACAAGATTGAATATCTGATCCAATCCATGCATCCAACATGCTGACATGATTTTTTACGTCAAGTAGTCTTTGATGCTCATGCTGACCACAAAGATCAATTGATGTTCCAATACCTCCGGCCAGTTCTTTAACTGATGCCATGTGGCCACCAATCTCTACCCTGCCTCTGCCGTCAGCAGAGACTTTTCTAGAGACCACTACTCCTTCTTGATCTTCTGGAGAGGTAAAAAGGCGTGCTTCAACCCTAAGGGCATCCGTTCCTTCTCTGACTGCAGAAGCATCTGCACGCTCACCAACTAAGAGCTTAATAGAAGATAAAAGAGCAGTTTTACCAGCACCCGTCTCTCCTGTTAATACAGTTAAACCTGAGGCGGGAGCAAGAGAAGCATCTTCAATAAGTGCAACATTTTGCACGCGAAGTTCATCAAGCATATATGACCTGCTTACTGACCAGTTTTACCATAAAACACGCGAGAAACTGAACGATAGAAACTATCAGCGCTTCTATCAAGCAGAATAATGTCTCCTGGTCCACGGCTAATACGGGCTTTGGTAGCCATACCCTCCTCTGGATGCTTGATATTTTGTCCATCAGAGAAGAAGTGGCATGGTGCAGGTCTATCTTTTGACATGGTGATTTCAACCACATCAGAAGGAGAGGTAAGAAATGCACGAGCCAAAATAGTATGTGGTGCAATTGGCACACAAACCATTCCTGAGAACTCTGGCGTAACAATAGGGCCACCAGCAGCAAGAGCATAACCAGTGGATCCAGTTGCTGTACTAACTACAAAGCCATCGCCGCGGAGCTTATCAATATGGTTGCCCGATACAGAAACCGTAAACTCAACCATATCGCCCGCTCCACCTCTGGAAACAGCAAAATCATTGAGCGAGAAGGTCTTCTCGACGTAAGTTTCTCCAGATGGAAGCTCATATTCTGTTTCTATTGCAAGCGTTGCTCTTCTAGAAACGTGGAGCTCTCCTGCAAGGGCGTCAGCTACCATCTCAATCATTTTGTTAGGGGTTGCACTGGTCAAAAAGCCAAGGTGACCATACGAAATACCCAGGATTGGAATTTCTGAATACTCAACAATTTTGGCAGCCCTCAGAAGTGTTCCGTCACCACCGAGAGAGATAACAAGCTGACAATCAGAGCAGTCTACAGCTTTATCTGGGAACAGCTTTTTATCGTGTGCCCACTGGACATCACATCCCTGCTCAAAAAGCCATTCTTCAAGTTCACGTGCACCAGAAACAGCAACTTCTCTTGAATAATTTGGAACAAGAAGTACCTTCACGCAAACCACTCTCCCGATTTTGCTTGACTGCACAACTGAAACAGTTAAACGTCTGATTCGATGTACTTAGTATACCTAAAAATCTACGAACAATACTACAAAATAGAACATTCGTTCTATTTCACTATTTCTACAGAATGATTCAAAACCACTGAAGCAAGATCTAATTCACACGACCCTGCCCCAAGCTGCCCAAACAGTAAATATTCCACATTACCCTTAGCACCATGAATAGGACTCTCACATGCGCCCAAAGGACCCATATGAGCTTCTTTGAACGCATCGGCAACCTTTTGCAACGCATGTAGGCGCACGGACGCATCAGTCACAATGCCACCCTCGCCCACTTCTTCCCTTTTAGCTTCAAACTGCGGTTTGACCAGCGTAACAAAAACTCCTTCAGGAGCAAGCACATCTAAAACAGAAGGAAGAATTGACAAGATTGATGTAAACGATACATCGCACACCGCTACATCAAAGACGTGAAAATAACCCAATCCCGGCAGCGAAGTAATATTTGTTCGTTCAAGAAGCTCAACTCTGCTGTCGTTTCTTAGCGACCAATCAAACTGAGCATAGCCAACATCAACCGAGGTAACCGATGCAGCTCCATTTTGAAGCAGACAATCAGTAAAACCACCAGTTGAACAGCCAATATCTAAGCATTTTTTATGTTGTGCCGTAAAATCAAAAACTTCAAAGGCACGCTCGAGCTTAAGCCCACCTCTACTCACGTATGGAATAGCGCCTTTTACGTGCAGAAATAATCCCTCAGGAACAAGCTCTCCTGCTGAGGTCAGTCTTCTGTCATTTGTAGAAACATCGCCCGCAAGAATTGCTCGCAGCGCAGCCTGAGTATCTTTGAAAAATCCTTGCCTAACCAGCTCTTTATCAAGCCTTTGGCGAGAAACACGTTGAGCCACTAGTGCTCATCGCTTTCTGAAACCGCGTCATCAGACGACGTTTCATCTGCGGCTGAAGCCTCAGCCTGCTCAGAAGAAGTCTGCCCGTCAGCAGCAGCCTCGGTAGCTTCTGTGGCGATCTCTGCGTCAGCCATATCTCCTGCGGCCTGAGCCTGAACCAGACGTTCTTCCTCTTCTGGCGTAAACTCTGTAGTGTCAACCATGTTGACAGCCTTTGAGCCTAGAGCAATTGCCTCATCAAAGAGGTCAAGAGAGTGCTCCAGCGAGACGTTTTTATCGCGAACTTGATCAACAATTGAATCAAGTCTTGCAGTTATCTGGTCAAAGCTCTGATATTCAGACGTATCGATTTTTGCCATGACTACTCTGCATCTTCCACAGAGCTTACTGGCTCTTCTTCAGAAACGTTCTGCTCAGCAGACTGCTTATGGCACAGAGAATAAATGTCTTCTCCCGCCTCAATGTCATCAACAATACGACCAAGAACGCCGTTAATAAAGCGAGGAGAATCATCGCCACAGTAAGCGCGAGCAAGGTCAACTACCTCGTTAATAGCAACAGCTACATCAACCTCAGGAACCTCAAGAATCTCGTAAAGAGAAATTCTTAGGAGATTGCGGTCTACGGAAGGCATGCGATCAATTGCCCAGTCTTTTGAGTAAGCAGCAATGATGTCATCAAGATCATCTCTAATGCCATCTGCTCCTACTGCCAGTGACTGCGCATACTCGTCAAGAGGTCCCTCGGAGAGCGTGTAGTCTCCGTCGAGGACCTCAAGAACGCTGCGATTAGTGGCTTCAGCCTGGAATAAAAGCTGTAGTGCTTGGCTACGGGCGCGGGTACGTCCAAAAAACTTAACGCTCAAGCCTACTCCTTAGGAAAAACAAGGCTGTCAATGTAAACATCAACGGAAGCAATGCTGACGCCAATCTGCTCATTTACAGCAGTTGCAACAGCAAGCCTTACCTCAGATGCAAGCTTTGTGAAAGGATAGCCATAGAAAACGGTAAGGTGTACTCCAAGGTGGAGCTGACCGTTCTCTACACCTGCCTCTACAGCCTTCTCTGGAGCAAGGCTTCTGCTGGTAAAGACGTTAATAAGGTTGGATGCCAGGGTATCGTTTCCGCCAACGGAGGCAACACCTTCAACACTTCCAGCTGCGCCGGAGACAACCGTTGAAATTACATCTTTTGAGATGCCGATGCCTGCTATACGAAGCTCTGTTTCAGCCATGTCTACCCCCTAAAAAGACAAACTGTCTTTGAAATAATTACTCAATACTGTTGGATGCCAATGCACCCAAAGAGAATGCATTAAACGCGAGAAACAAACTTGCCGTCGCGGGTGTCAACCTTAATGCGCTCACCCTGGTTCAGATACATTGGGACCTGAAGAGTTGCACCGGTCTCAATAGTTGCTGGCTTAGTACCACCCTGAACGGTGTCACCCTTGAAACCTGGATCGGTCTCAGTGATCTCTGCCTCAATAAACATTGGAGGCTCAACGCCAAGAAGCTCAGTGTCTGCATAGAGAAGCTGTGCGTTATCGTTCTCCTTGAACCAGACGCTCTTCTCGCCAATGAAATCAGCAGGAACAGCTACCTGATCGTATGTCTCATTGTCCATGAAGTAGAAGGACTCACCGTCGTTGTAGAGGTACTGCATCTCTTTGGTGAGCAGAAGAACGTTCTCAAACTTGGTGCCAGCGTTGCAGGTCTGATCGATAACGCGGCCAGAGCGAAGGTCACGAATCTTATAGCGGACAAAAGCGCCGCCCTTACCTGGCTTTACGTGCTGGAACTCAACGATGGTGTAGTACTTATCGTTAATCTTAAGGCCAAGGCCGTTCTTAAAATCTGCGGTGCTGATAGTTGCCACGTCTAACTCTTTTCACTCGGTAAAGTCGCGAGAAGAACGTGAATTTTCAAACTACCCGCGACACGTATATGCATGTTGGATTTTATCAGTTTCACGCCTTCCGTGCTGGCGGCTCTTGTGAAAATGCAAAATTTGCTTACTTCTTTTTAATAAAACTCTCTTTAATAAGGCGAGGAAGCTGTGGAATTGCCATAAGTCCGTGCTTAAAAACAAACCAGAAGTTTGGAGAACGCACGAGTTTCTCCTCCCCTATATAGGCGCGAATTGCCCTCAGTGTTGCCTTGTTGTCTCGCGTAGAAAACGAATAATTACCATTGCTTTTAGTAAAAATGGCAAAGCGAGAAATGCTTTTGGTGCGTCCCATAACTGAGGCAGCCACATGATCTATCTGATCCCAGGGAATCTGAATGTAATCTTCGGGATTTTTTTGGTTGTAGAACTCAAAGGCCTTGTTGCCAATAAGGATATCGCCATACGTAGCTAGCCCATGAAATGACGTTGCCTTTGCGGTGAAGTCAACCGTACTGTTTTGAGACTGAGCCATACAATCCTTTCAAAAAATGGGTCGCACCCATTATAGAGCGCGACCCATATTCGTGCGACTTTAAGTACTAGAGCGTACGCTTACTCATTACATAAAGCCAAGGAGTCGACCAATAATACCAACGGCAAAGAGAGCCAGGATGATAGCAATTGGAGAGACCTTCTTCTTAAGCAGTGAGCAGCAGAGCAGTGTCAGACCAACAGCTGCCAGTCCAGGAACAAGGGAATCAAGGTTGGACTGAAGTGTGGTTACCTTCACTGGATCAAGACCGTTTGGTCCAAGTGCAGCGTAAAGCTTTAATGCCTGGTGCATTCCCTCTACTCCTGAAGGAATGCTTGTCCAATCAATGTAGGCACCTGCCTGCTGAGGAATGGTAGAAACAACTGGGGTAAATGAAATTGAAACCCAGCGCTGTACCAGGGCGCCAATGATAAACATACCAAGAATAGAAGCACCCTCGGTAATCTTGCCCAGCATGCCGCCAGAAAGATCGGAAGAGATTGAGGCACCTGCCTTGTAGCCAAACTCCTGGGTGTACCACAGGAAGGAAAGGCGGATGACGTTCCACAGAACAAAGAAGAGAATAGGGCCAAGTGCAGAACCACCAGCGGCAATAGATGCGCCGAGTGCTCCAAGAATTGGACGGACAGTAAACCAGAAGACTGGGTCACCAACACCGGCCAGAGGGCCCATCATGCCTACCTTAACGCCCTGAATTGCAACATCGTCAATAGGCTCACCGTTAGCACGTCCCTCTTCCAGTGCAAGGGTAACGCCCATGACTGGTGCAGAAACATAAGGGTGAGTGTTGTAGAACTCAAGGTGGCGCTTAAGAGCTGCTACCTGATCTTCTTTGTTTGGATAAAGCTTTTTGATGGCTGGAATCATTGAGAATGCCCAACCACCGTTCTGCATACGCTCATAGTTCCAAGAACCCTGAAGGAACTGATGACGAAGAGCAACAGACATGCGGTCTTTCTTAGAAAGCTGAATCTTATTCTCCATTAGTTTCACGCTCCTTCAGAATTAGTAGTTGTCAATAATATCGCCGAGCGGATCACCAGATCCGCCACCTGCGCCGCCACCCTGCTTAGCAAGGTCTTTAAGACCAATGTAGAGAATAGCAAGGCAAACACCAATAACACCAAGAGCAATAAGAGTGAGCTGGTTAATAGCAGCAAAGACAAAGCCAAGAGCAAAGAACGGCCAAACCTCACGAGTAGCCATCATGTTAATGACCATTGCGTAACCAACAGCAGCAACCATGCCGCCGCCAACTGCCATACCGCCAGTGAGCCACTTAGGCATTGCGTTTAGAGCATCAGTGACAATAGCTGGGTCAATGAAGCAAAGAGCAGCTGCAGGAACAGCAATACGTGCGCCCTGCATGAGGATAGCTACAATGTGCCAACGCTCGATTGCAGCAAAATCGCCCTTCTCGGCAGCTGCGTCCATTGCGTGGACAATACCAGTTGCAATAGTACGAGCAATCATGGTGAGGAACAGGCCTGCTACGGACAAAGGAATTGCAAGTGCAATAGAGGTGTTAATAGCAGCGGTGGTGTCAGTGTCTCCGCCGTTAAGTGCCAAAACCATAATGATTGCAGATGCGACAGATGCCAAAGCTGCGTCTGGTGCAACTGCAGCTCCGATGTTTGCCCAACCAAGAGCAATCATCTGAAGAGAACCGCCGAGGATAATTCCCTCAGCAGGGTGACCAGTCACAAGGCCAATCAGTGAGCAAGCAACCAGGGGCTGGTGGAACTCCCACTGGTCAAGAATACCTTCCATGCCAGCGAGAAGAGCAACAATTACGACAAGCAGTATTGTGATAGGTGTCATTTCTACCTCCTTCTAGTTACTTACGGGCGCCAAGCTCAGACTTAGCTTTTTTAAGCATTGCCTCAAAGTTCTCTGCGCTGTCTGCAGGAACCTTACGAACATCAAACGTTGTACCGCACTCGCGGATAGCCTCAAGAGTCTTTACATCGTCCTCATCCATAGCAACTGCGTTGGTAACAACAACTTTGCCAACAGAATGAGCCATAGAACCAAGGTTTGCTTCCTTGATTTCTACGCCACCCTCAATAGCACGAAGCATATCTTGAGGAGTCTCAAACAGAAGCATTGCCTTGGTATTGCCAAAACGAGTGTCGTGAGCAATCTCAATAATCTTCTTAATAGGAACAACGTGGACATGTACTCCTGGAGGAGCTGCCTGAATAATCATGGTCTTGCGGAGCTCATCTTGAGCAACACCGTCAGAGCAGACAATAATGCGATCTGGCTTGGTCATCTTTGTCCACGTAGTTGCAACCTGACCATGCAGAAGACGGGTATCAATACGAGCAAGAACAATCTTAAGCTTGCCATCACCAATAACAGTACCCGCAGGAATTGCACCCTGAGGTGCTGCTGGAGCAGCAGGAACATCAGTAGGTGTTGCCTCTTGTGGCTCAAGCTCTTCTGGCTTAATCTTTACGCCCATACGAGCTTCAGAGTAGATCTCTTTTGCTACCTCAGCTGCGGTATCTACACCAAGACGAGAGCCATAAGCTGCAATAAGCATTGGGAGGTTAAGGCCAGTAACAGCAACCCAATCCTCTTTACCCTCTTCCTCAAGAACGCGAGAAATCTGGTTAAAGGGGGTGCCACCCCATAGGTCAACCAAGAACAAGACATGCTCTTGATCTTCAAGCGTGGCAATTGCGTCGAGAATCTTCTGATGCAGGTCATCTGGGCCCATATCAGGAGTAAGCGTTACAGCTACAACGCCTTCCTGTGGTCCAAAAATCATGCCGCCAGAATCTTTGATGCCCTCGGCAAATTTGCCATGGCTGGCTAGAACGATACTAACCACTTCTACCTCCTTCTTTTACACCTAATAAAACAAATGAAACTGTAAACATAACAATGAAAATAACATTTACTTTTCTGATTTTATTACATATATCTGAAGCGTGTCTTCACTAACCTAACTCTTTTTAGATTTTTTAGGTTTTATAAGCCAATTTTAGGGCGAGAAGACCTTCTCGCCCTAGGAGATACGGTAAAAAAATACGGCCAGAAACCCAAAGCTTCTGGCCGTAAGAATTCTGTATATCGCGTCTAGTTAGCAGCCAACAGACACAAGGTCGTGTGTGGACTGAGTAAAGACATCGTAGCCGTCCTCAGTAACAACGCCAAAGTCCTCAAGACGGATACCAAACTTGCCAGGCAGGTAAATGCCAGGCTCATCGGTAACAACAGAACCTGCTGCAATAACCTTGTTCCAGCGAGGGTTGAAGAATGGACGCTCGTGAATCTCAACGCCAACACCGTGGCCAAGGCCATGGCCAAAGTACTCACCGTAGCCAGCCTCAGAGATAACCTTAACTGCAAGGTTATGAATATCAGAACCAGTGACACCTGCATGAATAGCTGCCGCGCAAGTTTCGTTTGCCTTGCGGACAACGTCAAAGACGTGCTGCTGCTCCTCGGAAGGTGCGCCAACAACAACAGTACGGGTCATATCTGAGTGGTAATCCAGGTAACCTGCACCGTAGTCCATAACAATCATGTCGCCTGTCTGAACTACGCGCTCACCTGGCTGTGCATGAGGATTAGCACCATTAGGACCAGAAGCAATGATGGAATCAAAGGACAGGGCATCTGCACCGTTAGAGAGCATGTAGTTCTCAAGCTCTGCGCGAATCTGCTGCTCAGTAAGGCCTGGCTTAATGTACTTGCAGATGTGGAGGAACGCCTTGTCAGTAATTGACTGAGCGTGCTTCATAAGCTCAATTTCAGCTGGGTCTTTAACAATACGCAGCTCAGCAATATCACCATGCATGCGTGGAAGCAAAGCAGCAACAGAACGATCGCGCAATGCCTGCTCAAGGCCATCAAAGAACGCAAGATCAACGGTGTCCTCAATAGCAACTACGCGAGCACGAGCCTCAGCAATATGAGCGGCAACCCACTCGGTAGGAGTAGCGACTTCCTGGTCAAACTTCCATGGAGAATCAGCACCAAGGCGCTCCAGGAATGTGTTGTAGTAACGAGAGTCAGTGTGCATGAAGAGCCCATCCTGCGTAATAAATGCAGTATGTGCCTGCTCAAAGTCAAAGACACGCTCAGCGTCAGTCAACCAACGAAGGTCTGGGTTGTGACGTAGAACAACAGCGTCGTAACCCCTCTGAGCCATTACCTCGCGAAAGCGCGCAACGCGCTTTGCTGCTGCCTGTAAATCTGCCATTTCAAATCCCTTCTCGAGATGTTTACAACAAAGAGTTGCACCTAGTGGAGCCGCATCAGCAAACAGGCTCCTTACTGCAAGATGCGGCGCTTTAATGCGAAGCGTGAGCCTCACACCAAGCGCGGGCATGCTCGGCGAGAAGTTCCTCGTCGACCGATGCTAATCTTACCCTTCCAATAGACATTGGAATCGGCAACATAAAACGATTAGTAGAATGGAAACATTCTTGTTTGAGCGCTTCGATAAGCTGCTCAGAAGTAATGTCACAGGTAACAAAACCAATATTCAAGCGCTCAAGAATCTCGTCTTGGGCAAGCATATCGTCAAAAGAAAGCGCCTCTTTAGCTACTGCAATTCTTGCCGAGAAACGCAGTGCGTCTGCATAAAGTGCAGAAAGAGGCTGATCAGCTGGGATGAGCGGGCGAAGTGCCTCCACAAAAACCCAACCGTAAGGGACAGACTGCTGAATAGCAATAGCGGAAGAATCAGAGAGACGGCCACGGGTCTTAGTAGACTCTGCCAGCTGCTCTGCAACTATATCGGCAACTCCAGAGGAGAGGTTATCTGCTCTATCCCAAATGCGGCCAAACTCCGCCTCGTTATCAGACATAGCCGTTGCAACCATACATACCTGCGCAACCTTAGCGCTGTCATCGCAAAGATCCATAACCTCAAGATCTGCAAAGCAGAAACGAGCACAAGGCTTAGTGGTAACAAGACGCTGATGTTCATCGTCAGTATCAAGCGCGCGAGGAGTAATAGACGAGACAATAACTGCTGCTAAATCAAGTGGAACAGTAGCAAGGGAAACTCCCCCACACCACTTGTTTGCCACGTGGTTAGCAAGAGAAATGACGCCCTCGTGGCCCACGGCAACTACTAAATCATCAGCTGTCAGGTGCATTTCTGCCAAAGCAGACAATACCTGTGCCTCAGTTGCCACGGTAGTTGCTGCCTTGCCATCTTCCACATCTACACGTGTGACGAGAAAACCAATGGTGGTGAGGTCTCTACGCAGAAGCTCAGCAAGGTCTTCATCTGCCTGATTGCTGACAAGAAAAGCACAGCGATGAGGTCTTCCCACTGCGGTTCTGAGCTCAGTACCAAAGTTTGAAAGAACGCCTGCGCCAGAACGAAGTGCAATAGAGCCACCAGGAATAGAAACCCACTGTTTGATCTGAACAGGTGGCAATTCCTCTTCAAGTTCAGTCTGGACGTTGTCACTCATAGAAGTCCTCTTTCCCAAAGCAGCTTGCCAGAATCAATGGCTACCTGCTCAAACGTTTTCTCGCGAATATCAATAGTAATATCAGCGGCGGCCTCATAACGTGGACGCAGGCGCCTATAAAGCTGAGTAGCGTTTTCAAAGCTTCCCAAATCAGGACGTCTATCCGTGCGCTGAATTTGACGAAGTGAGTCAGAAAGATCGCCGTCGAGAAACACAATGACTCCCATCTCGCGCATAAGCGCAAGATTGATATCCTTCTCGACAATTCCACCGCCACAGCTTACCAGCAGTGACTTCTTAGACTTAAGCGTTTGCAAAACCTCAGTTTCTGCCTGCCTAAAAAGCTCTTCACCGTCATCTTCGTAGATTTCTGCCAGTGATTTACCTGCTATGCGTTCTGCCAAGCGATCGGTATCGACATAGCGGCGGTGAAACAGCTCGCCCAAATTACGTGCGAGTGTGGACTTTCCGGCACCCAGAAAGCCTACAAAAAAGATATGATCACAGCCCTCATGTACGACGTATCTTGAATCGCGAAGCTCCATACTCCTCCAGCCTTTCAAGATGATTCTATCATCGAGTTGGAGCAAGTAAACTAGAGCCGTCTTGTTATGACGTAAAAGTTACATTTTTTAAAATGCGGCGCTCTGCGTGACGAATGATATTGGTATACCAAAGATCCTCAGTAGACTGCGGCTTTACCAAAATAGTTGCAACACCAGCCAAATTACCTGCAATTACATCGGTAAAAATCTGGTCTCCCACCATCACGGTTTGCTCTTTAGTTGCCGAGAAACGCTTCATAGCTGCAGTTAAAGCGCGAGGCAGCGGTTTGCAAGCAAAGCCTTCTCCCTCAATTCCCAGCTCATGAGCGCTACGCTGAACCTCATTGAGGTGAATGTTATTTGAGATAAGACAGAGCGTTAATCCAGCCGCATGAGCCTTCTCAAACCAAGCAGATACCGCTGGCGGCACCGTCTTGGTGTCTCGAGGCACACAGGTATTATCGCGATCTAAGAGCACAAGCTTAATCCCCTGCTGAACAAGATTCTCTATAGAGATATGCTCAACAGCAGAAACGTATTGTGTTGCTTTAATCAAGCTCATAGACACCAACTATTGCTTGCTTGCGGCTTCACGCTCGCGTGCGTTTTCAATAGCCTGCTGATGCTCGTCGTACGTCTCTGAGAAGACGTGCTCATCCGAGGTAATCCAGAAGTAGTAATAATTGGTTGCTGCTGGATCCATAGCTGCCTTAATAGAGGCATAACCTGGAGAGCAAATAGGCGTAGGAGTCAAACCCTTAAACGCATAGGTGTTGTATGGGTCGCTTGTCATTGAACTGAGTTCTTCTGCAGTGGCTTCCCTACCCAGAGAATAGGCAAGAGTTGCGTCGCTCTGCAGGTACATATCGTCATACAGACGATTGTAGAAGACAGATGCAACCTTAGGACGGTCCTCATCAGTCAGGGCTTCTCGCTCAATGATAGATGCCATGGTGATGATTTGCTCGTTAGTAAGATTCAAGTTGTAACGCTTGTTGAGCGTAATACGAGCGGCATCCAAATTAAGATCAGCCGTCTCCGTCTCAAACTGATCAAGCATGGCACGAATGACCGTATCAGCAGTTACGTTGCTTTCTGTAAAGGTATACGTCTTAGGGAACAGGTAGCCCTCAAGAGAATCGTTAGCATCTACCGCGCCAGCAAGGAACGGATAGTCAGCAACATAATTGGATGCTTTTGCCTGATTTAAGAAATCATCGCGAGAAATACCAAAGTAGTCCTGAACCAAATCCGCAACCTGAGAAACGGTATAGCCTTCTGGTACGACAAAGCCACTACCAGGAGCATTAGGGCCAGAAATAAGCAGATGTACGATGTCTGCTGGCTTGGTACCAGTGGTAATAACATAGATACCGCTCTTAATTTTCTGCTCAGCATCCTGGCGCTTTACCTGGTTTAAGAACTCGCTCTTAGTTGCAATAATCTTGTTCTCAAAAAGAATCTTTGCTACTTCCTGCGCACCAGCACCGTCTGGAATAGTAACGGTAACTTGCTGACCATCGGTAATTTCTTGTGTATCGGAATTAGCACGAGAAAGCTCTGGAAGCGCTACTTTCCATACAAAGATGCCAAGGGCCGCAACCATGATAAAAGCAATAAGTGTCGCAAAAATACGAGAACGCTTTGAAGCCTTCTTATCTCTATGCTTTACCTGCTTGTTTTTTGCCATATGAGTTACTTGGGCGCTTCTTGAAGAAAGCTTACCACCGGTAAGTGCAGGAAGCGATCCTGTTGCCTCAACAGAAGGCTGCTGACTCTGTACCTGCTGAGCCTGCTCTTCCTGAGCCTGTCCCTCTGGTACAGGAGAAGAAAAATGTGCGCCCTGACGACGCGGAGAAGAACCATTGGATAGGGTGGGCATTTAGTCTCCCTTATTAATCTGTGCATCAAGCCATGATTGCAAAAAGAGCGAAGCAGCAACCATGTCAACTTTTCCACGCATGGCTTTTTCAGATAAACCTTGCGCTCGAAGAATCTTCTTTGCTTCCGCAGAAGAAAGTCTTTCGTCAGTAAATTCTAATGGAAGTTGGCAGTTCTTCGCAATTTGCTCAGCTTGAGCGGTAATTTTTTGGGCCTGTGGTCCATCTTCGCCGGCGAGCGTTTTAGGACGACCGCACAAAAGCAGCTCTGGCTCCCAATCTTCAAGCACAGCTTTAAACGTGCGTGCATGTGAGAGCACCTCTTGCGCAGGAAGCACGCAAACAGGTGACGCAATAGCACCATCGGGGTCACTTACAGCAACCCCGATGCGAACTTCACCAATATCTAGAGCTAAAACGCGCAAACGTTACGCACCAAGCTTTGTTCTTGCAGCCTCAAGTGCTGCGTCAATTCCTGCAGCATTTGAACCGCCTGCCTGCGCCATTGCTGGCTTGCCGCCACCGCGACCACCAACAAGCTCTGCAATCTCTTTGACAATGTCTCCTGCCGAGAAGCCCGCTGCAACTGCAGAATCAGTTGCACCTGCAAGCAGGGAAACCTTACCGTCAGCGGTTGCAGATGCGATGACGCAAGCAACAGGCTGGCCGTCAGATGCATCACGGATGCCATCCCAAGCGGAGCGGAGCTCTTTACCAGAAAGACCCTCGAGCTTAGCAATTACGCAGCTATAGCCGTTAAGCTGAACAGCAGACTTAAGTGCTTCTGCCACCTGGTTGCTGCCTGCTCCCGTAAGAGCAGCCTCAAGCTTATGGTTTGCAGTGCGAAGGTCCTGCTGCAGCTGCTCAACACGGTCTGCAACAGCGGAAGGACGAACCTTCAGAGCTGCAGCAACCTCATCAAGCTGAGCCAGGCGCTCATCAACGTACTCAATAGCGCCCATAGAGGTTACAGCCTCAATACGCCTTGAGTTAGAACCAACGGAGCTCTCAGAAATAATCTTGAAGAGGCCAAGGTCAGCAGTATTGCGTGCATGAGTACCACCGCAGAGCTCGCGGGAGAATGGAGTGTCTTCTGCGCCAGCAGAGACAACGCGTACGACATCGCCGTACTTCTCGCCAAAGAGTGCAACAGCACCAGCAGCCTTTGCATCTTCGATGCTCATGATCTGAGTGACAACAGGCTTAGCAGCAAAAATCTCTGCATTTACCATGCCTTCAATACAATCAAGCTCGTCTTTGGTAAGAGCCTCAAAGTGCGTAAAGTCAAAGCGCATACGATCTGGGGCAACAAGAGAGCCAGCCTGGTTAACGTGATCTCCCAGAACCTTCTTGAGTGCTGCGTCAAGCAGGTGAGTTGCCGTATGGTTGCGGCGAATGAGCTCACGGCGACCAGCATCAATGGTTGCGGTGACAGAATCACCAACAGAGATGGTGCCCTCCTCTACCACGCCAACGTGGGACTCAAGGCCACCGTCGCGGTGCTTGGTGTCAGTGACGTGAACGTAGAGACCAGGAGCTGTCAGCTTGCCGGTATCTCCTACCTGGCCACCCATCTCTGCATAGAAAGGCGTACGATCAAGTACAACTTCAACCTCGGAGCCTGCAGAAGCGGACTCAACCTCCTGTCCGTCCTGAACAAGAGCAACAACACGAACGCCGGAGAGCTCATTGTTGTCGTAGCCGTCAAAGACGGTCTCATCGAGGCGGTCAGAGAGTGCAACCCAGACGCTCTGAGCATTACCCCAGGCATCGCGGTTAGCAGATGCACGAGCACGCTCGCGCTGCTCTGTCATTGCAGCGTCAAAGGCGTCCATGTCAACAACGTGACCTGCATTTGCAGCAATCTCACGAGTAAGATCAATAGGGAATCCGTAGGTATCGTGCAGAAGGAATGCAACCTCACCGGAAAGCTGAGCGCCATCCTCAAGCTGCTCAAGCTCAGCGGTGAGCTTGGACTCGCCTGCGTCAAGCGTAGCGCCAAAGCGCTCCTCTTCTGCGGTCAAAATGCCGTCGATAAGAGCGCTCTTCTCGACAAGCTCTGGGTATTCTGCGCCAAGCAGAACGGCAACCTCATGTGCGTACTCTGCCATGAAGGTGCCCTGGATGCCCAGCAAGCGGCCGTGGTAGACAGCACGACGGAGCAGGCGGCGAAGGATGTAGCTTCTGCCCTCATTACCAGGGAGAATACCGTCGCCAATCATAAAGGTAACTGCACGGGAGTGGTCTGCAAGAATGCGCAAGCTGCGGTCAATCTCGTCAGTTGTGTGATACTTTTTACCAGAGAGTTTCTCGCCCAAAGAAATGAGGGAACGCATGATGTCACCCTCGTAGTTGGTGCCCTCATGCTGCATGATAGCTGCAATACGCTCAAGGCCCATGCCGGTATCGATGTTGCGGTGAGGAAGCTCAGGTAGAGAACCATCTTCCTGGCGGTCAAACTGAGTAAAGACGAGGTTCCAGAACTCAAGGTAACGGTCGCCATCGTCTCCAGGGGCCTCTCCCTCAAACTCAGGACCCTGGTCAAAGTAAATCTCGGAGCAAGGACCGCAAGGACCAGTTGGACCAGCTGCCCAGAAGTTGTCCTCCTCGCCCAGACGGGTGATGTGGTCTTCTGCTACGCCAAGAGACTTCCAGATCTCAATTGCCTCATCGTCGTCAGTGAAGACCGTGAAGTACAGGCGATCAAGAGGCAGGCCAAGGTGCTCTGGAGAAGAAATAAACTCCATTGCCCAGGTACATGCATCGCGCTTGGTGTAACCACCAAAGGAGAAGTTACCCAGCATCTCAAAGAATGAGAGATGGCGAGAGTCGCCAATGTTGTCAATATCGTTAGTACGAAGGCACTTCTGGCAGGAAGTTGCGCCAATCTCCTTCATAGTCTTGATGCCCTGGTAATACTCCTTGAACTGGTTCATGCCAGCATTAGCAAGAAGCAGCGAAGGGTCAGAAGGCACCAGAGATGAAGAAGGATAGCGCTTGCAACCCTTGCTCTCAAAGAAACTTAGGAAGTCCTCGCGAATCTCTGCTGTTGTCATTGTTTTATAGTCAGCCATAAAGTACTTCTCCGTATTCAAATAACTACTCTTTTGTACTGTCTGAGTCTACCGCATCTGACGATGGTTTATCTGGTTCCTTAGTAACTTCTTGAGTATTCCTAAAAAGTAACTGAGAAAAATCATGTCCAAGAATCTTGGGAGCGGGAGCTGAAGACTTGCTGCGCACATGAGCCGTAGTGTCTTGATCAACAAGACGCGACTCCTCAAAGAACTTTGGGTCATCTAGGGCATCATACTCTGGCAGAATAGCGCCAGACTCATCCACATACTGCGTCGAGTTAAAAAGCGCGCCATTTGGCGAGACGATCTGTCTGCCCGAATACTTCTCAAAGAAGTACACGAAGATGCCCCTCAGTGCCGCTGTCAAAGGTATGGCAAGAATAGTTCCAACTACTCCGCCAAGAGCGCTGCCAATGACAATACCAACGAGCGAAAGACCCGGGTGAACTTTAACGCTGGTTGCCATAACCAAAGGTGAGAGCACGTTATCAACAACGTTTTGAGCAACCATCAAGATAACAATGGTCCACACGGTCATGATGGGGTCTACCAAAATGCTCAGAATCAGAGCAATACCTGCCGAGAAAACCGGTCCAACTACAGGAATAATGTGGAAGATTCCTGTGACCATACCAATGAGAGCAGCATAAGGGTTACCTAAAATCAAACAACCAAAGTACACAAGAACACCATTAACCGCAGAGGTAATGATAGTTCCACGCATATAGCCACTGGTAGATCTACTCAAGATTGCAAGAATAAGCCTAAACTCATTCTCTTTTTGAGGACCAGCAATAATGGCCATCTCACGAACAATAACGGGATAATCTTTAGCCAACCAATACGCAAGCACTAGACCTAAGAAGAAGACCATAAGCTGGTTTGCCATAGAAGAGATGTTGCCTAAAGCAGATGTGGAAAGCCAGCTCAAAATACCAGAAGCAACTGATATTCCAATACTTGATGCCTGTTCAATTACAAGTTCTACCGTCTGTCTAACAGCGGGGTTGCTCTGAGTGTCAAAGTTCTGCCAAAACTCCCTTGCCATTGCTCCTATCTGGCTTGCATACGAAGGAGCGTTTCTGAGTAGCGTAGTAAGCTCAAATACCAATGGCTGAGCAATGAGAATAAGAAATCCTACAAGCACAATGAGCGTGAGGACAAGAGCTATAAGAGCAGAGATGCCACGTGGCACTCCCCTGTCTTCAAGCCAATTGGTAACAGGGCTACAGATAAACGCAACAATAGCGCCAATAGCTAGCAGCTCAACAGCCTGTCCCAGGATGCCCAGAACATACAGCGCAAGCGCGAACAATGCAGCCAGACCAATGACTGTCCACACCATTAAGCCACGTTGTTTCCATTTTTGAGCTGAATCGGAGAAGTTTTGATGCTTTTGATCCATTAACGGTTCACGCTTTCTGGGTCAATCTTTTCTTGGATACGCTTTAAGGTGCGACGAAGCAGCCTTGAAACCTGTACCTGAGAGATATTAAGTTTCTCCGCAATCTCTACCTGAGTAAGACCTTCAACAAATCGCATGCGAATAATCTCTTGCTCTCGTGGCGAGAAGTCTCTAATGGCCTCTTCAAGAACAATGCGGTCATCAGAACCAGCAAGATCCTCATCTTCGGTCACATACTGATCAATGATTGAAGGAGTCTCGTCGCCATCAGCACCAGAGCCGCCTCCCTCAAGAGGAACAGAGCTATAAGCGCTAGAAGACTCCATAGCCTCAAGAACCTCTTCAACGTTAGTATCAAGGCGCTGGGCGATCTCTTCAATTGAAGGGCTTCTTTGCAGCTCTTTAGTCAAATCATCAGTGACCTGATTAATCTTTGAAGAAAGCTCCTGCAAACGACGAGGAACACGTACTGACCAGCCTTTATCGCGGAAGTGACGCTTGATCTCTCCCATGATGGTTGGCGTTGCATATGTTGTAAATTCGAGACCACGATCAGGCTCAAACCTATCAATTGCCTTGATAAGTCCAATGGTTCCCACCTGAATCAAATCATCAAGGGGTTCTCCACGGTTTTTAAACTTGGAGGCCAAAAAGCGCACGAGGTTTAAGTGACTCACAATAAGCTGGTCTCTTACCTCAGGATCTTTTGTTTCTTTATATTGGGCAAAGAGCTGGCGTGTTCTATCTTTATCCCAGGCCGGGGTACCTTTAGAAGCACGACGAGCAGCTCTTCTTGCGGCTTTCTGCTCTTCTGCAGATGCCTGTACTGCCTCGTTTGCTTCAGGTTTAGGCATGTGCACCGCCAGAAATCTTTACAAGATGAAGTGTGTAACCGTCGTCACTGAGCTCAAACTGGTCACAAATAGCAGAGAGCAGTAGCTCTACAAGCTCAAGTGGCTGAGAATTATCTGTCTCAGACTCAACTGGATCTTCATCACCCAAATCAAAGTCAATAGCCATAGCATTGTCTTCGAGGGTAAACGTAATATCTACGGATTCATTTTGAGTGCCACATGCAAAGACAAAGCCCTCTTCAGCGGCCATTTTGACATCTTCAAGCTCATCAACGTTCATCTTACACAAAACAGCAAGATTAGCAGCCATCATTCTGACTGAACGAGCAAATGTTGGATCTGCTGGAGCGGAAAGCTCAACAATTTTTTGTGCCATTACAATCTACTCCTCAGTCTTCTGAGAAGGCTCAGAACCATACTCGATATAGAACTGCTCAGTGCGAGCAGGCTTAGAATGCTTTGGCTTATCCTGAGAAAGCAAAGGGAGCTCTTCAAGGTACTCTTGAGCACGTTGTGCGCTCTGCTGAGCAGTTGCAGTTGCATCACTCAAGCGAGCCTGAGCGGCCTCTGCAAGCTTGGAAGGATTCAAAGATCCACCGAGGCCAGTTCCCAGCTTTGAAACAGACTCAACAACACCTGTGACAGCATCACTTGCAGCTTTGCTGACAGTGGCAGTTACGGCAGATGCTGCTCCAGAAACAGTTGCTACATCACCAAGAACTACATTGAGGCTCTCAAGGGAGGTATTAGCGTTCTCTGCAGCCTCATCAACCTTCTGCATAAGTGCAGGTAGCTGCTTAACAGTTGGGTCAAGCTCATCAACCATGCCATCAATCTTTGAAATAACAGGCTGAATCTGCTCAATGGTGTTGTTAGCTGAGAGTGTAATCTCAGTAATTGACTTTCTTGTTATTCTTAGGGTCAGAGCAACCTCGACAATGGCCCAAACACCAGCTACGGCTAAGACTACAAGGGCAATCTGTAAGTAATCCATCTATGCCATCCCTCAAAGCTAACGGTTACAGTTCCTTTTATTCTACCCGAGGAGCGCCTTCTTAATGCTCCCACTTAACTAATTCAAAATCCTAGGCTTCCTCGTGACGATCACGCTCTGTAGCTGCAATTCTCCACGCTTCCCAACCTCTTGGGGATGGCGAGAAGAACGCACCGCGTTCAAGTCCCTCTGGAAGGTAACGCTGCTCAATCCACCCGCCAGGATAATTGTGAGGATAGAGGTAGTTGCCGTACTCTTCAGAACCAGGGCGTGTGCGGTCTCTTAAGTAACTTGGAACTTCTCGCCTTGGACCTGTTCTGACCTCATGAAGCGCCGCATCAATACCTGCTTCTGCAGCATTAGACTTTGGAGCCAGTGCCATATAAATAACTGCTTGGGCAAGGTTAATTCTGCACTCAGGGTAACCAATGACCTCGGCTGACCTAAACGCTGCATGTGCAATAAGCAGCGCTTGCGGGTCAGCATTGCCTATGTCCTCTGAAGCCAAAATCATAATGCGACGAGCAATAAATTTAGGATCTTCACCTGCATCAATCATGCGCGCAAGCCAATACAGCGCTGCATCAGGGTCTGAGCCTCGCATGGACTTAATAAACGCAGAGATAATGTCATAGTGCATATCCCCTGCTTTATCGTAGGGAAGTCCGCGACGAGGATTTGCCTCAAGAACGTTCTGCTTGGTAATAACAAGCGGCTCAGATGCTTTGCCATCAGCAGATTCTGGAACGTCAACCATCTGAGAAGCAAGCTCAAGAGAGGTTAAAGCTGCACGACCATCTCCGCCCGCAAGTGTCACAATCTCTTTGCGAGCATCTTCTTCTAGAACAAATGCGCCAGCCAGACCGTCTTCTGACTCAAGTGCTCGCTGAATAAGTTCATCGATTGCTGCATCTGACAATGCATGCAATTCCACTACACGAGAGCGAGAAATCAGAGCGCTATTAACCTCAAAGTAAGGGTTTTCTGTAGTGGCGCCAATAAGAACAACAATTCTATCTTCTACCGCGTGAAGCAGAGCGTCTTGCTGAGAGCGTGTAAAGCGATGAATCTCATCGATGAACAGAATGGTTCTTCTACCTGCTGTTAAAAGCCTTGACTCTGCAGCCTCAATCTCTCTGCGAAGGTCTTTAACAGTACCCGTAATTGCGGATACTTCCACAAACTCTGCGTGCGTTGTATGAGCGATGATGCGCGCAAGCGTGGTTTTACCGGTACCGGCCGGGCCGTACAACAAGACAGACGAGAGTGTATCGTGCTCGATGGCCTTACGCAGCCATGAGCCTGGACCAACCGCATCTTCCTGACCCACGTATCCATCAAGCGTGGTAGGACGCATGCGAGCTGCAAGTGGTGCATTAGCTTTTTTAGCGGCACGTTCCATGCCAGAAAATAAAGTATCCATGCAGCTATTTTACCCCGTCTCAAACATAAAAGCTTGGCGAGAAACCCGCTTAACACAAATGCTCTTTAAGCGCCCGTTTGCCGTACCGTAACCGACTGACAAACCTTACGCACGTACTCCTTCTGCAAAGTAGCTCCTCTTTGGAAAGAGCTCCTGAGCTTCTGGGAAGAGTGCTTCGCAGGTAGCCACAAAGTAGTCATCAGTCATTGCAGAAATAAAATCAACAACAGTGCGATGCAAGTCACTCTTCCAGTCATACGTATGACCGTACCTAGAAAGATGCCTACTCACAGGCTCAATATGATGCTTAAAGATTGCAAGGCTCTGATCACCCGATTTAAGTGAAGACAGCTCGTACTCGTACAACTTTTCAAACAGATGCTTAATGTCTTCAGAGAAATCACCATTGGCCTCTGATGCACCATAAATCTTCTGGTAATTCTCGCGCTTTGCTCGCTTCATCTCTTTGAATGCCTCTTCTGAGAGAGAAATCTGAGGCTTGCCAAAGCTGTTCTGAACAATATCTGCAACAAAAGCAGAAGTAGACCATGCGTTATAAGCGCCACCAAGACCATCATCAAATGTTTCTTCTGTAGCAGCGCCTGCACGAAGAGCATCCTGTCTATCTTTTCCTACGTACGCAATAATGTCCGAAATGCGCATAACGCAACCTTCAAGCGTCATAGGACGCAGATGAGCAATAGCTTGAGGACCTCTCTCCCAGCAATCTTCCACCACCTTGTCAAACTCATCAAAAGTTGAAAGATCACTCATTTGAAGCACCTGCTGTTCAAACTCGCCGTTGTGACAAATTACCCCATCAAGCGTCTGTAGAGAAAGGTTTCTTGCATAAAGACCATCAAGCACGCGCACACTCTGTACGTTGTGGAAAAACCAGCGCCCTGTTTGCTCATGATAAATATCATTAAGGAAATACTCTCCTGCATGACCAAAAGGAGTATGTCCCACGTCATGACCAAGAGCAATTGCCTCAATCAAATCAAGGTTGAGGCCAAGTGCACGTCCGATATCTTTAGCTACTCTACAAACAAGCTGCTCATGAAGGCCGCGTCGCGTAATATCATCATGTGCACGAAACGAGAAGACCTGTGTTTTGCCGTTTAGCCTGTTATACGCAGGGGTATGCATGATTTTCTCGACATCTCGCATAAAAGCAGGGCGCAAAAGCGATGCCTGATCATGGGTGGAATCTCGGCGGATGATGTCTTCATTTTTGCATGCGTACGGACTCAAGATGCCCTTGGCTATTTGCTCAGCCACAAGGGCCTGAGTTTCTTCTGAAAGTTGCCCGGTCATATGAGGTGCAAAAGGATTAGTGATGTTCATGTGTATCCTCTCTAGATGTTTTTCACCTCTAGTGTAGAAGTTTCACCGGACAAAAAGTCGTGTTGAATTTTGGAAGAACTTTTGAGAAAGCCTAGCGTCTAAAAAAGACTATCCTGAACTGGCTGTTTTAAGACTTCAAACAGATTTTTTGCTAAAAGTGCTGCACCCTTAGAATTTGGATGCACGTCATCAGCAAAATACTTCTTCTCCTGAGGCAACAGCTTTTCTCCAGAAATGCACTGCAAACCAAACTTACCAGAAACTTCTTCAATAATTTGAGAAACTTCCGCAAAACAAGAATAAGGGTGCGTAGGATACGCGTCCTCAAAATAAGGCGTAGGTGTCAGAGCCACCACGCGCGTATCTGCATACATCTGAGAGATCTGCCAGAGTGAATTTTGAATATCGTATGTTACCTGCGACTTTGCGCATTTCTCGTAGCGATAATTTGCTCCAAGTGCAACAACCACTAAAGAAGCATCCTCGATAAACGTATACGAGCCAGGTTGATAAACTTGTCCACCAATTCCCTGGTTAACCACCTCAAGCTTCATGCGCTTAGCAAGACGGTGAGGCCAAGTGTGATCTGGGCGCTCCACAACAAAACCCTGCGCAATAGAATCGCCAAACACCACCAGCTTTTTCTTAGGCTCATCGGGCGAGAAAAACGTGCCATTGCCACGGAGATTTTTAACGGAAGCACTCTGCAAACAGGGCAAGTAAACACTCACGTGATGCGTGTCATTAAAGCCTGGAAGTCTAGCAAGGTCATCCTGAGAGGTTTCTGTTTCTAGATGAATAGAAAGTGTCTGTTCACCTGCATTATCCAGCGAAAAGTTCTTGTAAGGTTTACCGTCAACTGTCACAAATACAGAGCTGAGCTTTTTGAAATACGTGACTTTAAGTGGCTGTAAAACAGACAAGGACCCCTTAGGAAGTTCATCAATTTTTAAATCAAGATCCACTTCTGAGCTGTCCGTGGTAAAAGCAACTTGAATATCTGAAGTGCACGCTGCCATCTGTTTAAAAAGACCGGGGTGCCATGAAGAACAAGAGCCAATAACTCTAAGCTGATTGGAAGAGATGCGTAGCGGATGAACCCATCCGTGAGCAAGCTTTTCTGACCATGGTGCACCAAGTAAAAACTTAGATGCTGGAGAACTAATGCTCCACTCCCCAACTTCCATAGGCACCTCCAATCACAAGTTAAATTACTATAGACAAAACTAAATAATGTTGAGTAACTATAGTAGTCAAGAAGACATCTTTTTAGAATATTTAAATATATGAACATATATTTAAATAACACTTATAAAAAATACTATTTAAAGTTTTTTAAAAAATTATTTACTTCTATTTATTTTGTAAAATACAAGGTGTAGAATTATAAAAGAAGGGTTTACTTTATATGGTTGTTCTATCTAGTCTAGCGAAACGAGGTAGTTATGGCTCAAAAAAGTTTTTCCCGTAGAGTTGTTGTACTGGGTGGACTGAGTGGTATCCTCTCTTTCATTCAATCAAAAAACATTTATGCATTAGACAATGACACTGAAGAAGAGTGTCAGCAATTTGAACTAAACTTAAATAATCTCCCACCAATCTATATAACCGAAACAACAGAAGCTCGCATTATCCAAACATTAGACAATGATGGAAATCTCAAACAAATTGTTTTAAACAAGGAAACCAATATTGTCTATTCTGAATTTACAGAAGATAATTCATCTCTACCACAAGATGAGCTTTTACCATCAATTTCCCAAGATAGCGGATTTAGATCCACAATTACAAATAAGAAAATTAAACGTTTTTCTTATGCACAGATTGGTACTGCAGTTGGATACGGAGCAACTGCAGCACAGGTAGTTGCATATCTATTAGTATGTATCCCAGGATGCTATACAATAGGAAACTATTTAGGGACTATTTCAGAAGCTGTTGGTAAGATGGCGGAAATGTCAACCGCTACTCCAGGCAACGATAATCATGGAATACAGCTAACAATTGCAACAATAAAATATTATCGAACAAGAGGAGGGCATAGACATGTTTGGCGAGAAGATGTTCAAATTGTCGGAGCCTCTCTCTACTAGAACAATTCGAATACTACTTCCAATTAATTTTTTCATCTACCAAGCAGCTAGGATTTTATGGAAGCAGTCACTTATCCCACCACTAGCATTCTTTGTAATTTCTTTTCTGCTTGAGATTATGAGCCTTTATATTTTACTTCGAAGTAACATGAAGAAAGGTATCAAAAATTCGCTTATAGTCTTTCTAATTTTTGCACTCCTGTTTGAGGCTTCTCAGCTTCCCAATTTTCTTTAATATTAAGGGCTACTTAAATCAAGTAGCCCTTAATAAACATATGCGCACTCTTATAAGTTCTCATTACTAATTACAGGAAACCTTCTTACAAAACTCACTCAAATTATCAAACAAAAAGATGTAAATTTTATTCATTATCTGCCGAATGTATGTTGTCATTCTTCTTTTTGAGCTTCTTATCAAGCCAGCCAGTAAATGCAGGAGCGACTAGCGCAGTAATAACTACAGCAGCTGCAAGCTGAGCATTTGCGTTTGCAACAACCTGAGCCGTATACGTTGGATCAACAGAAGCAACTGCAGCAGGAGTGGTTGTTGCGGTACCTGCAATAGTTGCACTAGCAAGACTTGCCTTACCAGAGCCGCCAAGAAGACGCTCAACAAGCATGGTAAGAATACCCGTGATGATGCAAAGTACTGCTAAGAGAATGCCTGATGGACCACCAGTAATAAGATTCTCAACACTCATGCCGCAACCAAGAGCAAAGCCAACAACAGCAATACAGGGGTTAATACCAGGAACCAAAAGCCCCCTGATAAAAGGACTGAGATTACCAAGAACAACGCCAAGAACCAGAGGAAGCAGTGTACCGATAAGTGCGGTAGGAGAAATTGCTGCAACGCCTGCTGCACCTAGAGCAATCATGGTAACTGCTGGACCTGCAACAAGAGACAAAACTGCAGCCGCGCCTTGCTCATCAGGAGTTCCATACTCAGCTGTAATGCCAATGTATAGTGCAACATTACAGAAAGTAATGCCACCAATGATAGAAAGTGCATTAAGACCAAAGAAGTTATCGTTCATGAATTTGGCAACAAAGAGACCAAAGGCAATAGCAATAGCAAGTTTTGGAATAAGGATGGTCAAGCCAGTCTTCAGAACCTTTGGAACAGTCTTCAGATCAATAGAGGCGCCAACAAACAGCAGAACAATACCAACAATCGCAGGAGCACCCTTAGCAACGGCTGTAGTGAAGCTACCAATTTCTAGAACCTGAGGAAAAAAAGAGTGAAGCAGTAGGCCCACAGAAAGCGGATATAGCATAATATCGCCGGGAAACCTGGGGACACCAATTTTACGAGTTGTCTTTTTCTGTTCAGCTGCCATTATCAGCTCCTTTGCCCTGGTGGTCAAAAAATAGTTGACCTACTTTATCAGCACAAAGAAACATTTTTGAAAAGCGCTGCGCAAATTAACAATTTAGCTACAAACGCGAGAAGACCTTACAAGCTGCAAGGTCTTCTCGCGAAATGGGTGTATTGAGTGTTGAGGACGACGTGGCGCGTAAAACTAAGAGCTATACCTTAGATTTTGCCGCCCTCGACGACAATGTTGTTTGGATCTACCTCGTCGCCGTAAATTGGAGCAAGGGTCTCTTCATAGGCCTTGTGGAAGAAGTTCTCCTCTGCAAGAGGGCCGGTAATCTCGTTGTTGATAAACTCCAACAGCGAAGAGTTGCCCTTGTGAACTGCCGCAGCAATAGTATCGGAGTCGCCCAGGTCATCAATGCCAACAACAAAGCCAGGGTTAGACTTGATCCACGCAAGTACCTCGGTATTATCGGTTGAGAAAGCATCGCCGCGGCCGTCGAGCAGCGCGTTATACGCATCAGCATAGCTGTCAAATTTGACCAGCTCAACCTTAGGTGCATTCTTAGCAAACCAGACCTCAGCTGTGGTTCCCTTAGAAACAATAAGCTTCTTGCCGTCAAGCTGAGAAACGTCTGTGATTGGCGCAGAGGATGGAGAAACAACACCCAGCTTAATCTTCATGTATGGCAGAGAGAAATCAACCTTCTCTTTACGGTCATCGGTTACCGTAAAGTTTGCCAGCATAATATCTGCCTTATTGGACTGCAAGAAAGGTACGCGGTTCTGTCCGTCAGTGGCAATGTAATTGATCTTGACGCCCATATCCTTTGCAAGGCGCTCTGCAAAAACAATGTCGTAACCAGCGTAATTACCGTTTGCATCAACGTAACCAAAAGGAGCTTTATCGCTGAAGACACCGATATTTACCGTGCCTGCCTTCTTGATGTCATCAAGGGTTCTAAACTTTGAGTCTGTATCAGAAGATCCACCCTGAGCTCCGTCAGAATCCTTTTTCTTGCAAGCTGCCAGAAGAGCTGCAGCAGAAAGTGCGCTTGCACCAAGGAAAGCACGGCGAGAAAGAGAAGTGGAAGTATTTTCAAAGAAGTTCATTTCAAATCCTAACAAGTTGTATCAATTACTACATCATCTACGTGCAAAAACATGTTGTTTACTTATGCACACGTTCAAACTCAAAGGTACGCAAAAACTCTTGCGCCCTTTCTGTTTTAGGTGCCGAGAAAAACTCTTGTGCATCGGACGACTCTTCTACGATGTGTCCCTGATCAATCAAGATGACTCGATCAGCAACTGCTTGAGCAAAGCGCATCTCGTGAGTTACCACCAGCATGGTCATTCCCTGCTCTGCTAGCTCCATAACTACCTGCAAAACCTCATGAACCATCTCAGGGTCAAGAGCTGCAGTAATCTCGTCCAGCAAAAGAACTTCAGGGTTAGTCATCAAAGCACGAACAATTGCCACGCGCTGCTTTTGACCACCAGAAAGTGCTGATGGATAAGCGTCTTTCTTCTCCCACAGTCCTACTCGACGAAGCAGCTCTTCTGCCTGTGCCAAAACCTCATCCTCTGAGCGCTTCTGCACTACCAGAGGAGCCAGAGTTACGTTTTTCAAAACCGTCATGTTGGGGAACAGATCATAGCTTTGAAAAACCATTCCAATGCCTGTTGCAGCGCTTTCCCTCTTCTGACCAGAAATTACCTGATTGTGGAGAAGTACCTCTCCCCCTTGGATGTCTTCCAAGCCAACAATAGCGCGAAGTAGCGTAGACTTACCGCAACCGGAAGGTCCCAACACCACAACTACCTCACCTTTATTGATGGAGAGCGAGATCTTATCAAGCACGGGTTTCTGGCTTGAAGGATATACCTTAGTGAGGTCCTTAACTGCTAAAACGGTGTTACTCATGTGAGGCGCTCCTCTCAAGCCTGCGTGAAAGATACGAAAGTGGGAAGCAGGCGGCAAAATACAGGAAGAAAATAGCTCCATAGATCCAAAGTGCTCCGTCGGTTGGGAACTTGAAGCGATAAAAATCAGCAATCTGGCTACCAACCCTGAGCAGCTCAACCACACTAATCAAATTACAAAGCGCCGTTGTCTTAATCATGCGCGTAATCAGATTGATGGCTGGGGGCAAAAGACGCCTAAAGGCCTGGGGCAGGATGACCTTAAAGAACGTCTGCTGGCGAGAAAGGCCAAGCACAAACGCGCCGTCATACTGAGATGCTGGAATTGACTCCAACGCTCCTCTTACCAGGTCACCAAGCTCGGCTGCTCCCCAGAAGGTAAAGACCACAATTGAAGCCTCAATACCATCAAAGTTAACATCGAACCATTCAGAAGTACCAAAGTACACCACAAAGAGCAGCACCAGCTGAGGCATAACACGAACAATCTCAAGGTAAACACGAAGAATTGCGCGAACAACCTTGTTGTTGGATGCCATAAAAAGTCCAACGAGAATACCAAGAGGAATAGAAAGTGCCACAGAGATAAGGCCAATGTGCACCGTTGTTGCAAGACCTCCAAGAAGGCGCGTTATTACTCCTTCCTGCAGCAAAATGTTATCGACGGGCATAGTCAAGCCTCCTCTCCAGCCAGCTGCCAAGCAAAGAAATAGGAACAAGGATAATCACATAGGCAACTACCAGCATAAAGAGAGCTTCTGTAGTGTCGTACTGCATACCAATAATGTCTTTAGTCACATACATCAAGTCTGCAAGGGCAATACCAGAAACAACGGAAGATTCTTTAATCAAGAAAATGACGTTAGCAACAAGGCCTGGAATTGCTACAGAAAGTGCCTGTGGAAGAATAACGTGCTGGAGCGCTTGAATCTTTGAGAGGCCCAAAACCCGTGCAGATTCAAACTGAATAGCTGCAACTGATTCAAAGCCTGCGCGAAACACCTCTGCCATATAGGAGCCACCAAGAAACGTTAAACCCACAACAGCAGCTGCCTCTGCGTCCATTTTGAGACCAACTTTAGTCAGGCCAAAGTAGATAAGAAACAGCTGAATAAGCAGGGGTGTTCCTCTGGAAAGCTCAACGTAAACAGCATTAAGCTGACTTAAAACAGGAATTTTTGTCAGCGAAATCTGAGCACTTATCAAACCAACGATAAGCGAGAAGATAACTCCAAAGAAAGAGATAGTAAGTGTTATTTTTGCAGCTTCTGCATACAGCGGGAGGTGTTCCCCTATGAAGCTCCAGTCCATGCGAATAAATCCTCTCGGGATGTGCGAATGCTCACACAAGAGTTACAAAATAGCTTTACGCCCGAGTCTGTACCAGGAAAATTTTGCTCAGCGACAATTACACCCTGGTCGTATGTGACCCGGGCACCAGACACATCGCGGTGCATGCACAAAGTGCAGTGTATGTCGTAGCCATAATTCGCATGCGTATAATCCTAGCCGCAACTAGGATATTGTCAACTCACAATTGGTAAATTTTTTGATAATGGAAAATTCTTCCACTAAATCATCAACTGACATACGTGCATTAGCAGGGCTTGTAGAGGGCAGTTGACGTGCAGGAATACCGGTTTGTAGCTCGGTATAGCGCTTGTAAAATTTTGTTGCCGTCCCACCAAGCGTAAAAATGGCACAGATTGATGAATCTTGAATAAGAGCACCAATATTATGCGGAATCGGATTTGCAATAGACGCATCACTTGCGCCCTTAATGTCACAAGCCTTAAGCACGTCACAAAGAGCAAGATGATGTCTTTTGCAGAAGTCAATCTTTTCAGGTATGGACTTGAGGGGTTTCTCGCCATATAACGTAGCAACTACGCGCCAGAATCTATTTTGAGGATTGCCAAAATAAAAGCCGATTTCTCGAGACTTGGGGCTAGGCATTGATCCCAAAAGCAGCACGCGAGAATCAGGGAAAATAATGGGGTCAAGCGTGTTTTCTACATGCGTAAGCGCGGTTTTGACAGCATCGCCAGCAGGCTGCGACGTCTTTGCAGCCACGATTACTCGCCTTCTTGCAGCGGCTCAACAAACTCTTGCAGATCATCAAGGCGCAGTACAGTTACCTGACCGTAGCCAGCTCCACCCGTAGTGCCAGTATCAATTCCCCACTTGTCGCCATCCGACTGGACCCACTGTGCAAGGCCATCCTCAGTTGTAGCGCTTCGATTCAAGTTTTTTGCACCAAAACTTGCTAACAATGGCGTAGGTGTATGGCCGCAAATAACAATAGGATACAGCTCATCTGACGTGCGGAAATCCGTTGGATATTGCCAAAACTCTTCACGAATCCACAGCAAATCATTTTCAGATTGCTTGCTTAAATACTGTTCCAAAGAAGTCTTATCCCAGGCGGTTGGCAAGGGAACGCCATTAGACTTTACTCCCGCATGTACCAGAACAAAATCTCTACCTTGGACCTCAACTGTGGCATACAAAGGAAGCGCCCGCAGCCAGTCAATCAGCTCACTATATTCTTCTTCAGAAAGCGTTTTGAGCTCAGCAAGTGTTGCGTCTCCCCCGTTAATCTGCCACATAAACTGAGCTTCAATATCGGCTTCTGGGTCCAACGCTTGCAGCGCAAGCTGCTCATGATTGCCCATTAAAACCGTACAGTTAGGAAGCTCGCGAATTGTCTTTATAGTGGCAAGCGAGCTAGGGCCACGGTCAATCATGTCACCAAGACAATAGAACACGTCTGACTCGGTTGGATTAATACGCTCTAGAGCGCGCCTAAGCGGCTCCACATGACCGTGAATATCAGAAAAAACGTACGTTGCCACAAAAACCTATTCTGTCGAACCTTCATTTGCAAGCGTCTGACCATCAAAGTTCAGATTTTGCGTAAGCTCTTTTGCAGTATCAAGATTAAAGTCTGGCGAGAAGAAAACGTCAAGTGCATACGGCACATTTGCCAGCGCATGGTCATACAAATCCCAGAAGCTCTCTTTGCGCACTTCTCCCGTAAAAGGATCAGTCCACTCATTTCCTGCTCTGTTATCAAAGTCAGAATCGGAGGATTCTCTTGCCCCGTGAGAGAGCGCCTCGATCAAAGAGAACCTATTTGTACCAAAGGTGCGCTCAAGGTGACCAAGTAGCTTTCTCTTCTTACCTGTTGGTGAATAAGCTAAATGCTGGATAATCCTAAAATCAACAGCAGCTGACGAGAAAATCCTGGTATCGGTAGGTTTTTCATACGTCCATAGCAACGCAAAGAAAAACACCCTATCCAAAACGTAAAGCGTATGCAGCGATGCCTTCAAAACCTCGCTATAAGGCCTATAGGTAGCTACCGTTTTACCAAGATGGGCATACAGAATTGCCTCATCAAGGTCCTTCTCGATTTCTGCATGTACTTGATTTTTAGCAGATTCATCCAAGCCCTCAACACCTTGAGAGGTAAGCATGTTTTGCCAGTAATAGACAAAAGGATGAGCTGTGGAATCAAGCATATAGTGACAGAGGAATCCCGCAATATAGGCACGAGCAACCGCAACGTCTTTAAGTGGCAGAGGCGCAATTGCGTCTCGCATAGAAAGCAGGAGTTCAGGCGTTTTCTCTTTATGCATGATTGATGCGTATTTGGCATAGCGATGTAGCAGCGGGTCTGCCGCTAAATAGAACAGTGGATCTGGACCTTGATTGCCCAGGAGAAAAGCTTCTCGCTCCTCCATTGTGGAGAAACCAAGTTTGCCTGCAGCTATATCAAAGGCATCTTTGCCAAAGAAGTCATGAGTCAAAATTGCGGGCATATCCATTCCTTTCAGTTTGCTACCGTCCATTTTACCCAGCAATGGCACAGTGCGTTAGAGAGAATATAAAACAGCATGTAGTCACTATTGTGAGCACAAAACCTCTAAGCTCTCTTCAGCTACCGCCTACCGAATAATGAGGCTTACCCCCTGTAGCAATACTTAAATATTTGATATCTTTAAACATACTTGGGGGAGATATTTTCTGTCTGAGCCATCTAGCTTGTATTGCGACTACAAGCTGGGAAAGTAAGGATCTAAGGAGTGAGGTATTCCTTACGGCCAGCAAAGACAAAACCTGCAAAGACAGAGAATATCTAATTGAGGGGAGCGATCATGGCACGCTGCTATGAGAAGCTTATCTCTGCAGGTAAAAATAGTCTCTGCAGAGCCAAAACATCACGTTCTTCTGGCACGAAGAAGCGTGAGTAACATGAATACGGCAAGAAAAATCAAACTCTATAGGATGCTTACGGCTCTTGCCTATGGTGACGCCTATGGCATGCCAACAGAGATGATGTCACCACACCAAATTGATTTTGCATTTCCTGATGGAGTTCAGAGTCTTTCAAGTCCACCAAAAAATGACTTCTTTGGAAGACCTTTTACCGCAGGTCAAACCACAGATGACACCGCAAACGCAATCATTCTGACTAAAAATATCATTGATAACCAGGGTATTTTTAATCAGTCAAGCTACTTTGACGCACTGGAAAACTATGTGGCAACAGAGCCAAATGCTGCCCAGGTAGTTGGTCCTTCCACAAGAGCTGCACTAGCCAATCGACTTTCTGGTCACTCACTTAAAACGTGTGGACGCCTTGGTACCACTAACGGATGTGCCATGAAGTGTGCTCCATTGGCTTCAATTGTGAGCTGGAAAGACAAACATGCGCTCATTAACAGTGTTACTGAGCTTGCGCTTCCCACTCACGGAACCAATGTAGCCATAATGGGTGCAGCAATGATTGTTGCCGCCATCAACAGGGGTCTTACAGAAAATTCGCTTACGGTGGAAGACGCTCTTGAAACTGCTTTAAGCTACGGGCACCGAGCGCTCTACACAAAAATTGGTACACAAATGCCTATGCCTAGCATGTACCAAAAGTGCATCATGGCGCTGGAGTTTTGCGAGGGTGCCAAAAACCTTGAGGCTCCCCTAGCAGCATCAAGAGACATCTACGACTACTGTGGCTGTGGCTACGAAACCATAGAGACCATCCCTGCAGTTCTTGCAGTGGTAAAGCTCTCACAAGGAAAAGTCTCTAAAGCAGCGAGAATAGCTGCAGAGATGGGTGGAGATACAGACACCATTGGATCTATTGCCTGCGCTATTTGCTCTCAGATTCACTATGACGTTTTGCCTGATGAAGTACGTCTGCTTGAGCGCGTCAATGGATACCAGTTTGAAAAACTTGCAAACGATTTGGAAAACGCCACTTCCCTACCGTATGATGTAGCTATCTAGTTTGCGCTCTTTGCGCCATAGCATACGTTTCTTGTAGGAGGCGCCATGAGCTCCTGTGCTCTTATCGATTTGCATGTTCATCTTGATGGATCAATCCCACTTCCTGCCGCAGTTCAACTTGCAGCAGAAGAGGGGCTTGATTTCTCTTTGGCTGAGCTTCAAGAAAAGATGCAAGTCCCAGCTCATTGCCAGGATCTTAACCAGTATCTTGCAACGTTTGAGTTGCCACTCAAGCTTATGCAGTCAGCACAGGGCATTCGTACGATTGCAAAGGCATTTCACGAGCAACTTGACACAGAGGGCATTCTCTACGCTGAACCTCGCTTTGCACCAGGAAGTCTTACTGCAGGAGGTCTTTCTCAGCAAGAAGTTCTTGAGGCTGCTCTTGCTGGTAGAGCTGACTTCTATGCAGAGCATCCACAGTCAGCGCTCCACACGGCATACATTATTTGCGCTATGCGTGGCACAGGTGAAGCGCTTAAGCACAAAAATGAAGAGTCAATTGATCTGGCTACAGCGTACCTTGGAAATGGCGTCGTAGCAGCAGACTTAGCAGGAGCAGAAGCGCTCTTTGCCACAGAGAATTTCTCGTCACTTTTTGCTGAAGCACAAAGAAAAGATGTTCCTTTTACTATTCACGCGGGAGAAGCAGCTGGCCCAGAAAGCATCAAGGCTGCGCTTCGACTTGGCGCACAACGTATTGGCCACGGTGTTCGCTCTTTGGAGGACACAGGCGTTATCCAGGACCTTAAAGCTGCAAATGTTGCGCTTGAGATTTGCCCTACCAGCAACCTTCAAACGCGCATCTTTGAGTCAATAGAGCGCTTCCCGCTTGAGCAACTGCTTGATGCTGGCCTGACGATCACTATCAACACGGACAACATGACTGTCTCCAACACTACCCTCTCGCGCGAGTTTGAGCTTTTGCAGCAGCACTGCGGTCTAGACAAAAATACCGCACGTGAGCTTGCTGAAAATGCTGCACGTGCGGTATTTAGTGATTCTAGCGAGAAAGACCGTCTACTTGCCTACCTTAGGCAACAGTAGCCTCATATCCTGCCTGAACAACAGCGTCAACCAATGCACTGTCTGCTACATCAGAAGATAGCTCAACTACAGCGCTCTTCTCGTCAAGTGAAACGGTTGCCTTAGAGACACCCTCGACAGCCTCAAGAGCCTGTGTGACGTGTGCAGCACAGTGCTGGCAAGACATGCCCTCTACGTTTAGTTTCTTCTCCATATAAGATTCCTCCTTCTGTGACGCGGATGCGTCGTTTGTGGACTTAGTTTGAACGTCAATGACTGGTTTTGTGTCATGAGCGTCTTGGCGAGTTGCTGAGCTGGTATTCTTTGGCTTCCAGGTACGCAGGCGCAGTGCATTGCATACAACAAAGACTGACGAGAAGCCCATGGCGGCTGCACCAATCATAGGGTTAAGCGAAATGCCAAATGGATACAACAGGCCCATAGCTACAGGGATACAAATGGTGTTATAGAACAGTGCCCAGAACAGGTTTTCTTTGATGTTGGTCATAGTGGCACGAGAAAGCTCAATTGAAGTTGCAACATCAGCTGGATCAGACTTCATCAAGACAATGTCAGCGGACTCAATAGCAACATCGGTACCTGCACCAATTGCAATTCCCACGTTTGCTCGAGCGAGTGCTGGAGCATCGTTGATGCCATCGCCAACCATGACAACGTTTTCTCCAGCGTCCTGGAACTGCCTAATGTAGGACTCTTTTTGACTTGGCAAGACGTCAGAGATTACCTGATCAACACCAAGCTCTTTACCAATGACGTTTGCCGTTGTTGCCTGATCTCCGGTAAGCATGACAGACTTAACGCCCATAGCACGAAGACGAGCAATGGTAGATGCGCTAGTTTGCTTAACCTTGTCGGCTACAGCAATGACACCAAGGAGCTTACCCTCAAGTGCAAAGTACAGCGGTGTTTTTGCCTGTTCAGCTAGCTGCTGAGCCTGGGAAGTCAGCTCTTGTGTGCTGATGCCCTCCTGTTCCATAAGACGAGCGTTTCCTGCTACAAGGCGTTTTTCGTTAACCTTTGCTGAAAGGCCTCCGCCAGCAACTTGCGAGAACTCCTGTACATCAAGAGAGCTGCCTGCAGACTCTCCTAGCTTCTCTTGAGCGTACGTAACAATTGCCTGCGCAAGTGGATGTTCGCTCTTTTGCTCAAGCGCATATGCATACTCAAGTAGCTGGTGCTCGGAAGTTCCACCTGCACAAAGTACGTCAGTTACGCTCGGCTTGCCCTCAGTGAGCGTTCCGGTCTTATCAAGAACAACCACGGTTGCTCGGACCGCACCCTCAAGCGCCTCGGCAGACTTGACCAAAATGCCATTTGAGGCACCTAGGCCGGTTCCTACCATAATGGCGGTAGGTGTTGCCAGGCCAAGTGCACAAGGGCACGAAATAACCAGGACAGCAACAGCGTGCGAGAGAGCAACCGCAAAGTCACCAGGTGCCACAAAGACAAACCATGCTGCAAAGGTTACCAGCGCAATTCCAATGACAACAGGTACAAAGATGCCAGCAATGCTGTCAGCAAGACGCTCGATAGGTGCTTTGGAGCTTGTTGCCTCGTCAACCAGGCGGATAATGCCTGCAAGTGTAGTGTCATCGCCAACAGCGGTGGCACGCATCTTAAACCAGCCGCCGGTAGATACCGTAGCACCTGTCACGGAATCGCCAACGGTCTTACTTACAGGAACGGGCTCTCCGGTAATCGCGGACTCATCGACAGATCCTTCTCCCTCGATGAGCTGGCCATCAACAGGAATTGACTGACCAGCCCTTACCACAAGCACGTCTCCCACCACAACGGTATCTGCAGGAACTTCTTGTTCAACACCGTCTTTGACGAGAATAGCAGTCTTTGGGGCAAGGTTCATAAGTGCGTTAATTGCACCTGTGGTATGACCTTTTGCGCGAGCCTCAAAGAACTTACCCAAGGTAATCAGAGCAAGAATCAAACCTGCGGACTCAAAGTACATGCCGTGCATTGCCTGGTGAGCTGCAGTAATGTCTCCTGCAACAAAAGCGTTTGCCAGCTGGTACAAACTGACAACACTGTAGGCAAACGACGCTGCTGAGCCCAGCGCAATGAGCGAGTCCATATTAGGAGCGCCATGCAGCAATGAGCGGAATCCACCAACAAAATAGTGGCGACAAATAAACAGAATAGGAATGCAAAGCAAGAGTTCGGTAAGAGCCAAGTTCATCATGCCATTCATACCAGAAACAGCAGGCGGAACAGGTGCTCCCATCATCTCACCCATGGCAAGATAGAACAGTGGAATGGCAAACGCCATTGAGGAGATAAGTTCAATCCTCTTTTGCTTTACCGCCTTTTCTGAAGCATCGGTAGCATCTGCCTTAGTAGTTGCAGCAGAATCTTTTTTGTCGCTACGAGGTGTTGCCTCATAGCCTGCTTTGCTTACTGCGTCAGAAATCTGCTTGAGGGTATCTGGATTACCGTCGTAATCAACTTCCATAGAATTCTTAAGCAGATTAACGCGAGCCTCAGAGACACCAGAAACAGAGTTTGCCGCCTTCTCTACGTGCGCAGAACAACTTGCACACGTCATTCCTTGTACATCAAAAACTTTCTGATCCATAACGCCACCTTACATAAAACGCTTAAAGAGGTCCATAACCTCATCAATAACTTCTGTATCACCCGACTGGATGCGGTCAACCACGCAAGACTCCAGGTGATCCTGCATTACTTCTCTTGAGATGGCCTTAACCGCAGACTCAACTGCTGCAAGCTGAATAAGGACATCTCCGCAATAACGATCCTCGTCAATCATTGTTTTAATGCCATTGAGCTGACCGATTGCACGGTTAATACGGCGAGAAACCCCACTTTTAAGTTCGCTTGAGCGAGGGGTTGCCTTGTGGTCACAATGACAGCATGTCTTTTGTGATTGGCCGTCTTTCTGAGCCATCTGTCCTCCTTTATATACCCTAAGGGGGTATTAGTTTCTGTAAACAGTATACCCCCATAAGGTATTTTTATGCAACAAAAAAACAGCAACCTAAGCCGCTGTTTTTATCTACCCATGATTCCCATAAAACCTCCTTCAAATACCCTTATGGTTTATTAATATCCGAAGGAAATTACCCCTTATGGGTATCTTTATACAGTATTTACAAATGCATTCCCTCTATTTGACCAGTAATTCTCTGTCTGTTGTTGCAAAAAGAGATGAAAGCAAGCGTTATCAATATCCATAGAAGTTCTAAGAACAACGCATAACCACACAATAGAAACGCATCACTTGTATTAAAACTCAAAAATAATCCGACACTTTCAACAATCCATGAAATCGGAATGCACTTGCAGATAGAAATCAAAGGGTTTGGAAATAAATAAAGTGGTATAACAGCTCCAGAAAGTATGGGGATACTTATTGATAATAAGTTTAGTACAGCAAATCCATCAGTTAACAATAAACCAATTACTGAAGAAAATACTCCAAATATGGCGCCACCAAGAGAAGCAAGAATAAGGGATATGCATAAAGGAACAAGTAGGGCCAGAACATCAGCTGCTGCAATATAAAGAACAATAACTGAGGTTATAAGAGAACTCATAAAACAAATAACAGTAATTGTTATGTATCTAATTAAAAAGAATACCATTGCACGGTTTTGAGAAATTAAATACATAAAAATTGTTTTAGCAAATCGATCTTGAACAATAATATTGGCCGAACATTGCATTGCAGAAAGCCATGCTGATAAAGTTAAAATTCCTACAAGCAGTGACATACTTGAAGCAGAAAGCTGTATACCAAACAGAATAAAGTATAGATATGAAAAAATAGGTTCAATAAAAAATTGGATGCAAAAAGCTAAAATAGAGCCATAGCTGGATAAAGAAGTCAATGATATACAAATTGCAGGATAGATATATGAAGTAATTTTTTTCATAATTATGAACAATCTCCATCCTTGCGAAGATTTGAAAATGCTAATTGAATTAGAAACCGTCCTAAAAAAACATATGCAATCGAAAGAATCAAACAAACAACCGAATACAAGAAAAAATCTTGGGCAGTAGCTGAGGTAATTAACTTTACTGCTGGAGTCAAAGGATGTAAGTATGCGATTATACGCATTGGTAATGCAAAGTTATCTATTGGTAAAACTATACCAGACCCTATCCATATACCAGTTAAAATAAGGCTTTCAAATGATGAAGCATTTTTTGTTAAAACATATAAAGAAGACAAAACCAAAGATGAAGAGGCGCATGCAACCGTTGAAAAAAATAGTGCCAATATCTCATTTATAGAAAGAATAATAGGAACATCAAAAAATAAGCTAAGAAGAATAGAGCACGGTACTCCAAGAACTAAACCTAATGTAGTTGCAGAAAAAATAATTGGATAAAAAATATTAGCAATTCCCTTCGGACTTATAAACAAATAATCCAAAGTTCCCTGATAACGCTGATATCCAATAATACCTGTTGAGAGAATTGTAGAAGCCCATATAGTTGCGATAGATGAATAAACCCAAAATGAATGATTACCAGACCCCTGAATCATTGAAAAAATCTTAAACAAAGAGAAGCTAAAACATGATCCAAGAACACTTATTAAAAAGAATGGAGTCGTTAAAAACATACTCGTATGAAAGCGTAGCATCTGCAATTCTGACCGCATATCAAAAATTAAATTAACACTGTCTTTCATTATCTTTTCCCATTACAGCAAGGTACACCTCTTCGAGTGAGGCACGTCTTTCATTGACTTTCTTCCAACCAAAATCATTAACACATAAATCAAAAACCATTTTCTTATTTCCTGACACATCCACATAAATTGAATCAAACTTCTCAAGAACTTCAACTGATGCAATTCCAGAACATTCCTTTAAAATTTTAATTTTAGATTCATCAAGACAATCAGTAATAAACGTGTATACGCCCTCTATTTTTACTTTCTGTCTTAACTCCTCTAAGCTGCCCAGAAAAATACACTTTCCTTTTTTGAGAACAAGCACGCGATCAGCTAATAATTCAACCTCTCTCATACTATGAGACGTAAGTAAAATACCACTAGGGATATGACGTAACTCAGCGATAAGCCGCCTGACATCTGCTGCATTATTTGGATCTAAACCAGATGTTGGCTCATCAAGAAGAATTAAACTATGAGCTGAAATTAAAGCTCTTGCAAGATGAAGCCTTTGTCTCATTCCCCTAGAAAAAGTTGATACATTTTGATTTGAAAATTCAACTAAATGTACTTGTTGAAGGGCATTTTTAATTCTTGATTCTTGCTCATCAAAAGGGACACCACTCACTTGTGCAAAATATCTTAAGTTATTAATAGCAGTAGCGTGAAGATAAAACCCATTTTCTCCACCAAGAACTAAAGAGATATTCTTACAAGCTTTGCGAGGACATTTAAGGACATCTACACCACATGCTTCCACTTCTCCACAATCTGGGAGCAAAAGTGATGAAGCAATTTTTACTAAAGTAGTCTTTCCGGCGCCATTCGGTCCGAGTACACAAACTATTTCCCCTAAATGAACAGAAAACGACACATTATCTAAAACTATACGTTTCCCTTCTTTCATCCTGTATGATCTACTCACCTTTTTTACATTCAGAGGAAGCAAAGTATCATGGTCAAGATTTGATTCCCGCTGGATCATTTTTCATATCCTCTCGGACCGTACTAAATTTATATTCTTCTTTAATGTATCTTGAACAACTTATCAATTATCAAAAAATTTACTTACTTCTCATCCCCGTCTTCATCATTTACCACGCCACTAATCCCCAACGTTTTCTGAGCCTCATCGAGATTTTCTAATGCGGTAACAGTTCTCAATTTTCTACTCATAACATTTGTTCTTGTAGTCAAAATGGTATCCAGTGCTTTTTCTGCTTTTTGAACTTGTGATCGAGCCTTTTCTAGCTGAGCCTGATACGTCTCAAACTCTGTCTTAACTGCAGAGAGTACCTTTTGAATCTCGTCTGCATGCTTCTGAATAGCAACAGATTGAAAGCCCATTTGAAGACTGTTAAGAAGGGCTGCCATAGTGGAAGGTCCACACACATTAACGCGATACTCTCTCTGTAGCTGCTCAAGCAAACCCGTCTGACTGACTACCTCTGCATAAAGTCCCTCAAAAGGAAGGAACAAAATAGCAAAGTTAGTTGTCTCTGGTGGAGCAATATACTTTGTAGAGATATCTTTTGCCTCTGCCTTAATTCGAGACTCTAGACCCTTTTTAGCGGCAGCAATCGCCTCTTCATTTCCTGCGTTAATTGCATCTACTAGGTGCTCGTACGTATCTCCAGGGAACTTAGAATCAATAGGAAGCCAAACGGTCTCCCCTGACTCTCCAGGCAACTTAACGGCAAACTCCACGCGCTCAGTAGAGCCAGAAACAGTAGCAACATTCTCTTCATATTGCTCTGGAGAAAGAATGTCTCTTAGAATTGCGCCAAGCTGAATTTCTCCAACAATTCCGCGAGTCTTAACGCCAGAGAGAACTTTCTTTAAGTCTCCAACACCCTCTGCAAGGCCGCGCATTTCTCCCAGGCCTTGATGAACTTGCTCAAGTTGCGTAGATACGCGCTGAAACGATTGAGTCATACGCTCATCAAGCGTTTTCTGGAGCTTCTCATCAACGGTCTGACGCATTTGCTCAAGCTTTGCTTCATTCTCTTTACGCATGTCGCTGAGCTGTTTGTCAACAGTCTCTCTAACCTTACCAAGCTGCTCTGTTGAAGCCTGGGAAGTTGCTTTCATGTTGTCATCCACACGACGCTGAAAAGCATCAAAGCGAGCATCAAGCTGAGCAATGCGCTGGTCAGTCTGCTTCGTCTGATTTTGCAGTGTTGAGGTGAGCTTTTGATCAACCACCTCTCTTACCTTCTCAAGCTTTGTATCCATAAGCTCTTGCATTTTTGCCATGTTATCCGTAACACGACGATCCAACTCTTGGGAGCTTCTTATAAGCTCTGCAGATGATGTTTGACTTTGCTCTTGCAGCGTCTTTACTTGCGAAAGCTTAGAGGAAAGTGTGACAAGGCTCACGATAAGCACAATGACAACTACAGCCAAAACTAACAGCACAAGCAAATCCACAAGACTCCCCTAACTCCTAACACAACACATAGACGCGATTAAGCAAACGCAAGTTGCACATTAACCAAAGATTCCGTAGATTGCTTCTGCAATGCTATTGGTAATGCTCTCTACAAAATTCACAAATGGATTATCGGAATCAACGTCTTTATCTCCATAAGGATTAGTGAAGTAATCCCAGAACTCTTCCCAATAATTTTGCTGACGATAATACCTATAGGAATCATCATCTTCAGTGCGATCCTGCTTATCATCAACGTTGTTTGTTTCGTTCTTACTGTTCTTTTCTTTCTCTTTCATAGAAGAAAGCGTCTCATCAGAACCAAGGGTTACGTTGATAGTAAGATGATCTTCTCCACGTACGACTTCTACAGGAACAGTCTCACCAATCTTGTGAGAACGAACCGCAATGATGGCTGCATCAGCAGAGACTACACGCTCTCCGCCGATAGAAATAATGACGTCACCCTTTTTAATACCAGCCCCTTCTGCAGGGCTATCATCAAGGTGTCCAGCTACATAAGCACCATAATCTACTGAAAGTTTATTACGCTTTGCAACACGTGGAGTTACCGTCTGCATAGAAAGGCCAATATAGGCGTGCCTTACTTGCTGACCAGAAAGAATCTGATTAGCAATATCAATGGCATAGTTAACAGGAATTGCAAAACCAATACCCGCAAACGACTGAGTATCTGACGAGTAGAGCGTACAAATACCAACAAGCTGACCATTAGAATCAACTAATGCGCCACCAGAGTTACCAGGGTTAATAGCAGCGTCAACCTGGATAAGGTTTGCGTAAATAGTGGTTTCTCCACCCTCTGTCTCAAGCATATCTCCACGAGAAAGAGCAGAAACAATACCTGCAGAAACAGAGTGATCAAGACCAAATGGGCTACCAACGCTCATAACCCAACTACCAGGAGCCAGGTTATCGGAGTTACCAATCTCAATTGGAGTTAGACTATCTCCCTTAAGGTCAGCATGAAGAACAGCAAGGTCAGAGGTAGGGTCTGTACCTACAACAGTACAGTCATATTCTTTATCGTTAATTGAAATGGAGAAGGTGTCCATGCCCTCAATGACGTGGTAATTGGTAAGAATGTCTCCATTTGTGTTCAATACAACACCAGAACCGGTTGAGCCTGATGAATCGCTGGTAGCCTTAACGGACACAACCGAAGGCAAAACCTTAGAAGCTACCGTTTCTGCCGTCTTAGTATCAGTTGGTTCTGCAGCAGGACGAGACGTCGCTGCTTGAGAAATAATTGCCTGACCAGATACTGCAGGAAGCTTAGAAATTCCCTCTCCCAAAGCAATGGTAGGAACACAAGCAACGGCAAAAGCAATTGCACAAGCTGTTCTTTTTACGCTTGAGCTTTTGAACATAGACATAAATCCAGTCTGCTTAACTGGCGAGAAACGCTTATTTACAGTGGAATCTGTGGTTAAACCATGCTTCTGGTTCTCCATAGACATCCTCCTTAAAATCATCGTGATGCGAAATCAATCGTACAAAAATACGCATACCATCAATTTTTTAATAGAGATATTCTACCCGTTACACCGGACAAAAATTCGTCTCATATATTGAGTGTAGAAATACGGTTTTATCTGCACGTAAAATGCATGCTTTTGTACTACGCTCTAAACAGATAGCCCACGCCACGAACAGTCTCAAGATGAGCTGCTGCCTGAGGACCAATCTTTGAGCGAACACGTCTTACGTGAACGTCAACTGTTCTGGTACCACCACAGTACTCAAAGCCCCAAACGCGCTGCAAAAGAGCCTCACGAGAGTATGCACGAGATGGATGGGTTGCCAAGAATGACAGCAGCAGATACTCCATATACGTAAGATCAACAGGAGATTCGTCAATATAAACCTGATACGTTGCCAGGTTAATCTTTATGTTGTCAACAATAACCAAATCCCTAGAAGTGCTCTCGGTACCTGGCCACAAAAGCAGCGAGCACCTGAGGCTAAACTCCTGGATAGTTGCAGTAGACAAAATAAAATCACTCTTGCCCTGAACAGGCAGAACAAACTTAGAAAGATTATCAAGGTCTGCAACAAACAGACGAGCAATTCCGCCGTTTTGAGCGGAATAATTCTCAACCGTACTAATAACATCCTGGGAAAGGTCTTTTTGATCAAGAATGATAAGGTCAAACGTGTGACCAGAAGCTGCAGCCTGCGAGAAAGAAGCAGCGTTTGCAAGAGCAATAGACACATCAATGACATGCGAAAGTTCACGCATACGTTCATGTAAGCGTGTCGTTGCAGATACAAGAAGTATATTCTTGTGATGCATCGATTCCCCCTAGGATAAGCTTAATCTTATAAAGCATACCACAAGCTGCGAATAAAGAGCAGATATACCTCATCTAACTGCAAATAGGGCGAGAAGATCTTCTCGCCCTAGAATTTTTTTCTAAACTATACGAGTTTGAAATATCCCAATTTAAACTTGTGGATTGCTATGCAATAGCGCCAATAAACTCAGCTGTTCGAGGGTTTTGAGGATTGTTAAAGATAGCGTTAGAAGTTCCTTGCTCAACTACCACTCCTTCCTCCATGAAAACCACGCGATCTGCCACGTCTTTTGCAAAACCCATCTCGTGTGTTACCACAATCATAGTCATGCCAGAATTCTTTGCCAAGTCACGCATAACGTCCAAAACACCACGAACAAGCTCGGGGTCAAGCGCAGAAGTTGGCTCATCAAACAGAAGTACATTTGGATGCATAGCAACGGCACGAGCAATAGCTACACGCTGCTGCTGACCACCGGAAAGCGCACCAGGCTTGAAGTCTGCTCTATCGGCAAGTCCAACAGCCTCCAGCTGCTTTAGCGCCTCTGCTTCTGCCTCCTCTTTTGACTTTCCTAGAACCTTAATCTGACCAATCATTACGTTCTCTTTAACCGTTAAATGGCCAAACAGATTGAACTGCTGGAAAACCATTCCCACATCTCTACGAAGCGCATTTACCTCTGCTTCGTTTGTGCCCGTAATCTCTTGATCTTCAATAAGAATATGGCCTGCAGAAGGAGTCTCCAGTAGATTGATGCAACGGAGCATAGTGGATTTACCGGAGCCCGAAGGTCCAAGCACAACCACAACTTCACCTGGCCAGACGGTTAGATTCACATCATGTAAAACATGCGTTGTTCCAAATGACTTGTTAAGATGCTCAATACGAACAATAGGATGTTCACCTGCCTCAAAAGCATGGTTAGTTAGGGGCTTATCGCGCTCGAATGCCTCTTGTGCAGCAACTTCAGCATCCAAGGCAGGTTGTTCTGTGTTCGACTTCTTTTTGAAAGAAAAGAAAGACATTAGTTTTCCTCCTTGGAAAGAACTTGGGTCTTACTTACTGAAGTGCTTACTGTTTTGCCTGTTTCTGATTGCTCCATGCGTTTCTCGATAGTGCCAACTACCTTAATAAGTGGCAGAGTAATTGCCAAATAAAATAGGGCAGCCGTCATATATGGCGTCATGTTTCCCGTTGAGGTGGTGAGGTTTTTAGCAAACATCATCAGCTCCATAACGCCTACAGAAGAAAGTAGCGAAGTATCTTTATAAGATGTAATAAAGTCACTGGTAAGAGGTGGAATAACACGGCGAATAGTTTGAGGAATGATGATAAATGTCATGGTCTGGAATCGATTCATGCCAAGAGAGCTTGCTGCCTCGTACTGACCTTGTGGAATCGATTGAATGCCAGCGCGGAAGATTTCTGAAAGATACGCGGAAGAGTTGATAGCAACCACAATAAAGCCAAGCAGATTGGTATCCAAATTGATATTCAACATAGGAAGACCAAAGAACAGAATATAAATCTGCAGGAAGAATGGGGTTCCACGCAACAAATTGATATATACCACCGCCAGAGCACGCAAGAGTGGATTCTTGGAAATCTTAAGCAACGCAAAGCCCATTCCCAGCACAATAGCCACAGGATAGGCACAAATCACAATTGCCAGACAAACCAGCCATCCGGGGAACAGCATTACAACCGAAGAAACAATCAACTGAGGCTTTAAGAACATGCCCAGAAAGTGATTGGAGTTCCATGCCTCAACCCAAGGCTGAGCATCAAGCCAATTAACCAGAGCCTGAACAGGAGTGTTAGAAATAATGGTGATTTCAGGAGAAGAGGCAAGTTTTTGAATCCCCTGCTCAGTGGTATAGGTTCCTTCAACAATATACGATCCACCACTAGCGGGAAACTTCATGCTAGAAATCTCTACGCGAATGAGCTTCTGAGCATCCACGGGCGTTGCAAAAGAAATAACAACCTGCGTTCCTTGAACGCTTACAGTCGCCTCGATCTTCTCGCGCGTAAGGCCTGAAAGAACGGTCACTTTAGTAGTTGCGTTCTGCAAATCAGATCCCTCTGGAAGTTCCAAAACCAGCTGAGATACCTGCTCGTCCTCAACTGTTCCTTCCCAGGTTAAACGAGTCTCTTTGCCACCGATAACGCTATTGCCTTCTGTCTGGTTTGACTTAGCTGTTGCCTTGTTTGTGGTAAGAGCAAACGCACTCTGAGCAGAAAACGTGCTCAGGGACATAAAGAACAGCCCGCTCAAAAGAAGCGTGGCGAGAAGAACTACAAGCAGCGAGGAGTACGCACGCGTATAAAAACCCTTTGACTCAGCCGTATCCTGGATCGTAGGTTTGTCGTCAAAACTTACAGATGACATGCACAAGGACAGTTGCTGTCCTGACATAGTTTTGTGCAAAAGTGCAATCACGTGATACTCCTTTAGAGCTTAAGGTGCGATAAATCCTGATGTAAACAGTGAGTGCTTGAAGCCAAATCTGACTTCAAGCACTTTTGCTGAGCTGGTAAAACTAGATGTTAGAACCAAACCACTTGGACTTGAGAGAGGCCATAGTGCCATCTTTTTCCATATCCGCAAGAACCTTGTTAATTGCTTCGGTCAGTGCACGATTGTCCTTGGAAACTACAATGCCATACTGCTCGCCTGTTGGTATCTCTTTTGCAATTGTCAGATTAGAATATGAAGTGCTGATTAGGTTGGAAGCAACAGGCAAGTCAATGACCATGGCGTTGTACAAACCAGTCTGGACTCCTGCCATTGCGGCAGCAACATCGTCTACAGAAACAATAGTTACATTTGGAAGGTTTTCCTTAGCCCAGTCCTCACCCGAAGTTCCTGTCTGAACAACAACCTTCTTGGAGGCGTCATTGAGCGTCTGCTCAGTCTCGGTACTGCCAGACTTAACAACTAAGGACTGATTGGAATCAAGGTAGGAAGTAGTGAAGTCTACCTCCTGAGAGCGCTCATCAGTAATAGTAATGCCTGCGATAGCAACGTCTGCTTTGCCACCCTGCTTAATAGTTGGCACAAGAGTGTCAAACTTCTGATTTGGCAGATACGTAACCTCAAGGTTGAGCCTCTTTGCAATCTCGGTAATAAGATCAACATCAAAGCCAACAGGAGTAGTTGAGTTGCCTTCAAAATACTCAAACGGCTGAAAACCAAGCTCTGCAACAACAGTCAGATGACCCTTAGTTACCAGCGTATAGCTTGAATCAGAGGATGAAGTAGTACCCTGTTGCGCATTTTCTTGCTTGGATGACGAGCAAGCCATAAGACCAACAAGTGCACATACCATAAAAACAGCAGCTACGCCCTTTAGGGCATTCTTTTTAACGGTAGTAACCAGTGACGATTTCATATTTGCCTCTTCCTGAATAAATCTGAGCTGAAATTCATTGGGATGAATTATAGAAAGCAAATATGAAGAATCTACTTATAATTTTCATCATATTTCTCGTTTTTATTGCATAAAAATGGCGATAAGAACAACTTCTTTGTATAAATGACTACTATTTAGTCATTCTATCCAATAAAGCCCAGGTAAAAAGTAATTTTTTCAGTTCATAAAACGGTAACAATTTGAAAAAGAGAGCAGTATTCTTCGAGCGTAAGAAGGGTTTCTCGTCAAAAAACCCTGCTCTGAATAATTCAGAGCAGGGTTCAAAGATACATATAACTGCAAGAGGAATAGTTGCTTAGCAACCTGCGTAGTACTTCTGAGTATCCCAATCAGTAACGGTGAGACAGAACTCACGCCACTCCTCTGCCTTGCGCTCGCACAGATAGGTAAAAATGTGCTCGCCAAGAACATCTTTAAGAAGCTCTGACTGCTTAAAGCGCTCAAGCGCTTCTCCAAGATTAGTTGGGAGCTTCTCGCCATAATCGGCAGGATTTCCGCCCACAAACTCTTCAGGAAGCGAGAGACCTTCTTCAATGCCCTTGAGACCGGCCATAAGCGTAACGGCGTTGGCCAAATAAGGATTAGCGGTTGGATCAGGGATACGCAGCTCAGCACGGGTGGCAACGTGCTTGCCTGGCTTGTGCGTAGGAATACGAACCATAGCAGAGCGGTTTTTGCGGCCCCATGTTGCATATGCTGGGATAGAATCACGGTCAAAGCGCTTATAAGAGTTAACCGTTGGGTTAGTAATAAGCATGTATTCTGGAGCGTACTTAATAAGACCTGCAATGTACTGTTGAGCAAGCTCAGAAAGGTGAGCCTCGGACTCAGTCTTTGGAGCCCAGAATAAAGACTCGCCATCATGGTTAAGAAGCGACTGATTCAAAAGCATGGCTGAGCCAGGAACGCCCTGAAGAGGCTTTGGCATAAACGATGCAAACACACCATGAAGCGTTGCAATATGTCTGATAACCAGACGAGCGGTAACAATATTATCTGCGCAGGTTAGCGCCTCTGCATAACGAAGCTCAACGCCATTTTGTGCAGGGCCAGCTGCATGGAAAGAATACTGTACAGGAATAGAAAGATTCTCAAGCGCACGAGACGTGGAGTAACGAAGACTATGACTCAGATCGGCAGAATTCAAATCAAGATATCCCGCCTGGTCAATAGGCTTTGGCTCAGAGCCACTCACAAAATAAAAATACTCAAGCTTAGGACCAACATTTGCAACGTAGCCAAGGTCTTCTGCCTTGATAAAAGCATTTCTCAGTACAAGACGTGGGTCGCCCGTAAAGGCCTCGCGACGTGGAGTCTGAATGTCGCAGAATACGTTAGCAACTACACCGTCATCTGTCTTCCAGGGAAGAATCTGGAACGTGTCTGCATCGGGGAACGCGAGAAGATCTGACTGCTCCTGAGAGGCAAAGCCATCAACGTTAGAGCCATCAAAACCAATGCCCTCAACAAAAGCCTCTTCTAGCTCCTCAGGAGAAATAGAAAGAGCCTTTAATCCGCCGAGTACATCGGTAAAACAAAGGCGCAGGTAGCGGACGTCTCGCTCCTCTACCGTGCGAAGAATATAATCAATTTTCTTATCTGTACTCATGTGGCCCTCCCGGGTCAGAAAACTGGAATCGTAACTACCATGACACATTCTTGTTACGGCTATGTTTCCACTTCCCTGAAACCGGGTGAATGGCAAAAATTGTTAATGAAATTGTGACAATTGACCTATTGAGCGTCAAAAGCCTTATCGACGTCAGAAATCATTTTCTGAGCAACACCACAGTGACCGTCTCCACCGTGATGAGTACCACAGCTGCTGGATGAAGAGCAACCAGAACAAGAGCCCTTTTTTGCACTCTTAAGTTGAGAACGCACACAAAGAGCGACAAGAGCAGCGACAATAAGGACAACCAAAATATCAATAGGACTCATACAGATACTCCTCAATTTGTTAGCTAAGGCATACTATACCCTCATTGCATGCTTGCATGCGCTGAATTATAAATTATTTGCAGAATCTAAATTCTTACCAAAACAATTGAGAACTGCCATCTAAGTCAAAGTGAACTGCCTCCCATTTCTTGGACATAAGAAATGGGAGGCAGTTCATGTGCGGGTGATTATGATTCTGCAGCGTGTTAGCGTCGGCTTTTAGGCTTGGCGCACAAAATAGCGCAGCTTTGGTAGGTTCTGCCGAAGAATCGACATGTTCTTAATCAAGATAGCCAGGCAGCTAGAGGTCACACTACCTGATATGCATATCTATGCATAAACTTCATCTAATATGCTGAATAATGAATAGAGAAATATAAAGAATTTAACTATAGATAAATTCCGCTTCTAAGGAACACACCTATGTCAGATAATCTGCACAATTGCGGCCATATTACACATCAAATGAAGATAATCTGCATGATTGAGGTATTTTCAGCGTAATGTATACGTCTTTTTGACAGATTATCTGACTTAGGTGTGTTTTGAACTGCCTCCCATTTCTCGTGTCCAAGAAATGGGAGGCAGTTCAAAGTTGGCACAGGCGATATGAAAATCTTTTAGACATTGATTCGCACGTATTTTTCGGTGTGCGGTAGAATATTATTCGCAAGCGTTTTGTCTTGCACCTGTATGTAAAGTATTGCCAAAAACTTGGTGTTTACCACGTATGGTGCACAAAGTTTGACGCGTAGAAAGGAAGCCTAATGGCTGAAGATCAGTACATGCACCTTGTTATTGTTCGCCACGGTGAGTCTGAGTGGAACAAGCTCAACCTGTTCACTGGTTGGACCGACGTTGACCTTACCGAGACTGGTCACGAGGAGGCAGCAGCTGGTGGTCGTGCTCTTAAAGAGGCTGGCTACGACTTTGATGTTTGCTACACTTCTCTGCTCAAGCGTGCTATTCACACTCTGAATCATGTTCTTGATGAGCTTGACCGTAACTGGCTTCCTGTTCATAAGACCTGGCGTCTGAACGAGCGTCACTATGGTGCACTTCAGGGCCTCAACAAGGCTGATGCAGCCGCTGAGCACGGCGAGGAGCAGGTAAAGATTTGGCGTCGTTCCTTTGATGTTCAGCCACCAGCTCTTGAGCCAGGCGACGAGCGCGATCCTCACGTTCAGGAAATGTTCCGCGATGTTCCAGCAGAGGATCTTCCTTACACCGAGTGCCTGAAGGACACCATTGCACGCGCATGGCCTTACTTTGAGCAGGAGATCAAGCCACAGCTTGAGGCAGGTAAGCGTGTTCTTATTGCTGCCCACGGCAACAGCCTTCGCGCTCTTGTTATGCAGTTTGAGCACCTCACTCCAGAAGAGATTCTTGAGGTTAACATCCCAACTGGCATTCCTTGCGCATACACCTTTGACAAGGATTGGAACATTGTAGACAAGCACTATATTGGCGATCCAGCCGTCATCGAGGCAAAGATTAACGCTGTTGCTAACCAGGGCAAGGCTAAATAAACAGCTTGCTAACACGCAATATTGCTAAGCAGAACGGGGTGGTTTAAAACCACCCCGTTTTTCTATAAGTTTTGATTACGTAATCTACCTACAGAACCATAATGAGTGTGCCCGCAGTAATAAAACCCACATTGAATAGTGTTACGATGTACCGCCGAGAAAAGAAGGGATTGTATGTATAAAAGAGAGCTCAACGCAAAACTTGTTCTTTCTGTAATTGCAACAGGAATTATGTCCTTCTCGGGAGTTGTCGTAGAAACTGCCATGAACGTGACGTTTCCAACGTTGATGGAGGAATTCTCTATTGGCACCTCAACGGTACAGTGGATGACCACTTCGTATCTTTTGATTCTTGCCATCATCATGCCTATGTCATCGTTTTTAAACAGACGATTCAAGACAAAAAGCATCTTTACCGTAGCCATGATCTTCTATATCAGCGGCATTCTTTGTGGATTTGCTGCTCCAACGTTTATGTTATTGCTGCTTGGCCGCATTTTAGAAGGCATTGGCACCGGTCTAGCGCTACCACTAATGTTCAACATCATCACCGAGCAAGCCCCACTTAAAAACATGGGCGTCATGATGGGCATTGGCATGCTTGTTACCGCCGTCGCGCCCGCAGTTGGACCTTCAGCTGGCGGTTGGATTGCAGAACATCTTGGTTGGCGAATGATTTTTGCCGGTCTTCTCCCCTTCTTAATTGTGGCGTTTGTACTGGGAATCAGTTCAATCCAACAGAGTCATGAGACTGAAGTTATCTCTTTTGATGTCTTTGGCTGGCTTCTTCTTACCGTAAGTTTTATTGCGCTCATCTTTGTTATTGACGAGTCCAGCGCATTTGGACTTCTGAGCATTCCAGTTTTACTTGCAATGGTAATTTTTGCCGGCTCACTTGCACTTTTTGTGCATCACGAGAACTCCTTTAAACATCAGGAGTCATCTGAAGAATCTCCAAAAATTCCTATTATTAATCTTGAGGTATTTAGCGAGAAGGGCTTTGTACTCTCACTGTTTGCTATTGTTGCCCTGCAATTTATTATCCTTGGTCAGTCATATCTTTTGCCTAATTTTTCCCAGCTGGTACTGGGTGCAGGCGCTACCGCAGCAGGAGCACAAATGCTCCCTGGGTGCGCTATTGGTGCCGTGATGGCACCAATTTCTGGCCAGATTTTAGACAAGCTAGGAGCTAAAAAGCCTATTGTTACAGGCATTCTTTGCTGCCTTACCAGCATGCTCCTTTTACTGCTCTTTGTTCACGTGCTTACCGTAGAAATGATCACGTATATTTTTGCTATTTTTGCCATTGGCCAGGCACTTCAGATGGGAAACAATTTTACAGTAGCTTTGGGACACTTACCAGAAGACCGCAAAGCAGATGGAAATGCTGTTATTAATACAATGCAGCAGCTCTTTGGCGCTATGGGCACCAGCGTTATTTCTGGCGTTGTAGCGGCTTCTCAGCTTGGAACTACAGACTTAGCTACAAGCACCCTTGCAGGAGCTCAGAATGCACTCTTTGTGCTTGTGTGCGTAGCTTGTATTCCTCTTGTTACCATGGGAATCGTACTCTTTGTACTGCCAAAGATGACAAAATAAAGACGCGGCGACGGCATTTCGACGGCATTTAAAAGAAAGCAAATTAAAAAGCTAGCTATCCAACAACGGATAACTAGCTTTTAATTTAGGCGTTTGAACTATTGCGCTACGACACAACAGTTGATAATTTCAATCCAATGAATACAGCAACCAGGCACGTTATAACATTAACTGCAATGTTCACACCTGCAGCAGTCCAATTACCTGCTTGAATAAAGGTAAGAGTTTCATTTGAGAAGGTCGAGAAAGTCGAAAGTCCTCCGCAAAGACCCACGGCTAAGAATAGCTTTACCTGTGGCTGAAGTGGACTTGCAAGATCAAGCCCTGTTACAAAGCCAATAATCAAACCTGCAACAACATTTGCAGCAAACGTACCAACTGGCAGGTTAGGAATCCACTGTTTAAAGAGGACTCCCAACTGCCAGCGACCTAAACTACCCAGAGCTCCACCAAGAGCCACAGCTAACGCTTCAAACATAAAATGCCCCTACTCCAGCTCGCGCGATCCCGTATACAGTTGATAATACTCTCCACGTTTAGCAATAAGCTCATCGTGAGTACCGCGCTCAATAATGCGACCATGTTCCAGAACCATGATGGCATCAGAGTTGCGAACTGTAGACAGTCTGTGAGCAATTACAAAAACAGTACGGCCTGCCATTAGGGCATCCATGCCCTTCTCGATAAGTGCCTCAGTACGCGTATCAATACTGGAGGTTGCCTCGTCCAAGATAAGCACGGGAGGATCGGCAATAGCAGCACGCGCGATTGCCAGAAGTTGTCGTTGACCTTGGGAAAGGTTAGCGCCGTCTGAGGTGAGTACGGTGTTGTAGCCACGTGGCATACGACGGATAAACTTATCTGCGTTTGCGATTTTTGCTGCAGCAATAACCTCGTCATCAGTGGCGTCTAACTTACCAAAGCGGATATTGTCCGCGATGGTCCCTGTGAACAGATGCGTGTCCTGCAAAACAATGCCCAGGGAGGACCTTAGTGCAGACTTCTTAATGTCATTGATTGGAATTCCGTCGTAGGTGATGGTTCCGCTACGAACATCGTAGAAGCGGTTAATAAGGTTGGTAATGGTTGTTTTACCAGCACCAGTTGAGCCAACAAATGCAATCTTCTGGCCAGGTTTTGCAAACAGGGTGAGGTTTGCAAGGACCGTCTGATCATCGTCGTATCCAAAGGTAACGTCATCAAAGCGAACATCTCCCGCAAGAGGGGTCTTCTCGCCAGATGGTTTGACCCAAGCCCACGATTCCTCTCCGGACTCGTAGCCACTAATGCGCACCAGGTCAACCTTACCCTCATCAACCTCGGGAGTCATTTCCATAACCGCAAAGATGCGCTCGGCTCCGGCAAGAGCGGTAAGCAGGAAGTTGGAGAGCTGCGTGAACTGGTTGAACGGCATGGCTGCCTGGCGAACAAAGACCAGGTAGGATGCAAGACTTGCAACATCCGCGTGTCCGTTTACCGCAAGCAGAGCACCAACCACGGTGACCACAGCGTAATTGATATACGTCAACGAAACCGTGATAGGGACCATAGTTGCTGCGTAGCCCTGCGCACTTGTTCCAGAGTGCCGTAACTCCTCATTGACCTCTAGAAAATCAGCAAAGTTGGCATCCTCGTGATTAAATACTTTAACCACCTTAAGGCCAGAGATAGTTTCTTCGGCAAAACCGTTAAGAACACCAAGACTCTTCTGCTGCACCGAATAATGTTTAGCAGAGCGCTTACTTGCATAGCGTGCATATATCACAATTAATACATCAAAGAGAATAGTAATGAGCGTCAACTGCCAGTTAAGAACAATCAGCAGCACAAGTGTGCCAACCATCTGAATAAACGCCAAGACAAGATTGGCAAAGCTGTTATTAAGCGCTTCTGAGATGGTATCCACGTCGTTGGTAAAGAAACTCATGATATCGCCGCGGGTACGGCGGTCAAAAAACCTCAGGGGCAGCGATTCGATATGCTCAAAAAGGTCTCGTCTAATATCAAAAACAATCCTCTGAGCAGCGCGAACCATAATTTGCGTGTAACCAACACTGGTAAGAGCGCCAATTGCATACACAACCGCCGTGAATACAATGAGGTTGGTGAATGCGTTTACGTCTCCCCTGCCTACTGCGGCAACAACAGGCTTAATCATGTAGGTGCCCAGAAGCGCCGCTAAACCGCTGATAGAAACAAGAAGCGCCACCAACATAAGGCGTTTCTTAGCATGACCTAAGTACGAGACAAACACTCTGATGGTATGTCCGATGTTTTGAGGACGTGCTCCTCCTGCGCGATTAGCCATGTGACACCTCCTTACCAGCAGCGTCAATGTCTGACTGACTACCGCCAGTCTGCGACTCATACAGCTCTCTGTAGATAGGGCTCTTGGCGAGAAGTTCTGTGTGGGTGCCAGTCATATGAACCCTACCGTTATCAAGAACGACAATCTGATCTGAGTCCATAACTGAGTTCACACGCTGGGCAATGATAATCTTTGTCATGTCAGCAAGCTCGGCAAGTCCAGCGCGAATCTTTGCGTCAGTTGCGGTATCAACCGCGCTGGTAGAGTCATCAAAAATGATAATCTTTGGCTTCTTCAAAAGCGCGCGTGCAATACAAAGACGCTGCTTCTGACCACCGGAGACATTAACGCCACCCTGACCAAGGTCTCCATCCAAGCCACCAATCCTGTCAAGAAACTCATCAACGCATGCAATAGAGCACGCGTGGAGTAGCTCCTCATCAGTTGCGTTGGGATCGCCCCAGAGCAGGTTGTCGCGGACGGTACCGCTGAACAGCACATTTTTCTGAAGGACAACAGACACCGCGTCACGAAGTGAAATAAGATTGTAGGAGCGGACGTCATTCTCGCCAACAAGCACGGTACCTTCAGTTGCATCGTACAAGCGAGCAATCAGCTGGATAAGGGTAGTTTTTCCGGAGCCGGTGCCGCCGAGAATACCAACGGTAGAGCCTGGCGCAAACGAGAGGTTAATGTCTTCAAGAACGTCCTCTTCAGCGCTCTGACTGTACTTGAAGGACACGTTTTCAAAGCGGACTGCGCCATTCTTAACGTCAGTCAAGCCGTACTCTGGAGACTCAATAGCAGGCTCTTCGGAAAGAATCTCTCCAATTCGACGCACGCTGGTAATGGCGCGAGCAGTAAGCAAGAACACGCCAGAAATCATCATAAGAGAGTTCATGATAAGCAGTACGTAGCTCATAAAGCCCGTGAGCTCGCCAACGCCCAGTCTGCCAGCCATAATCATCTGGCCGCCAAACCAAAGAATAGCCACATTAGTAACATACATTGATGCTTGGAAAATAGGCAGATTTAAAACGGAAGTGCCAAAGGTCTTTGTAGCAGTCTGCGCGTACTGCGTATTAACTTTTTCAAAGCGATCAGAGACATATCCTTCTCGGACATATGCCTTAATAGCGCGCACGGCCGCAAAGTCTTCCTGCAGAGCCTCGTTAAGCTTATCCATTGCACCTTGCATAACGCGGTACAAAGGGCCAACACGCTTCACAATAAAGAAGAGCGCAATAGCTAGGAAAGGCAACACAGCAAAATACACTACCGCCAGCTCTGGACTCATAATAAATGCCATAACCAAGCCCATGACCAGCATAATTGGTCCACGCATAAACGGGCGTGTACCCATTGCAAAGGCGTTCTGAATAATGGTTACGTCGGAGGTTAAACGCGTTACCAGAGAGGATGAATCGTATTTATCAAGATTTGCAAAAGCAAACTCTTCCATACGGCGATATTCATCTTGTCTGAGTTGAGCACCCAGTCCCATAGCTGCTTTTGCTGAGTAGCGTGCATAGCCAATACCAGCAAACATGGCGAGAAGAGCAAAGACAACCATAACGGTGCCGTTTACAAAAACAGTCTGAAGGTTGCCTTGCAAAATGCCCTGGTCAACAATTTGGGCCATGAGTACAGGAATCACTAATTCGAGTAGGGACTCTGCAAACACGCAGAGTCCCGACATAACAAAGTCCTTTTTATACGCGCCAAAATGGTCCAAGATTACCTTTAACTCAGCGCGAGCAGATGGAGCTTTTTCTTCTACAGAAACATCGTTCATTTCTAAAACACCATGTACCTTACTGTCTTGCGTTGCTTGGTTTGCTTATGCCTCTTTTGGAAGCGTTTGAAGCGAAACCTCCTTGAGCTGCTCATTAGAAACAGGAGAAGGAGCGCTAGACATCAAATCAGAGCCAGAAGTAGTCTTTGGGAAAGCCATGACGTCGCGGATGGAATCAGCACCTGCAAGCAGCATACACACGCGGTCAAGACCAAGTGCAAAGCCGCCCATTGGAGGCGCACCAAACGTCAGAGCCTCCATCAAGAAGCCAAACTGAGCCTTTGCGCGCTCTTCAGTAAAGCCGAGTTTCTCCAGAATCTTAAGCTGCAGCTCAGCGTTATGGATACGCATTCCGCCGCCGCCAGCCTCAAAGCCGTCCATAACAAAGTCGTAGGTATACGAGCCCATAGCCAGAGGATTAGTATCCAGAAGGTCAAGCTCATCCTCACGAGGAAGGGTGAAGGGCTGGTGCTCAGAGGCATAAGACTGAGTCTCCTCATCCCAGTGGAACAGTGGGAAGTTAACAACCCAGAGGAAATCATGACCTTCTCGTGGTACATCCAGGACCTTTGCCATATGTAGGCGCATACCACCAAGAATCTCATCTGTCTCCAGACGGCCGCCCACAGCAAAGAGAATCAAGTCCCCTGCCTCAGCAGACATCTCTGCACGTAGTGCCTCAAGCTCTTCTGGCGAGAAGAACTTGGTGATAGGACCTCCCACGGAACCGTCCTCTTTGAAGGCGACCCATGCAAGTCCCTTAGCACCAAAACCAGCGGCTACCTCAGCAAGCTTATCAACCTGAGAGCGTGGCCAGGTGCCTGCACCCTTAACGTTGATTGCCTTGACGTACTGACCATCAGTTGTTGCAGCAGAGCTAAAGAGCTTAAAGCTGGACTGCTTAAAGACCTCAGAGACGTCGTGAAGCTCCATACCAATACGAGTATCAGGCTTATCGGAGCCGTAGGTATCCATTGCATCCCAGTACTGAATTTTGCGCAGTGGAGCTGGGAACTCAATGCCCATCTTTGCAAATGCATCGCCCAGAATATCCTCAAGCTCAGCCATGACATCTTCCTCGCGGACAAATGCCATCTCCATATCAACCTGCGTAAACTCAGGCTGACGATCTGCACGGAGGTCCTCGTCGCGGAAACACTTAGTAATCTGGTAGTAGCGCTCAACGCCGCCAATCATCAGCAGCTGCTTCAACAACTGTGGAGACTGTGGCAGTGCGTAGAAGTTTCCGCCCTGCATTCTGGATGGAACCAAGAAGTCACGAGCTCCCTCAGGAGTAGATTTAAACAGCGCTGGAGTCTCTACCTCAGTAAAGTCACGCTTATGGAAAGCCTCACGAAGCGCAAATGCAAAATCAGAACGCATACGAAGATTCTGTGCCATCTGAGGACGACGCAGGTCAACATAGCGATACCTCAAGCGAAGATCCTCGTTAACATCAATGTGGTTCTCAATCTGGAATGGTGGAACTGCACTGGTGTTAAGGACCTCAATCTTTGAAGCAAGTACCTCTACCTCACCGGTAGCAAGAGCCTCATTGGTCTGGCCTTCAGAACGATGCTGAACCGTACCAGAAATCAAAACAGGCCACTCAGGACGAATAGTCTCTGCAGTTGCAAATGTTTCTTCATCAACATCTGGGTCAAATAGAATCTGTGTCAAACCCTCGCGATCACGAAGGTCAACAAAAATCAGGCCACCAAAGTCACGACGACGCCAAACCCAACCAGTGAGCGTAACGGTCTGACCGATATGCTCTGCACGAAGCTCTCCGCAGGTATGCGTATGCATACTGTGCAAATCAACAGCTGCGTGAGCGGAATAATTCTGGGGGGTTTCTGAGGAACAATCCATTTTTATCCTTTCGTCTTTGCTTCCCTGTGCCAAATCGGAAAGCGCCTTCAAGACGGCAAAAACGTGTAGACGGCACGTTCTTGCTCATAGATAGACTATTGTACTCTCCAACGTTTAGCTAAGCTCCCTCAATCTAAACTTAGAGCAGATTCAGCAGAATAAATAACTTACATTCACGTTTTTACGCTAGACTGAAGCTGATACACACAAGCCTCACTACGAGGCGAGAAGAACTTGGAGCTTTCATGGCCTATAAAGCCGCTGTTTTTGATCTAGATGGAACACTTCTGAACACTATTGTTGATCTTGCTTGGGCAACAAATTACGCTCTTGAGCAGTTCAATATGCCTACTTATACCGTTGATGAGGTCCGTCAAATGGTAGGAAACGGCGTTGCAAAGCTTATCCGTGACGCCGTGCCAGAGGGTACCGATGATGAAACATACCAGCGTGTACTTGCGTGTTTTAAAGAGCACTACGCTGACCATAGCTTGGATAACACAGCTCCTTATCCCGGCATACTTGATGCGGTTGATACGCTTAGGGCTGCAGGCGTTAAGTGCGCCGTTGTCTCAAACAAACCAGACTTTGCCATTGCAGATTTAATGCACAATTTCTTCCCAGGTAGATTTGACTTTGCCTTAGGTCAGCGAGATGACCTTAAAAGAAAGCCTGATGCAGAACCCGTCCATTACGCCCTTGCTCAAATTGGTGTTGAACCTCAAGACGCTGTCTATATTGGAGACTCTGAGGTTGATGTTGCAACAGCACGCAACAGTGGTATGCCTTGCATTAGTGTTACCTGGGGATTTAGAGATAAAAATACCCTTTTAGCTGCTGGTGCCACCACACTCTGCAATACTGCAGATGAGATGGTGCAAGAAATTCTCAAATAGTAGCACTAAAGATTGCAACCATCCGCTCATTGCCGTTGAGCGAGAAAAAACGTCCGCTTGCCTATGCCTCTCAATTCATCTGAATAAGCGTATTCTGAGGGCGGTATAGTCTATAAAAGTGCGTCCATAATTTGCGCGCAAGCGACGTGGAAAGGATTGCATCATGGGCAAGAAAAGTTCTGAGGTTCTCCAGATTTCTTACGAAGACCTGGTAGAGTACCTGCACAGTAATCACTCTGTGTACATGCAAGTCGGACACCAGGTTTATTACCTCACTGATGTCAATTTTGAGGCATGGAGAGCTCAAGACACCAGCATCAGAAACTCAAAAAACCACTTTGTAGATTGTTCTGAACTAGTTCCAACGGTAGACGAATTTCTCGCGCTTCCTTTTATTAATGGAAAAACAATTAAAGACGTTTTTGCGCATGCAACGTTCTACGCATCTATGAAGAACGAAAAATCTGAGTAATTCAAAATAATCAGCATTTTGTTGACTATCTCTCAGCTAAAACTTAAAGGATCTGTTAATCGCAGATCCTTTTTTATTACCTGCTAGATTGCCTTATTAAGCTGCATTTCTCATAAAAAACGCCGATGCAGCGCACCGGCGTTTTACGTTTAATGTAAGAAAATGTTCCTACTCAACAGGCTTCTGAACCTCAAGAACCTCGGCAATCTCAACCTCAGCAGAGACCGTTCCAGCAAGCTCTGGAATAAGATCGTTGTACTTATTTGCAGAAGCAAGCTCAGAAGAAGCGGTCTTTGCATAGCGCTTGACTGCTGCTGCAGCACGATTAACCGCGCTCAGGGTGCCAGCGCCTCCGACGCAGCCGCCAGGACACGCCATGCCCTCAAGAAGATAGCCTGGATATTTACCTTTAACAGCATCCTTGAGCATAGCTCGGCACTCAGCAAGGCCGTCAACAGCCATGATAGGCACTTCTTTATCAGGGTACTTTTGGTGGATGACGTTTACTACGGCACCCGCAACGCCACCGGCCACTGCAAAAGCGCGACCATCATGAGAAGCGTTTTCAAAGTCGGAGTTATCGTCATCAAGCTTGGTGTAGTCAATGCCCTTAGACTCCATCATTCCTGCAAGCTCCTCAAAGGTCAGAACAAAATCGACCTCGGACTTAACGGAGCGACGCAGTGCCTCAAGTTTCTTAGCAGTGCATGGTCCAATAAAGACAATCTTAGCCTCTGGATTTTGTTTTCTTACCAGACGCGCTGTCAGAACCATTGGAGTAAGTGCCATGGAGATAGCATCAGCATGCTCTGGGTGCTCTTTTTTAGCCATGGCAGACCAAGAAGGACAGCAACTTGTACCCATAAATGGCAGCTTTTCTGGGACTTCTTTGACAAAGTCTTCTGCTTCCTGAACAGTACAGAGGTCAGCGCCTGTTGCTACCTCTTCTACCTCGGCAAAGCCCATCTCTTTGAAGGCCTCACGAAGACGACCAACGCTTCCCTTGCCAAACTGACCAACAAACGAAGGAGCAACAATAGGAACAACGGTATAACCCTCATTGATAGCCTGAATTACCTGGAAAATCTGGCTCTTATCCGCAATTGCACCAAAGGGGCAGTTGACCAGGCACTGGCCACAAGATACGCACTTCTCGTAATCAATATCTGCGCGACCGTGCTCATCAGAGCCAATAGCGTCCATACCGCATGCAGCAGCGCAAGGACGTACGTGGTGATGAATTGCATGGTAAGGGCAAACATTGAAGCACATGCCACACTGAATGCACTTCTCCTGATCAATATATGCCTTTTTGTCCACAAAGCTAATTGCCTCTTTAGGACAAATCTCTCGGCAAGGGTGTGCAAGACAACCCTGGCATGCATTGGTAACGCGATACACATTGTCTTCGCATGCGTTACAGGCAAATTTAACAATGTTAATCAGAGGCGGCTGGTAATAAACTTCTGGTCTAGAAGCTTCTTCCAAACCGTCAGAAATATGTTCACGTTGATCAACATCCTGCATAGACATGCCCATAGTCATGCGAATGCGCTCACCAACAATAGCGCGCTCTAAAAAGACGCTCTCGCGGTACGTTGCAATATCACCTGGAATAATCTTATAGGGCAGCTCTTCCATTTGGCGAGCAATTTCATCAACGCTTTTATCTGCCTTTTCATAGGCAAGCGCCGAAACCTCTTTAAATACCTTCCTGCGGATTTCAGTCAGGTTGGTATATACACCTCGCATTGTGCCAGGCATTTCTCCCCCTCCTCGTTCACTTTATGCACGTCTGGGCAACGTATTTGCACAAAATGAATGAATGTTGCTGACTTAAAGTATGAACTATAAGTCCTTCTCAAGAGCGCCAAAATAAGAAAATCGCTCTGGAATGTCCGTTTTAATCACAATTTTTACGCCTGTGACTGGATGAATAAATTCAACACGATATGCATGCAGCATTAACGGCTGCTGTTTATGCTTCTTTTTTGCTCCACGCTGCAAAGAAGACACGCCTCCATAGAGCGTATCTCCTATCAGGGGAAACCCAAGTGACGAGAGATGCACTCTAATTTGATGCTTTCTTCCTGTCAGCAAATTAACCAGTAGCAAACTTTGAGTTTGACCTTGTGCTGACGATGAAACCTTAATCAGACGTACCTCCGTTTGAGAGGGCTTGCCTGTGGCTGAGATTCTCATCTTCTGAGCATCATGCCGATCTTTTCCAATTGCCTTATCTATCAGCAGTTTATTTGGTTCAAATGCTCCCTTAACAGCTGCCAGATACTCTTTGGAAAGCTCCTTGGATGCAATAAGCTGATCAAACTGTGCCTGCGTTTCTTTTTTGAGCGAGAAGAGCACAATGCCCGTAGTCTCTCTATCAAGACGATTCAGAGCCTGGACCTGAGAAAGGTCTATCTGACTTGAGCTCTCAAGTGCACAGAGTTTCTCGCAAACTAAATCGGTTAACGAGGGCTCGTTGGTTCCGTCCGTATGAACGATAATTCCCGCTGGTTTATTCACGGCAAGTAGATAGTCGTCCTGATACAAAACCTCAAGATTGTTTTCAGACTGAAGAGCATCCACGCTACTCACCTCGCTTAACTACATAGCGCTGCTCAGAGAGAACCTGGGCAAATGACTCGATTGTGCTCCACACATGGTCGGTGCGTCGCCAGGCAACACTAACCGAGTACGACATCTCTTTTCCCAGCTCAATGATGTGAAGACCAGACGTTTCAAAGTCGTAGTAAGAAGAGGCCACTAGCTCAGATGGCAAGAAGCACGCACCAACGCCTCTCATTGCAAGCGCCAAAAGCGTCTCGGAGTTTCTGGACATGACCTTGATAGTGGGAGAAATGCCCGACGCAGCAAATGCATGGCGAGCAAAACTACCAGCAATATCTCGCTTACCTACCGTTAAGAAGGGGCAAGCTTCCAAAGCCGTGAGCTTTCCCGTCTTTTTGACTTGCGCGACAACCGAGTCAACCTTATCTGCATACAAAGACTCAAGAAGCGCTTGAGAAACAACCAGAACGATCTTCTCGTCAAACAGCTTTTTAACAACCAGGTCATACGACGATGAATTAACCGTTGCAACAATCAAGTCAAGCTGGCCTTCAGCTAGCCACTCGACAAGCTCGTCATTCTCGCCTTCATCAAGCTCAATAGAGATATTTGGGTGCAATTTTTGGAAAGCAGCAATGGAGCGCGGCATGATGATGTGGCCTCGTGTAGCAGTGACACCAACACGCAGGCGGCCTCGCTCATTGCCCGCAATATCAAGAAACTCTTGATCCATAGCGCGGCGCTGAGCCTGGAACCTACGGGCATAACGCAAGAACTCTTCTCCCGCAAACGTGAGCGACAGCGGGACCGTACGTTCTAGCAGCTTAGAGCCAAGTTCTTTTTCTGCTGCCGCAATATTTGCCGAGAGCGTTTGCTGCGTTACGCTCAGGCGTTCAGCCGCCTTGGTGAAGCTCTTTTCTTCTGCAACGGCAACAAAATAATCCATGGTTTGAAAGTTCATTTTTGCTCCCACTGTATTACAAAAATTACTTGTGATTATAACCATTGAAAACAGTTGGACTTCAACTTTTTAGTTGCCTACTCTATTTACATAAGAAATTCGTTTGGAGTGGATGCATGGTAGAGCTAATAGTACTAAGTGCCTTTGCGGTGATGCTCATCGTAGGCACAGCCCTATCCTTCCCTCTTACATCTATTTTGACCATTGGTTTCTTCCTCTTTTTTGGTTACGGTCTCTCTCGCAAAATCTCTGCAAAAAAGCTTCTTTTAGCAGCCTTTGAGTCTGTCTGGGAAGTTAAAACAATTATTGCGCTGTTTGCTGTTGTTGGTGCTATGAGTGCAGCATGGCGAGCAGCTGGAACCATTCCAGAGATTGTCAGCATTTCTGCTTCTCTTATTTCTCCGTCTATCTTTATTCTGGCAACCTTCTTACTCTGCACTATGATGTCTATGCTTTTGGGCACCGCATTTGGTACCGCTGCAACCATGGGTATCATCTGCATGTCTATTGGTAAGGCAATTGGAGCAAGTGAGTTCTTTATTGGTGGCGCTGTTCTTGCAGGTAGCTACTTTGGCGATCGTTGTTCCCCTATGTCTACCAGCGCAATCCTTGTTTCGCAACTCACCGATACCAATCTATCCAAGAACATTAACCGCATGCTTCGTACCAGCGTAGTGCCTTTTATTGCTGCGTGTGTTATCTACGTGGCCTGGGACTTCTTTATGGCAAACACGGGAACTATTCCCGATGTTACTGGTCTTCTGAGCCGTTCCTTTAGGCTTTCTTTGATTTCACTTACACCAGCACTTCTTGTAATTGTTTTCTCGCTTCTTAAGGTTGATGTCATTGTGACCATGGCATCCAGCCTGGTATTGGCCTGTATTCTGTGTGTCACCATCCAGCGAGTTCCTCTTGAGGACCTGCCTGTCATCCTGCTCTTTGGCCTTCGTGCTCCAGGAGCTACCGTTGCAAACATGGTTAATGGTGGTGGCGTCTTCTCCATGATGAACGTCTTAACAATCGTGACCATTTCTTCAAGCTACGCTGGTCTTTTCCAGACAACTGGTCTGCTTCGCCGTATGTGCCAGCTGGTAGCTGACCTTTCCGATAACTCCACGCCTTTCTTTGGCGTTCTGATTACCAGCATGTTTACCTCAATGGTTTCTTGTAATCAGACTTTGGCTATTATGCTGACAAATGATTTGTGCGAAAACGCAGAAGACTCTTCTAGCGCTCTTGCTCTGGATATCGAGAATAGCGCTGTAATTCTTGCTCCACTAGTACCGTGGTCCATTTCAAACATCTCAGTGCTCTCTGCAATTGGCGCACCTTCTATGAGCCTTCTAGCTGCAAGCTTCCTCTATTTGCTGCCTCTTTGGACCCTAGGAATTTCCCTGTGGCTCCATCGACGCCCAGCAAAAATTGACGGTCATCGTGCTCGTTGGCTTGGCCTTACCTCTGACGATGTTCGTAGCTGCGCATGCTCTAACGATGTTCGTAGCTGCGCATGGCCACGCGTGCAGGACGAAGATACAACGGATGCGACTGCAAGCCTTCCTGCTGTAAAAGTTGCTTAATAAGATGCCCTCTCACGCCTAAGACATGAGAGGGCTTAATTTAACATTAATGTTATTGATTACTGTCTTGCTTTAACCTCAGTAACAAGCTGATTTGCAGGTACCTGTACCTGTTCGTGAGACTCCATATCACGAAGAGTTACCGTGCCAGCCTCAACCTCATCTGGGCCTATGACCACGCAAAGCGTTGCACCCATCTTATCTGCCTGCTTAAACTGAGCCTTCAGCGAACGACCCGTACGATCGGCCTCGCATCTAATGCCAGCCTCACGTAGTGCCAGCACAGCATCAAATACAACAGGAGCCTGCTCAGCACCTGCGCAAGCTACATAGACACAGCTTGGAGCCGCTGGCTCGGCTGCAACACCAAGAGCTTCCAGCGCAAGCATAATGCGCTCAAAACCAACAGCAAATCCAACACCTGGAGTTGGCTTTCCGCCTTCAAGCTCAACAAGACCGTCATAACGACCGCCACCGCCAATGGCGCCAACACCAGCGTTTGGAACCTCTACCTCAAAGACGGTACGCGTATAGTAATCCAAACCACGAACAAGTGTTGGATCCTCAACGTATGAAATACCAGCAGCATCCAAATATGCCTTGACCTGCTCATAGTGAGCACGGCAATCATCACACAGGTTGTCAGAAATCAGTGGAGCATCCTTCATAACCGCGTGGCAGCTCTCGTTTTTGCAATCAAACGCACGCAGTGGATTAATCTCTGCACGCTCAAGACAGTCCTCGCACATCTCATCCTTATGATCAAGAATGAACTGCTTGACCTTCTCGCGATATGCTGGACGGCACTCCGCATCACCCATGGAGTTAATCATGAGCTTCATATCAGCTGGCGAGAAACCCATCTGCTCGTAAAACTTCATCAACATGATGATGGACTCTGCATCGGCAGCAGGATCAGAGGCTCCAAGCCACTCGACTCCTACCTGGTGGAACTGGCGCAGACGGCCCTTTTGAGGACGCTCTCCCCTGAACATTGACTCGGCGTACCAAAGTTTTGCAGGAGTTCCTCCCTGTGGCACAAAGTTGTGCTCAACAGCGGCACGGACCACACCAGCAGTTCCCTCAGGACGCATAGCCATACGCTGACGAGGCTTAAGACCGGACTCGTTGCCGGCAGCTAGCAAATCATCAAGTAGCGCGCCTGAAAAAACGCGGAACATCTCTTTACGTACCACATCAGTTGACTCACCAATGCCGTGTACAAACGTATCTACCTGCTCAAGTGCAGGAGTCTCAATGCGGTCAAAGCCATAAGTACCAAACAGATGGCGAGCAACATCTTGCATATGCTCCCAAGAGCGCATATAGCCGCCGTAAAGATCTTCGGTACCTTGAATTCTCTGACTCATGAATCCTCCTTGTTACAAACATAGACGCTTCTAGTTTACCCATGAGAGACAGCTCTGGCACAGAAAAGCTTTTATAACTTTTGAAACCTATGAAAAAATCCGATTATTTTCTAGAAACGTGAAAAAGTGCTCATGTAAGGGTTGCTTTTTAATTCCTACCATTTAGTATGAATTAGCGGATTTTGGGGTATGACAAAAACGTCAGTGATATTGGCGTTTGTCTTTGTCACAAAATCGCACTAGCGCAAAGGTTTTGCTCGCCCTAGAGCTGACCAAAGAGCTAGTCACAAACGTATCACGTGCTTGCACGTAGAGATATTTGGAGAGAGATTTATGGCAACTGAGCTACTCCGTGTAAACGGAATTTCCGCAGGTACCGAGGAGAAATCCATCCTGCATTCAATTGATCTGAGCATTGGTGATGGCCAGGCTCACGTTCTTATGGGACCTAACGGCGCAGGTAAATCAACACTTGGCCGCGTCATCATGGGCGACCCTACCTATAAGATTACCGATGGTTCCCTCATCTTTAATGGCGAGGATGTAACTGAGCTTGCTGCAGATAAGCGCTCACTTGCAGGTATCTTCCTCTCTTATCAGGCACCTGTTGAGGTTCCTGGTGTTCCTCTTTATTCATTCCTGCGTACCATCACACAGATGCGCCCTGAGCTTAAGATGACCGCTCGTCAGTTCCGTCAGCGTGTTGGTCAGATCTCTGATCAGCTTGAGCTTGACCAAGGCTTCTTGATGCGTGAGCTTAACGTTGGCTTCTCTGGTGGCGAGAAGAAAAAGGTTGAGATGCTCCAGCTTCTGCTGCTTCAGCCTAAACTTGCTATTCTCGACGAGACCGACTCCGGCCTGGACGTTGACGCACTCTCCGTTGTTTCAAAGGGTATTCAGGCCTATCGCGAGACCTGTGACGGCTCGCTGCTCATCATTACTCACAACACCCGCATTCTTGAGCGCCTTGAGATTGACCGCACTCACGTTATGGTTAAGGGTCACCTGGTGGCAGACGGTCCTGCTGACCTTATCAACCAGATTGACCACGAGGGCTTTGAGCGTTTTGAGAGCCAGACTGATGAGGGCGGTGCTAACTAGTGAGCGAGAAAAAGCGATCTGAGGTCGCTGACGTAGACCGCTCGCTCTACGACTTCACCAAGTCCGAAGAGGGTTACGAGCGCTACGATGATGGCCTTACGCCAGAAATTGTGCGTGCTATTTCCGAGAAAAAAGAAGAGCCCGAGTGGATGCTCCAGATGAGGTTGTCGGCCCTGGAAACCTATCACCAGCGCCAGATGGCTACCAACTGGGGACCTTCTATTGCAGGTCTGGATTTGAACCATATCTCCACGTATGTCTCGCCAAAGACTCAGCAAGCAAATAGCTGGGACGATGTACCTGAGGATATTAGGGATACCTTTGATCGTCTGGGCATTCCGCAGGCAGAGGCAGAGAGCCTGGCTGGTGTTGGTGCTCAGTACGATTCTGAGATTGTTTATCACAACATGCGTGAGGAAGTTGCTGAGCAGGGCGTTATTTACACCACCATTGAGGATGCTTTGCACGATCCGCAGTGGGAGCCCGTTGTTAAAGAGTACTTTGGTAAGCTGATTCCTCCAACAGATCACAAGTTTGCAGCGCTGCACTATGCTGTGTGGTCTGGCGGTTCTTTTGTCTATGTTCCTAAAAATGTCACCCTGGACTACCCACTTCAGAGCTACTTTAGACTGAATGCTCAGGGCGCTGGCCAGTTTGAACACACACTTATTATTGTTGAAGAAGGCGCTGACCTGCACTTTATTGAGGGCTGCTCCGCACCTAAATACTACGCAGCAAACCTCCATGCGGGAGCTGTTGAGCTCTTTGTTAAAGACGGTGCTCGTCTGCGCTACTCGACCATCGAAAACTGGTCCAAGAACATGTACAACCTCAACACTAAGCGCGCCATCATTGGCAGCAATGCAAAAATGGAGTGGGTCTCGGGCTCTTTTGGTAGCCATGTTTCCTACCTCTACCCTTCTACGATCATGAACGGCGATTCTTCTAACTGCGAGTTCACCGGAATCACGTTTGCAGGCGCTACGCAGGACCTGGATACAGGCTGCAAGGTGATTATCAACGGCTCCAATAACTCGGCAAACGTTGACACTAAATCCATCTCCAAGGATGGCGGCGTCAATACCTTCCGCTCTGCAGTTACCGTTGGACGCAAGGCAGAAAACGCCCGCGTGGCGTTCTCTTGCCAGTCACTGATGCTGGATAACATCAGCCGTTCCGACACCATCCCAGAGATGGATGTCCGCAATGCAACCGCTCAGATTGGCCATGAGGCAACTATTGGCCGCATTTCTGACGACACCGTTTTGTACCTGATGAGCCGTGGTTGCTCTGAGGCTGAGGCTCGCACCATGGTAGTCAACGGATTTGCAAACCCTGTCTCAAAGGAACTCCCTATGGAGTATGCCGTTGAGATGAACAATCTAATCAAACTTGAGATGGAAGGAGCGATTGGCTAATGGATAACGTTTTGATTAATCGCGCCAACGTTCCTGCAGCTCAGACATGGAACCGTCTACGCGCTAACTCTTTGTCAGTTTCCGTTCCTAATCACGCTGATGCAGGCAAAGTGTACCTGCCTCTGCCTCGCCTTTTTGAGCGCATTGAGTGTGGAATGGGCCAAGAGGTTACTGACTACGTAGAGTCACAGGCATTCAAGTCTGATTTCTACAACGTTCCCGCTCGTACCAAGCGAGAAGAGCCTATTGTTGTTGCTGTTTCTGCTGCTCAAAACCAGTGTGCTAATACCGGCATCATTGTACGCGAAGGTGCCGAGGCTACCGTAGTTATCGCTGCGTTTGCAGGCGATGCGAGCGACGGCGCACCTGCGGGCGGCGCCGCGAACGGCAGTAACGCGCTCCCAACAAGCGCTGCGCTCACCCGCATTGTGGTTGAGACTGGTGCAAAGCTGCACCTCATTGAGATGCTTGGTGTCAACGAAGGCCAGCAGCACCTTGAAAGCGTTGGTCTTGAGGTTCACCAAGACGCGGCTGTTGATGTTAAGCAGTACGCTCTGGGCGGCTCAACCATTGGTCTTGGACTCACCGCTAACTTGGTTGGTGCTCGAGCTCGCCTTGACCTCAACAATCGCTATCACGCTACTCACGAAGAAACGCTTGATATCAACCACCTGGTACGCATGCGTGGAACCTCAACACGCGCGCAGCTCACTGAGTCTGGCGTCCTTAACGAGGCAGCTAAGAAGACGCTTCGCGCAACCATCGATCTTGTCCGTGGCGCAAAGGATGCCCAGGGTAACGAGATTGAAACGGTCATGATTCTTGGCGACGACGTTGTCAACAAGACCATGCCTGTTATTCTCTGCGATGAGGACGATGTTGCTGGTAACCACGGCGCTACCATTGGATCCGTCTCCCCCGAGCAGCTTGATTACCTTGCGGCTCGAGGACTTTCTCGCCAGGCTGCAGAGCAGCTGTTTATACGCGCGCTCTTTGAAGACGCCATCATCAACGCGCCTGAGGAGATTTCTCACCGCGTGGCCGTTGAGCGTTGCGAGGCTGAGCTGGGCGCAGAAATTGCTCACGACTATGACGAAGCTGCAGGTAGTAACGATGCTGCCAGCAACAACGGCAACGATGGCAGGGATTCTGCCGCTGAAGTCGATTCCAGCAAAGGTGGTGTCGCGTAATGACCGACGCAGAAGTTGCTCAGATTACCGATAACCCTTACAAGGCAGATTTTCCGCTGCTGGCAGCAAATCCCGAGGTAGCTTACTTGGACAGCGCTGCTACTTCTCAGCGTCCACGCGAGGTCATTGAGGCGCAGTCGCGTTTCTACGAGACCATGAACGCAAACGCTCTACGCGGACTGTATCGTTGGAGTGTGGAAGCAACCGCAGCTATCGAGGGTGCTCGCGCTTCGATTGCAAAGTTCATTTGCGCTGTCGATAAAAACGGCAAGCCAGAAGACCGTCAGATTATCTTTACGCGCAACACTTCTGAGGCGCTTAATCTGGTTGCTTCAAGCCTTGGTCGCTATGCGCTCAAGCCAGGCGATGACGTGGTCATTTCCATCATGGAGCACCACTCTAATATCATCCCTTGGCAGCAGATTTGCAAAGCTACTGGCGCCAACCTGGTGTACCTGCGTATGAACTCTCAGTACCAGATTACGCCTGAAGAGATTGCGTCAAAGATCACCGAGCGAGCAAAGATTGTGTCTGTCACACACGTCTCTAACGTGCTGGGCACTCGCAACGACATCAAGGCCATTGCCAAGCGCGCTCACACTATGGGCGCCTACATGGTTGTCGACGCCGCTCAGTCTGCACCTCACATCCCTATTGACGTGCACGATCTTGACTGCGATTTGCTGGCTTTCTCGGCACACAAGATGTGCGGACCTATGGGCATTGGCGTGCTCTGGGGCCGCGCCGAGCTGCTTGATGCCATGCCGCCATTCCTTACCGGCGGCGAGATGATCGATTCTGTCACCGAGACCAGTGCCGTTTGGGCTCCTGTTCCCGAGAAGTTTGAGGCAGGCACGCAGGACGCCGCAGGTATCTATGCTACCGGCGTCGCTGTCGAATACCTCAACGGCTTGGACATGGCAAAGATCGAGAAGCGAGAAGAACTTCTCGCCAGGTACTTGGTGCAGCAACTGTGCACGCTGGACTTTGTTGACATCGTTGGCTCCAAGCTGGGACAGAATCACGTGGGTGCTGTGGCGTTTAACGTGCGCGGCGTTCATCCACACGACGTCTCGAGCATCCTAGACATGAACAACGTTTGCATTCGCGCTGGTCATCACTGTGCCGAGCCGCTTTTGATTGAGCTGCACGAGTCCAGCACCTGCCGCGCATCTGTTGCGTTCTACAACGATAAACACGATATTGACCAGCTCATCGAGGGTCTTAACCAGGTATGGAAGATCTTTGGCAGCGCGGTCAGCAACAAATAAACAAGGAGTTGAAATAAGTGGCAGCAAACGACCTGTATAACGCTGAGTTTATGGACCACGTTTCTCACCCCGATTACAAATATCAGATGGACAACCCTACCGTTTCTCACGAGGGCGTTAACCCTTCTTGTGGCGATGAGCTGACGTTTTCCGTGCGTATTGAGGACGGAAAGATTGCCGAGGCTGCTTTTGTGGGTAGCGGATGCGCAATCTCTCAGGCGTCCGCCGACATTATGAGCGACCTGATGATTGACCGCACTCCAGAAGAGGCCATTGAGCTCTGCAAACTCTTCGGACGCATGATTCGCGGAGAAGAGACCGACGAGGCCGTGCTTGACCAGCTGGAAGACGCCAACATTCTGCACGACATCGCACACATGCCTGCACGCGTTAAGTGCGCTGAGCTGGCATGGCACACGCTCGAGGAGATGCTCGAGGCTCACAACAGCGGTTCCGCCGCAGCTGGCGCATCTACCACCGAGGACGCGGATAGCGGCAGCGCCAAGGACGGCGAGTAGTCGTGGCCGGAATGTTCTCTACAAAGGGAATGTACGCGCTTCGCGCAATGGCTGACCTGGCCGTTCACGACGGCTGGGTCTCGCTGGGCGATGTTTCCGAGCGCCAGAACATCTCGCGCAAGTACCTTGAGCAGGTCATTGCACTGATGCACAAGGCTGGATACGTCGAGAGTCTGCGTGGAAAGGGCGGCGGCTATCGACTCACGCGCAAGCCCGAGGACTACACGCTGGGTGAGATTCTTCGCGCGGCCGAGGGCAATCTTGCTCCTGCTAGCTGCCTGAACTGCACAAACACCACGCTTTGCCCTCAGATGGAGTCCTGCACCACCATCAACATCTGGCGCGACCTTGGCCGCATGACCTCCAGTTTCCTGGACAGCAAGACGCTCGCGGACATTGCCCGCAACGAAGGCAATATGCACGTCTCCCCCGCCGACAATCCCGCTGCTGAGTAAGCGTTTAAGCTGCGCTTTTATTGTCGTGTGCGGTGAGGCTTGCACAGCGAGAAGACCCCGGAGCGCACCGGGTTTCTCACGAGAAGAGCGCACCGGGAGTGCGCCGAGTGTGCGCCTGAAAATCACATCATGTCTGAACGATTTGCCGGATTCTCTTACCATGTCTGAGTGATTTGCCGGTTTTTCTCACCAAGTCTGAGCGATTTTACTCAGACTTGGTAAGTTATTCAGGCTCTGATTTCCTAGGGCTTGATCGATTTCCTAGGGCTTGAACGATTTCCTAGGCTTGAAGAATTTATCGTAGATTCAAGTTAGTATTTCTAAATCTTTTCTAACTCTTTCCACAATTTAATTCTTTTCTCTCTTTCAATTTGCCTTTGTTTTGAAGATGTATGTCTTCTTGGTAGATTTAGCCTAGAGCGAATGACCGTAAATAGATTATCCATAAAAACGATATCGTCATATTCATTTTTGCTAATTACAAACTCTTCTATACCAGCAGCTAAAAGTTCGTTATTTCGTTTGTAGTCCCTGTCTGCGGCATCAATCGATTCATGAACAGATCCGTTATATTCAAGTGCTACATTTTGAGTACCTCGTGCATTTGATACACCGCTGGATAGAAGTAGATCGATTGCACGATTTTTCTTTTGAGATTTGATACCTGACATATTTTGTATCTCAAATTCTTTGTTTAACTCAACGCATGGAATAGCATATCCACCTTTATACACTGGCAATAAAGCTCGAAGTGCCAGTTTAACCTCCATCGGCGAAGCTGCATTTTCAACAGACAAATCTGCCGCAGCCTTTACTTTTCTAAAAGATCTAACACCTTTCTTTTTGGTGAGATATGCAAGTAATTCTGACTTTTTAAAAAGAGGCGTATACCAATTTGACTGCAATTCTCCTGTTGACGCATCAATAACAAAACGTCCTTGGAATTCTGAAATGAGGAGTACTAGTTCAAACAGGCTCAATTTAGAAGCCATTTGAAACAGCAATTCAAATGGAGATGAAATTAAAACTGAAAAGCTGCTTATATTCAGTTTTATTACAGAGTTAAGCGAAGCACATGTATCAACATGAAAATGAATTCCTTCATAAGCACAGGAATTCTTTTTATTGCTCACAGTAATTTCAACTGGATTTTTAAGTTCAATACCATAATCTACTAGCAACTCGTCATTAATAGCTCTAACCAAATCACGATAAGGAATATCATCTTTGGTCAATAATTGTCTAGCATCTAAATTGAACTTATTTAGATACTCATTAAATCCATGAGTTAAGAGTTCGTGTCTCCGTGTTCGCAAAGCACGATAAATTTGTAGAGCAGATGTATGTGAAAGGTAATATTCCATATGGGAATAGTATTTCTAAAAGTCAAATAAGCAAAACAACAAAAAACCTACGAATATTTGATTAATACCTTATTTCCGCAGATAGATTAAAAACACCTTAAAATATCATCTTATAAAAGTCCTGCTACAAAGATTAGACCGCTAAATAAATGTATTTTCTCAATTTCGTGACAAATAAGTGACAAAATTAGAATTCCATATTTAAATGAGTATTCTTCTCCATACTGCATGACGCAAATGAGTATTACATGTTAATTGACGCTAGTCCGAAATGCGAACTTGACCAAGCGGCTTGCGCGCTTCTCTTTCATGAAACTGAGCCTGAAATGTTTAACAAGTCTGAACAAAATCACTCAGATAAGGCGAGAAAAACAGGCAAATTACTCAGACATGGTGAGAAAATCCGGCAAATCGTTCAGACTTGGCGAGAAATTCAGGCTCACATCAAACACATCAACCGCCTCTCGCGAGAAGGGCGTGCTAAGTGCGCGTCTTTCGCGCATACTGCGCCCAACAAAAAACGGACCTGGAGAAAATCCAGGTCCGTTGCTTTAACTAGCAGCAAGAACGCGCCGTCGCATCGCGCGCATCGCATCGACGCCCGCGCTCAGCGCATGCCGAAGGTTAGTTCCAAGCCTTACCGTCGGAACCAAACTCGCGGATGAGCTCCTTGGTGCGCTCGACGATTGCCTCACGACCAGGCTTCAGGAGCTTACGAGGATCGTAGCCCTTGCCGTTGTCAACAAGGCCAGCCTCGACGTACTTCTTAGTTGCCTCAGCAAAGACAAGCTGAAGATCGGTGTTAACGTTGATCTTGGAGATGCCCATAGAGATAGCCTTCTGAACCTGCTCTACAGGAATGCCGGTGCCACCGTGAAGAACAAGTGGAAGATCACCGACGCGCTCCTTGATAGCCTTGAGCTGGTCAAAGGAGAGGCCCTCCCAGTTAGCTGGGTAAATGCCGTGAATGTTGCCGATGCCGCATGCAAGGAAGTCAACGCCCAGGTCAGCAATCTTTGCGCACTGCTCAGGATCAGCAAGCTCACCCTTAGCGGTAACGCCGTCCTCGGTGCCGCCGATGCCGCCGACCTCAGCCTCAACAGAAATACCCTTTGCGTGAGCTGCCTTTACGACCTCTTCGGTGCGCTTAAGGTTGGTCTCAAAATCAGGCTCGTGAGAACCATCGTACATGATGGAAGTAAATCCAGCCTCGATGCACTTGAATGCATCCTCGTATGAACCGTGGTCAAGGTGGAGAGCAACTGGAACAGTGATGTTCTTGTCCTCAACAAGACGACGAACCATATCTGCGACAACGCGGTAGCTTACCTGCCACTTTGCTGCGCCGCTGGTGCACTGAATGATGACAGGAGACTGAAGCTCTTCTGCTGCATCAAGGATTGCTGCGGTCCACTCAAGGTTGTTCTCGTTGAATGCGCCGATGCCATAGTGACCCTTCTCGGCACTCTGGAGCATGGCTTTTGCGCTTACAAGCATGCTAAACCTCCGTTTGACGGAAAACTGATACATATAAATGATACCTTGTTTCATCACCTTTGATACGGTCGTTTTTAACAAAACACCGCGAGAAACCCGACGCACTTGATTGAGCGTCCCAACGCATGCGCAGTCGAGAAACCCAGGCGCGCTCGGACAAGCAATCCGACGGGTTTCTCGCCAACTGATGTTGCGATTTAGCGACGAAACATTACTTCTTCACAAAAATGAGGTAGGCTATCAGTTCGAAGAAAGGAGCATCTTGTGAGCTATAAGCACTTTGATGCAGACAAAACTCGATTAGCTTCGCCTGCTCAGCCTACAGATGAGGCAACAAACGAGAAGCCCGGCCTTCTTAAGGACGTCTCGATTACCCAAATTTTGGCAACGTCGCTTGCTGCGGTAACCGCATTTGTGTTGTCAAACCAGATTGGTATTGCTGGTTCAATCATCGGCGTGGCTGTTGGTGCTGCTGCGTCGGCGCTTGCTTCGCAGATTTACCAGAACGTTATCAGGCGCTCCACGCACAAGTTCCGTAATAGCGACAACGATGACTATAACCAGCAGACATATTCTGACAGCAATCAGAACACGCTCGAGGGCACGCAGTACATGCCTCGACCTCAATACGCACCTTCTCGCGATTATTATTCCAACGCTGCTTCTACCGCGGGACAATCGTCGCAGGTAAATCGCACGCCACAGCTTTCTCGCAAGCGCGTAAGAGCGCTGACTATCGTGACCATTATTTCAATTATCTTTACCATTTCTGCCGTCATTCTTTATGCAATGTTCCTCAGCTATATCACCGACGGATCTGGCTTGGGACCAAAGGTCAGCACAACCCCAGTTGTGACGGAAAAAACTACGAATACCAGCAATTCGACGGATAAGAAAGACGATTCCAGCTCTTCTAGCGAGAAGACCGACGAGTCAAGCAAGTCCACTGATTCCAAGGATTCCTCTTCGGAGAGCACTGACTCCAAGAAATCAGAGACCACCAGCTCCGACAGCTCGTCTAGCTCGGAAAAGACCAGCGACTCTAGCAGCTCAAGCAGCTCGTCTGAGAGTAACTCTTCCAACAACAACTCCGGAACGGGCAGCTCAAACAGCAATTCTGGTTCCAATCAGAACTCCGGCTCCGGCAATGGTTCTACCAGCGGATCTAACGGTTCTGGCTCAAACAGCTCCAACGGAGGCAACTAAGTCGCGGTCGCAAGACTGCTGGCGCAGCGGTTGCCGCCGCGCAGCAGCCGCCGGCGCAGCAGCCGCCTTCGCGGCCTCCGCGACGCACCTAACAGCAACAACAAGCAGCAGCTCACACAGGGCTTGCTACAGAAAGGATGGGTATGGAAACCACAAACGCATGGAAAAAGTACACCTCGGAGGACCTGGAGAAGCTCCAGTCGTTTACCGAGGGCTACAGAAACTTTATCTCCGAGAACAAGACTGAGCGCGAGTGCGCCGCAAGCGCTATCAAGCTTGCCGAGGCAGCAGGTTACGTTAAGCTTTCTGACGCCGTCGCTGCAGGTAAAACCCTCAAGGCTGGCGACAAAGTCTATGCAGACATTCGCGGCAAGTCCGTCATCTTTGTCCAGATTGGTACCAAATCCCTGGAAGAGGGCCTAAACATCCTTGGTGCTCACATCGACTCCCCTCGCCTGGACGTCAAGCAGAATCCTCTTGAGGAGCGCAACGAGCTGGCAACCTTTGACACCCACTACTACGGCGGCGTCAAGAAGTACCAGTGGGTCACCATTCCTCTGGCAATTCACGGCGTTCTTGCACTTAAAGACGGTAGCGTCGTAAACGTATGCATTGGTGAGGATCCAACCGATCCCGTTTTCTGCATCTCCGACCTTCTCATCCACTTGAGCGCTGAGCAACTTGGAAAGACTGCTTCCAAGGTCATCGAGGGCGAGATGCTCGACCTCATTATTGGCAACCGCCCACTTGTTTGGGGCCAAAATGGCGAGAAACCCGCTGATGCAGAGGGCGACGAGCCAAAGGAAGCTGTTAAGGCTAACGTCATCAACATCCTGAAGGACCTCTACGGCATTGAGGAGGCAGATCTTCTCTCAGCTGAGCTTGAGATTGTTCCTGCAGGACCTGCTCGCGACATGGGCTTTGACCGCTCCATGATTTTGGGCTACGGTCACGACGACCGCAGCTGCTCCTACCCTTCCCTAATTGCGCAGCTTGAGTGCGATACTCCTGCTCGTACCTCCGTCACCATCCTGACCGATAAGGAAGAGATTGGCTCCGTTGGCGCTACTGGTATGAACTCTCTCTTCTTTGAGAACATCATGGCAGAGGTTCTGGCGCTTGCTGGTTTTGAGTCCCCACTTTCTCTGCGCCGCTGCATGGCCAACTCCTACATGCTCTCTAGCGACGTTTCTGCTGGTTATGATCCTAGCTTTGCGGGTAGCTTTGAAATCAAGAACTCCGCCATCATGGGTCACGGCCTTGCATTCAACAAGTTCACTGGTAGTGGCGGTAAGTTCGGCTCTAACGATGCCGATGCCGAATACGTTGCACTGATTCGTCGCATTATGGACAACGCTGGCGTCCAGTTCCAGACCGCTGAGCTTGGCCGCGTTGACGCTGGTGGCGGCGGAACTATCGCATATATGCTGGCAAAATACGGCATGCACGTCATCGACTGCGGCGTTCCTGTACTCTCCATGCACGCACCTTGGGAGGTTGCAAACAAGGCTGACATCTTTGAGGCATATCGCGGTTACCGTGCATTCCTAGAGTTCAGCGAGTAATCGAGTCGCATACATTAGCAGCGCACACAAATTCCGTACGCAAATCAAGCTAACAAGAAAGACGTGAGAGACAAACTCTCACGTCTTTTTCTGTATCAAATCCAAGGCGAGAAACCCATCCAGCCCGCAATGAACTGCCTCCCATTTCTTGGACACGAGAAATAGGAGGCAGTTCAAAACACACCTATGACAGATAATCTGTCAAAAAGACGTATACATGACG